>NZ_JAXQPQ010000020.1:0-20394 GCF_034427535.1 Enterobacter sp. A103
GATCAACAGCAAGCTGGCGCAGCCGGCCGAGGCCATTGCCCGCGTGGAGCAGCACTTTGCGATCCACGCGCTGGAAATTGACCGTACGGACGGCATCAGCATGGCGTTCCCGCAGTGGCGCTTCAACCTGCGCTCGTCCAACACCGAGCCGGTGGTGCGCCTGAACGTGGAGTCCCGTGCTGACACGGCGCTGATGGAAGCCCGAACGAAGGACATTCTGGCGCTGTTGAATCAGTAACAATTGCCCCTCCCGGCGGGAGGGGGAACCGAATACAGGAACAACGATGACGAATCTAAAAAAACGCGAACGAGCGAGAACGAATGCATCGTTAATCTCTATGGTGCAGCGTTTTTCTGATATCACCATCATGGTCGGTGGATTGTGGGCGGTGTGTCGGATCGGCGGGCTGCCGTTCTTATATATGCATCTGCTGATGGCACTCATTGCGCTGGTCGTGTTTCAGATGATCGGCGGGATGACCGATTTCTACCGCTCGTGGCGCGGCGTGAAAATGACCACTGAACTGATGCTGTTGCTGCAGAACTGGACCCTGAGTCTGATCTTCAGCGCAGGCCTGGTGGCCTTCAGCCATGATTTTGATAATCGCCTCGTCACCTATCTCTGCTGGTATTTGATCACCAGCGTCGGCATGGTGGTGTGCCGTTCCCTGATCCGCTTCGGCGCGGGCTGGCTGCGTAACCGCGGTTATAACCGTCGCTTCGTTGCGGTAGCGGGCGATCTGCCGGTTGGTAAGGTTCTGCTCGACAGCTTCCGCAAAGAGCCGTGGTTAGGGTTTGAAGTGGTCGGGATTTACCACGACGCGAAGCCGGGCGGCGTGCCGTCGGACTGGGCGGGCAATTACGAACAGCTTATTGAAGACGCGAAAGCCGGTAAAATTCACAACGTCTACATCGCTATGCAGATGAGAGACGAATCCCGCATTAAGCAACTGATGCGCGAGCTGGCGGACACCACCTGTTCGGTGATCCTGATCCCGGACGTCTTTACCTTCAACATCCTCCATTCACGCATTGAAGAAGTGAACGGCGTGCCGGTGGTACCGCTGTACGACACCCCGCTGTCGGGCATTAACCGCGTGCTGAAGCGCGCGGAAGATATTGTGCTCTCTTCGCTGATTTTACTGCTCATCTCCCCGGTGCTGTGCTGCATTGCCCTCGCGGTGAAGCTGAGCTCTCCCGGCCCGGTTATCTTCCGCCAGACCCGCTACGGTATGGACGGTAAGCCGATTATGGTGTGGAAATTCCGCTCCATGAAGGTGATGGAAAACGACAAGGTGGTGACCCAGGCAACGCAGAACGATCCGCGCGTCACCCGCGTGGGGAACTTCCTGCGCCGCACCTCGCTGGACGAGCTGCCGCAGTTTATCAACGTCTTCACCGGCGGCATGTCGATTGTTGGCCCGCGTCCCCACGCGGTGGCGCACAACGAGCAGTACCGCTCGCTGATTGAAGGCTACATGCTGCGCCATAAGGTGAAGCCGGGCATTACCGGCTGGGCGCAGATCAACGGCTGGCGCGGCGAAACCGACACGCTGGAAAAAATGGAAAAACGTATCGAATTCGATCTGGAGTACATCCGTGAATGGAGTATCTGGTTCGATATCAAGATTGTTTTTCTGACCATCTTCAAAGGTTTCGTGAACAAAGCGGCGTACTAAGATGAGCTTACGTGAAAAAACCATCAGCGGGGCGAAGTGGTCAGCGATGGCGACCATCGTCATCATTGGCCTCGGTCTGGTGCAGATGACCGTGCTGGCGCGCATTATTGATAATCACCAGTTCGGCCTGCTGACCGTCTCGCTGGTGATTATTGCGCTGGCCGATACGCTGTCTGATTTTGGTATCGCCAACTCGATTATCCAGCGCAAAGAGATCAGCCATCTTGAGCTGACTACGCTCTACTGGCTGAACGTGGGGCTGGGGATTTTCGTGTTCGTGCTGGTGTTCCTGCTGAGCGATACCATCGCCAGCGTGCTGCATAACCCGGATCTGGCTCCACTGATGCGCACGCTGTCGTTTGCTTTCGTGGTGATCCCGCACGGGCAGCAGTTCCGAGCGCTGATGCAGAAAGAGCTGGAGTTCAACAAGATCGGCATGATCGAGACCAGCGCGGTGCTGGCGGGCTTTACCTTCACCGTGGTGAGCGCTCATTTCTGGCCGCTGGCGATGACCGCTATCCTCGGATACCTGGTTAACTCTGCCGTGCGTACGCTGCTGTTCGGCTACTTTGGCCGCAAGATCTACCGTCCCGGGCTGCATTTCTCTCTCGCGTCCGTCTCGTCCAACCTGCGCTTTGGCGCGTGGCTGACGGCGGACAGCATCATTAACTATGTGAATACCAACCTGTCGACGCTGGTGCTGGCGCGCATTCTGGGCGCGAGCGTGGCGGGGGGCTACAACCTGGCCTACAACGTCGCGGTGGTGCCGCCGATGAAGCTGAACCCGATCATCACCCGCGTCCTGTTCCCGGCGTTCGCCAAGATTCAGGACGACACGGAGAAGCTGCGCGTTAACTTCTACAAGCTGCTTTCCGTGGTGGGGATCATCAACTTCCCGGTGCTGCTTGGGCTGATGGTGGTTTCCAGCAACTTCGTGCCGCTGGTGTTTGGCGAGAAGTGGAACGGCATCATCCCGATCCTGCAGCTGCTGTGCGTGGTGGGGCTGCTGCGCTCCGTGGGGAATCCGATTGGTTCCCTGCTGATGGCAAAAGCGCGCGTCGATATTAGCTTTAAGTTCAACGTGTTCAAAACTTTCCTGTTTATTCCGGCGATTATCGTCGGTGGGCATATGGCAGGCGCCATCGGCGTCACGCTGGGCTTCCTGCTGGTGCAGATAATCAATACCGTTCTGAGCTACTTCATCATGATCAAGCCGGTGCTGGGCTCCAGCTACCGTCAGTACATCCTGAGCCTGTGGCTGCCGTTCTATCTCTCGTTGCCGACCCTGGCGGTGAGCTACGGCCTGGGCATCATCCTCAGCGGTCACCTGCCGCTGGCCGCGCTGCTGGCGGTACAGGTTGCCGCGGGCGCGCTGGCATTTGGCGTGATGATTGTGCTGTCACGCAATGCGCTGGTGGTGGAGATGAAGCGCCAGTTTTGCCGTAACGAAAAAATGAAAACGCTGCTTCGCGCAGGCTAGTTATTTAAGAGGCCATTATGAAATTATTAATTCTTGGCAACCATACCTGCGGCAACCGTGGCGACAGCGCCATCCTGCGCGGTTTACTGGATGCAATTAACACCCTTAAGCCTGAGACCGAAGTGGACGTGATGAGCCGTTATCCGGTCAGCTCATCCTGGTTACTGAACCGCCCGGTGATGGGCGACCCGCTCTACAGCCAGATGAAACAGCATAACAACGCCGCGGGCGTGATGGGTCGGGTGAAGAAAGTGCTGCGTCGTCGCTACCAGCACCAGGTGCTGCTTTCCCGCGTGACCGATACCGGCAAGCTGCGCAATATCGCTATCGCGCAGGGCTTTACCGATTTTGTCCGTCTGCTGTCCGGCTATGACGCCATTATCCAGGTCGGCGGTTCGTTCTTCGTCGATCTCTACGGCGTGCCGCAGTTTGAGCATGCGCTCTGCACCTTTATGGCGAAAAAGCCGCTGTTTATGATTGGCCACAGCGTGGGGCCATTCCAGGATCCGCAGTTTAACCAGCTCGCAAACTACGTGTTCGGCCACTGCGACGCGCTGATCCTGCGCGAGTCGGTCAGCCTCGACATGATGAAGCGCAGCGAAATTGACACCTCAAAAGTTGAGCACGGCGTGGACACCGCGTGGCTGGTGGATCACCAGGACGACAGCTTCCAGCCGAGCTACGCGGTGCAGCACTGGCTCGACGTGGCGGCGAAACAGAAAACCGTCGCAATCACCCTGCGCGAGCTGGCGCCCTTCGATAAGCGTTTAGGTACGACCCAGGCGGCGTATGAGAAAGCCTTCGCCGACGTGGTGAACCGCGTGCTGGACAGCGGGTACCAGGTGCTGGCGCTCTCCACCTGCACGGGCATCGACAGCTACAACAAAGACGACCGTATGGTGGCGCTGAACCTGCGCAATTTGGTTAACGATCCGTCGCGCTATCACGTGGTAATGGACGAACTTAACGATCTGGAGATGGGCAAGCTGCTCTCCGCCTGCGACCTGACCGTCGGCACGCGCCTGCACTCCGCCATTATCTCCATGAACTTTGGCACGCCGGCCATTGCCATCAACTACGAACACAAATCAGCAGGCATCATGCAGCAGCTCGGTATGCCGGAAATGGCCGTGGATATCCGTCATCTGCTCGATGGTTCGCTCGGTGCGATGGTGGGCGACACGCTCGGCCAGCTGCCTGCGATCAATGAACGCCTGGCGGTGGCGGTGAAAGCCGAGCGCGAGAAGGGCATTGGGATGGTGAAATCGGTACTTGACCGCTTACGGGAGGGGAAATGAAGGTTGGTTTCTTCTTACTGAAATTTCCGCTGTCGTCTGAAACGTTTGTCCTGAACCAAATCACCGCGTTTATCGATATGGGATATGACGTGGAGATTATCGCCCTGCAAAAGGGCGATACCAAAAATACCCATGCGGCGTATACCCAGTATGGGCTGGAGGCGAAAACCCGCTGGCTGCAGGATGAGCCGTCCGGGAGGCTGAGCAAGCTGCGCCACCGGGCCAGCCAGACCTTGCGCGGGATCCACCGCGCGTCGACGTGGCGGGCGCTGAATGTTTCCCGCTATGGTTCCGAATCCCGCAATCTGATCCTGTCGGCCATCTGCGGGCAAACCGCGCAGCCGTATCGTGCCGACGTGTTTATCGCCCACTTTGGCCCGGCGGGCGTCACCGCCGCGAAGCTGCGCGAACTGGGCGTGATTGACGGCAAAATTGCGACCATCTTCCACGGTATCGATATCTCCAGCCGCGAAGTGCTGAACCACTACACGCCGGAGTATCAGCAGCTGTTCAGACGCGGTGACATGATGCTGCCTATCAGTGACCTGTGGGCCGGACGCCTGAAAAACATGGGCTGCCCGGGAGAGAAAATTGCCGTTTCGCGTATGGGCGTGGACTTAACGCGCTTCACTCGCCGTCCTGTAAAGGTGCCGGGAAAACCGCTGCAGATCATCTCCGTTGCTCGCCTGACCGAGAAGAAAGGCCTCCATGTGGCTATTGAAGCCTGCCGCCAGCTGAAAGCGCGCGGGGTGGATTTCCACTATCGCATTCTCGGCATTGGGCCGTGGGAGCGTCGTCTGCGCACGCTTATCGAACAGTATCAGCTGGAGGATGTCGTAGAAATGCCGGGCTTCAAGCCGAGCCACGAGGTCAAGGCCATGCTCGACGAGGCGGATGTCTTTCTGCTGCCTTCAGTGACGGGCGCCGATGGCGATATGGAAGGCATTCCGGTGGCGCTGATGGAGGCGATGGCCGTAGGTATTCCGGTGGTATCAACCCTGCACAGCGGGATCCCGGAGCTGATTAAGTCTGACCATTCCGGCTGGCTGGTGCCGGAGAATAACGCGATGGCCCTTGCGGACCGATTAGCAGCCTTCAGCGATATTGACCAGCAGGCGCTGGAGCCCGTGCTCCAGAACGCCCGACAAAAAGTGGAAACCGATTTTAACCAGCAGGTGATTAACCGCCAGTTAGCGAGCCTGCTGCAAACGTTGTAACGCCGAGGATGTATGCTGAAAAAGATTACCCGACGCACCTTTGTCTCTTCTCTCTCCGTTCTGGCGGCCACGCCGCTGCTGTCGTCACGCATCGCGCGGGCGGCAAGCGGCAGAACGGTCTTTGTTAATCAGTACAATAACAACGACTGGATCGCCGCCTTTAAGCAGGCGTTTAATGACGGCGACACCGTCGTGGTCCCGGCCGGGCTTACCTGCGAAAACATCAATACCGGTATTTTCATTCCCGACGGTAAAACGCTGCTGATCCGCGGGGCGTTAACCGGCAACGGGCGCGGCCGCTTTGTTCTGCAGGAAGGCAGTAAAGTGATAGGCGAAGGTGCTGGCCGCACGGAGAACATTACGCTCGACGTTCGCGGCTCTGACTGCGTCATCAAAGGGCTGGCCATGAGCGGTTTTGGCCCGGTGACGCAGATCTACATCGGCGGCAAGAAACCGAGCGTGATGCGCAACCTGCTGATTGATAACATCAGCGTAAGCCAGGCCAACTACGCCATCCTGCGCCAGGGTTTCCACAACCAGGTTGACGGTGCCCGCATCACCAACAGCAAATTTAGCCATCTCCAGGGGGATGCGATCGAGTGGAACGTCGCCATCAACGATCGCAATATCCTGATCTCTGACCATGTCATCGACAACATCAACTGCACCAACGGCAAGATCAACTGGGGCATCGGCATTGGCCTCGCCGGCAGCACCTACGATAACGACTATCCGGAGAAGCAAACCGTCAAGAACTTCGTGGTGGCAAACATCACCGGCAGCAACTGTCGCCAGCTGGTGCACGTTGAAAACGGTAAACATTTTGTTATTCGCAATATCAAGGCCAAAAATATTACCCCCGATTTCAGTAAAAAGGCGGGTATAGACAACGCCACGGTGGCCATTTATGGCTGCGATAATTTCATTATTGATAATGTCGATATGGTGAACAGTGCGGGAATGTTAATCGGCTATGGGGTGATAAAAGGCGATTATTTGTCCATCCCGCAGAACTTCAAGCTCAACAATATTCATCTCGATAATCGTCAGCTTGCGTATAAATTGCGCGGAATACAGATTTCATCCGGTAACGCCACCTCGTTTGTGGCGATAACCAACGTGGAAATGCAGCGTGCAACGCTTGAGCTGCACAACAAGCCGCAACATCTTTTTTTACGCAATATCAATGTGATGCAGGAAGCCGCTGTGGGGCCCGCCCTGAAGATTAACTTCGACCTGCGTAAGGATGTGCGGGGTAAATTCATGGCGAAAGACGAGACGTTGCTGTCGCTGGCGAACATAAAAGCAGTGAATGAGAAGGGGCAAAGCTCGGTCGATATTGACCGGGTCGACCAGCAGGTGGTGAATGTGGAAAGGCTTAACTTTGCGCTTCCGCACAGATAATCGACAATCATCAGTTTTGAGACTATTCCTGGCATAAAAGCGCGATCTAATCAGATTACAACTACAGAAATTTGTGATGCTAAGGCGTAACATTGCCCAAGGATTACGGCAAATCATGCTGGCGAAAACAGGTTTAAGAGCTATAATTCGTCAACCATTTTAAGGTGGAAGAAATAATGATTAATTTGAAAGCAGTCATTCCGGTAGCAGGCCTGGGCATGCATATGCTGCCAGCCACAAAAGCCATTCCTAAAGAGATGCTGCCGATCGTCGACAAGCCAATGATTCAGTACATTGTCGATGAGATTGTTGCTGCAGGGATCAAAGAAATCGTCCTGGTTACGCACTCCTCCAAGAATGCGGTAGAAAACCACTTCGACACCTCTTACGAACTCGAAGCGTTGCTTGAGCAGCGCGTCAAACGCCAGCTGCTGGCGGAAGTGCAGTCTATTTGCCCGCCGGGCGTGACCATCATGAACGTGCGTCAGGCGCAGCCGCTGGGCCTGGGACACTCTATCCTGTGTGCTCGTCCGGTTGTGGGTGATAACCCATTCATTGTTGTTCTTCCGGACATCATCATCGATACCGCTTCTGCCGATCCGCTGCGTTACAACCTGGCGGCAATGGTGGCGCGTTTCAATGAAACCGGCCGTAGCCAGGTGCTGGCGAAACGCATGAAGGGCGATCTCTCCGAGTACTCCGTTATCCAGACTAAAGAACCGCTGGAAACGGAAGGGCAGGTGAGCCGCATCGTTGAGTTCATCGAAAAACCGGATCAACCACAGACACTGGACTCAGACCTGATGGCGGTTGGCCGTTATGTTCTGAACGCCGATATCTGGGCAGAGCTGGAAAAAACTGAGCCAGGCGCCTGGGATCGTATTCAGCTGACTGACGCGATTGCCGAACTGGCGAAAAAACAGTCCGTAGACGCTATGCTGATGACCGGCGACAGCTACGACTGCGGTAAGAAAATGGGGTATATGCAGGCGTTCGTGAACTATGGACTGCGTAACCTGAAGGAAGGGGCGAAGTTCAGAACCCGTATTGAGAAGTTGCTCGCAAACGACTGATATTCCTGCAACGTCTTGAACAAGCGGCAGTCATTATTTTGGTGTATTGAAATATAGCCAAAATGATGACTGCCGTTTTTTATTATTAATCCTATGATTACATAGAGTTACAGGGTCTAAATCTGGATCGCTTTGTAGCGATTTGTGCTTGTTTCTGAGGTCGTTTAGGACGACAATTAACGCCAGTTTTTTGTCTGGATCCAGACAAAAAAATCATTTAATCGGAGATCGCTCAGTGCACTGGTAGCTGTTAAGCCAGGGGCGGTAGCGTGCTCAATTTCTGAAACCGTCAATAAATGCTCAGGTTTCAGAACGCCAGTATCCAGACATATACTAGACGGAACAGATAACGTGAAAATTCTTGTGACGGGCGGGGCCGGCTTTATCGGCTCAGCGGTTGTACGACATATTATTAAAAATACCCAGGACGACGTCGTCAATGTGGATAAGCTGACCTATGCCGGCAACCTTGAGTCGCTTAGTGAAGTAAGCGACAGCGATCGATATGCTTTTGAGCATGCGGATATTTGCGATAAAGACGCCATGGATCGCATTTTCGCAAAACATAAGCCTGATGCGGTGATGCACCTGGCCGCCGAAAGTCACGTCGATCGTTCTATTACTGGCCCGGCTGCGTTTATCGAAACCAATATCGTCGGCACTTATGTACTGCTGGAAGCCGCTCGTGCGTACTGGTCAACGTTGGATGAACAGGCGAAGAAAGCGTTTCGTTTCCACCACATCTCAACCGACGAAGTGTATGGTGATTTGCCGCATCCTGATGAGCACCCGGCATCAGCTGAGCTGCCGCTCTTCACTGAAACCACAGCTTATGCGCCTAGCAGCCCGTATTCGGCGTCGAAAGCCTCCAGCGACCATTTGGTTCGTGCCTGGCTGCGTACTTACGGTTTCCCGACTATCGTCACCAACTGTTCGAATAACTACGGCCCGTACCATTTCCCGGAAAAACTGATCCCACTGGTTATCCTGAATGCGCTGGTCGGAAAAGCTCTGCCTATTTACGGCAAGGGTGACCAGATTCGTGACTGGCTGTATGTAGAAGATCACGCGCGCGCACTCTATACCGTTGTTACTCAGGGGAAACCGGGCGAGACATACAATATCGGTGGGCATAACGAGAAGCAGAACCTGGACGTAGTCCATACGATTTGCGATCTGCTTGATGAGATTGTGCCGAAAGAGGGCTCTTATCGCGATCAGATTACGTATGTTGCTGACCGTCCGGGTCATGACCGTCGATACGCCATTGATGCACATAAAATTGGTGTTGAGTTGGGGTGGACGCCACAGGAGACCTTTGAAAGTGGCATTCGTAAGACGGTGGAATGGTATTTGGCCAATGAGCAGTGGGTGAGTAATGTTAAAAGTGGAGCATATGCTTCATGGCTTTCAGCACAGTATGGAGATAATAATAAATGAAAGGCATTATTTTAGCCGGTGGTTCAGGTTCACGTTTGCATCCAATCACATTGGGAACCTCTAAACAGTTATTACCGATTTATGACAAGCCAATGATTTATTATCCGCTTTCAGTGCTAATGTTAGCTGGTATCAGGGATATCCTTATTATCACAACTCCCGAAGATTGTGATAGCTTCAAACGTCTCTTAGGAAATGGTGCTCGTTTAGGCATTAATCTTAGTTATAAAGTTCAACCTTCACCAGATGGGCTCGCGCAGGCGTTTATCCTCGGAGAAGAGTTTATTGCGAATGATAAAGTATGTTTAGTCCTGGGGGATAATATCTTTTTTGGTCAGGCATTTGGAAAACAATTGCGGCATGCAGTAGATAATTTGAGCGGCGCCACGGTGTTCGGTTATAAAGTAATGGATCCTGAAAGATTCGGCGTAGTCGAATTTGATGATAACTTCAATGCTATTTCCATCGAAGAAAAACCGAAGCATCCGAAATCAAATTGGGCCGTTACGGGGCTGTACTTTTATGATAATCAGGTAGTTGAAATAGCAAAAAAAGTGAAACCGTCTGATAGGGGTGAGTTAGAAATAACGAGTATTAACCAAGAATATCTCAACCAGGGGGCTTTAAAGGTTGAGCAATTAGGACGTGGATTTGCATGGCTTGATACTGGAACACATGATTCTCTTCTTGAAGCTTCGCAATTTGTGCAAACTGTCGAGAAGCGACAGGGATTCAAGATCGCTTGTCTCGAAGAAATTGCTTATAATCAAGGCTGGCTGAGTAAAGAAGATATTAAGTCGATAGGGAGTTCACTTTCTAAAACAGGTTACGGGAATTATTTATTAAGCCTTATCAAGTAAGAGTATTTTGAATAAATGAATATCATAAAAACTAAATTAGATGGTCTTTTAATAATTGAACCAAAAGTGTTTGGTGATGAACGTGGTTTTTTTTATGAGACATATCACGAGCAACGCTATAAAAACGCTGGAATTAAAGAGAGTTTTGTTCAGGACAATCGCTCCCGTTCCACAGGTAATGTGCTCCGTGGTTTACATTTTCAAAAAAGAAAGCCGCAAGGTAAATTGGTAACGGTCACCGCTGGTACAGTGTTCGATGTAGCGGTAGATCTACGTGAAGACTCCCCAACTTTTGGTCAGTATGAATCTATTATTCTTTCTGGTGATAATAGGCTCCAGTTTTATATCCCACCTGGGTTTGCCCATGGATTTTGCGTTTTGAGTGACATTGCTGATTTTCAGTATAAATGTACGGATTTTTATGATCCTACGGATGAAGGAGGAATTATTTGGAATGATAATTCTATAAATATCAATTGGCCGATTTCTGAGCCAAATTTGTCTTTAAAAGATAAGGAGCTTCCTTCATTGGAAGACGTTCGTAAGCAATTGAAATTTGGAAAGTAAATGAGTATTTATACAGTAGTCGGCGGGAATGGCTTCATTGGAAGTGAAATAGTAAGACATCTACATTCTTTGCACAAAGATGTGTGGATTCCTGAACGGAACGATCCAAATATTTTTTCAAAAAAACTTGGCACCTTGATTTATTGCGCAGGCAATGGCGATTGCCAACTAAAACCATTTGATGTCCTGACTGCTAATTGCTTATTACTCTCTGAACTTCTCCAGAATGCTAACTTTGACCGCTTAATATATGTTTCTTCCACGAGATTATATATGAATGGGGATGAAAGCTCTGAAACAAGCGATCTGATAATCAGGCAGGATGATAATCGCCGTCTCTTTAATCTAACAAAATTAGTCGCGGAAGAATTATGCTTTAAAAGTGGTAAGCCATTTACTATCGTGCGCCCAAGTAATGTTTATGGGGTAGCACTAAAAAGTCCCTTGTTTTTGCCTTCTATAACACGTAATGCAATAATCAACGGACGCATTGATATGTACGTTGATAAAAATTATGAAAAAGATTATGTCTCAGTTACTGATGTAGCGGAAAGTGTAATAAAGTTGAGTAATAACAAAGAAGCTGAAGGAGAAATAATTAACATTGCCTCAGGAATTAATACATCATCAGAACAGATCGCTAGCGTGCTTATTCAAAACACAAATTGCGTTGTGAATTGGCATGAAAATAATGCGACAAAAGAGGTATTCCCTATTACAGATATTTCATTGCTAAATAAATTGATTCCTGAATACAAACCTCGATCTGTTCTGTCTGATTTGTCAGACATGATTCAATTATTCAAAAATGAACTACAAATTAAATCATGAAACATGCAGTTAGAAAAAAGGATGTATTATGGGGATACCTCTCTCAATTCTTGAGCATTGCATCCAGTTTACTACTATTGCCCTTTATTCTTAGATATTTAGGGCAAGAAGAAATAGGGTTATGGTATGTTTTTGTTGCTCTTGCAGGACTGGTACAGCTTTTAGAATTTGGTCTGTTACCTACAGTTTCAAGGTTTATATCTTATGTATATTCTGGGGCCAAAGATATAACTTATAATAAAACACCAGAATGCAAAGATGAAGAAATAAATAAAGAACTTCTGAATGATTTAATAATAGCGGCTAGGGAAATTTATTTTAAAATAACCACTCTCGCGTTTGTAGGGATCGTGATACTTGGGAATATATATTTGTATAGTTTGCACACAACTCTAGATTTTCTCTATGTGATGAGTTGTTGGACTCTGTATGGCATAAGTATATGTGTTCAATTGTATTTTGGATATTATAATTCAATTTTGAAAGGAAGGGGGGATCAAACTGTTCTAAATAAAGTGATAGTGTTAACGAAGTCTGTCCTTCTGGCTGTTAGTATCCCCATGTTAGTAAGTGGCCAAGGATTAATATCCCTCGCAATAGGATCTGTCATTGCTGTAATCATCGATAGATGGATTATAACCAAGTGTGTCTACAACAATGATCATTACATTATTAAAAATTATATCCCTCTTCAAGCAGCAAAAGAGTTAAAAACAATTGTCTGGCAAAGTGCTAAAGACATGGGAATAGTTCAATTAGGTAACTTCCTGTGTGTAAGGGGGAGTATCCTTATAGTATCAAGCTTCATAGGTTTGAAAGCTGCAGCCGCTTATGGATTGACGGTACAAGTAACGATGGTTATTGTGATTGTCGCCTCTATGTTGTTTGGTCTTAATTTACCACGTATGACTGCTGAACAGGCATTACAGAAATATTCATCTGTTAAGCGGTTATTTAAAAAATCGCTATTGACAGCTAATGCTATTTATATGGCTTCTGCTTTTTCCTTGGTTTTTCTTGGTGATTTTCTTCTAAAACATATAACACAGCAAACACATTTTTTGCCAACAGAAATGCTAGTGCTATATTTGATCTGCAGTTTATTAGAAATGAATTACTCATTATGCACTTCATATCTAACAACAAAAAACCAGATTCCATTTGTTAAAAGCATGATAATAACGGGGATGTCAATTATTTTGCTTTCTTTTGTGGTCACTTATTACTTAAAGGCAGGGGTGTTAGGGGTGATATTGTCTCAATTGTTTGTACAGTCACTCTATAATAACTGGAAATGGCCGCTAACTGTTTATCAGGACCTAAGAAATGTCAAGAGCTGAAGTCGCAATAATTGATTTGCTCAGAAAGAAAGAAGAGCATTATGTTTTTAATTCTTTAACAATTAAAGCAATTAGTGAAGAGAATAAAGCAATTATTTGGTTATCAGATGATGCAACACTAATATCCGAATTAAACTCGGATATTAAAGTTAATAAAATTAATATCTTGAGGACAAAATTATACCTCTGGCTATATTCAACATTGCATCTGGCTGTCATTTTATTAAAGTTACCTAAAACATTAAGTTCAGTCTTTGTACTGTCTGCAACACCTCTTCAGTACGCCTTATTAAGTGCATTGAGCCTAATGATAAAGCCAAAAATTTTTCTTTTTATGCACGGAGAGCTTGGTTATTTAAAAACCCCATCTGGTTTTGGTCAGAAATTAGGACGCTTCTTTATTTCGTTGGGCTTTAGATTTGGTGATGTAAAATTCATTTGTATTAGTTCATCAATACATGAAAGTTTGTCACAGCTTTTCAAAAACAGAACATTTTATTATGTGCAACATCCTATATCCACGCATCAAAAATTGCTAAAAAACAGAAAGGATATAAACTTTGGGAGCTTTGGCATCCAAAGTGGAAATAAAGGTAGCGACAAGATTTATGAGCTTGCGAATTATATAAGTTCGATGGATTTGACCGGTATCAGGCTGATGACCGTAGGGGTGAGTGATGGAGGGTTTATGTATGATAAATGTACAAATGTTCATCACTTATGCAAAGGATATCTTAAAGAATCACTGATAAGTAAAAATGAATTTTATAGTAATATTCAGAAAATAGACGTCGCACTTATTTTTTCTGGTCAGTCTACAATTTCTGACACGACATATGACCTGGTATCAAGCGGTGTTTTTGCGGATTGCATTGCCTTTAATATGCCTGTAATAGCTATGCGCAATAAACAGCTGGCTCATTATTTTGAAAGATATGGACATTTTGGTTTCCTTTGTGACTCTGTAAGGGAAATGGCTGATGCAGTCTTGGAAATTGCACAAAATAGAGAACTACTTGATAAATTCGAAGAGGTATTAAGTAAAGTTCGTGAAGATTTTAAATTTGAAAATTATAAAGTAAGAATCGCAGAGATTATGCGGAATGAATAAAATTTCTAAGTATATGGTGTATGTATATATTGCACCAATCATCGTGTCCCTATATTTTATTTATAATACTGGATATCTGCTAGGTGATTTTAGAAGTTATTCCTATAGCTTGGGTTTCACTGAAGCATCCAGTATTTTCCTTTTTTACATGCTGCCATTGCTTTTTATATATTGCATGGTGAAAATTTCTGGGCATGTATATATATATGACTGTGAAAATAAACACCTCGATGTTATATTTTTTAGATTGTTATTGCTAACTGGTATTATTACTTTACTCTTTGGTGCAAACCAGATTGGGCAGGTTGCGCAAACTGGGTTTTCCGGTTTAATGATAAAAATCGCAAGTAAGTTAAACCCTTTAGCGATACTACCATTACTCACTTTCTCTGCAATATCACACCGAAAGTTTTTAGTAAGTGTATTGATTGTGATCTTCTTTTCTTACATGCAACATTCCTTGCAGGGAATATTCATTAGTATTTTATGTATTGGTGCATATTGCATTGTTAACAACAAAATAAATAGAATTACACTGAACTTTTTATTTTTACTCCCACTCATTTTTATAGGTCCATTACTTGACTTAATAAGCTATGTATATACGCTTAGGAATGAAATGCGTGGAGTGGCTTTCGATTCTAATGAAATACTGTCTCTTGCGATTGGTCGGATATCGACAACATCCTCTTTGATTGAAATTCTGCACAATAATTACTTTAGTCAATCAGTTTCTGACTTCTTTAGTCTGGGAATAATGCTTGAAAGATTGCTTGGGATAACACTCTTTGATACAACCTCCCCATCAAATATATTCAACCTGGCAATCGTGGGGCAAGATGCTGGATACAGTATATTTATGGGGATGCCGGGTTTTTTAGCCTTTCTCATGAAAGGAGATATAACTAGTTTTATATTTAACGTTATAATAATATCATTAGTGCTTGTCAGTATTTACTTGCTAATTCCTGTTTTCAATAGACGTTACAGAATAGTTGCTTTTTTCCTCATTATGTATTTATCTTTTTTGTCATTTGATATATGGGAAATATCTATTGCCTTTCAGACTGTTGTAATCTGGCGCATAATTTTGTTATTTAATAATCTGAGCTTTCGAAGGATATAATGAAGAGTATTTTATTTATAATACCATCAATGTCTCCTGCTGGTGGTATTGAAAGAGTAATTTCAACACTCGTTAATAAACTCTCGGAGCTTTATGAGTGTGATGTACTTACTTTTGACAATAAAGATTATTTTTACCATGTCGATAAAAATGTTGGTCGGCACACCTTAAATCAAAAACTCAATCTTGATATGAATCATAGATGGAGGCGTTTAATACAAGTCGGCACTAACTTTTGGATAACGATATTTAATCTAAAAAGATTTTTTTCGACCAACGTCTACGACTATGTCTATGTAACTCACCCTTTGGTCCATTTAATGCTACTCCTTGCAGGCGTTGACTCGAGAAAAATAATTATAAGTGAACATGGGGCACGTAATAATTATAATAAAATATATAGATTCATTCGAAAAGTTACGTATAAACATTGTCATGCATACTGTTTACCAACTAAAAGTGATTTTGCCTTTTATAAGGAAATGGGTTTTCCGGTGCGGTATACGCCTCACTATAAACCTAATTTAAAATACAGAATGCATGCTGATGATGTTAGAACTGTTTTGTGTGTGGGAAGACTAACACCCGATAAACAACACTTACTTTTACTAGACATTTGGAGAGAGTGTATACATCAACTACCAAAAGGTTGGTTGCTCCATATTGTGGGTGATGGTGAATTAAAACCAGATATCGAGAAATTTATCACCAATAATAAACTTGAAGATAATGTTAAGTTAAGTTGTGCTGTCCGGGACGTATCAGATTTATATTATAACTCTTCAATTTTTGTTTTGACTTCACGTAGTGAAGGCTTTGGAATGGTGTTGCTTGAGGCTATTTCTTTTGGTTTGCCCGCTATTAGTTTTAATTGTCCTTCAGGACCAATGGATATTATCAATAATGAAAATGGATTTTTAATAGAAGATGGTGATCGAGATTTATTCAAAAATAAATTAATTGAATTGATAAATTCAGACGAGTTGCAGGATAGCTTAAGTTCTGGTGCATATAAATCAGCACAGCGATGGAATGACGAAAAGA
This sequence comes from Enterobacter sp. A103, assembly GCF_034427535.1. Lineage (NCBI taxonomy): Bacteria > Pseudomonadati > Pseudomonadota > Gammaproteobacteria > Enterobacterales > Enterobacteriaceae > Enterobacter > Enterobacter sp. A103. The sequence continues at coordinate 16,471 of NZ_JAXQPQ010000020.1, forward strand.
TAACAGAGTATTGGCAGGATATTTTTAAATGAATTTATCAGTAGTTATACCTGTATACAATGGCGCAAAAACAATTGTTAATGCAGTCAAGTCTGTAGTTGAACAAAAAAAACCTGCTGACAATTTTAATATTGAAATTATCGTTGTTAATGATGGTTCTGTGGATAATACACTACAGGTCTTGAATGAATATGTTTTGGCTCATCGAGTAAAAAATATTTCAATATATACGACTGAAAATGGTGGCGTTTCCAGGGCCAGAAATTATGGAATAAAGAAATCGAGTCATGATTGGATTGGTTTCCTTGATGCTGATGATGTTTGGATTAGTAATAAACTTGAAATACAATATAAATATCTTACAGAATCTTGCATTGAACCCGTTTTTATAGGTTCCGCTCGCAACGAAGAAGCTCTTTTTTTATATGGTAAAAAGATTACTTCGTTGTATAAAGCACGTTTAATAGATCTACTCATTAAAGTTTTTCCGCAAACGTCTACAGCACTGGTGCGCAAAGATGTGATAATGGATTGTGGTCTATACGACACTAACATGACACATAGCGAAGACGCAGATTTATGGGTCCGAATTTGCGCCAGTGGAGGTAATTTTTATTACCACCCTGAATCTACGGTTTTAACAGGCTCTGGAAAGCATAATTTTGGTGACTCTGGCTTATCAGCGAACTTGAAGTTAATGGAGAAAGGGGCCTGTTATATGTTACACAAGGCCCGTAAACGTGGAGATATATCTTTTTTAGTTTATGCTCTCTTGTATATATTCTTTAAAATTAAGTATTTAAGACGTTTGATAATTGTCAAGCTTAGGGGATGAAATGTTTTTCAAAATAAAATGGTTATTCTCAGCATTATTTTTATCTCTCTTCTTAAAAAAAATTAGATTTCCTACGTTTATTGCCTTTCCGGTTTTTTTTAAAGGCCTGAACCGCGTTTCCATTGGAAAACATGTTCGTATTTTTCCTGGGTGTCGGTTAGAAACTCATGGCGATGGTGAAATAATTATAGAAGATGATGTTTCATTAGCTCAAAATGTTCATATCACTTCTGGGACTAAATTAGTTATCAGGCAGGGAACATTAATTACTGCTAATGTATATATAACTTCTATTGATCATAATTATGAAGAAATTGGTGTGCCAATTCCACGGCAGAGCCACAAATATAGCGAAACTATAATTGGCAAAAATTGTTTCATAGGTATGGGTGTTGCAATTCAGGCTGGTACAATTCTTGGTGAACAGTGCATTGTTGGTGCGAATTCCGTAGTGCGAGGAACTTTTCCTGATTATTGCGTAATAGCTGGGGTTCCTGCAAAAATAATCAAAATATATAATAAAGAGTCAGGAGAGTGGGTTCGTGTTTGAGTCTAAAAAAGCTTTAGTTTTCTGCCCAAAATTTTTCTCATATGATGTTGAGATAAAGAAAGCAATTGAAAACCAAGGCTATGATGTTGAGCTGCATGATGAACGTCCATCCACGAATATATTTATTCGTGCACTTATAAGGCTTGGTTACAACGACATTTTGAAAAAAAAGATCGAAAGTTATTATCTGAAAATTTTTAATACATTGACCGAGCCAGTGGACTTTCTGATCATCATTAGCCCTGAATGTATTACGCCTGAAATACTAAAAAAATTTAGAGAAAAATGCAGTAATATAGTTGTTTATATGTGGGATTCGTTTAAAAACAAACCACAGGCACTAGATTTAATATCCTGTTCCGATGCGTTTTATACTTTTGATTCAGATGATGCTGAATTATATAACATTAAACTTAAGCCGCTTTTCTATTCAAATGTCTATAAGATTGATGAGTTGAGTGAAAGTCCACAATTCGATATATCTTTTATAGGGACTGTGCATTCATCGAGATACGAACAAGTAAAAGAAATATGTTGTGGCTTTAGGTGTTATGTATTTTTCTATTGCCCGAGCTATATCGTTTTCTTATTTAAAAAATATATAACTCGTGAGATTAAAAGAGTTTCGCTTAAAGATGTTTCATTTAGCTCTCTGAGTAAAAAAGATGTTGTTTCGGTAGTTATCAATTCCAGATGTATTCTTGATATATCTCACCCATTACAACAAGGACTTACCATGCGCTCTATAGAAACATTGGGTGCTAAGCGCAAACTAATCACAACTAATAAGAATATCTGTGATTATGATTTTTATAACGAAGACAATATACTTGTAATTGATGGTTCGGTTACAAAAAAACAAATTCAAAACTTCCTGCAAAAAAAATATAAAGCATTAACGGCAGAGTTGTATAATAAATATTCTGTTGATTACTGGGTTAAAGATTTCTTGAGAGATAATTAATGAAAATTATTCCTATAATTATGGCTGGCGGCAGCGGTTCGCGGCTATGGCCACTTTCGCGTTTGACTTATCCCAAGCAGTTCTTAACGCTTGAAGGTGAGCAAACTATGCTTCAGCAAACAATTTCACGACTAAGTAAGCTTGAAATTGAATGTCCAGTTGTTATTTGTAATGAAGAACATCGATTTATTGTTGCTGAACAGCTTAGGCAAATAAATGCTCTCAACGAAATCATTCTTGAACCCATTGGCCGCAATACTGCTCCTGCAGTTGCGTTAGCTGCAATTCAGTGTTTAAAAGAACTTGCTGATAATGAAGACGCCCTTTTATTAATTTTAGCGGCAGATCATATTATTAAAGATAACGCTGCCTTTATTAACGCCATTAAGATTTCCACATCCTATGCTATAGATGGTAATTTAGTTACTTTCGGTATTGAGCCTTCCTCGCCAGAAACAGGTTTTGGTTATATTCAGGCTGGTGATGAAATAAGCGTTGATGGAGTTTCTGGTGCCTTCAAAGTTAATGCATTCGTTGAAAAACCAGAACGGATAGTAGCAGAAAGTTTTTTATCTGACGGCGGTTATTATTGGAATAGTGGTATGTTTATGTTTGGTGCTCGGAAGTATCTCTCTGAGCTGCATAAATTCTGCCCTGATATTTATGATTCTTGTAGTAAAGCGATACAATCGCCTGACAAGGATCTGTGCTTTATCCGCATTGATCACGAGATCTTTTCTCGTTGCCCTGATCTTTCTATTGACTACGCCGTGATGGAACATACAGCTAATGCCGTTGTTGTACCGATGAGTGCGGGTTGGAGTGATGTGGGATCATGGTCTTCATTATGGGACATTAGTGATAAAGATGAACGAGGAAATGTTTTAATTGGTGATGTCATAACTTATAATAGTTCAAACAATTATGTCCATGCACAATCTGGACTTGTGACTATGCTTGGTGTTGAAGATTTAATTGTTGTCCAAACTAAAGATGCCATCTTAGTAACCAAACACAATGCCGTCCAGGATGTTAAAAAAATTGTTGAAGAGTTGAAAACGACCGGTCGCAGTGAATACAGAGTCCATCGAGAAGTTTATCGACCATGGGGGAGGTGTGATTCTATTGATACTGGTAAGCGGTATGAAGTTAAAAGAATCGAAGTAAATCCAGGTGAAGGTATCTCACTTCAAACACATTTCCATCGATCGGAGCATTGGGTTGTCGTTGCTGGTACTGCGAAAGTAACTCTACAGGAAAAACAATTCTTATTAGGTGAAAATGAATCGGTGTATATTCCGGTAGGAGCGCAGCATTGCCTTGAAAATCCAGGCAAAATTCCACTAGAAATTATTGAGGTTCGCTCTGGTCCTTACCTTGGGGACGATGACATCGTTCGGATAGCTGATCGATATGGCCGAGTTTAATTTATATACCATGAATACATTATCTTGTTTTAAAGCCTACGATATTCGCGGCAAGCTGGGCGAAGAGCTGAATGAAGACATCGCGTGGCGCATTGGCCGCGCGTACGGCGAATATTTAAAACCGCAGACCATCGTGCTGGGCGGCGAC
>NZ_JAXQPQ010000021.1:0-16118 GCF_034427535.1 Enterobacter sp. A103
CGCGCCGGTGGCCATCAGGCGTTCGCCGATGTTGCCCCCGGCGGAGACCTGACGGCGCAGGCCGTCCATCGGGTGCTGATGCACCACGCCCCACTCGGTGCGCAGCAGGCGGCGGCGCTCGGCCTCGCTCATGCCGTACAGCGAGGCGCCCTCATACAGAATGTCGCCGTTCTGCGGCGTCAGGCGCGCGGAGATGGACTTCAGCAGGGTGGTTTTGCCGGAGCCGGACTCGCCGACGATCCCCAGCACTTCGCCCGGCCACAGCTCGAACGACACGTCGCTAAAGCCTTTGCCCGGCGCATACAGGTGAGTCAGGTTATTAACCGAAAGCAGCGGTTTCATTGGCTATTCGCCTCGCTCTGTTGGCGGCAGTAATCGGTGTCGGAGCAGACAAACATCCGTTTGCCCGTGTCGTCCAGCACCACTTCGTCCAGATAGCTGTGTTTGGATCCGCAGATGGCGCACGGCTCGTCCCACTCCTGCACCGTAAACGGGTGATCGTCGAAATCCAGGCTTTCCACGCGGGTGTAAGGCGGGACGGCGTAGATGCGCTTTTCGCGCCCGGCGCCGAACAGCTGCAGGGCGGGCATCATGTCCATCTTCGGGTTATCGAATTTTGGGATTGGCGACGGGTCCATCACGTAGCGCCCGTTCACCTTCACCGGGTAGGCGTAGGTGGTGGCGATATGGCCGAAGCGGGCGATATCCTCATACAGCTTCACCTGCATGACGCCGTACTCTTCCAGCGCGTGCATGGTGCGGGTTTCCGTTTCGCGCGGCTCGATAAAACGCAGCGGCTCCGGGATCGGCACCTGGAAAATCAAAATCTGATCTTCAGTGAGCGGGGTTTCCGGGATGCGGTGACGGGTCTGGATCAGCGTTGCGTCTTCGGTTTTTTCGGTGGTATTGACGCCGGTTACGCGCTGGAAGAAGCTGCGGATCGACACGGCGTTGGTGGTGTCGTCGGCACCCTGGTCGATGACCTTCAGCACGTCCGCCTCGCCGATCACGCTGGCGGTGATCTGTATACCGCCCGTGCCCCAGCCGTAGGGCATCGGCATTTCGCGGCCGCCGAACGGCACCTGATAGCCCGGAATGGCCACCGCTTTTAAGATGGCGCGGCGGATCATGCGTTTGGTTTGCTCATCCAGATAGGCAAAGTTGTAGCCGCTTAAGTTAGCCATTTTTGCGCTCCCGTTGCAGGCGTTTCAGCAGTTCCAGTTCGGCCTGGAAATCGACGTAGTGCGGCAGCTTGAGGTGCGAGACGAAGCCAGCGGCCTCAACGTTATCCGCGTGGGCCAGCACAAACTCTTCGTCCTGCGCCGGGCCTGCAACGTGCTCGCCGTAGTCCGGTGCCTGCAGGGCGCGGTCAACCAGCGCCATGGCCATGGCCTTGCGCTCGCCGAGGCCGAATACCAGCCCGTAGCCGCGGGTAAAGTACGGGTCTTCGTCTTCCGGGGCGACGAAACCGTTCACCATTTCACACTCGGTCATCAGCAGTTCGCCGACGTTCACCGCAAAACCCAGCTCTTCCGGTACGATTTCAATGTCGATATAGCCGCTGCGAATTTCGGCCGCGAACGGGTGGTTGCGCCCGTAGCCGCGCTGGGTGGAGTAGGCCAGCGCCAGCAGATAGCCTTCGTCGCCGCGCATCAGCTGCTGCAGGCGGGACGAGCGCGAGCACGGGTAAACCGGCGGCGTGCGGGTGATGTCATCCGGCTGCGCGCCTGAATCTTCTTCCGTCTTCGCCAGGCCCTGTTTTGCCAGCAGGCTGAAGACGTGCGGAGACGGTTCCTGTTCGGCGTCGGAGGTGCTGAGCTGCGGCGATTCGCCGTTCGCCAACAGGGTAAAATCCAGCAGGCGGTGGGTGTAGTCGTAGGTGGGGCCAAGCAGCTGGCCGCCGGGGATGTCTTTATAAACGGCAGAAATGCGGCGTTCCAGGCGCATCTCCGCCGTGTTCACCGGCTCGCTGACCGCCAGTCTGGCAAGCGTGGTGCGGTAGGCGCGCAGCAGGAAGATGGCTTCCACGTTGTCGCCGCTGGCCTGCTTCAGGGCCAGCGCCGCCAGCTCGCGGTCGGCGATGCCGCCCTCGGTCATCACGCGGTCGACGGCGAGGTTTAGCTGCTGTTCAATCTGGGCGACGCTCAGCTCGGGAAGCCGTTCATCGCCCCGTCGTCTGTGCGCCTGTAGCGCATGGGCGGCGGCGATCGCCTTCTCGCCCCCTTTGACGGCAACGTACATCAGCACACCTCCACGTGGGTGGTCCGCGGTATTGCCAGCAGGCGCTCGCCGCAGGTCAGGATCAGGTCAATGCCCAGCGGGAACGGGTGCGGGCGCTCGGTCAGCTCGTGAATGATGCACTCCGGCAGCTGCGGCGCGACCATGCGCTCGTCGGCGATGCCTGCTCCCGTCAGGCGCAGCATGCGGCCGCCGCTCAGGCTGGTGACCTGCAGGATCAGCGTGGCGCTGGTCTCCGGGGCGACGGCGCTGCCTTCGCTCAGGGCGTTGAGCTGTTCATGGCTGATTTGCTCGTCGGCCACGGCAAAAACCGCCTGCTGGGGCTGATCGACCAGCGGCGCACCGGTGTGAAAACGCAGGTTCTGGCTGGCGATATCGTTCGACAGCGCGCCTGAAAGCCACACCGGGGTGTCGTTGTCGGCAAGCGTCAGCAGCACGCTGGTGGTCGCCAGATTCAGCGGCAGCCAGCCCTGGGAGAGCTGGTGCAGCGAGACGATCACGCCCGGCTCGCTCATCGCTTTCAGCAGGCGACGAAAACTGTGTTGGGCATCCTGGACGGCCAGGGTAAAAGCAGGTTGAAGCGTCATGCGTTGTCTCCGCGAACGAGCGTAAAGAAGTCGACCCGGCTGGTGTTCACTTCGGCCTGACGTGCGGCAATGCGCGCGGCGCGGTCGGCTTCCAGCGGGGCAATAAGGGTTTCCATTAACGTCTGGAAATAGGGTTGTTCCTGTAAAAGCGCGTCGATCACCGCGCAGCGCTCGGCGTGCGCTTTGTCGCGCCCCAGCACGTAGCTGTAGCCCAGCGTGCCGCTGTTCAGGCGGATTGCCGCGCGGGTGAGGGTGGCATCTCCGGCGAAAAAGCGTTCTCCGGTGCCGCCCATGCGCGCCTGGATCTGAACGAGGCCGATCTCCGGGGCGCGAAGGGTGTCGTAGTCTGGCGTCAGGCTGAGCGCGTTCATGCGGGCAGCCAGCGCGGCAGGCTGGCTGTGGGCCAGCTCGCGCATCCAGCGCTGTCGGGTGGCGGTATCGAAGTGCATTCAGTGCTCCATGGTAAATTCGATCATGTCGGCGCGGGTCAGGCTGACGGAGTATTCCGTCGCGTTGATCTCGCCGTCACGGTGATTGAGGGTGCGCACGCAGAGCAGCGGGGCCATATTGGGGATTTCGAGCACCTTGCTCTCTTTCGCCTGCGCGCGACGGGCGCTGATGCGGGTCTGGGTGCGTTTGAGCGCTATGCCTGTCGCATCCTGAAGAAAATCATGCAGCGAGCCGCTGGAGAAATGCTGGAGCACGGGCCAGAGGGCGAGGTCCGCAAAGTAGTGGTCTATCTGGCATACCGCCACGCCGTTAACGCGACGCAGGGTACGCAGGTGAATGACGTCGTCGCCCTCCTGAATGCCCAGCGCGTCCGCCACGTGGCTGGAGGCCGGACGCAGCACCGAGAGCAGCTTTTCGCTGGTCGGGTGGCTGCCCTGATCCAGCAGGTTCTGGCTAAAGCGCGCCTGGGCGTTCAGCGGGTAGTCGAACGGGCGCATCAGCACCAGCACGCCCACGCCCTGACGGCGCTGGACCCAGCCGCGCTCGACCAGCTGGTCAATGGCGCGACGCAGGGTGTGGCGGTTCACCTCATAGCGGTCGGCAAGCTGCTGCTCGGCGGGCAGGTAGTCCCCGCAGCGGTAGTGCGTGCGCAGCTCCACTTCGAGCTTTGCCGCAATCTCTTGCCAGCGGGTGGGATAACTGGTCGGATGTCTGGATAAGTGCATAGAAAACAAAGCCTCGCTTCTCAGATGAAGTGCTTACGCAAACGTTGAGAGAGGAAATCCAGCAGGCTGACGGTGACGATGATGAGCACCATCAGGGCGCAGGTTTGCTGGAACTGAAAACCGCGAATCGCTTCCCACAGGGTGACGCCAATCCCGCCTGCGCCCACCATGCCGACCACCGTCGCGGAGCGGACGTTGGACTCAAAGCGGTACAGGGAGTAGGAAATCAGGAGCGGCATAACCTGCGGCAGGACGCCGTAAAGGATCTCTTCGATTTTGTTGGCGCCCGTTGCGCGGATGCCTTCCACCGGGCCGGGCTCAATGGCTTCGACCGCTTCTGAAAGCAGCTTGGAGAGCACGCCGGTGGTGTGGATGAACAGTGCCATCACGCCGGCGAACGGACCCAGGCCAACGGCGACCACGAACAGCATCGCAAAGACCATTTCATTGATGGCGCGACAGGCGTCCATCAGGCGACGCATCGGCTGGTATATCCACCACGGCACGATGTTTTCGGCGCTCATCAGGCCAAAGGGAATGGAGAGAACGACGGCAAGGGCGGTGCCCCAGACGGCGATTTGCAGGGTGACCGCCATTTCGCTGAGATAGTCCTGCCACTGGCTGAAGTCCGGCGGGAAGAAGTCGGCGGCGAAAGTCGCCATGTTGCCCGCGTCCTTGAAGAGCAGCAGCGGATCCATTTCCGCGCCCTTCCAGGAGATAACCAGCACAGCCAGCAGGATGGCCCAGCTTATGAGCGAGAACCAGCTGCGCTTCGGCGGCGGGAGGGTGATGGTTTGCATGTTGGCTCCTTTGGGTTTAGTCCCCTCTCCCTTGAGGGAGAGGGTTAGGGTGAGGGGGAAATGTGCGCGCTGATGCCCTCACCCCGGCCCTCTCCCACGGGGAGAGGGAGAAAGGCACTACTGCACCGCTTTATTCACGCTCGTCATCGCACCGAGCGCGGCGGTCAGGCGGTCGAGGTCTTCCAGCTGGGCCTGAATGGTGGCCACTTTGCTGGTCTTCTCCTCGTCCTTCAGCCCTTTGTTGTCCTTCACGCCCTGCATCTCTTTAAACAGCGCCAGCTGGCGAATCGGGACCAGCTGCAGGTCGCTTGACGGGCGGAACGGTGCCCAGCCCAGACGCGCCAGGACCGCTTTCTCTTCCGGCGTTTTGCCATAGGTCATGAAGAAGTCGTAAACCTTGTCCTTGGTGCTCTCGGAGAGGTTTTTACGCCAGACGATCGGGTCGCCCGGGATCAGCGGCGATTTCCAGATAACCTTGATCTCTTTCAGCTTGTCCGGCGCGGAAGTTTTCAGCTTGTCGAGGTTCTCGGTGTTGTTGGTAGCAACGTCCACCTGCTTGTTGGCCACGGCCAGGGCGTTGGTTTCGTGGCTGGCGTTCACCGTGCGCTTGAAGTCGCTGGCGGAGGCGTTGTTTTTGGCGAAGACGTAGTAGCCAGGGACAAGGTAGCCGGAGGTCGAGTTCGGGTCGCCGTTGCCGAAGGTCAGCTCTTTGCGTTTGGCGAGCATGTCGTTGAGGTTGTTGATCGGGCTGTCTTTGTTGACGATCAGCACGCTCCAGTAGCCCGGGGAGCCATCTGCCGCGACGGTCTGGGCAAAGACCTGGCCGTTCGCGCGGTCCACCGCTTCCATGGCGGAGAGGTTGCCGTACCAGGCGATGTCCACTTTATTAAAGCGCATCCCCTGGATGATGCCCGCGTAGTCCGGGGCGAAGAAGGCGTTCACTTTGATCCCCAGCTTAGTTTCCATATCTTTCAGGAACGGTTCCCACTGAGGCTTCAGATTCTGCTGTGATTCCGTCGAAATAATGCCGAAGTTCAGCGCTTTTTCCTGCTCTTGTGCATACGCCGGGCTTAACAGGGTGCTGAGGCTGAACATGCTGGTAAAGGCCAGCGCGGCAACGGCTTTGTAGCTCATGTACTTTCCTCGGATCGGGTTTAATTAAGCAGCCTGCGCGTTCTCTTCGACGCGGTTAATGCTGCGGTAGAGATGGTCAAAACGTTCGTTATCAAACTGATGGCTCGCGCCATCAAAGAACACGTGTCCCTGACGCAGGGCGACAATGCGTTCGCAGTAGCGCAGGGCGTAATCCACCTGATGCAGCGTGACCACCACGGTGATGCCGTCGTTCTGGTTAATGTCGCGCAGGGTTTCCATCACGATGCGGGCGGACTCCGGGTCCAGCGAGGCAATGGGTTCGTCTGCAAGAATGATTTGCGCTTTCTGCATCAGCGCGCGCGCAATCGCCACGCGCTGCTGTTGCCCACCGGACAGGGTGGAGACGCGCTGGTGGGCAAAATGCGCCATGCCGACGCGGGTCAGCGCCTGTAAGGCTTCCTGCTTCTGCGAAGGGAAGAACCAGCGCAGACAGGTGCGCCAGAACGGGGTGCTGCCGAGCGCGCCAATCAGCACGTTCTCCAGCACCGTCAGACGGTTCACCAGGTTGAACTGCTGGAAGATGTAGCCCGTCTGGGCGCGGCTCTTGCGGATATCGCTGGCGAGACGCCCCGCGCGCTGCACGGTATTGCCCAGCAGCTCGACGTGGCTTTCCGGCGTTTTATCGCAGGTGATAAGACCGCTTAAATGACGCAGAAGGGTGGATTTACCTGAACCGGATGGCCCCAGCAGCGCCACCATTTCGCCCTGCTGGACGGTCAGATCAACGGCATGCAGAGCCTTATTGTGATGGAAGGTCTTGCTCAGTTTCTCGACGCGGATGACGGTTTGCATGTGCTGGGCCTCACGATAAATGTGGCCTCATGCTGGCGCATCAATGTGACATTTGGGTTAAGTCTGGGTTGCGGGAGTTTGAAGAGTTGAGCGGAGTTTGATGACAGGCGGAGGCAGAGCGCCCACCGCCCGAAAATTAGTGCTGCTGCTTAACGACGTTAATCATCCACGGCACGCCGTATTTATCGGTGACTTTACCGAAACCGTGTGCCCAGAAGGTTTCCTGCCAGGCCATGTCGATATTCCCGCCCGCGGCGAGGTTGTCGAACCAGCGTTTGCCTTCATTAACGTCCTGGGTGTCGAGAACCAGCGTGAAGCCCGCGTACTGCGCGTTGCTGCCCGGCGGCATCCCGTCGCTCATCATGATATCGCTGCCCGCAATGCGGACGTTGGAGTGAGCGATAGCCGAATCCGGAAATTGCATACCGGACGGACAGCCTTCTTCGCTGTTATCGCTTTTTGGCATTTCGCCGAAGGTGATTTTATAGAGAAGCTCTGCGCCGACGGCTTGCTGGTAGAAAGAAGTGGCTTCTGCACAGTTGCCGGCAAAAGAGATGTAGGGACTTAACGGCATAATCTTTACCTCACGTAAGAAAAGCCCGTTAAGTGTAGTTCCCGAAAACCCGGTAAGCGAAGCGCCACCGGGCGGGTAAATCAGTTCTTTTTCACGAACTCTGATTTCAGCTTCATCGGACCGAAGCCGTCAATTTTGCAGTCGATATTATGATCGCCTTCAACCAGACGGATATTCTTCACTTTGGTGCCGATCTTCAGCATGGAAGAACTGCCTTTCACTTTCAGATCTTTAATCACGGTTACGCTGTCGCCGTCCGCCAGCAAATTGCCGTTCGCATCTTTTACGACAAGTGCATCAGCATCGTGTGATGGTTCGGCATCGTTCCATTCGTGAGCGCATTCCGGGCAGATGAACATGCCATTATCTTCATAGGTGTATTCAGAATTGCATTTTGGGCAGTGTGGGAGTGACATATCGGTATCCTCAAAAAGTGTAAACGCGCTGGAAAGTGCCAGCTAAATGACGGCAGCGTGCCGAAAAAGGCGGCAAGTATAGCGCAAATCCACACGTTTGTCGGTGACATTGTGAATTAAAAAAATGCAAAAAGCGTATCGGGAGTGACACTTCCTGTCAGTCAGTTAAGCGATGCTTACCTCATTAACACGTTGGGAAGAAATGACGCTAAATATATCGAATATTTTATTGCAGCAAATTGCTACGCTCCTTCATTTCGGATAAGGTGAAGCGACACATTGTTATTTATCTCCTGACTTCGCTGCCATCCATATCTTTTGGCAGGGGCGTATTACCTCTCTTTTTAGGTGGGTAAATAATGATGATATATCCTGAAGTTTCTTAAAATTGGGCTACGCTTTTTTCCTTTGGCCGTCAGGCCAGGAGGGGAGCTATACACGCCATGCAAGGATAGCGAATTATTTCTGATTATCATCAATCAGTTATATTTCGGCGGACATGTTTTCCACACGTGATCATATAAGCCTGAACAACATAATTAATACCAGTGGCTTAATAAAAGTAATAAATTTGCGTTAAGGAAAGGCTTTTATCATGCACACACAGACCATTTTTGAATTAAGCCAGGAAGCTGAGCGTTTGCTACAGCTCGCCCGGCAAAACCTTGATACGTTGAAATCAATGCCGACTGCGATGCTGGAGAGCACCGCGGCTGCTATTACGGGTGAAAAGAACAACGTTTTACCTTTGCATTTTAGCGCGCGCGGTGTCGAAGCGCAGCAGGCGATGCTGAATAATGAATTACGAAAAATAACCCGGCTGGAAATGGTCCTGGCTATTGTTGGCACTATGAAAGCGGGGAAATCGACCACCATTAATGCGATTGTGGGGACCGAAGTGTTGCCGAACCGCAATCGTCCGATGACGGCGCTTCCTACCCTGATTCGCCACACGCCGGGTCAGAAGGAGCCGGTGCTGCATTTCTCACATGCCTCGCCCATTGATGAATTGATCCAACTGCTTCAGAAAAAGCTATGCGATTACGATCGCGGAAAGCTGGCCCAGCATCTGGAAATTGATAAAGACATGAATACGCTGCTGGAGCGCATTGAAAAAGGAGAGGCTTTTGAGAAGCATCACCTGGGCGCGCAGCCGATATTTCATTGTCTGAAAAGCCTCAACGACCTGGTGAGGCTTTCCCAGGCGTTAGGGGTGGAGTTTCCGTTCTCTGAGTATGCGGCTATCGAACATATTCCGGTGATTGAAGTGGAGTTCGTGCATCTTGCGGGTCTTGATGCTCACCTCGGACAGCTGACGCTGCTCGATACGCCCGGGCCGAATGAGGCCGGACAGCCGCACCTGCAAAAAATGCTCAGCGAGCAGTTGTCCCGCGCGTCGGCGGTGCTGGCCGTGATGGATTATACCCAGCTTAAATCCATCTCTGATGAAGAAGTCCGCCAGGCCATTTCCGCGGCGGGAAAATCCGTGCCGCTGTATGCGCTGGTCAATAAATTCGATCAGAAAGATCGCAATAGCGACGATGAAGAGCAGATCCGGGCGATGATCTCCGGCACCTTAATGAAAGGCAATATTTCGCCTGGCCAGATCTACCCCGTTTCGTCCATGTGGGCCTATCTGGCGAACCGCGCTCGTTACGAGATGAGTACCCACGGACAACTGCCGGATCATCAGGAGCAACCCTGGGTACAGGACTTTGCCGAAGCGGCGCTTGGGCGACGCTGGCGTACGGCGGACCTGGACGATATCGACCATATTCGTCATGCTGCCGATTTGCTCTGGGAAGATTCGCTTTTCGAACAACCGATACGCAAACTGATTTACGCCGCCTATGCCAATGCCTCGCTTTACGCGCTGCGTTCGGCCTCGCATAAGCTGCTCAACTACGCACAAAATGCCCGGGAGTACCTCGATTTCCGCTATCAGGGGCTGACGGTTGCCTTTGAGGCTCTGGAACTGAATATCGCACGTCTGGAAGAGGACATGGCGCTTCTCCAGACGCGTCAGAGCGTGGTGAGCGATGAGGTGAAACATGAAGTTGAGGAGGCGCTGAACGCTACAGCGGACTTTATGGGAGCGCAAAAAACCGCGCTTAACCAGGCGATTGGCGAGGTGTTCAGCGCTCAGCATATTCTTGATTTGGCAGGTATCGATCGGCAGAACCCTCACGATGACGAGCTGAAGCAGCTGGTTCTGGACGATGAAGGGCAGGCGCAGATCGCGCTGAGTAAAATCCGCTCCTCCTGCGAATTGGTGATGCTGGATGCACAGACGAAAATCTGCCGGGAGCTGGCGTTACGCTTCGACCAGCTTGAATCTACGCTGGCGCGTTCCCTGAACGAAGCCATGCGCCCCATCGAAACGCGTATTAAAGAGCATCTGAGCCATGCGGGTTTTCGGGCGCGAATCAGTTTCCCGGCGTTTCAGGCTCACCAGCTCAACTTCAATACGCGGGCGCTGTTTAACGATGCGATAGCGCAGGATGACAGCCAGGCAGGCCCGTCATCAGGCGGGAGCAGCATGCGAGAAACGGTCTCTCGCTGGCTCAATAATCCGGGCTGGGGCTGGGATGAGTATGTGGAAACGCGCACGCGCTATGTTATCGATATTGCGCAGCTACATGACAAATTTAAGCAACATATTGAGCTGTTTTGTGAACAAATACGTAAAGCTTTGTCCGCGCAGGTCGATGTCTCTGTTACGGCAGGAATGGCGACGTTCTTTGCAGAATTCTCGCTGTGCCTGACCGGGTTACAGGAAAGCTTGCGTGATAGCCTCGCAGTGCGTCAACAGAATGAGCATTCAACCCGAGCGCTCTGCCAGCTGTTGAAGCAAAGTATTACGACTGCGGCGTGGATACAGGAAGATACCCGACTGTTACGCGATGATATTCAAACTCTATTCGCGGCAGAGCAACCATGACAACACCACTACTGGACGGCCCCGGGCGAACGCTGGAGTGTATTAATCCAAAATTTATGGTCGATCTGGTTCAGGGAGTGGACGCGGCGCGTCATCCTCACCTGGGACCACAACAGCTTCAGTTTCGTGAGCGTTTGACTCAGGAAATCATGACGCATACCCGGCTGCGCCCCTGGGCGATGGCGGGTATGCTCAATGAAAATGCGGCGCTGCGCCTGGGACTGGCGGAAAAACTGGCCGGCATGCTTGACCCGGGTCATCTCGCGCTGACGCTGATGGCAGAGAAACTGATTGCTTTGCGCCAGCAGACGCACCCGCGCGCCCAGCAGTCCCCCGGTCTGATGCAGCAGTACGCTGAACTCGCTTCTCATTTTACCCAACGCGCCGCCTATAAAGAGAAGGCGCTAACCCAGCGCGGGCTGACGGTGCAGGCGGGTGAGCATAGCGAGCAGATTTTTACCCGCTGGCGGGCCGGGCATTATGATGGCTGGTCGCTGGCCGGGCGCTGTTTTATCGTCCTGGAAGAGCTGCGCTGGGGGGCATTTGGTGACGCATGCCGCCTCGCGAATGAAGATGTGGCGGCAATGCTTAAGGATAACCTGCGCAGCATGGCGGCTAACTATCTGGCACAGGGCATCAATGCGTCCCCCACGACCCGCCATTTCTATCACCAGTGGCTGACAACGCCGGCCTCTCCGGGTTTAATCGATCATAAAGACATGCTGGGCTGGCTGGGGGACTGGTGTCAGGCGGATCAACATCCGGTGAGCTGGTCAGTGACGCAAAACTGGCAGACCGTCGCGCTGGGCATGCCGAGACTCTGTTCGGCAAAACGGCTGGTGGACGGGATGGTGGAAGAGATTTTTGGCTAAATCTCTCCCCCTCTCCCCATTGGGAGAGGGAACGGTGCGGTGTGTTAATGATTCATTTCTATCGGCTTCGGTTCAGGCAGGGTCTCTTGCATATTCCCGTAGCGTTTCGCATACAGCGCCGTGATGATGGGGACCAGAATCGCGGTGACGATCACGCTCGCGGCAACCAGCGCCGTTGCTGAAGCGGCGACCGGTTCGAAGGCCGGGTTAATTTGGGCGATAATCACCGGGTTTGCAACAGCAGCACCCGCGGCTGAAGAGGCGGCGACGCCGGCCGTGCCGTTTCCTCCTCCGATTATGCGGTCGGCAATAATCAGCGGAATACCGGTGATGACGATCACGGCGACACCCAGCACAATGCCCAGCAGGCCGGTATCGAGAATGACCTTCAGGTTGATGGTGTTCCCCAGTGCGAAACCGAAGAACGGGATCAGCACCGGCGTGGCTTTGCTGAAGAAATCGCGCAGATCGCGGTCGAGATTGCCAAGGGCGAAACCGACCAGGAAGGGCAGGATTGCGCCGACAAAGTGGTGCGGTTCAAACGAGGCCAGGCCAGCAGACCCCAGGATCAGCATCGTCATCAATGGGCCGGACTCCAGAGACATCAACACAAATGCGCCGGACTCTTCTTTCGTCCCGTACTGATTCATCAGGCTGGCGTACAATCCGCCGTTGGTCATATCCATCGCCGAGACAATCGCCAGGACCGATAAACCCGCAAAGAACCCGGTCTGAATTCCATTCTCCGGAATGAACATCGCGCATATCATTGCCACCGCCCAGGCTACCGCTATTTTGGTGATCACCAGCGTGCCGGATTTCCGTAATACTGTCCCCGTTGCCCGTAAATTAATGGATGCGCCGATACAAAAAAACCAGACGGCAAGAATGGGAACCGTGCCTGTTATCATGCCTTTTGTGAAACCGCCAAAATAAGCTCCGGTATTGGGAGCAAGGGTATTCAGGATCGCGCCCAGTACCAGCGGAACCAGCATCATGCCGCCGGGTATATGTTCTATCGTGGCTTTAATCTTCATAGACAAACCTCACATCGGATCCCGCAGTACGGGGGATAGGTGTTAAAAATTAGTCAATAAATTCAATTGATTGCTCGTATTGCTTGTGGTGTTTTTTCGAAAGCCCTGCAACAAAATTAAATGCGCGCTCTCAATTAACCTTTTCCTTAAACACGTAAAACGCTGAATTCGGATTTATGATGCGATCATTGGAATATTGATTCAATGAAAATAAAACATCGTTTTAGCTATCTTTATCACATATTTAATGTAAAACCTGAGGCCGGTTCCTGCTGATGAAAATTTATGTAAACCTGATGTGAATTAATGTGGTTTGTTTTTCTGTTACGAAAGAAATAATGACGTGCGGGAGGATGTTCTTTAGGTGGGGTAAGGAAGTACTTATTGGCACTCCTTGACAAAAATTTGCCTGAGCTGACCAGACACGAAAATATGTGTGAAGTTGATCACAAATATAAACGCTGGTAGGGTAAAAAGGTCATTAACTGCCCAGGCAGGCGTCAACAGGTTCGGTTGTATCGACGTAAAACGTCAATGTAAGTAAACCTGCTACGCTTGAATAAGGCGATTCGCATGGAGCGGATCCCATGGTTCACAGAACGCTAACTGAACTGTGAAACAGACAGGGCCGAGTCAACGAGGATAGCTATGCTAAGAAGGAAAAAGATTAAACCCATCACGCTTCGCGACGTCACCATCATTGATGACGCAAAGCTGCGTAAAGCCATTACCGCAGCCTCGCTCGGTAATGCGATGGAATGGTTCGATTTTGGTGTCTACGGCTTTGTGGCCTATGCGTTAGGTAAAGTGTTTTTCCCCGGGGCCGATCCCAGCCTGCAGATGATTGCCGCGCTGGGTACGTTCTCCGTTCCCTTCCTGATTCGCCCGCTGGGCGGTCTGTTCTTCGGTATGCTCGGCGATAAATATGGTCGTCAGAAGATCCTGGCCATCACCATCGTCATTATGTCGATCAGTACATTCTGTATCGGCCTTATACCGTCTTACGCCACCATCGGCATTTGGGCACCCATTCTCCTGCTGATATGTAAGATGGCGCAGGGCTTCTCCGTAGGCGGTGAATATACCGGTGCCTCGATCTTCGTTGCCGAGTATTCCCCGGACCGTAAGCGCGGATTTATGGGGAGCTGGCTGGACTTCGGCTCGATTGCCGGGTTTGTCATGGGCGCAGGCGTAGTCGTGCTGATTTCAACCGTGGTGGGTGAAGATAACTTCCTCGACTGGGGCTGGCGTATCCCGTTCTTCCTGGCATTGCCGCTGGGGATTATTGGTCTTTACCTGCGTCATGCGCTGGAAGAGACGCCTGCTTTCCAGCAGCACGTCGAAAAACTGGAACAGGGTGACCGCGAAGGGCTGCAGGATGGTCCGAAGGTGTCGTTCAAAGAGATTGCCACTAAGCACTGGCGCAGCCTGCTGACCTGTATTGGTCTGGTGATTTCGACCAACGTGACCTACTACATGCTGTTGACCTACATGCCGAGCTATCTGTCGCATAACCTGCACTACTCGGAAGATCACGGTGTGCTGATTATTATCGCCATCATGGTGGGTATGCTGTTTGTGCAGCCGATTATGGGCCTGTTGAGTGACCGTTTTGGTCGTCGACCGTTCATTATCCTGGGAAGCGTTGCGCTGTTTGCTCTGGCAATTCCGGCATTCATTCTGATTAACAGTGATGTGCTGGGGCTGATTTTTGCCGGTCTGCTGATGCTGGCGGTGATCCTTAACTGCTTTATCGGGGTGATGGCATCAACGTTGCCCGCGATGTTCCCGACGCACATTCGCTACAGCGCGCTGGCCGCGGCCTTTAACATCTCGGTGCTGATTGCCGGTCTGACCCCGACGCTTGCCGCCTCGCTGGTCGAGAGCACGCAGAACCTGATGATGCCGGCTTATTACCTGATGGTGATTGCGGTGATTGGTTTGATTACAGGTCTTACCATGAAGGAGACGGCGAATCGCCCTCTGAAAGGCGCAACGCCTGCGGCGTCTGACATCCAGGAAGCGAAAGAGATCCTGCGCGAGCACTACGATAACGTAGAGCAGAAGATTGAGGATATTGACGCAGAGATTGAAGAGCTGCAGAAAAAACGCTCCCGACTGGTGGACCAGCATCCACGCATCAATGAGTAATAAAGAAACCCGCCAACGGCGGGTTTTCTTTTATTAGCATCCGGCAGCGATGTAGTCGCCATTGGCGCTGACGGGGATCACCGTCAGGAACAGCACCGTCGCAAACAGGATCAGGACTATCCCTCCGGCTATTTTGACTGCCGGTACGAGCCATCTCAATGAGGCGCTCTCTCCGAACCAGGTCACCGTGCGCTCGCGGGCGTAACGTACAGCCAGGGAAAGCCCCACAATAGAAAGTGCGGTGCCCAAAGACATGGTCATGACCGCGGCTACCCCCCAGGTGACAATGCCCAGCGCGTTCGAAAACATCAGAATCATGATCGCCCCGCTGCACGGACGTGCGCCAATCGCCAGAATGACGCCCAGGCGCGTTTTCCAGTCGCCCTGCGTCAGATCTGCCCCCACGCCGTGGTGGCCGCAGCCANCCAATCGCCAGAATGACGCCCAGGCGCGTTTTCCAGTCGCCCTGCGTCAGATCTGCCCCCACGCCGTGGTGGCCGCAGCCACAGTGTTCATCATGCTGATGAAGCGGCTTGATGGCGGAGATAGTCATCCTGCGCGGGCGCAGGCTCTTCAGCGCCTGATAAATGACAAAAGCACCGAATGCGCCAATAAGCACTGCGCTTATCTTCTCCACGTACCAGCGGCTGGTACTGATATCCCCTGAGGCGAGGTTAAACCCTACCGCCATAATAAAGACAAACAGAATGGCGCTGACCCCCTGCATCAGGCTACCCAGGAAGGGGACAACCCGGGCGGCCAGCTCGCTTTCCTTATTGGTGGTCAGATAGGTCGTCACGATGAACTTTCCGTGTCCGGGGCCAATGGCGTGGAGAACACCATAAAGGAAAGCCCCCGTTAACAGCCATAATCCGCCGCTGTACTGGTGGTTATTAAGCTGCAGCAGATACATCACCAGATAACGGTGCAGCGTAATTTGCGTGGCGAGACACCACTGGATAAAGGCGTTCCAGTGCGCATGCAGGGTAAAACCCGCAAAGAGGATTGCCAGCAGCATCAAACCTGCGGTAGGGAGACGCCAGTCGCGGGCGAGGCGTTGTGTGGTCATGAGGGGGGCCTGCACAGGGGAGATTATTTGCCGCTAGTATAGTTGATCTTGCCGCCCAATTCGTAGGGTCGCATCGCGATTCGCTCATGATTGTGGATAACTTTGTGCATAAAAGGGTATAAGGCGGGGTTTTGCTGTGGAATGCAGCAGTCAGTCATTTTTCTGACATTTAGCGGTTGCGGCCAGCCGAGAACTCCCTATAATGCGCCTCCATCGACACGGCGGATGTGAATCACTTCACACAACAAGCGGTTCGGTTGAAGAGAAAAATTCTGAAATAACGGGTTGACTCTGAAAGAGGAAAGCGTAAT
>NZ_JAXQPQ010000023.1:0-9024 GCF_034427535.1 Enterobacter sp. A103
TGTATAGTTTCTCAGTACGTTATCCCAATCAGACAGATGCCCTTTACCGTTTTTTTCTCTTAAAGCAGATAGTTTGTCGATTTCGTAGTAAGCGCTCAGGCAACCACAGTAAGGGCATAACACCGGCCCATTTTTAATCTTCATATATCCTCCTACCCCAGAGTTTCCACTCACATGAGACTCAGGTCACACGTCTGCCAGAACAAACCGGTCGGGCGGCCTTTTCTGCATAAAGGTGTGCAATGAGAGGCTCCGCCGGGCGTAATGTCAGCTTTTATCTCTGGTTCTGAAGGACATCGACGCACAGGAAAGGTCAGTGTCATACCCTGCCACACCTGCCGGTGACGTTCAGTAATCCGGAGCAGGCGGAAATAATTCATATCCCGCCGCCTGCCGGGGCGTTTTCGCCCCGGCAACTCCTGCCTATACCCTTCCCGTACTTAGCAGCGCTTCCTGCCAGCTCCCCGGTAGCCCCCTTCCTGCCACCAAGCCCTCACCGGGCACATCGCCAAAACTTCCCATCGTCGACACAAGCTTCGTCAGCTGCACATTATCCACGCCCATCGTGTTGTCTACCCCTTTATCGTTATCCGCTATCTCAATACGCAGTGACTCTCCGGCGTCCCCTCTCATGTCTCCACGCACGTTCAGCACCAGGTTCTGCCACCCGTTGCCCTTCCATCCCCTCAGGTTTCTTCCGTCCACCCGGCCCAGCTCCGTATTTCCCGCGAACAGCCGTATTAATACCCCGGTACCCGTTGTCTTGTTCACGTCCACCGACAGCTGATAGTCCATGCCCCGGTCCAGCTTCTCCGTCAGCGTCTGGCTCAGCACTCCCCCTGACAGATCCACACTGTGGCCCCCCTCCGTGTGTTCACTGCTTCTCGAACTGACTCCGCCGGTATACGTCCATCCGGCCGTCACGTCAGCCACGCTACCGGCTTCGAATCCACCATTCACCACCGTCGCCGTACGTGGTGCCGGGATCACATTTATCCGGACATTATCCACACCCATCGTGTTGTCCTTTCCCGTATCTCCGTCCACGATCTCCAGCCGCAGCGCGTCTCCCGCGCGCGCCAGCGCGTTGTTTCCTCCCGTGGTCAGGGTCAGCCGCTGCCAGGTATCAGCTTTCCATCCCGTCAGGCTATCCGCATTCACCCTGCCCAGCTCCGTATTCCCCGCAAGCAACCGTATTAACACTCCGGTGCCCGTCGTCTTGTTCACGTCCACCGACACCTGATAGGCCATGTCCCGGTCCAGCTTCTCCGTCAGCGTCTGGCTCAGCACTCCCCCTGACAGATCCACGCTGTGCCCCCCCTCCGTATGTTCACTGCTTCTCGAACTGACTCCGCCGGTATACGTCCATCCGGCCGTCACGTCAGCCACGCTACCGGCCTCGAATCCGCCGTTCATAACCGTGGCCTCATGCGCCAGCCGGGAATTGATCTCCTCCGGCTTCATGACCCAGGAGCTGTCTCCCTGTCCGCCAACCAGCACATAGTTTGACGCACCCGACGCCCATGCTCTGAACGTGACAGACGTCTTCCCGTCGCCGGTCAACATCATCAGGTCGTCCCCCCGGAGGGCGAACAGCATATTTTCTGGCCGTGCTGCGTTAAGCAATGTCACCGTGTCCGTGCTGTCCCCGTTCCTCCACTGGGATATCACCACCCGATCTCCGTCGGCGATAACGTAGTTGTCATGCCCGGCTCCGCCTTCCAGATAATCGGCGCCGCCCCCTCCCGACAGTCGGTCATCTCCGCTGCCTCCAACTAGCACATTATCCTGCCCGTCTCCGGTCAGCGTGTCATTACCGTCGGAACCGATAATATTTTCAACATCCGTGAAGGTGGCTATCGGGGCATCATTTATGCCCCCTTTCCACCAGGCCTGTCCGTTATGTCCGATCTGTACCTCCACTCCACGGTCATAGAACCCGCCGGTAAACGCCACCGTATCGAGTCCGCTCCGCCCGTCCACGCGGTCACGCTGGTCGTTGTGTCCGTCATTCTGAAAACCGTTCAGGATAAACAAGTTGTCCCCGCTGTCGCCGTACAGCTCGTCTGCCCAGGCGCTGCCTGCCACCCCTTCAAATCCCCGGATACTGTCCCGGCGGATGGAGCCCGCATCCCCGCGACACGCCTCCTGTGCCGCCAGATCCACGTACACCCCGATATTTTTACCCTTCTGCTCATCGCGGGCATGGACATGATCGTCCGTGGCTGGCACCCAGTAGGCACCTGAGTGTGCGTAGGACAGAATGTCAAATCCGGCTCCGCCATTCAGCGTATCAGCCCCTCCGCCCCCTTCTATTTCATTCGGACCCGCATCGCCCGTCAGCGCATCCTCCCCGGAGCTCCCCCGCAGATTTTCAATACCAGACAGCATATCCCCTGTGGCATCCCCGCCATCGGGCAGTACCGTACCAGCGCTGTCTGTCTGGCTTAAGTCGACCCGGACCGCCCCGACTGAATGTTCGTAGGATACCGTATCGTTTCCGCTACCGCCGTCCAGGAAATCGCCGCCTGCCCCCCCTTCCAGGATATCGTTACCGTTCATCCCGTACAGCCGGTTATCATGCATATCACCCGCTAGCGTGTCATTTCCGGCGCTTCCAGTGATGTCCTGACGGGACGTTATTGCTGCCACCGGGGCCAGCAAGGTCTGACAGGCTGCATAATCCACACCGCTGAGAGCGGTTCCTCCCGACGCCGGGTTTGCACCGGCCTGCAGCCAGGCGTCAAATTCATCGCCGGTAAACTCCCGGGCATGCCCGGCATCCTGTCCCGGCAGAATAAAACGGTAATTACGGGCCGAAGCCCGGGAAGACCAGTCTTTCAGCACCACCGCAGTACTGCCGCATGCCACCACCAGGTCGTTGCCAGCCTTCAGCCAGCTGAACGTTCCGGTCACATCCAGCACTACCGTGTCCCGGGCTGCATCATCCTTCTCTGTGCCATCGACCATAACGGATTTGCTGAGTATTACCCTGTCACCGGCACGGATCAGGTAGGTATCAGCACCGACTCCTCCGCGCAGCACATCCTGCCCGCCACCTCCGGATAGCACGTCATCACCGGCATCCCCCTCGAGCACATTATTCCCGCTGTTGCCCCTCAGGATATCGGCATACTGGCTGCCGCGAATATTTTCCACACTGCGCAGGAGATCACCTTCCGCATCCGCCCCCTGGCCACGACCCTGAGCCAGATCAATGGTTACACCCTGCTTGGTGCGGATGTCGCCCAAGTAAAATGCCGTGTCATTACCGGTTCCCCCGTCCAGTATATCGGCTCCGTCCCCCCCGCTCAGTCCGTCGTCTCCTCCTCCGGCAAGCAGCAGGTCATTACCCGCATCCCCGCTCAGAATATCAGCAAGGTCGCTGCCCCGAACCACATCCTCCCCGGCCCCCCCATTGAACATCACTGCCTGAGCGTGCCCGGCCATGAAGGTGTTATCGCGTGCATTTCCGTTAACAGCCAGCCACTGCCCGGTTTCCGAGGTATTCCCGTGGCGTTTTCGCATGTCCAGAGCTTCCATATCTGTCTGCAGGGAAAAATTCACTTCACTTATCGTCAGTTTCCCCTGCTGATCGGGACGGGAAACCACCCCGTCACCCGTCACAATCAGATACTGTCTGGCCTGAGCCGCCAGCAGGGTTACTGAGACCTGTGTACTCCCAGCCCCGGCACTCAGCGTCAGGGTTTTGCCGTCCGCAGACAACCGACTCTGGATATCCTCTGACGTAAAATCACGGAAGTTCAGGCTGACCGGAGTTCCGCCATCGGCCGGAGAGGACGATAACGCCGACATCACGCCCGGCTGATACCAGTTCCCGTCGGTCAAAGAAACCACATCACTGATCCCGTAATGCAGATCGTAACTCCCCAGCATGTCCTGATTCCATGCCAGCAGACTGAAATGGTATAGCCCCTGCCCGGCGTCCGACACATTGACCGTCACCGTTCCGTCCGCGGCACGGCTTATCTGGTATCCACCTGTCGACGGCCCGTTTATATCGAGTGAGAGCTGTCCGGACGAAAAATCCCTGAACCGGTAACTGTGATTACTGTGCAACAAAATGTCGCCAGTAAGACGAACCAGCTGGTGTGCCACAAGTAGTCCATCCAGAGAAGCATCGTTCTCCGTGAGATCTGCAGGATGACCCGCAACCAGGCTTTGCATCCCCGCAATATCACCTGCCGGGACATTGTTCCATATTTCTTTTTTCACACCTTTCAGTAAAGGCTCTTCATGCACAGGCGGTCTCTGTGCTGCCAGTGCCGCAGCATCCAGATACAGCGTTTTGTTGCCGTCACCGGCCCGCAGCTCCACCCCCCCCCCGACACCGGAACGCAGGTGAAGCGTGTCATCCCCCCGTCCCGGTGTGACAAGAACGCCCGGCTGATTCAGAATGATATTGTCATTCCCGCCGGCACCATCATAGCGCCCTTCCAGACGAGCCAGTAACGGAGCGATCCCGGGGTCAGTATGACCACTTCCGGGCGCATACCATTTATCCCACCATACCCTGTCCACGCCGACAATGTGCTGTACCAGATGCCCGTTCCCGTCAGGCTGATACACAAAACTCACACCGTCCGCACTGGTAAACTGATACCCTGCGACATCACTGGCCAGCATCCGGACCAGCAGCGCAGGGGTCCCTTTTGCTTCCAGGAGCAGCACGCGTTGTGATACACCGCCGACATCAATGGTTGAAACCACACTCTGGATATCTCCCACAGCCACATCCTGAAGGACCACCATATTTGACTGGTTGTCCGGTTTTCCGGAGCCCCAGTTATCGGCCTGGCTGTGTGTTCCGCTGTCAGCAATAATCACCACACCATCGCCACGCTTCAGAACGTAGGTGTCGTGGCCTGCGCCACCATCCAGCAGCGTGGTCCCCCCTTTTGCCATCAGGGTGTCATCGTGATCCGTTCCCAGCAGCCAGCCGCCCGGCTGGTCGCTAATCACCAGCGAGCCCTGATCTGCCCGTGCCTGACGTCCATGCCACTCAGGTGCCGTCAGCGCGTCCGGCGTGACGGCACCTGCCCCCTGGGTAAGCAGGGCTTTTAGCAGCGCAGAGTTCAGCACCGGCCCCACCGAAGTGGGGGGCAGGTTCGCCTGCACATTTCGGGTTGCCCACTGTCCATTTGTCTGTACAAGTTCAAAAAAATAGCCGTCACGGGTACGCAGGCGTAATGCCGTGGTGGCCTGTTCGTGAACACTGATCTGAAGATTGTCTGCATTCAGACGGGGATCGTTCCCGGTATCAATCACGAATCCCCCCAGCCCGTCGTGCCTGAAACGCAGCTCACTGAAGTTCGCATCCAGGACCAGAAGCCCATTTTTCCAGGCTGCCGGCAGAACCAGGTTGTCCCCCCGGGACACCGTGATGTCATACCCGTCTTCGCCTGTGGCCTCCCGCAGGGACGACCCGTCCGCGTTTTGCCTTAACAGGGTTTCACCATGAATTACCTCAATATCCGTACTCAGGGCCTGATGGCTATCCTCCGGAATTTTTATTCCGAAAGTTACTCCGTCATCGGTCATAAAATGCAGCCCGGCCAGCGCGGAGCGGCTGTGGACCCGGACAAACAACCCTGTTGTCTTCCCGTCGCCATAGCCTACAAGGACATCTCCGGTGCCGTTCTCCACAATACGGATATCTTTATACTGCGCCCCTTCAAGCACGACGAGATCGTCGCCTGACCTCTGTCCATCCGGCATGACGAGGGTCACCTCCGTATACACCCACTGTTTGTCCGTTCCGGCAGCCAGCAGCGCTACCTGGGAATCCTTGTCTGAGGCATATCCCGAGTGCTCTGCACCATGAGCTGAATGCAGCGAATAGCTACGGTTTACTATAAGAACATCGTTTCCTGCGCTGCGATAAATGACATCATCGCCGCCTCCCGTCGAGATAATATTGCGCTGTCCATCGCCAATGAATACCTCCTGCATGGCGCCGGAAGATATAAATGTTCCCGGAGTGAATCCACCGCTGCCCGTCACGCTCACGCTGGCACTGTACCCTCCGGTCAGGTTTTCCACCCCCTGCGCTTCAATCTGGGTTTTCTGCAGCAACGACCTGTCATTTACCCCGGCCAGATGCCCGTCCTGCGCCTGCTTCATTTGTGCGGCCGTCAGTGCAGTAACAAAACGGTGAGGCTCGGTGTTGTACGCATAAGGCTGCATGGAACGCTGGGCCGTCAGATCCCATACCAAGGCCTGTCCGGTCTGCTCCGTACTGACATGGTTCCCCACAATCGTGTTATTACCCGTTCCACCGTCAAACTCATACATTCCCTCAGCTGCGGACAGGATGTCATCTCCGGCTCCGGCTTCAATGTAGTACCGGTACAATCCCACCTTGTCGTCACTGTCCTTCACTTCCGCACTATTCTGCGGCGCGAGGAAAATATTATTCTGTGCATTGGCAATGATATGCTCCGCCGCGCTGTAAAGAGGAGCCGGGATCAACGCGCCATTCTCCACCCCCACAAACTGCATCCCCGGGGAGGCAAGCAGTTTTCCATCTCTGTTATAGGATGCCCCTCTGCCCAGCATGACATAGTCAATTCCACTGGATACCTGACGTGTACCGGAAAATTCCGCGTAATCACTTTTGTCAAACAGCCCCGGTAAACCACTGTGGGGGGCATGCTGACCGCTGAGTGTAATCTTCCCGCCCTGTTCGCCCACCTGGCTGAAGTCCACCGTCAGATCGCCAGCATAACTGGCCGGGTTGCCTTCGCTGAGATCATCATCGCTGAGCAGGCTGCCACGGGTCAGGTCCAGCCAGCGCAGACGGGCATCCGTAAGGTCAGCACTGACCCTGTACAGATTGTCCACGTTTTCCACCCCCAGAATCACCGGGTTATCCTCTGCTAACTTAATCAGTGGCCGGATAAATAATGTTATGGGGCTCAATAAAGACGTCATTACCTTGATTTCACCACGCTGACCGTGTCCGGTGTTGAAATCCGTGACGATGTCATCAATCGACATCCGGACCCCCATCACAAGCATAGCGGCAGCTTCGAGGAAAGGTGCTGCAGGCCCGGTGAACGGAGCCACCGTCTGCAGGCCTGTACTGACAGCGTCCAGACCAATATCCGCCTTGTCCAGATCCGTTTTCCATCCCGGAGTGTTGTTCTTTTCATCCTCCTGCAGGGTGCTGACATCCCCGGAAATAGCCCAGCCGCCAAAGGCCATGGCCATCACTGGCAGGCGGCCAAGCATATCTCCGGTCACCGTCAGTATCCGTTCACTTTCCACTCCGGCGTTACGGAGCAGGGTACGTGTAGCCTGAGAGATGAAGGAATTCATGTCCTGCACCGGGACGGTCGCTCCACGAAACAATGCTTCACCGGCTACCTGCGCAATACTGTTCATTACTATCCGATCGGCACCGGTCAGGCTGGCCAGACCGTAAAAAGCCCAGGCTCCTCCGGCCACCCCCCCGCCCGCATCTCCCTGACTCAGACTGTCAATCATGCTCTCAATACTCCGGAGCGTCATGAGAGCACCGATCCCCTTACCCATGGCTTCGCTTGCCATGGCGGCCGTGCCCGTAAGGTGCAGCTCCCCGACAGCGTCTTCAAACAGCGTCCGACTGTGCTGTTCCAGATCGGCTGTCTCGACCACCACATCGACGTATTTACCGTCTCTCCCCGGTACAGAAACCGTCAGTTTTCCGGTGTTTTTATCAAAGCGGGCGCTGTCGGGGAGGATGTTTTCAGGTTGATAGCCAGCCGCGGTCACCTGTGCATTCACCCGGGCGGTCAGGCTGAGGATATCTGTCGCCAGCGGACGCTGCGTCAGCTGAACAGCGTCCATAATCTGTACTGCCGCAGAGCGGGGGGCTTCCGCGCTGCTGAGGGTATCCAGCCAGCTGCGTAACAGCGCCGGAGACAGCATGTCTGCGGTGAGCTGCGTTTTAAGGGCCTGAAACTCAGGACGGGTCACCGCCGCCTGTACATCAACGTTCTGTACGGAGAAATAATACTCTCCGTTGCGGGTGAGAGTCTGATACAACCCGGCCAGGGTTTCCGGGCCGTACCCGGTTCTGATGTCCAGAACCTGGCTGAGAAGAGATTTGAGATCAGCCTCCCCGGTCCCCACAGCGGGGAGTCTGACATCTCCCAGATTCGGATCATAAAAGCAATACCATACCTTTCCGTTCAGGGTCTGGCGTGCCAGAGCCAGGGCATGGTTAGCGGTGTGCAGTGTCAGGGCCAGGTCAGTGGTGGCAGATACAACGGAATGCACGATGGAATCAAGGGACCGTGTGGTGCGTTCACCACCTTCCTGCAGGGCGGTAAGCGCCTGCAGGAAGGTGTCGCTTCCGGCTGGCTGCCCGGGCAGGCGCGCGGAATGATGGAAGATGCTGTCAAGGAGAGTCTCACTCAGGGAGCCGGTCGGATCCTGCGACAGAGACAGGAGCCAGGCTTCACTGAGCGATGAGCAGATGCCAAGGGCCGAGTCCCCGAGGAGGACGGACTGTGGCGCGTAATGCAGTAAGGCGCCGTGGGAAGTGAAAGCACTGAGCGCATCAGTAAAGCGCCATGCCCCTCCGTCAAGGAGAGACTGGTGCGAAAGCATGGTGTGGACAGAAGAAGGCCCCGCCCCGCCTGTGGCGCCGTGCTCCCCATAATCCCAGGGGCTGTCCAGGAACGAGAGCTCATTGCGTTCCTGAAGCACGTCCCGGGTGGTGTCAGTGTAAATTTCACGTAAAATTTCGCGGGTGGCGTCCGCGCCGGCTTTGGTCAGTGCCGCTTCGTAGAGCGGATCTTTATTGTCGGGATCAAAATGGAAGCTGTACCTGTTCAGGAGGATTTGTTCAGTGCGGCGCTGGAACTCGCTGGGAGTTGTGTCGCCGTCAGGAATACTGGCGCCGAAGGCGTCAGCGCGGCGCTCAAGGGCGGCCTGGTACTGGTCAGGTGCGATACGGCTGAGTGCCTGCTGCCAGGGTTCCCACTCTGCCAGCCAGCCCACAAAATCTCGGTTCTC
>NZ_JAXQPQ010000024.1:0-8031 GCF_034427535.1 Enterobacter sp. A103
ATCTTTAAAGGGCGGAAGTACCCCCCCCCCCGCCCTTTATGATTAATGTGCTGATGGAATTAATTGATTATTGATCTCATCAACAACGCTATCATCAATAAATGAGGCCAAGTAACCAATACCTAAGATACCTGCAATCGTGATTGCGGTAACAGGAATCCCAAAGGTTGCGGCAATTACGGGCGCTGAAATAGATAAAATACCTATTGCCACACCTGCTGCCATGCCGCTGACTACCCATGACTCCACTTCCAGCATGAGAGGCCCCCAGTTCCCCGTCTGGTAACCCACAATGCTTTTTTCGCGCACCTTCTCAATTTTAATGACCGTATCAGCGACCTTGAAAGCTGAACTGAGATTGGCGAACTTATTTGCCATATCCTGCACATTAACATGCTGCCAGGCATTCACCAGCGCATCCCTGTCAGCCTGATTAATATGCATGGCAGGATTTGACGTGATTTTATTCAGCGATTTCATCGCATCATCAAAGCTGCGAAGGGTTTTGCCCTGAAAACTTTTAATATCTGCGGCAATTTCTTTCGCCACCGCTTTGTACTTATCGCCAAGATATGCGCCAATTTTTTCACCTGCGTCAGCAATAATCTCGCTGCTTTTCTGAAGAGCATCTGCGCTCTGATGCTGTGCAAGTGCCTGGTTAAGATCACTGGTTACCAGAGGTATAATATTACCAAGGTTAATTTTTGTCTGATTATTGGTCGTGGAATAAATGGTATGCCCATTTCTACCTCCCGTTTCGTGCTCTGTTGTGATTTTATCAGGCATTGCATCATGAGCCCGTTGCCATGCCTGAGTAATCTGATCGCGGGCGGCTGGCTGTTGTTCGACGGGAAGTGCATCAAAAGCTGCACGCATCACTTTGTATGCAGGCGTGGAAGTCGCTGGTAATGTATTGCGTACCAGCTGATTTTGAAGTGCCTCAGAAATTGCCGAATTAATCAGCGTTGTATTTAATGGCCCTGAGCCGGCCCAGCTGGCATGGCTACTGCCAGAACCGCCTGAGTTATTATCATGATCACCGGCATGGCCATTATATCCACCACCAGGTTCCGGACCTGTACCACGCTCCTTACTCCATGAAGTACCATCACCAACACCGCCACCATAGTTAAATCCTGGCATATCTTTTCCTCTTTTTATTTTATTGTTTTAATTTTTGTTATTGGAATTCAGGTGTGCGGTTTATTGCTGCCCGGCCATCCGCCGGTCGCTGTTATCAGTGCTCTGCCACACCCTCAATACTGTATATATAACAATGTTTTTATATACAGTAATTGCATGCTACGCCCTCTATACACCCACAGTCAACATGGTTTATTTCAGGATGAAAAATATTCATTTCACCGGGAGACAGGGAGAGACAGGCATGATTTATGCAGCAGCATAACCAGGTGCGGGGGGAAGGGATTGAACATAACGTCTCATTACGCGTACCGCCAAAACGCGCTCAGGGCGTTTCTGACGGATAACCGGTAAAAGCGGCAACAAACCACCCGAAAACCCGCCAGAAACGCACCGGATAAATCATACCCGGATGCATGGCTATTCAGCCAGCTGCATGCGGGGGGTTTTGGCGGTGAATTCAGCGTGAAAGCCGTGTT
Organism: Enterobacter sp. A103; assembly: GCF_034427535.1. NCBI lineage: Bacteria > Pseudomonadati > Pseudomonadota > Gammaproteobacteria > Enterobacterales > Enterobacteriaceae > Enterobacter > Enterobacter sp. A103. Next base: position 1,623 of record NZ_JAXQPQ010000024.1, read on the forward strand.
TATATCAAGGAACGCGCCGGTAAAGCGTGGCAGATATAGGCGTAATATTTTTCACTGACAGGTCCTCAACACTATGCCACCGGTACGCCAGTTAATTCGTCATTTACCGCTTGTCGTTTTTATTCCGTTCTTTCTGATGGCCTGCGCCGGGAACCAGACCAGCGTGGACAAAAATGCCCGCCATGCGGCCTTCCGGATAGAGCAGATCGCTTTTGACCCCAACACAAAACCCTTAACGGCGGACAATACCCGCCTGCTGGCACAGTTCTTCAGACAGTTTTACGAAATCGGGAAAAAGGACCGGGCCGCACACCTGACCACCGCGCAGGCGCAGCAGCGGGTAAACAGCTTCAGCGGCGAGAACGGGCCGTTTTCCCGGGAAAGACAAACCAGCAGGTTCATTACCCAGGAATATGCCGCCGACCAGCCTGAAAAACGCAGCGATATTCTCAGGAGCGGCGCCATCGATACTTACTGGGACGCCTATAACGGCCGCCCGTGACGCAGATGCCGGAAATATCGCGACGAACCCGACTCTAAAACCCGCAGGTAGGCCCTGATGCAGCCAAAACACGTTTTACCTCTGGTGCTCTTAATACCGCTGTTTCTGGTGGCCTGTACCACATCACAGACAGGTAACTGGAAATCCGACAAATCAGCCACAAGCAAGGCTGGCGACCTTCCGGGGGATCTCCAGGCTGGTCCGAACGCAGACATCGCCGGCTATGCCCAGGCGATCAAAGATGCTATTGAAAACAGAATTTATGATCCTGGAATGTATGCAGGAACGGTCTGTACCGTCCGGATTCGTATCCAGCGTGACGGCACTCTGAACAACGCCACCACAGAAGGGGGAGATCCGGCCCTCTGCCAGGCAACTCTGGCAGCCATCAAGAGTGCAAAAATCCCGCCGGCACCGGATGAAAGAACCTGGCAACTATTCAAAAACGCCACTCTGGATTTTAAACCATGAAATCCTTCGTCCTGACCGTGCTGGCGGCGCTGTACCTCACACCGGCACATGCAATTCCACAATCAGCAAACCTGAAACCCACCGCAGCACGGGAGCCGTACTACCTACGAGATATTCGAACTTGATATGGAAGCAAGACTACCGATCGAGGCGGCTGTCTGAAAGTTGGCAGTTATCGCAGCTACCCGGCCACAGCCCCTATTTCTGGCAAATATCACTGACTCCGATTAAAGTAGTCATATGTATTACACATGACTACAACGGTGATTTTATGTCAGCAGCGACATCCATCAGGCTTGATGATGAACTCAAAGACCGCCTGAAAACCCTTGCCGATGACCGCCATCGCTCCGCTCATGCTCTGATGCTGGAAGCGATCACCGAATACATCGACCGGGAAGAAAAGCGCAGCCAGTACCTGAGGGATGGACAGGCCGCATGGCAGCACTATCAGGAAACCGGTCTGCACCTGAACGCCGAAGAGGTGGAAGCGTGGATAGATTCCTGGGGAACTGAGAATGAGCAGGATGCTCCACCATGCCACAGGTAATTGTCTCCGCACTGGCGCAGCTGGATTTACAGCGCCTGCAGGATTTTCTCAAAACCAAAAACCGGCTGGCGGCCAGAAAAGCCGGTGAAGTGATAATCCGGGCTATCCAGCAGCTGAAAACGCAGCCGGACATGGGCCGCCCGGTTTATCTTCTCCCACTGGAATACCAGGAACTGGTGATCGGATTTGGCGACAGTGGTTATGTGATGCTCTATCGCCACGACCGGGAAACGGACCGGATAGTGATCCTGACAGTCCGGCACCAGAAAGAAGCTGGCTATCGCGGCCTGCAGGAATAATTCCCCCTGAGCACCGGTCTGCTCTGCCGTTCACCGCCAGAGCAGACCGGACTCGATAGCCAGAATCAGTGCCTCCAGTACCAGTCCCACCACTTTCACAGCCAGTTCCACTACCGTTAATACCTTCATCGTCTTGCTCCTGTTTTATCTGGTACCGCTATTGCATCAGCTGCTGGCTGCGGAAACCAGTGACTGCACTTGTCGCAATACAGCGACAATCACCAGGCGATTGGAACAGGAAAAAATCGGCATGAGCAGCTGATGGCATTCAGCAACTCGTCATTATCACCAGCAAATCCGGGGTACATTGGCGCTATAATGGCAGTGAGAAATTACACGCCTTTCACACCAAAAAAAATCAGGGGTATACAGTGGCAAAAACATTGCTCAACCTTTCACAGGCAGCACAGGCAGCCGGCATCACCAGGAGAACGCTGTATAACCACGTAAAACAAGGGAAGGTGACCGTGTCACGCGACGGGAAAAACAACCCGGTCGTGGATGTATCCGAACTGATCCGCGTATACGGCAATGTGAATTTACCTGAGAAAAAAATTCCCAGCATTTCACACCGTGAAAATACACAGAAAAATTTCCCACATGAGCAGCTGACAGCCATGCAGAAAGAGCTGGCTGAAATGAAACAGGCCATAACGTTGATGCTGGAAGACAAAACGCTGCGGGAAAAAGAAAATCAGCAGCATGAGGACGAGAAAAACCAGCTGCGGGAAGAAATCAGAAAGCTCAGTGAAAGCCTGGAGCAGGCGCAAAAAAAAGGGTTCTGGTCCAGGCTGTTCGGTTAAAGCGACGGACCATCCAGACCTTTTTGTCGCTGCGGGCGCTCCGGCTCAAGCGTTTTCTCGTGCTGCAGCGCCCGCTCATGGGCCTGCCGCTGCTCAATGGCGTTCATCTCACGGACAAGCGGCGCAGCTGCTCGCTCAAACTCTGCACCTGCCTGCTCAAGTCCGATACGCGCTCGCTCAGCCTCGCGTTCTCCTGTTGCGTAATGCCAAACATCCTCTGCAATTCCGAGGAGGCGGCTTCCCACGCGCTCAGCTGCTGCGCGTAATCCTGCTGCAGTTGCTCGAATGCGCTCAATAATTGCGTTTCCAGTTCGGTCATTCTCTGTCAGTCCTGTTTCAGTTGTACCCACGTCGTACCGTTGTAGGGAATGGCTTCCGGCGTTGTTCCTGCCGGCATCACCAGAAAGCGCCGTCCGTCGCTGGACGTCTGAAAGCTCACGCCCCACGTCCGCGCGTTCAGCTTCGCCAGCGCGTCTTTCTGCTCGCTGAGGGCCTGATAGTTGTCGCGAATTTTCTGGTTCTGCCACCACAGAATGCTCCCGCTCGTGCAGATCAGCAGGAACGACACGCCGGCGATAATCAGCCACGTCCGCCCGATGGTTTTCAGCATCCCTCTGGTGTTCTGGCTGATGGCGGAGGCCAGCTTCTGGTCGTGGTCGAGGATAGCGCTGTTGATTCGCTTCGCGCTTTCGCTCAATTCCTGATTTACATACGCCTCGTGCTCGCTGAATGCGGCTTTCAGCATCTCGACGGTAGATTGCCGCTGCGCTTTCGATTTCTGCTCCAGGTCTTTCGCCAAGGTTAAAAGACTGCTCATAGATAGCTCCTTTCAGTCGGATATTTCGCCCTCCGTCCGGGTTAGCAATGCTGATACTGCTTCGCGTGGTGCGTACCACCTCAAAACCTGCCGCCGTAAGCACCTCAGTCACGTCCTGCCGCGTTTTAAGCTCCCCGGATGAGGCTAACACCATTAAACCCTGCGTAATCGCTCTGACGGCTTCCTGCTGCGCCTGTGGCAGGGCTGACTGCGTGACCAGCTCGCGACGGTTTGCCGGATCGTTCGGGTCATGCAGTCCCAGCCGGCCATTCACCACCGTCTGCCACGCATCGATACGCGGGCGGTCGGCCCGGTCGTAATAAGGCTGCAGGCGTTTTCCGGTCAGCAGTTCGGTGTTCGGAATGAGAAAATTCAGCTCCACCCGCCCTTTGTCGGCGTGCTCCACCCACAGCACGCTGTACTGGTCTTTATCGAGTCCGGGCATCAGAACCCGCTCGAAACTCGCCATCAGCTTTTCGCGCTGGCCGGGAGCCAGGTCACTCTCGGCAAACGACAGCACCCCGGAAGTGTATTTCTTGGCATACGGTGAGGCATCTATCAGCTCCCGGACTTCCTCCGGCTTTCCCTGCAGCACCGTCGCCCCGTCACGCTGCCGGTCTTTACCCAGCAGATAATCCACTGGCCCACTGCCGCCGCCGCGCCCGCGCGGATGGAATTTAACGATCATCGCCGGCTCCGTTTTCCCGCACCGTATGCCGCAGCCGTTCAAGGCCGGCATCGATGGCCATCAGCGCAGCCACCACCTGAACCCGATCAGCACCTGCCCACTGACCGCCGTTAATTTTCCGGGCGATCTGGTTCAGGTTATTGCCCATGCCGGCGAGCTGACGCAGTAAAACCGGATCGATGGACGGCAGCCGTGATGACCGCGCCGGTCGGGTATCGAGGCAGGTTTGCCGCATCCACGTCGCCAGCTGTTTTCCGTCGCAGCGTTCAAGCAGCTGCTGATGCTCATCCTGCGTGACCCACATCGTCAGCATCTTGTCGCGTTTCGTACTCAGAGGGCCTCCGGTGAAAAATATTGAGGGAGCAATGTAATGCAGCTCCCGTAGAAGAACACAGCGTGTCTGTGGGCGTCTTCCGGGAGCCGGCAAGCCCGCCCGGGCGCGTCAGGCCGTTGACCTCAGCGGGTTTCGGGGCGCAGCCCTGAACCAGTCACAGTGCGCTAGCGCTGTGTATACTGGCTTACTATGTTGGCACGGATGCGAAAATCAGTGAAGTGCTTCATGTGGCAGGAGAAAAAAAGGCGGCACCGGCGCGTCAGCAGAATATGCGATACAGGAGATATTCCGCTTCCTCGCGCACTGACTCGCTGCGCTCAGTCGTTCGGCTGCGGCGAGCGGTACCGGCTTACGAACGGAGCCGATGTGTCCTAGAAGAGGTCAGGAAGATGCTTAACAGAGAAGCGATGAGGCCGCGGCGAAGCCGTTTTTCCATAGGCTCCGCCCTCCTGCCAGAGTTCACATAAACAGACGCTTTTTCGGTGCATCTGTGGGAGCCGTGAGGCTCAACCATGAATCCGACAGTACGGGCGAAACCCGACAGGACTTAAAGATACCAGGCGTTTCCCCCTGGTGGCTCCCTCGCGCGCTCTCCTGTTCCCACCGTAAGGTTTACCCGTTGCAGTCCGCCGTAAGGTGGCGTTTTCTCATTCCTTCCCGTGCAACTGGGTTCCTGACAGGTGATTCGCTCCAAGCTGGACTATATGCACGAACTCCCCGTTTAGTCCGACTACCACGCCTGTTCAGGTAACTGTTCTCTTGAGTCCAACCCTGAAAGACACGACAAATCGCCACTGGCGGTAGCCACTGGTAACAGGTTCGCAGAGCACTTAATGTTAAAAGGATGTCACTGAGTTCTTGAAGTGTGTGCCTGATAACGACTACACTGGAAGGACTGTTTTGGTAATTGTGCTCTGCGTTAGCCAGTTACCGCGGTTAGAACATCTGCCAGGATGATCTAACCTTCGAAAAACCACCTGCCAGGGTGGTTTTTTCGTTTACAGAGCAAGAGATTACGACTCATTGAAAAAGATCTCAAGAAGATCCTTTACGGATCATTGCCTCCGTACCTTTCCAAATTGACACCTATCACGGTTGACGTTGGTGCAACGGCACCACCACCAGTATCATGAATATCATTCACCTGACAGGCTGTCAGAGACAAAATAGCCAAAACCACCACAACATAAAGTACTTTTTCCATTGTTAAACCCTTTATTTTTTATTGTTTTTAGTTTAACTTAATTTTTATAAAAAACATTCTCACTAATTAAATTCATAACAATACTTGCATTATCATAAACATACTGTGTCATTACAATATTAACATGAGTGCACTTATCTAAACAGGATGCTCCAATGATCGAAAATAATAAAAGCAGAGAAAAAAATGGTTCTAATAACAAAATACTTTTCATCATTTCAATGATAGCAGCCATTCCATTATTGATAATACTCATTATCTATACAAACAACCCTGACTCCATCTTTTTACATTACATCGTTAACAGTAGCGCTAACCTCCCGGGAATAACGTCCGCAAAAAACCCGTTAATGAGTAGAGCAATGAGTGATTATTGCAAAACAGCACCTTTATTTAGCTTGATGGTTTTTTTGTTCTCCATGAAAAAACTCACCATTCCATCCATTGGAAAAACAAAAGCCATCAAGGTTTCCATTTGCTCCTCCATTCTATTCCTAGTAAGCAACTTTACTTTCCTTTGTATTAATAAAGAGCTAACCACATCAGTCAAGTTATTGAAACTGGCATCTACAAATGACTTTTCACTGTTTTTATTTTATTCAAGCTTATATATTTCATTATCAATGTTTACATTAATGGCATTAACTTCTTATTATTTGGTTTTTTATATCTTTAAAGGGCGGAAGTACCCCCCCCCCCGCCCTTTATGATTAATGTGCTGATGGAATTAATTGATTATTG
>NZ_JAXQPQ010000026.1:0-3038 GCF_034427535.1 Enterobacter sp. A103
GGCGCGCGTCCTCGCCCTGCTGACGGATAAACTCCAGGTCGGATGCGGTCAGGGTGTTGATTCGGTTCAGGTCATATTGCATGGTCATGTCTGTTCCCGCCGCCCGAAGGCGGCGGCCTCCGGAATTAAGCAGCGTGGTCAGTGGTATCAGCGTCAGATTCAGTGGCTTCTTCAGCCTCAGCGGCTGGCGCTGTGCGCACCATCCAGTCAGGCAGCCAGCCCTGAGCATTCAGATCCTGCTCGGCGGCCTTCGCCGCATCGCGGCGCTTGAGCTTCACAACTTCACCCGCACGGGCGCTGAGTCCGGCTTCTTCATAGGCTTTGCCAATCTGGGAAATCGTGAGCTTACCGAAGTAGCTCTCAGCATCCGGTTGCCACCATTTGCGCAGGTCAAAGTCCAGCGCCGCTTCCAGCCCGTCCAGTTCGCTTTTCTGCGTATGGTTGTACATACGTTCCTGAATGCCGTTGATACCGTGTGCCGCACAGAATCCCAGCAGGGTGTTCACCTGCTCTGCTGACCATGACAGCAGCCAGGTGAAATCGAGATGCCAGTTTTCGGGCAGCGTTGCCTGAAGCGCCTCTTTCTGTGCTTTGAGCGCCGTCAGCGCCTTCCCTTCATCACCGGATGGAGCCAGTGATGCAAGGTGATACTGATTCGAGGACACGGAGGCTTTCAGCGGTTCATTGCGCTTGCCGTAGGTGCGATCAAAGAGCGCAAGACACAGCGTCCACGTCAGGAGCGCCACCGATACATCGGGGCGACCCGCCAGTTCCGCCTGAACGGCAAGAGTGCGCTCCGCAGACATGGCCTTAACCAGCGTTGCCGGATAGGCGTCAGCGGGAATGTCAGGCGTGGTGTGTCTGATCACATTGCTTTCACGCTCCTGACGCGCCTGTTCTTCAGCTGCCCGGTCTTCGTCGGTCAGCTTGCGGATACCTGGCTGAACCCGAAAATTGTTACCATCCCATGACACCCAGATACCGTGGGCGGCGCGAAATTCCGGCGTGGCTTCGCGGTACTGCGCCTCGCAGTAAATGTCATCGATCTGCTGCTGAAGCTCGTATTCGTCATCGTAGGTTTCAGTAGCATCTCTTTGTTCTTCCAGCTCACTGACGCGCTTCTGTTCTTCTTCCGTCAGGACAGCTTTCGGCATGGCAAAACGGTACAGTTCAGCGTCCTCACCGCTGAAGCGTAGTTCCGTCATACGGTACTCAGCCCAGCCCCAGCCCTGCTCCTGCTTAACGCGAGCGGCGAGCACGGTGAGCTTGCCAGCCAGCAGAGATTTCACCAGCGCCGCATCGGCAAAGGTGCTGTCCTTGTCGCTGAACAGGTCGGCGGTAAGCGTACCGCCAGCGGCGGTATAGGCTTCCTCGCCCACATACTCAAACATCGGGTGACTGATGGCCATCTTGTCGTCGGTCACCATTTTGCGCAGGGTCTGTACAGCAGGATCGCGCCACTGTACAACAGCCTCTTTCCAGACCTGCTCCTGACGCTCATGGGTATCAGCAAGTGTCAGGACTTCACACTGTTCAAGGGAGATTTCATCCCGCGCCAGCGCATCCAGCAGGGAGGGGGCAAGATTCGCCAGCTTCAGGCAGCGCTGAACGTGGCGCGGGTGGTAGCCCATCAGTGCGCCGATCTGAGAAGCCGTTTTACCTTCCTGCTGAAGGGTACGAAAACCGATAATCTGCTCGGCGGGATGCATGTTTTTACGTCGACCGTTCTCGATCATCGAGGCCGCTACCGCCATCTCAACGGGCAGGACTTTCACCGGAACAAACGGCGTGTCTGCATCGAGCACACCGCGCATCACCAGAATGCCTGTGCCTCTGCGACGACCTTCCCCGCCGACAATGCCGATCGTACCGTCCGGCAGTTCTGCACCGATCAGGTTTTGCAGGATGCCCATTGCCTGAATGCTGTCAGCCATCTCTTCCACTTCCTGATCGGTATGCGGAATGATGCGCGTGTTTAAGCCCGTGTGTGACAGGCGGGAGTACGGGAAGATTTGCACAGGCGTATCAGCGAGCAGCTGGACGAGCTTCTGCTCGGTAGACTGCGCGATTTTTTCCGCAGATTTTGCCTGACGGGTGGTCTTGGCTGGTTTTTTTGCCGTAGTATTGGTGGCGACCATGATTTTTACCTCTCAGTGATAGTTGTGGTTAGCCGTGGCCGGATTGCCCTCCGGTCACGGCACTCGGTTAACCGGTAATGCGTTTCGGGTGTGCTGCCAGTGCTGCAAAGGACGGATAGCCATCAAGAACCTGCATCATGACTTTTGCCCCTTCCAGCATCGCTTTATCCGTTACGCTGCCGCTGTTTTCACACACGTTGATCGTTGCCACGATCCCCGATTTCACATCTGAAAAACGCTCATACATGCGGTTGCTGAACAGGACGCGTTTGCCTCCTGCCATCACCTGCCAGTTGTTGCAGTCATTAAATCGGGTGTCCACGTTGTCAAACTCGACTACGTGGGTGTCGCTGGCCTGAATGCGCAGCAGCTTCACGATTTCGGTGCTCTGCCCGACCTTACGGGTCGCCGGACGGGTGTTAAGGTTCTGCATGTTTCCTCCTTCTCTGTGTTAAGGCCGGACATCCGGCCTCCGGTTAAAACTGCACGTATTGCAGGTTGCGTTTCAGTTCAAAAAGAAAATCCGGTTCAAACGACCAGGCGCGCCAGTTAAGCGTTCCGTTGGTGCGGATCTCCACCTGCACGTCGCCGTATCGGGACACGTCGGACAGGGTGACGGTGACCCCCGCCTTCAGCGAAGTGGCCTGAGCCACCCACTCCCGTGCGACAGAAACAGGGCTTTGTTCTTCCCCCATCTTCCTGGAAGATTCTTGAGCGGCGGTTTTGACGTTGACGTTTCGTGTGTGCATCCTGGTTTTCTCCTGTGGTGATAGTTGTCCATCTCCCTGGTGAGTTCTCTCGCGGCAAAGGGCAAAGGAGCAACGGCGAAGGGCGGAAGGAAAGGGGCGGAGACAAAAGTTTTTGCGGCACGCAAAAAGTTTTGGCGGAGTGCATTTCACC
>NZ_JAXQPQ010000027.1:0-2765 GCF_034427535.1 Enterobacter sp. A103
AGCGCCACGCTGCTGCCGGAGAGCGTGCTGGTGCCGCCGCCGGTGGTGATTTGTCCGTTGTTGCTGAGCTGCCCGCCCGCGCTGAGGTTAACCGCCTGCCCCTGCAGCACGCTGCGGTTATCGATGTCGCCGCCGCTGCTGATGGTCAGGGTCCGGCCTGCCGCCACGGCGGTCCGGCTGGTAAACGCGTTCGTCAGCTGCAGCGTTAAGTCCCCCAGGGAGACCAGCTGGCCGGTCAGGTCCAGCCCCCGGCTCTGCAGCCACAGGTTGCCGCCGCTCAGCAGCCTGCCGCCCGCGCTCTGGGTCACCAGGTCCGCGTCGATGTTCAGCTGCGCGTTGCCGAGCAGCGTGCCGCTGTTGTTCAGCTGGCCGTAGTTAACCGTCAGCTGTCCCGCCTGGGTGGTGCCCTGGCTGGCAAAGGTGGAGCCGGTCAGCGTGGCCCGGTCGGCCACCCACGTGCCGCCGTTAGTGGCGTTTGCCGCATTGAGTATCAGGTCGGTGGCCTGCAGCCAGCCGGTGCCGGTGAACTGCGGCGTGCCGAGCGTCAGGCGCGCGCCGGAAAGCAGCCTGCCGTCGTTACGCGCCTGCGAGGAGGCGGTCACGCGCGTCTCGCCGCCGCCCTGAATCAGGCCGTAGTTAAACAGCGCGGGCGTGGTCAGCGTCAGGCCATCGCGGCTGACAATTTCGCCCCCGTTGCTGTTGGTCAGCGTCCCGCTGAGGGCCAGCGTCGCGCCGTTATCGCCCTGCAGACGTCCGCCGTTGGTGAGCGCCCCGGTGGTGATGCCGAGCGTGCTCCCCTGCATTTTGCCGTCGCTGGTGACGGAGGCCGCCGTGACGTTCAGCGCCCCGCCGGAGAGCAGGGTGCCGGTCGACTGCTGGCTGACCGCGCCGGTCTGGCTGAGGGTCAGGCCATTCACCCCGCTGATGGCGCCGCTGTTGCTGAGCGTGCCGCCGGTCAGCGTCAGGTTTTTCGCCGCCCACTGCCCCTGGTTCGCCAGCGTCGCGGCCTGCAGCGTGGCGCTGCCCAGCGCGGTAATCTTACTGCCCGTGGTTCCGGTGAGCGTGTCGGCCAGCGTCATCTGCAGCCCGTCGGCGCTCTGCACCGTGCCGCTGTTGCTGAGCGACTGCGCGTTAAGCAGGATGTTCAGCGCCTGCCAGCTGCCGGCGTTGGTCACCGCCCCGGAGGCAATGGTCAGCGCGCCCTGAGTGAGAAGCCTGCCGCCAGCGCCGTTAATCAGCGCCTGCTGCGGCGCGGCCATCGCCATGCGCGCCATCAGCCGCTGCTGCCCCTGAACGGTCAGGCTCTGCAGGCCGGTCAGGGTGCCCTGGTTGTTAATGCTGTCCTGGCGCAGCGCGAGGGTGTTCCCCTGCACGGTGCCGCTGTTTTTAAGGGTGCTGCCGCCGAGCGTCACGTCTCCTTCGCTGAGGAGCTGCCCGCGGTTATCCAGCGTCTGTGCGGTGATATCCGCCCGCCCCTGGCTCATCAGCGAGCCGGACGAGGTCAGCGTGCCGCCGGTCGCGGCCGTCAGCGCCCCCTGGCTGAGCAGGGACCCGCCGTGCGTCCAGTCGCCGGTGGCGCGGATGTCCGCGCCGTTCCCCTGCAGCGTGCCCTGCGTAACCAGCTGGCCTGCGTCCAGCGTCAGCATGCCGCCGGAGAGGGTGCGCGAGGCCGCGCCCGTGGTCAGCGCGGTGCCGGTGAGCGCCAGGCCGTTCGTTCCCTGCATCAGGCCGTCGTTGTTCATCTCGCGGGCGGTCAGGGAGAGCGTGCCGCCGGTGATGCGCCCCGGGTTCGCCAGGGTGTCCGCGGTGAAGGTGGTTGCGCCGCCGCTCTGCAGCAGCCCGGTATTGGTTAACGCCCCGCCGAGCGTGCCGCTGAGCCCCGCCAGCCCGTTCACCGTGCCGCTGCTGGTCAGGGTGGTGCCGGTCATGTCCAGCGTCGCGCCCTGCAGCGTACCGGCGTTCGTCAGCTGTCCGCCCGTCAGCGTGAAGCCGCCGCCGGAGAGCCATTTGCCGTTCAGCGCGTTGATAAAGCGGTCAGCGGCGGCGTTAACCGCGCTGCTGCCCTGCATCAGGCCGCTGTTGCGCAGCTCCGTCGCGCCTGCGGTCAGCGTTCTGCCCGCCACCGTGCCGCTGCTGGTCAGCGTCGTCGCGTGAAGCGCGGCATCGCCGGTGGCCACGATGTTCCCGGTATTGCTCAGGGCGTTGCCCAGCCCCAAATCCAGGTCCTGCGCCTGAATATCGCCCCGGTTGGTCAGGTCGCTGCCCCGGAGGGTGAGCCCGCCGTTCACCAGCAGCAGACCGGCGTTATCGAGCGTGTCCAGGGACAGATTCAGGCCGCTTCCGCTCACCAGCTGCCCGGTGGCGCCGTTGCTCAGCGCGCGGGTGGTCAGCGCCAGCGTGTCGTTGCCCTGCAGCATGCCGGTGTTGGTCAGCTGCGCGACGCTCACCGTCAGCGCTTTCCCCGCCAGCCGGCCGTCGTTAAACAGCTGCGCCGCCGTCAGCGTGAACAGGTTCTGGCTGAGCAGGGCGCCCGTGTTGTCCAGCCTGCCGGTCGCGGCAAGCGTCAGGGCGTCCAGCGCCTGAACGCTGCCCTGGTTATTCAGGCCTGCGGCGTCCAGCGTGGCGCTGCGCCCCTGCAGGCTGCCCGCGTTGCTGAGCGTGTGTCCGCTCAGGGTGAGGGTCTCACCGCCCGTCACCTGCCCCTGAGTCTGGTTCGCGAAGGTGTTGCCGGACCAGGCCAGCGTGCTGCTGCCCTGAAGCAGGCC
>NZ_JAXQPQ010000029.1:0-1239 GCF_034427535.1 Enterobacter sp. A103
CTGATCATACCCATCAATAGTGGACACGCGGCTAAGTGAGTAAACTCTCAACCAGAGGTAGCTCACATGACAAAACCAGCATCAACTATCAAAAAGATCCGCAAGCAGCACACTCCTGAATTTCGCCAGGAAGCCCTCAAACTGGCTGAACGTATTGGCGTGGCCGCGGCCGCCCGCGAGCTCAGCCTGTATGAATCGCAGCTCTACAACTGGCGCAGTAAACAGCAGCAACAGCTCTCATCCTCTGACCGTGAAAACGAACTCGCCACTGAAAATGCCCGTCTCAAACGCCAGCTGGCGGAACAGGCTGAGGAACTGGCCATTCTCCAAAAGGCCGCGACATACTTCGCGAAGCGCCTGAAATGAAGTATGTCTTTATTGAAAAGCATCATGCCGAATTCAGCATCAAAGCTATGTGCCACGTCCTCCGGGTGGCCCGCAGCGGCTGGTATGTCTGGCGCCAGCGGAGTATGAAGACAAATTCACGTCAGCGGTTCAGTCTGTGTTGCGACAGCGCCGTACGTGAGGCTTTTACTCAGGCAAAGCAACGCTACGGTGCACCACGTCTGACAGTTGAACTGAGAGCACAGGGTTACTTCTTCAACATGAAAACGGTGGCTGCCAGCCTTCGTCGTCAGGGGCTGCGGGCAAAAGCCTCGCGAAAGTTCAGCCCGGTCAGCTATCGTGAGATGGTCTGCCGGTATCGGAGAATCTGCTGAAACAGGATTTTTACGCCAGCGGCCCGAATGAGAAGTGGTCGGGAGACATCACGTACTTGCGTACCGATGAAGGCTGGCTGTATCTGGCAGTGGTCATAGACCTGTGGTCTCGGGCGGTTATCGGCTGGTCAATGTCATCACGGATGACGGCACAACTTGCCTGCGATGCACTGCAAATGGCCCTCTGGCGGCGTAAGCGCCCGGAAAATGTCATCGTTCACACAGATGTGGTGGGCAGTACTGTTCAGCGGATTACCAGGCCCTGCTGAAGCGGCATAACCTGCGCGGCAGCATGAGTGCGAAGGGTTGCTGTTACGACAATGCCTGTGCGGAAAGCTTCTTTCACTCGCTGAAGGTGGAATGTATCCACGGTGAACGCTTTATCAGTCGGGAAATGATGCGGACGACGGTGTTTAATTATATCGAGTGTGATTACAATCGGTGGCGTCGTCACAGTGCCTGTGGCGGCCTCAGTCCGGAACAATTTGAAAACCAGAACCTCGCTTAGGGCTGCGTCCAC
>NZ_JAXQPQ010000003.1:0-473477 GCF_034427535.1 Enterobacter sp. A103
ACCGCTGGCAACAAAGGATAAGGGTTGCGCTCGTTGCGGGACTTAACCCAACATTTCACAACACGAGCTGACGACAGCCATGCAGCACCTGTCTCAGAGTTCCCGAAGGCACCAATCCATCTCTGGAAAGTTCTCTGGATGTCAAGAGTAGGTAAGGTTCTTCGCGTTGCATCGAATTAAACCACATGCTCCACCGCTTGTGCGGGCCCCCGTCAATTCATTTGAGTTTTAACCTTGCGGCCGTACTCCCCAGGCGGTCGACTTAACGCGTTAGCTCCGGAAGCCACGCCTCAAGGGCACAACCTCCAAGTCGACATCGTTTACGGCGTGGACTACCAGGGTATCTAATCCTGTTTGCTCCCCACGCTTTCGCACCTGAGCGTCAGTCTTTGTCCAGGGGGCCGCCTTCGCCACCGGTATTCCTCCAGATCTCTACGCATTTCACCGCTACACCTGGAATTCTACCCCCCTCTACAAGACTCTAGCCTGCCAGTTTCGAATGCAGTTCCCAGGTTGAGCCCGGGGATTTCACATCCGACTTGACAGACCGCCTGCGTGCGCTTTACGCCCAGTAATTCCGATTAACGCTTGCACCCTCCGTATTACCGCGGCTGCTGGCACGGAGTTAGCCGGTGCTTCTTCTGCGGGTAACGTCAATCGACAAGGTTATTAACCTTATCGCCTTCCTCCCCGCTGAAAGTACTTTACAACCCGAAGGCCTTCTTCATACACGCGGCATGGCTGCATCAGGCTTGCGCCCATTGTGCAATATTCCCCACTGCTGCCTCCCGTAGGAGTCTGGACCGTGTCTCAGTTCCAGTGTGGCTGGTCATCCTCTCAGACCAGCTAGGGATCGTCGCCTAGGTGAGCCGTTACCCCACCTACTAGCTAATCCCATCTGGGCACATCTGATGGCAAGAGGCCCGAAGGTCCCCCTCTTTGGTCTTGCGACGTTATGCGGTATTAGCTACCGTTTCCAGTAGTTATCCCCCTCCATCAGGCAGTTTCCCAGACATTACTCACCCGTCCGCCGCTCGTCACCCGGGAGCAAGCTCCCTGTGTTACCGCTCGACTTGCATGTGTTAGGCCTGCCGCCAGCGTTCAATCTGAGCCATGATCAAACTCTTCAATTTAAGTTTGATGCTCGTGAATTAAACTTCGTAATGAATTACGTATGTTCACTCAGAGACTTGGTATTCATTTTTCGTCCGAGGACGTTAAGAATCCATGTCACTTTGAGTGCCCACACAGATTGTCTGATAAATTGTTAAAGAGCAGTGCAACGCGGCTTTCGCTCACCGTTGCGAGGTGGCGTATATTACGCTTTCCTCTTGCAGAGTCAACCCGTTATTTCAGAATTTTTCTCTTCAACCGACCGGGTTGTCTGTGAAGTGATTCACATCCGCCGTGTCGATGGAGGCGCATTATAGGGGGCGGCCGAGGAATGACAAGCGGAAAAATGCATTTTTATTTCAACCGCTCATCTTTTCACCAAAAAGGCTATTTTTGGTGCTTTTTAATCTCTTTTGGCAGATCGGCCAGACTATTAATTACCCAATCCGCTGCATTTTCTGCTTCTGGCGTCACTGGCTTACCGGTGCGAACTAATATTTTGGTTCCTACACCCGCCGCTGCTGCTGCCTGCATATCTTCCAGTTTATCGCCCACCATATAAGAAGCAGACATATCAATGTGCAGGAACTCCTGTGCAGAGATGAACATCCCAGGATGCGGCTTACGGCAGTCGCAGGTCTGACGATACGCATCAACGGTTCCCTGCGGGTGGTGCGGACAATAGTAGATGCCGTCGAGATCCACACCGCGGTCGGCTAGCGACCAGTCCATCCATTCCGTCAGCGTCTCGAACTGCGCCTCGGTGAATTTACCGCGTGCAATACCGGACTGGTTCGTCACAACCACCAGCGCATAACCCATCTCTTTCAGCTGGCGCATGGCATCTATTACGCCCTCGATAAACTCGAACTCATCAATCTCATGAACATAACCGTGATCCACATTAATAGTGCCATCACGATCGAGAAAAATTGCGGGTACTGATTTTGCCACCGGTTTGCTCCTGAAAAAGGCATGTTCGACTAGTATCTCATGAATCGCAGCGCAATAAAGTGCTCATCGTACAGAGTTGGATTGATTTAGACGTCTGGATGCCTTAACATCCGTTTTGTTTACGGTCATCACCCGTATCTGGCAGAAGAAAATGCCACGGCTAACTTACATACGATAAAAATAATCTAATGATTAAACTTTCCAATATCACCAAAGTGTTCCAGCAGGGGAACCGAACCATTCAGGCGCTGAACAACGTCAGCCTGCATGTTCCTGCTGGTCAAATTTATGGCGTCATTGGCGCATCGGGTGCAGGTAAAAGCACGCTGATTCGTTGTGTTAACCTGCTTGAGCGCCCAACCCAGGGCAGCGTAGAAGTTGGCGGCCAGGAACTTACCGCCCTCTCAGAGAAAGAACTCACCAAAGCGCGTCGTCAGATTGGCATGATCTTCCAGCACTTTAACCTGCTGGCTTCCCGCACCGTGTTCGGCAACGTTGCCCTGCCGCTTGAGCTGGATAATACGCCGAAAGAAGAAGTGAAGCGTCGCGTCACCGAACTGCTCGACCTCGTGGGTCTGGGCGATAAGCATGATAGCTACCCGGCAAATCTGTCCGGTGGGCAAAAGCAGCGAGTGGCCATTGCCCGCGCGCTGGCAAGTAATCCTAAGGTACTGCTGTGTGATGAAGCCACCAGCGCACTGGATCCGGCAACCACGCGTTCGATTCTGGAACTGCTGAAAGACATTAACCGTCGCCTGGGCCTGACGATCCTCCTTATTACGCATGAGATGGACGTGGTGAAACGCATCTGCGACTGCGTGGCGGTCATCAGCAACGGTGAACTGATCGAGCAGGACACGGTAAGTGAAGTCTTCTCGCATCCGAAGACGCCGCTGGCACAGCAGTTCATCCAGTCCACGCTGCATCTGGATATTCCGGAAGATTATCTGGAGCGTTTGAAAACCGAACCCGCAGCAGACAGCGTCCCGATGCTGCGCATGGAGTTCACCGGTCAGTCCGTTGACGCTCCCCTGCTTTCCGAAACCGCGCGTCGCTTTAACGTGAACAACAACATCATCAGCGCGCAGATGGATTACGCCGGTGGCGTGAAGTTCGGCATCATGCTGACAGAAATGCACGGCACACAAGAAGAAACCCAGGCCGCGATTGCCTGGCTGCAAGAACACCACGTAAAAGTAGAGGTACTGGGTTATGTCTGAGCCGATGATGTGGCTGCTGGTTCGCGGCGTTTGGGAAACGCTGGCAATGACCTTTGTCTCTGGCTTCTTTGGTTTTGTGATTGGCCTGCCGGTCGGCGTATTGCTGTACGTGACGCGTCCGGGTCAAATCATTGAGAACGCGAAACTGTACCGTACGCTCTCTGCGCTGGTGAACATCTTCCGTTCTATTCCCTTCATTATTCTGCTGGTGTGGATGATTCCGTTTACCCGCGTGATCGTCGGAACGTCTATCGGTCTGCAGGCGGCCATCGTTCCGCTGACCGTGGGGGCCGCGCCGTTTATCGCCCGTATGGTGGAAAACGCCCTGCTGGAGATCCCAACCGGTTTGATCGAAGCCTCACGCGCGATGGGCGCAACGCCGATGCAGATCGTCCGCAAAGTTCTGCTCCCGGAAGCACTGCCGGGCCTGGTGAACGCGGCAACCATCACGCTCATCACGCTGGTCGGTTATTCCGCAATGGGTGGCGCAGTTGGCGCTGGCGGTTTAGGCCAGATTGGTTACCAGTACGGCTATATTGGATATAACGCTACCGTGATGAATACCGTTCTGGTATTGCTGGTTGTTCTGGTTTATTTAATCCAGTTCTCCGGCGATCGCATCGTCCGGACCGTTACTCACAAATAACGTTACACACAACACAAACTCTACGAGTTAAGGATAAAACATGGCGTTTAAATTAAAGACCTTTGCAGCAGTAGGCGCGCTGATCGGCTCTCTGGCACTGGTGGGTTGCGGTCAGGACGAAAAAGATCCAAACCACATTAAAGTGGGCGTTATCGTGGGTGCAGAACAACAGGTTGCTGAAGTTGCTCAGAAAGTGGCGAAAGAGAAATATGGCCTGGACGTTGAGCTCGTGACCTTCAACGATTACGTTCTGCCGAACGAAGCGCTGAGCAAAGGCGATATCGACGCTAACGCCTTCCAGCATAAGCCATACCTGGATCAGCAGATCAAAGATCGTGGCTATAAACTGGTGGGTGTTGGTAACACCTTCGTTTATCCAATTGCCGGTTACTCTAAGAAAATTAAATCGCTGGACGAGCTGCAGCCGGGCTCTCAGGTTGCCGTGCCTAACGACCCAACCAACCTTGGCCGTTCCCTGCTGCTGCTGCAGAAAGTGGGCCTGATCAAACTGAAAGACGGTGTTGGCCTGCTGCCAACCGTTCTGGATGTCACCGAGAACCCGAAAAATCTGAAAATTGTTGAACTGGAAGCACCGCAGCTGCCACGTTCTTTGGACGATGCGCAGATTGCCCTGGCCGTGATCAACACCACCTATGCCAGCCAGATTGGCCTGACGCCGGCTAAAGACGGTATCTTCGTTGAAGATAAAGACTCCCCGTACGTTAACCTGATCGTGACTCGCGAAGACAACAAGGACGCGGAAAACGTGAAGAAATTCGTTCAGGCTTATCAGTCTGATGAAGTTTACCAGGAAGCCAACAAAGTGTTTAACGGCGGCGCTGTTAAAGGCTGGTAATCTCACCTCAGTGTAATATCATCAGGACGGGCTTATGCCCGTCTTGTCATTTGTGCAGTCAACTGATTCAATATCTGACGTTTTGATTATCCATTGAGGAACTATTATGCGTGCTTTACCGATCTGTCTTTTAGCACTCATGCTGAGCGGCTGTTCTATGCTAAGCAGATCTCCCGTTGAACCTGTTCAAAGCACGGCAACCCCGCCAAAAACCGAGCCTACGAAACCGAAAGTGGTTCGCCCTGCGCCGGTTCGCATTATCACGAAAGCAGACGAACTCGTCGGTAAACCGTTCCGTGAACTGGGCGAAGTGAGCGGCGAATCCTGTCAGGCGACCAATCAGGACTCACCACCAAATATTCCGACAGCGCGTAAACGTATGCAGATTAATGCCGCAAAAATGAAAGCCAACGCGGTTCTGCTGCACAGCTGCGAAGTCACCAGCGGCACGCCGGGCTGCTATCGTCAGGCGGTTTGCATCGGTTCTGCGCTGAACATCACGGCGAAATGAGTGCATTTCAGTTCGAGCAGATAGGCGTTATCCACTCTCCTTATAAAGAGAAGTTCGCCGTCCCCCGCCAGCCCGGTCTTGTGACCAGCGGAAGCGGTGAGCTTCACCTGATTGCGCCTTACAATCAGTCCGATGCGGTACGCGGGCTCGAGGCTTTCAGCCATTTATGGGTGGTGTTCGTGTTTCACCAGACGATGGAAGGCGGCTGGCGTCCTACCGTGCGCCCTCCTCGTCTTGGCGGAAATGCGAGAATGGGCGTGTTTGCGACCCGCTCGACCTTCCGCCCAAACCCGGTTGGCATGTCGCTGGTTGAACTGAAAGGCATACGCTGCCAGAAAGATCGGGTGATACTGGAGTTAGGTAGCCTGGACCTGGTAGACGGCACGCCGGTAATCGACATCAAACCCTATCTGCCCTTCGCCGAAGCCCTCCCGGACGCGCGTGCAAGTTATGCTCAGGACGCGCCGCAGGCGGACATGCCTGTTTATTTTACGCCTGAGATAACCGCGCAGCTCGGTCAGCTGGAGAAACGCTATCCTCGCTTACGGGATTTCATCACTGAAGTTCTGGCACAGGACCCGCGTCCGGCCTACCGTAAAGAAGAGGAAGAAGGAAAAACGTACGCCGTCTGGCTGCTCGATTTCAACGTTCGCTGGCGCGTCACCGGGGCAGGTTTTGAAGTGTTTGCCCTTGAACCCAGGTAATTTTGTTCTCCTCTCTTTTGGCATCTTTGCCACACTGGTAAACTAAACCACTTTTTTTGTGTCAGGCTGGTGTTTCAGCCTGTTCCAATCGTCGAAATGGAACCGTAACAACATGCGTACTAGCCAATATCTGCTCTCCACTCTGAAGGAGACGCCTGCCGACGCCGAAGTGATCAGCCATCAGCTGATGCTGCGCGCCGGGATGATCCGCAAGCTGGCCTCCGGGTTATATACCTGGCTGCCGACCGGCGTGCGCGTCCTGAAAAAAGTCGAAAACATCGTGCGTGAAGAGATGAACAACGCCGGTGCTATCGAGGTGTCCATGCCTGTGGTTCAGCCCGCTGACCTGTGGCAGGAGAGCGGCCGTTGGGAACAGTATGGTCCTGAACTGCTGCGCTTTGTCGATCGCGGCGAGCGTCCGTTCGTTCTCGGCCCAACGCATGAAGAAGTCATTACCGACCTGATTCGTAATGAGCTGAGCTCTTACAAACAGCTGCCGCTGAACTTCTTCCAGATCCAGACCAAGTTCCGTGACGAAGTTCGCCCGCGTTTCGGCGTTATGCGCTCTCGCGAATTCCTGATGAAAGATGCTTACTCTTTCCATACCTCTCCGGAATCACTGCAAGAGACCTACGACGCAATGTATGCGGCGTACAGCAAAATCTTCTCCCGCATGGGTCTGGATTTCCGTGCTGTGCAGGCTGATACCGGCTCCATCGGCGGTAGCGCATCCCATGAGTTCCAGGTACTGGCGCAGAGCGGTGAAGACGATGTGATCTTCTCTGACTCTTCAGACTACGCGGCGAACATCGAATTTGCAGAAGCGCTGGCGCCAAAAGAACCACGCGGGGCGGCAACGCAAGAGATGACGCTGGTTGATACGCCAAACGCTAAAACCATTGCCGAGCTGGTTGAGCAGTTCAATCTGCCTGTCGAAAAAACCGTGAAAACGCTGCTGGTGAAATCCACCGAAGGCAGCGCTTACCCGCTGGTTGCCCTGCTGGTGCGTGGCGATCACGAGCTGAACGAAGTGAAAGCCGAGAAGCTGCCGCAGGTTGCCAGCCCGCTGACCTTCGCAACGGAAGCGGAAATCCGCGCCGTGGTGAATGCGGGTCCAGGTTCACTGGGTCCAGTCAATCTACCGGTGCCTGTTGTCATTGACCGCACGGTTGCGGCAATGAGCGACTTCTCCGCAGGTGCGAACATCGACGGTAAACATTACTTCGGCATCAACTGGGATCGCGACCTGGCGACGCCGGAAGTGGCTGACATCCGTAACGTGGTTGCAGGCGATCCAAGCCCGGACGGCCAGGGTACCCTGATGATTAAGCGCGGCATCGAAGTGGGTCATATCTTCCAGCTGGGTGATAAATACTCTCGCGCGCTGAACGCGGCTGTTCAGGGTGAAGATGGCCGTAACCAGATCCTGACCATGGGTTGCTACGGTATCGGGGTGACGCGCGTGGTGGCTGCGGCGATTGAGCAGAACTACGACGAACGCGGCATCGTCTGGCCGGACAATATTGCGCCGTTCCAGGTGGCTATTCTGCCAATGAACATGCACAAGTCTTACCGCGTGCAGGAGCTGGCCGAGAAGCTGTATGCCGAGCTGCGCGCTCAGGGTATCGAAGTGCTGATGGATGACCGTAAAGAGCGTCCAGGCGTGATGTTTGCCGATATG
This sequence comes from Enterobacter sp. A103, assembly GCF_034427535.1. Taxonomy (NCBI): domain Bacteria; kingdom Pseudomonadati; phylum Pseudomonadota; class Gammaproteobacteria; order Enterobacterales; family Enterobacteriaceae; genus Enterobacter; species Enterobacter sp. A103. Next base: position 7,686 of record NZ_JAXQPQ010000003.1, read on the forward strand.
GAACTGATCGGTATCCCGCACACCGTCGTCATCGGCGACCGTAACCTCGACAGCGATGAGATTGAATACAAATACCGTCGCAGCGGCGAGAAACAGATGATCAAGACCGGCGACATTCTTGATTACCTGGTGAAAGCCATCAAAGGCTAAACAAAAAACCCCGCTCAGGCGGGGTTTTTTAATGGCGCAGCGTCGGCTTATTTACTGTTACAGTCTTTACCCGCAACAAACTTCGCGTCTTTATCTGCCACCAGCGTTTTCACCATCTCCCCGCTATCCGGGTTTGGCTCCAGCGTAAAGTGACCGTCAACCGTCAGCAGTACCGGCTTACTGTCATTGCCGCGTGCCACAGCGTAATCACGTTCAAGCTGCGCATTGTTTGCCACGCTGACCTTCCTGCCGGTTGCGCAGTCGGTAAATATCGCCGCATCCGCCATATAGAAGTACATCCCCCGCATTGCCATCGGCGTGGCAGGCAGAGCCGCTTTTACCGGCGCCAGCGTGTAGTTGAGCTGGGATTCAATCGGGTTGCCTTCGCGGTCGAGCATCTCCATCCCCTCGCCTTTGGCGCGGAAAAAGGTTTTCTCACCGGAGGTATCCGTCAGGACCAGCTTCTCTGCCGTACGCGCCCATGTTCCATAAGTTGCAAAAGAAGAAGGCTCTTTAGCGCCCTGATAGCGCTGATTCATCACCCAGGTGCCATCTTTTTGCAGGAACAGAGACGTTTCAATGCCTTCACAGTCCGCGCAAGGCAATACGCCGCGCCAGCTCTGCTGCATCGGTTTTAATTCTTCCGTTTGCGTGGGTTGTAAAACCTGCGTTTCGGAGCGGTTGTTACACCCAAAAAGCGCAAACAGCGTACTCACTGCCAGCGCTGACCATAATGCTTTTTTCACAATGAATTCCTTATGAAAAGTGTGTTCCCTTTCGTCACTCTGTCGGGCGACGAACTTTACCGCGTAGTGCTTTCACTGTGGATTTTTGGGCCTTCGAGGACAACCGACGCTCTTTCGATGCGCGGGTTGGCCGCGTTGCCCGGCGGCTTTTTTGTACTGCCGTTAGCTCTTTGATGACCGCCACCAGCCTGGCTAGCGCCGCTTCCCGGTTGAGCTCCTGGCTGCGGTACTCCTGGGCTTTGATCACAATCACGCCATCGCTGGTGATCAGGTGATGGCTGGCGGCAAGCAGGCTTTCTTTATAATACTCTGGCAGGCTTGAGGCCCGAATGTCAAAACGCAAATGGATAGCCGTCGACGCCTTGTTGACGTGCTGCCCGCCAGCCCCCTGCGCACGGATGGCGGTGATCTCCAGCTCGTTGTCAGGGATGCTGACGTTTCGGGACAAGACGATCATGACGCGGGTTGCCACGCCGTTAAATGAATTTCCAGATTATTCTGAGAATCAGAGAGCCAGATGGCACCATCCTGAATCGTCGCCTGCAAAACCATGGTCCGGCTGGCAAATTCGCTCAACTGCGCCAGCTGCTCATCGTCCAGATACCAGACCGTGAGATTTTTAAACTGTCCGCACTTGCCCTTGTTTTGCTGCCACCAGATCTCCGCAGCGCGCTGATTATACGCGAATAAGGCCACTTCAGCGGACTGGGTGCAGGCCTTCTTAATTCTGCGCTCGTCCGGCAGGCCGAGTTCGATCCACAAATCGATACCCAGATGATCGTTGCGCAGCCAGGCTTCAGGCTCGTCTTCTGCGCTTAACCCACGGGAAAACTGCAGACGCTCGTCGGCATACTTAATCCACGCCAGCAGGCGCAGCATCATGCGCTCCTGGGTTTCGGAGGGGTGGCGTGCCAGCGTAAGCGACGCATCGAGGAACTGGTTGCGATCCAGATCGGCCACATTGACCACAGCTTTATAAATTGTCGCTTTCAGCGCCATGAGAGAACTCCATTCGAATCAGGCGCACATTGTAGCGAAAACCGCGGCAAAAGGCTGTTACAGGGTGTTAAATACACCGCTATCAAGGCCCTGATATTGCTTAAATGAGTATGGTATAGTCACCTTGCTAAACCGAGTTTATCTTCGTAGGCTTAATGATATCTCACAGTAAGTCAGTGCGCTGGCGGGAGGGGATGTGAATAATTATTGTGAGTTAATTCGCAAACGGTATGCGGAAATCGCCAGCGGAGATCTGGGGTATATCCCGGACGCGTTGGGCTGTGTATTGAAGGTGCTTAATGAAGTGGCCTCTGATGAGAGCCTTTCAGAGTCGGTCAGGGAAAAAGCAGCGTATGCTGCGGCGAATTTACTGGTGAGCGATTATGTCGATGAATGATACTTATCAACCCATCAATTGTGATGACTATGACAACCTCGAACTCGCCTGCCAGCATCATTTATTACTGACGCTGGAGCTAAAAGATGGCGAAGTGTTGAAGGCGAAAGCCAGCGATCTGGTTTCACGAAAGAATGTGGAATACCTGATAGTGGAAGACGCCGGTGCGACGCGTGAGCTGCGTCTGGACAAAATAGCCAGCTTCAGCCACCCGCAAATCGGCACCGTCGTGGTGAGCGAATCCTGATGACACTAACGGGCAGCCTGGCTGCCCGTTACGCTTTCTGCCACTCAAAACGAACGCCCTCTTCTGACCACCCCTCTTCCGTGATGAACCCCCCTGCCGCAGCGATAAGCGTTTCACCGTAGAACAGTAGCGGCGTGGTGTCGCGCAGCCACGGCGGCACGTTACACTCCTGCCATATTTTCTTCAGCTTCCGTCCCCCGTTGCGCCCGACGATATGCAGCAGGCCGCCAGCCTTAAAGCGCACGGTGACAGGTTCATCGGGCTTCGGCAGCCGCACATGACCAGACGACAGAAGAGAAACGCGTCCTGCCTCACAGGGCAATATCAGGGGCGCGTCAGGAGAAAGCCAGTCGAGCACCACATCGGTCAGAGAGGGCATGGATTTTATCCACCAGAGCTCCCCTTTATAACGTCTAACCTCAAAACCGTTCAGGTGGACGCACGGAGAAGCATCATCCCGCGCCAGTGCGACTTCGTCCCAGATACGGCTCAGCATTGTCCGCGACGGCATCGCGGCGCGATGAAAGGCCAGCCAGCGCCGTAACAGCGCGGCGCGACGTACCGGGCTCATCGCTTTCATCGGTGCGATCGCCAACGCCCCGTCGGCAGAAATGAGTGCAGCCAGCTCGTCGCTCAACAGTTCATCCAGCAACGATTCCTGTTCGGCGCACAGCATGGCGCTTCTTGCCGTCGCGTCGGCGAAATGCGGCCAGCGCTCGCCTAAAAGCGGGAGGACGCGCAGACGCAGGAAGTTACGGTCATAGCCGTCATCCTGGTTACTCTCATCTTCGATCCAGTTCAGCTGATGTTCTCGCGCCCAGGCTTCCAGTGAGGCCCGCGTCTCGCCAAGCAGCGGACGCAGTAACGTTGTGCCGGCAAATTCAGAACGCGTCGGCATGGCAGAAAGTCCCGCCGGGCCGCTGCCCCGCTTAAGGGCCAGCAGAAAGGTTTCACACTGATCGTCCAGATGCTGGGCCGTGACCAGCGCTTCTCCAGGACGTAATGCCCCGGCAAATGCGGCATAGCGGGCTTTCCGCGCCTGCGCTTCGATGCCCAGCCCCTCCTCCGCAAGCGTGACGCGCTCAACGATGAGCGGGATCGCCCAGGCCGCACACAAGGCTTCACAGTGCACCACCCACGCCTCTGCGTGAGGACTTAATCCGTGGTGAATATGCATCGCCCGAAGCTGGACGTCAGGTTCCCGATCGCGCCAAAGCTTAAGGCGATGCAGCAACACGGTAGAATCCAGGCCACCGCTAAACCCCACCAGCAGCTGGCGGTACGGTGAAACGGCTTGTGCGATAGCGGGTAAGGTCATAGGAGATTACACATAAAAAATGCCCGAACTGAGCGGGCATTATCACACAGGACAACCATTACTGCTGATAAAGCTCCAGCGGCAGGCCGTCCGGATCGTTGAAAAAGGTAAAGCGCTTGTCGGTGAACGGATCGACGCGTATCGCTTCGCACGTCACGCCGTGCGCTTCCAGATGCTTAACTGCGCTATCCAGGTCATCGACGCTGAAGGCAAGATGACGCAGGCCGCAGGCTTCCGGGCGGGACGGACGTGCAGGCGGAAAAGGAAAAGAGAAGAGCTCAATCACATATTGCCCGTTTAACGCCAGGTCGCCCTTCCAGGAGTCGCGCTCCTCGCGGTAGGCCTCGCTCATGAGCGTAAAGCCCAGGATGTCGCAGTAGAAGGCCTTACTTTTCGCGTAATCGGTCGCAATGATCGCAATATGATGAACAGCTTTTAAACCCAGCATAGCTTCTCCTTTTTATGATGCCTGAACGTTACAACCGAAAACCCGCGCCTGGCAAGCGGTCACCCTTATTTTAGGACTCGCACCCAGTAAACGCCGCTCTCGTCGCGCTTCGCACCGTGGATATCCGTCTCAAAACCGGGATAGTGGCGCCCGACAGAGCAGAGCATCAGCAGGAAATCGAGCACGGCCCGACTCTCTTCGGTAATCATCTCTCCCGGCATCAGGAGCGGAACGCCCGGTGGGTAAGGCAGGATCATGTTAGCCGATACGCGCCCGACCAGGTTTTCCAGCTCGACGGTTTCGACCTCCCCTTTCACCTGGCGCTGCCATGCCTTGTGCGGGGTAAACTTCATCTCCGGTAAGACATCGAACGCCTGAAGCATCAGACGCGGCAGATCGTGCTGACGGATCAGCCTGTGGATCCCCTGGGCCAGATCCTGAATGCGCATATTTCGATAGAAGTCGGGATCCTCCGCGTAGAGATCCGGCAGCATGTTCTTCACCCGCAGGTTGAGATCGTAGGCCCGCTTAAACTCCATCAGGCCGCGCAACAACCCCATCGCCCGGGTTTTGTCGATCCCGATGCTGAACAGGAACAGCAGGTTATAGGGACCGGTTTTCTCCACCACCACGCCACGTTCATCAAGGAATTTCGCGACCAGCGCGGCCGGAATACCTTCATCGCTCATCTTGCCCTGCTCATCCATGCCCGGCGTCAGGATCGTCACTTTTACCGGGTCGAGGAACATATGGTCGCTATCGGCATCCCGGAAGCCATGCCAGTCTTCGCCGGGCGAGACGGGCCAGCATTCTGCTTCATCAATCTCTTCCGGCTGCCAGATATCAAAGAACCAGCCGTCGGCTTCGTCTTTCAGCCGCTGCACCTCTTTACGGAAATGCAGCGCGCGTTCCACCGAACGATTGATGAGACGCTTACCGGGATTGCCGCGCAGCATCGCCGCGGCCGTTTCAATAGAGGCCACCAGCGGGTAGCTCGGCGAGGTGGTGGTGTGCATCATAAAGGCTTCGTTGAACGTGTCTTCGTCGTACTCGCCTTTGATGTGAATAAGCGAAGCCTGGGAAAACGCCGCCAGCATTTTATGCGTCGACTGCGTTTCGAAGAACACTTTCCCCGGCACCCGTTCACCGCTCATGCCGCTTTTGCCTGCGTAAATCGGATGGAAATTAGTGTAAGGCACCCATGCGGAATCGAAGTGGATCGACGGCACGTCCAGCGTCTGTTTGATCCAGTTCGTGTTGTACAGCAAACCGTCGTAGGTGGAATTGGTGATCACCGCATGGACAGGCCAGCTTGCGCCAGGAATTGCCGCGACCTTACTTTCAATGGCGTCATGGGTGAACTCCCGGCGCGGAATGCCGCCAAGAATACCGAGCGCGTTACGCGTGGGCGACAGCCAGAGCGGTACGACGTCGCTCATCATCAGCAGGTGTGCCAGCGATTTATGGCAGTTACGGTCAATCAGCAAGGTGCTGCCAGCAGGCGCAGCGTACATCCCGACAATTTTGTTCGAGGTCGAGGTGCCGTTGGTCACCATATAGCTCTGCTCGGCGCCAAAGGTGCGGGCGATATACTCTTCGGCTTCAAGATGCGGGCCGGTGTGATCCAGCAGAGAGCCTAGTTCGGTGACTGAAATAGACACGTCCGCTTTTAGGGTGTTGCCACCGAAGAAATCATAGAACAGGCAGCCCACCGGGCTTTTTTGATAGGCCGTTCCCGCCATATGACCTGGCGTACAGAAGGTATATTTCCCCTCCTTCACGTAGGTGAAGAGCGCACGGGTAAAGGGGGGAGTGATGTTATCGAGATATTCATTCGTGTATTGCTGAATGCGGGTCGCAATATCTTCCGCAACGCCGAGGGAATATTCAAAGAACCACAGCGCCATACGCATATCATTGGCGCTGACGTCCATGGTTGAGTGGGTATTGATAAACGCGTACAGCGGGAGGTATTCGTTCAGCTTGTTGATGTCGCTGCACAGTTCGAGATCGTATTCGTCCCAGTCGAAGATCACGCCGCAGATACGCGGGTTATGCTCGATGAACTTCAGCAGATCGGCGCTGTTGTGCGGCCAGATTAGCTGATACCCGCGCGACTGCAGGGATTGCTCCAGCTCCTTAATCGGCTCATCTTTATAAAAGACGCCGTGTGGCCCCATAATGGCAATGATATTCATGGGCTTCCTCCTTAAAAAACATTAGCTAAGCATAGTCCGGCTAAACCGCAGGTATAAAAAAAGCCGCAACATTGTGCGGCTTTTCAGATAATTGTGAAGCTTACGCGTAACCGTAGGTCATCAGACGCTGGTAGCGGCGGTTGAGCAGATCGTCTTTGCTCAGCACGTCCAGATCCGCCAGGTCAGCCAGCAGCTGCGCTTTCAGAGAAGCCGCCATTACTTCCGGCTTACGATGCGCACCACCCAGCGGTTCCGGGATGATGGAGTCGATCAGCTTCAGCTCTTTCAGGCGTGGCGCAATGATGCCCATTGCTTCTGCAGCCAGCGGCGCTTTGTCGGCGCTTTTCCACAGAATGGACGCACAGCCTTCCGGAGAGATAACGGAATAGGTGCTGTACTGCAGCATATTCACTTTATCGCCCACGCCAATCGCCAGCGCACCGCCGGAACCACCCTCACCGATAACGGTACAGATGACCGGCACCTTCAGACGAGACATCTCGCGCAGGTTGCGCGCGATGGCTTCAGACTGACCGCGCTCTTCCGCGCCCACGCCAGGGTATGCACCCGGGGTGTCGATGAAGGTGATGATTGGCATGTTGAAACGCTCAGCCATCTCCATCAGACGCAGGGCTTTACGGTAGCCTTCTGGTGCTGGCATACCGAAGTTACGACGGATTTTCTCTTTGGTTTCACGACCTTTCTGATGACCAATGATCATCACCGGGCGTCCGTCCAGACGCGCGATACCACCAACGATAGCTTTATCGTCAGCGTATGCGCGATCGCCTGCCAGTTCGTCAAATTCGTCAAACGCCAGGCGGACATAATCCAGGGTGTACGGACGCTGTGGATGGCGAGCCAGCTGGGCCACCTGCCATGCGCCGAGATCGGCAAAGATTTTGCGGGTCAGCTCTACGCTTTTCTCGCGCAGACGATGCACTTCTTCGTCGATGTTAATATCCAGTTTTTCATCCTGACGGCTTACCGCTGTCAGAGAATCGATTTTCGCTTCCAGCTCAGCAATCGGCTGTTCGAAATCAAGGAAATTCAGACTCATAGTATTCCTGTATTAGTCAAACTCCAGTTCCACCTGCTCCGAACCAATGAGGCCACGGAGATCGTTCAGTAAACGATCGCTCGGAGAGACACGCCACGTTGCACCAAAGCGCAACCGCGCACGTGCATCCGCCCTCTGATAGTAGAGATGTACTGGAATTGTCCCCGAGCGGTGGGGTTCCAGAGACTGACGGAGTCGGTTTAAAAGCTGGTCATCAATTTGCCTGTCCGTCAGCGAGATAGCAAGCCCGCGAGCATATTTTTCCCGGGCTTCGTCAATGTCCATCACTTCGCGGGCGGTCATTTTAAGCCCCCCACTGAAGTCATCAAAGCTGACCTGTCCGCTGACGATAAGTATGCGGTCTTTTTCCAGCAATTGCTGGTATTTATCCAGCGCGTCGGTGAACAACATCACCTCCAGACGCCCGGAACGGTCATCCAACGTACAGATGCCGATACGATTACCGCGCTTGGTGACCATAACCCTTGCGGCAATCACGAGCCCCGCAGCCGTGGTGATTTTACCACGTTCTGTCGGATGCATGTCTTTAAGCCTGTGGCCGCCGACATAGCGCTCAATTTCTTTGATGTACTGGTTGATCGGGTGCCCCGTCAGGTACAAGCCTAACGTCTCACGCTCCCCATCCAGTACCACCTGTTCTGGCCACGGCTGGCAGTTGGAATAAGATTGCTCGATCTGCTCTGGCTCTTCCGCCAGCACGCCGAACATATCCGCCTGACCAATGGCTTCCGCTTTTGCGTGCTGATCCGCCGCTTTCAGGGCGTCGCCGAGGGAATTCATCAGCGCGGCACGGTGCGGCCCCAGCCTGTCAAACGCGCCGGACATGATCAGTTTTTCCAGCACGCGACGGTTCAGTTTTTTGGTGTCGGTACGGGCGCAAAGATCGAACAGCTCGCGGAAATACCCGCCGTTGTTACGCGCTTCGATGATCGCCTCGATCGGACCTTCGCCCACGCCTTTGATCGCGCCGATCCCGTAAACGATCTCTCCGTCGTCGTTGACGTGGAAGTGGTAGAGCCCTGAGTTAATATCCGGCGGCAGGATCTTAAGCCCCATGCGCCAGCACTCGTCCACCAGGCCAACCACCTTCTCGGTGTTGTCCATATCGGCCGTCATTACCGCCGCCATAAATTCAGCAGGATAGTGCGCTTTCAGCCACAGCGTTTGATACGACACCAAAGCATAGGCGGCGGAGTGGGATTTGTTAAATCCGTACCCGGCGAATTTCTCCACCAGGTCGAAGATTTTCATCGCCAGCTCGCCGTCAACGCCGTTTTTCTTCGCCCCGTCTTCAAAGATGGAGCGCTGCTTGGCCATCTCTTCCGGCTTTTTCTTACCCATCGCACGACGCAGCATGTCCGCGCCGCCGAGCGTATAGCCGGAAAGCACCTGAGCAATCTGCATGACCTGTTCCTGATACAGGATAATGCCGTAGGTTGGCTCCAGCACCGGCTTCAGGCTTTCATGCTGCCACTGAACGTCCGGGTAAGAAATCTCTTCGCGACCGTGCTTACGGTCGATAAAGTTATCTACCATCCCTGACTGCAGTGGGCCCGGACGGAACAGGGCGACCAGTGCGATCATATCTTCGAAGCAGTCGGGCTGCAGGCGTTTAATCAGATCTTTCATGCCGCGGGATTCAAGCTGAAAGACGGCCGTCGTCTCCGAGCGCTGCAGCATGTCGAAACTTTTCTTGTCATCCAGCGGGATGGCGGCAATGTCTATCGGCTCAAGGCCCTGCTTTTCCCGGCGCGGGTTGATCATCTTCAGCGCCCAGTCGATGATCGTCAGCGTACGCAGGCCGAGGAAGTCAAACTTCACCAGCCCGGCGTATTCTACGTCGTTCTTATCAAACTGAGTAACCGGGTGCTCACCCGCTTCATCGCAGTAGAGCGGCGCGAAGTCGGTAATTTTGGTCGGGGCGATAACCACGCCCCCCGCATGCTTACCGGCGTTACGCGTGACGCCTTCCAGCTTGCGCGCCATGTCGATCAGCGCTTTCACTTCTTCGTCAGCTTCGTAGATTTCCGGCAGCTGAGGTTCGGCTTCAAACGCTTTTGCCAGCGTCATGCCCGGATCGGGCGGCACCAGCTTAGAAATGCGATCGACAAACCCGTACGGGTGGCCCAGCACGCGGCCGACGTCGCGGATAACCGCTTTCGCCGCCATCGTACCGAACGTAATAATCTGCGATACCGCATCACGGCCGTACATATCGGCAACGTGCTCGATCACCTGGTCGCGTTTCTCCATGCAGAAGTCGACGTCAAAGTCGGGCATGGAGACACGTTCCGGGTTAAGGAAACGTTCGAACAGCAGGTCGAATTCCAGCGGATCGAGGTCGGTAATTTTAAGCGCATAGGCCACAAGCGATCCCGCACCGGAGCCACGCCCCGGTCCGACCGGTACGCCGTTATCCTTTGACCACTGGATAAACTCCATTACGATCAGGAAGTAGCCCGGGAAGCCCATCTGGTTGATGACCTGGAGTTCAATATCCAGGCGCTCATCGTACGGCGGCCGCTTCTCTTTGCGAACGGCCTCATCCGGGAACAGGAATTCCAGACGCTCTTCCAGACCTTCTTTTGATTTCACGACCAGGAAATCTTCCGTGGTCATGTCACCCGTCGGGAACTGCGGCAGGAAGTATTCGCCGAGGCGGACGGTAACGTTACAGCGCCTGGCGATCTCTACGCTGTTTTCCAGCGCTTCGGGGATATCGGAGAAGAGTTCACACATCTCCTCCTCGCTGCGCATGTACTGTTGAGCGGAGTAATTACGCGGCCGTTTCGGATCGTCGAGCGTGAAGCCATCGTGGATCGCCACGCGAATTTCGTGAGCGTCAAAATCTCCCGGCTCGAGGAAGCGTACATCGTTTGTCGCGACGACGGGCAGCCCGCGTTCTTCCGCAAGTGCGACCGCCGCATGCAGATAGCTCTCTTCGTCCTGACGACCGGTGCGGATCAACTCCAGATAATAACGATCCGGGAAATACTCTTCATAGAACGAGACGCATTGATCCACCAGCGCGCTATTGCCGCGCAGCAGGCATTTACCGACATCGCCCATACGGCCGCCAGAGATCAGCAGCAGCCCTTCGTTCAGCTCAGCCAGCCAGTCCCTGTCGATCCACGGGCCCAGCGCACCATATCCGCGCTGATAGGCTTTTGAGATAAGCAGAGTGAGGTTTTGATAGCCCGTGTTGTTCATCGCCAGCACGGAGATTTGCGTCATTTCATCGCCGACGAGATCGCTCTGGACATGAAAATCTGCGCCGACGATAGGCTTCATTCCCGCACCGTGCGCCGTTCCGTAGAACTTCACCAGGCCACACAGGTTGGTAAAATCGGTGATCGCCAGCGCGGGCATGCCAAGGGAGGCCGCCTTTTTTACCAGCGGCCCGGTCTTCGCCAGCCCATCGATCATGGAGTAGTCGCTATGCACCCGCAGGTGTACGAAACGTGGTTCAGCCATCTTCAGATTCCGCGTTACTTAATTGCTTGCGTATTGATTCAGGACACCCGTCCCAGCGCGCGTTTCACCGGGCCAAAACTGCGTCGGTGATGTTCGGTTGCGCCATGTTCAGCCAGCCTTTCCAGATGGAAAGGTGTGGGATAACCCTTATGCTGGGCGAAACCATACTGAGGATAAGTGAGGTCCAGCGCGGCCATTTCGGCATCGCGCGTCACTTTGGCAATGATAGAAGCGGCGCTAATTTCTGCGACCCGACTATCGCCTTTGACGACCGCCATTGAAGGCATGGGCAATGCCGGACAGCGGTTGCCGTCAATCAGGACATATTCCGGGGAAATTTTCAGACCTGCTACCGCACGCTGCATCGCCAGCATCGTGGCATGCAAAATATTCAGCTCGTCTATTTCATGCGGTTCAGCGCGCCCCAGGCTCCAGGCCAGCGCCTTCTCCTGAATCTCACTGAACAGCGCCAGACGGCGTTTTTCAGACAATTTTTTTGAGTCGTTCAGCCCGATAATCGGGCGAGCCGGATCGAGGATCACCGCGGCAGTCACCACAGCCCCGACCAACGGGCCACGACCCACTTCGTCCACGCCCGCCACAAGGCGAGTGTGAGGATAAACAAATTCCATCATTTTGCTAACTCCAGCACCGCATCAGCCGCTTGCTCATCAGCATTACAGCGGATCAGTTGATGCAGTTCGCGGAAGGTATCGTGCATCTGGTGGCTGGTCTTGCCGTTCGCGAGCAGCGGCAGTAGTGCATCGGCAAGCGCCTGCGGCTGGCACTCATCCTGCAGCAGCTCTTTCACCAGCTCGCGCCCGGCAAGCAGGTTTGGCAGGGAGACATAATCCGTTTTAACCAGACGTTTTGCCAGCCAGAAAGTGAACGGCTTCATGCGATAACCGACCACCATCGGGCATTTCGCCAGCATGCATTCCAGCGCCGCCGTGCCGGAGGCCAGCAGCGCGGCATCGCTCGCATACATCGCTTCCCGCCCTTTCCCGTCCAGAAGACGGACGTGAAGATCCGGGGCGACTTCCGCTTTGATGCGCTCAAACTGCTCACGGCGTTTCGCATTTACCAGCGGAACAACCACTTCAAGATCCGGATAGGTCTGGCGAAGAATTTGCGCAGTTTTGAGGAAATCGGCGCTCAGCATCTCAACTTCTGCGCCACGGCTGCCCGGTAGCAGTGCCAGACAGTGCACATCGTGCGGGATGCCCAGCGCGTCGCGCGCCGCGTTTTTATCCGGATCCAATGGCATCGCATCCGCCATGGTATGACCGATAAAACGGCACGGAACATTAAATCTGTCGTAAAACGCTTTTTCGAAAGGCAGGAAAGCCAGCACCAGGTTGGTGGACCGTCCGATTTTGAAAACGCGTTTCTGTCGCCACGCCCAGACGGACGGACTGACGTAGTGAATTGTTTTGATACCCTGCTTTTTCAGATTCCCTTCGAGGGTAATGTTGAAATCAGGCGCATCGATACCGACAAACACATCGGGTTTGAGTTCGGTAAAACGGCGGGTGAGATCGGCGCGGATGTGCAGCAAACGGCGTAGCCGTCCCAGCACCTCAACGATGCCCATCACGGCGAGTTCTTCCATTTCATACCAGGCTTCACAGCCTTCGGCCTGCATCAGCGGGCCAGCAACGCCGACAAAGCGAGCATTGGGTACACGCGCCTTAAGCGCGCGGATGAGACCGGCACCAAGAATATCGCCGGAGGTTTCTCCGGCGACCAGGGCTATCGTAAGCGGACGACTGTCGACCATTAACGAATCAGACCCCTTGTTGAACGGTCAAAGAATTCCATGAACGCGTTCACTTCCGGGTGCTTATTCGCCAGCTCGGCAATTTCCGGCTTCGCCTCTTCCAGCGTTTTACCGCTACGGTACAGCAGTTTGTACGCGTTGCGGATGGCAGTAATCGCTTCGCGACTAAAACCACGACGCTTGAGGCCTTCGATGTTCACGCCAAACGGCGTGGCATGGTTGCCCTGCGCAATCACATACGGTGGGACGTCCTGCGCCACACCGGAGCATCCGCCAACCATCACGTGCGCACCAATGATGCAGAACTGATGGACTGCGGTCATGCCGCCAATAATTGCGAAGTCATCAACCGATACGTGTCCTGCCAGCGTTGCGTTGTTGGCAAGAATACAGCGGTCACCCACGGTACAGTCGTGCGCGATGTGAGCATTAACCATAAACAGGTTATCGCTGCCCACCTTCGTCAACCCACCACCCTGTACTGTTCCACGATGAATAGTGACGCTTTCGCGAATACGGTTACGATCGCCAATTTCCAGACGGGTCGACTCACCAGCATATTTCAGATCCTGGTTAACTTCGCCGATGGAAGCGAACTGATAGATCTCGTTATTGCAGCCAATGGTCGTGTGACCATTCACGACAACATGAGATTTCAGTACTGTACCCTCACCAATTTCGACATGGGGTCCAACAATACAAAACGGGCCAATGTGGACGTTAGCGCCAATGATGGCACCGGTTTCCACAATAGCGGTAGGATGAATAAAGGCGGATTTATCAATCACGTATCAGGACTCCCGGCTACGAGCACACATCATCGTCGCTTCGCAAACAACTTTGCCGTCAACCAGCGCTACGCCTTTGAAGCGAGTCAGGCCACGACGCGTTTTTTCAAAAGTGACTTCCATGATCATCTGATCACCAGGCACGACAGGGCGCTTAAAGCGCGCTTCATCAATACCCGCGAAGTAATACAGCTCACCTGGCTCCAGTTTGCCAACGCTTTTAAACGCCAGAATACCGGTAGCCTGAGCCATCGCTTCCAGAATCAACACACCCGGGAAGATAGGCTTACCAGGGAAGTGTCCCTGGAAAAACGGCTCGTTCACGGAAACATTTTTCACTGCGCGCAGAAAACGACCTTCTTCAAAATCCAGCACACGGTCTACCAGCAGAAACGGGTAGCGGTGCGGCAGAAGTTCTAAAATCTCTTCAATATGCAGAGTATGAGTGTCAGTAGTCAAAATACTCTTCCTGTCAAAATGTACTGATAACAATAATAACACGGCCTGCCGGTTTATTAGAAAGCCGACAGGCCGGGAAAAATAGCGTTAAACGGATGACGCTTAATCTTGTTGATCGATCTTACGCTCAAGGGACTTGAGGCGCTTGCTCATATCATCAATGTTCATCACCAGAGCTGCTGTTTTACGCCATACCTTGTTGGGTTGTAGCGGAATACCTGAGGAATAGACGCCAGGTTCAGTGATAGGACGCATTACCATGCCCATTCCCGTCACAGTCACCTTGTCGCATATTTCCATATGGCCATTAATCACGCTCGCGCCGCCAATCATGCAATAACGGCCAATTTTCAGGCTGCCTGCCATGATGACGCCACCCGCAACCGCGGTATTGTCGCCAATCACAACGTTATGCGCAATCTGGCACTGGTTATCGATGATAACACCATTGCCAATGATCGTGTCGTCAAGCGCGCCACGGTCAATGGTGGTACAGGCGCCGATCTCTACGCGATCGCCAATAATAACGCGACCAAGCTGCGGGATCTTAACCCAGTTACCACGATCGTTAGCGTAACCAAAGCCATCAGAACCAATAACGGTGCTGGACTGGACGAGGCAATTTTCGCCAATTTCAACATCATGATAAACGGACACATTGGCCCATAAACGGGTTCCGGCGCCGATTTTCGTATTTTTCCCAACGAAGCAGCCCGGGCCAATGACGACGTTATCGCCCAGCACAACGCCGGATTCGATAACTGCATTCGCGCCAACGGCGACGTTGTTACCAAGCCTGGCCGTCGCATCAATCGCTGCACTGGCCGCAATGTTCTGGGCCGGCTGCGGCGTGGTATCAAGAATTTGAGCCATGCGTGCATACGTCAGGTAGGGGTTTTTCACTACCAGCGCGCTTACAGTGGCAAATGGAAGATCGTCCTGCGTCAGTACAACAGCTGACGCCTGGCATTGAGCCAGTTGCTCACGGTACTTAGGGCTTACCATGAAGGTAATCGTGCCAGCTTTAGCAGATTGCATGGACGCAACAGCGGTGATGACGATATCGCCATCACCGTGTAATTCTGCATCCAACTGCTGAGCTAAATCAGCCAGTCGAATTGAAGGCATTACTTATTTAACCTGTTTCAGAACATCAGCAGTGATGTCTTTAACATCTTTGCTGTTATAAGCAACGGCGTTCGCATCTACAACCAGATCGATACTCTGATCGGCAGCCACTGCTTTAACAGCAGTCTGAATGCGAGTTACCAGCTTGCCGCGTTCTTCGTTAGAACGACGCTGACGATCCTGCTCGAAAGCCTGCGCTTTCTGGGAGAACGTCTGGCGCTGAGCCATTACGTCTTTTTCCAGCTTGCTGCGATCGCTTGCTTTCATGGTAGAACCATCACGCTGCAGACGCTGCATTTTGGACTGAAGATCGTTTTCCATACCCTGCAGTTCGCTTGCACGGCCTTTGAATTCGTTTTCCAGAGTCGCAGAAACACCCGTTTTCTGTGCAACCTGCTGGAACAAATTACCCATGTTGACGATTGCAATTTTGTCTGCTGCCTGAGCAGAAGTTGCCATCGCTAAACCGAGACCTGCAGCTAATAACCACTTTTTCACAATTAACTCCTTACCATCCCATTGGCACCAGAAGGTACCGTTCTTTGCGTGGCAAGGCGACCGTGTTACCGATCGCCAGTTGTCAGCGCTACACTGCCAACGCATTCCTTTGCAGCGGATTATTACCAGGTTTTACCAATGTTAAACTGGAATTGCTCCGCTTTGTCTCCATCATATTTCTTAAACGGCTGGGCGTAGGAGAAGACCAACGGCCCCAGCGGTGACATCCATTGTAATGCGATACCGGCAGACATGCGAATATTGCTCGGATCGCTGTAGTCAGGAATGCCTTCTGCGCGCATCTGGGCAGTATTCTGCCAGTTGGTATCCCACACGGTACCGGCATCCCAGAAGAAGGACGTACGGACCGAGTTCGCATATTTATCACTGATAAACGGCGTTGGCGTGATGAACTCCAGGCTGGCAACGGCCATGGCGTTACCGCCCACCGCGTCATTGGAGCTACAGACTTCTGACGAGGAAGACTTATCACAGTTATCTTTGTCGTTTCCGCCGTAGTAAACCGCTTTCGGACCAATGTTGTTGGACTGGAAACCACGAACGGTGCTGGAGCCACCCGCATAGAAGTTTTCATAGAACGGCAGTTCTTTGCTACCCAGACCATCTCCATAGCCCCAACGGGTACGACCCAGAACCACCCACTTATGATCGTCATCGATCGGGAAATAGGACGCGGTATCCAGCGTGACCTTATAGAACTCGTTATCGGAACCCGGCACGGTAACTTTACCGTTCAGGTTGACGCGAGAACCTTCCGTTGGGAAGTAACCACGGTCGAGACGGTTATAGGTCCAGCCGTAGTTAAAGGTGAAGTCATCCGCCGCGAAGCCATTGTCATTACCATTTTTACTGGTTGACTGGCCGATAGAGTCCAGATAACGCCACATCGCCACCTGCGGTTGCATGTTGGACAGGTCGTTATGCACGTAACCCAAGCCCGCACGCAGGGTGTTGTATTCATTAACCGGGAAGCCAAGCGTACCGTCGACACCGTAACTCTTGTTGGTGTAAGAAGACAGGTCCGCGTCGTCTGCTTTAAAGTCGTTATAGAAGATACGACCGCCCAGGCTTACACCGTCAACGGTGAAGTATGGGTTAGTCACAGAGAACTCAGAGTAGGTCTGGTAGTCGTTTTTGGTGCCATTAATACCGACAGAGTAACCCGTACCCAGCCAGTTATCCTGCTGCACGCCGACCTGGAAGCTGACGCCGCTTTCAGTACCGTAGCCCACACCGAAGTTGAAGCTACCGGTGTTGCGCTCTTTCACTTTATATACGACATCAACCTGATCCGGGCTGCCCGGTACGCGCTGGGTATCGGTATCCACCGTTTCAAAATAGCCCAGACGGTTCAGACGCTCTTTACCCTGATCAACGAGGTCGCTTCCCAACCATGCGCCTTCCATCTGACGCATTTCGCGACGCAGAACGGAATCTTTGGAGGTGTCGTTACCGACGAAGCGGATCTTACGCACGTAGAAACGGTTGCCCGCATCAACATTCACATGCAGCTTAACGGTTTTATCCGCGTCATTGATTTCCGGCTGAGTCTGTACGCGCGGATAGGCATAACCGTAGCGGCCGAGCAGCTTCTTAATGCTGTCTTCCATTTTGGTTACCTTGGAACCGCTATACAGATCGCCCGGCTGAATTTTGGTCAGCGATTCGATTTCAGCAGAATGCCCCGCCAGGTTACCACTCACTTCAACACCAGAAAGCTTGTACTGCTCGCCTTCAGTGATGTTAACCGTAATGTAGATACCTTTCTTGTCCGGAGTCAGACTGACCTGAGTCGAGTCGATGTTGAAACGCGCATAGCCACGATCGAGATAGTAGCTGCGCAGGGTTTCGAGGTCGCCCGCCAGTTTCTGTTTCTGGTATTTGCGATCGCCCACCACGTTCCACCATGGCACTTCATCGCGCAGCTGGAAGGTGGAGATCAGTTCGTCGGTGCTGAACGCGTGGTTGCCGACAATGTTGATCTGCTGGATCTTCGCAGAAACACCTTCCTGGAAGACCAGCTTCAGGTCAACACGGTTACGTGGCAGCGGAGTGACAACCGCTTTCACGCTGGCGCTGTATTTACCGACGCTGTAGTAGAAGTCTTCCAGACCTTTTTCAATGTCTGAAAGGGTTGTGCGGTCCAGGGACTCACCCACACGAACACCAGATGCTTCAAGGTTCTGCTTGAGCATGTCATCTTTCACCGACTTGTTACCGGAGAAAGTGATACTGGCGATCGTCGGACGTTCTTTTACCTGTACCAGCAGCGTATCACCATCGCGCAGGACGCGGACGTCCTCAAAGTTGCCGGTGGCAAACAGAGCACGGATGGTGTTACTGATATCATCATCATTAACCGTATCGCCGGGGCGTACAGGCATACTGAGGAGGGCCGCACCAACGGCGACACGCTGGAGGCCTTCGAAATGAATGTCTTTCACTACGAACCCGTCAGCACCGTATACGGTGGCGCTGCTAAACAGCAGCGACGCTATGAGCAACTTTTTCATCGCCATCGTTATTATGCGTTCTTCCTAACACTCTCTTACAACCGAGAGAAATCATTGAAAAGTGCAAGCCCCATTAACAGCACCAGCAAAATCGAGCCAATGCGATAACTAAAGTCTTGAACTCGCTCGGATACCGGCCCGCCTTTTAGCTTTTCAATCGCCAAAAACAGCAGATGACCCCCGTCTAAAACGGGAAGCGGGAACAGGTTGATTATCCCAAGGTTCACGCTAATGAGCGCGAGGAACATGAGATAGTAAATCACCCCGAATTCCGCTGACATCCCAGCCCCCTGAGCAATCGAAATTGGCCCACTGAGGTTGTTCAGTTTCACATCACCGGTTATCAATTTCCCCAACATGTTGACCGTCAGCTTCATCAGTTGCCATGTTTTATCCGTGGCTTCAAGGATGGCGCTGAACGGCCCATACTGGCGTATTGTCTTGTACTCATCTGGCAGCGGGATCACTTTTGGCACAACGCCTGCAAACCCTTCTGCCTTTTTGCCGACCGACTTCGTATCCGGGATCAGCGTCAGCGAAAGCGGACTGCCCTGCCTTTCAACTTCCAGCGCGAGAGACGTTCCCGGATTATCGCGCACCAGAGTAACAAAGGTCATCCACTCTGTTAATGGTTGACCATCGACTTTAACGATCCTGTCGCCCGCTTGCAAACCCGCTTTGCTCGCCGCCGAATTTGCCTGTACTTCGGCTAATACCGGCTCAATCTGCGCGCCGCGTGGACGAATGCCCAGCGCAGCGACGGGATCCTCTTTGTCTGGCTCGAAACGCCAGTGACGTAAATCGAGTACTTTGTCCTGACGCGTATCTGAACCAAACGGCGATACGCTGATGGTGGTCTGCGGATCGCCGATTTTGGCTACCAGCTGCAGTCGCACGGCATCCCAATCAGGGGTTTCGATGCCATCAATCGCTTTAAGTTCCATCCCGGATGTAATTTGCGCACTCGCCGCGATGGAATTGGGGGCAATTTCACCCACCACCGGACGTACGCCAGGGACGCCGATGATAAACACCAGCCAGTAAGCGAAAATCGCAAAGATGAAGTTGGCTACCGGTCCGGCAGCAATGATGGCGGCGCGTTGTCCAACGGTTTTATTGTTGAATGCGCTGTGTCGCAGCTCAGGAGCGACAGGCTCGACGCGTTCGTCGAGCATTTTGACGTAGCCGCCCAGCGGGATAAGGGCGATGACAAATTCCGTGCCGTGGCGGTCGGTGCGCGTCCAGAGTGATTTACCAAAACCGATGGAAAATCGCTCTACGCGCACGCCACAGCGGCGAGCAACCCAGAAATGGCCAAATTCATGCACGGTAATCAGTACACCCAGTGCAACAATGAACGCCGCCAGATTCCAGAGAATGCTCAGCATAAAACCTTCCGTTAAATCGTCCCGAATACCAGTAAAAGCAAACACGCAAACACTGGAACAGCCGCTGTCAGGCTATCAATGCGATCCAGTATACCGCCATGCCCTGGAATCAGGTGTCCGCTGTCCTTAATCCCTGCTTCACGCTTAAACATACTTTCGGTTAAATCACCGAGCACGGAGGCAAGCGCAGCAAAAATCGAGCACACCAGCAGTATTGACGGTGCCACTTCAAGATTCGCCCAGACGCCGTAGCCCCAGGAGATGATCGCTGCCGTAAACAGGCCGCCGATGAATCCTTGCCAGGTTTTGCCCGGAGAAACCTTCGGTGCCAGCTTATGTTTGCCAAACAGTTTACCAAACATATAGGCCCCGGAGTCAGCCCCCCAGACCAGAATCATCACATAAAGCAGCCAGATCGCACCGCTGTAGTGGTTTTCGTCGTAGTGCCACGCTCGCAGCGCAACCATACCCCAGAAAAAAGGAATAATTGTGAGCAAGCCAAAAATCAGTCGCAGCACTTTTGAATTACGCCACAATGCCGCGGAACCCGGGTAAAAAAGAACCAGCAACAGCGCGGCAACCCACCAGGCCAGCGATATCCACAAGGAACCGGCAACCAGGGGCTGATGAATATCATGGTGATATTCAGGCAACGTAAACAGCATTATGGCCAGGATAAAGCCACAAAGTACCGCAAGCCATACTCGCTGAGTGCGCGAGGTAAAGCCGCTAAACTGTCCCCATTCCCACGCAGCGAGCATGCACACCACCAGCGTGACAATAGCGAATCCCACCGGGGGCAGTAAAAACAGCGCCGCAATGACAATGGGTATTAATACAAAAGCGGAAATCAGGCGATACTTCAGCAAAAGCTACCCCCATCAGGCTTTGTCGCCACCAGGCTCGGTGCCGCCGAAACGACGCTCTCGATTGGCAAAGGCATGCAGCGCACCTTCAAAGTCTTGTTCATCAAAATCGGGCCAAAGAACATCCGTAAAGTAAAGTTCGGCATAGGCAATTTGCCATATCAAAAAGTTACTTATGCGATGTTCCCCCCCTGTCCTAATTACCAAATCCACAGGTGCCTGTTCATTCATGCAGATTTGCTTGCTCAGCGCCTCTTCATCAATTTGGTCGGGTCTCAACAGCCCTTCCTGAACCTGTTCGGCCAGATGCCGAACGCCCTGGATAATATCCCAGCGTCCGCCGTAATTCGCCGCAATATTCAGCGTCAAACCGGTATTATTTTCCGTCAGCGCTTCAGCTTTGCGGATCCGTTCCTGCAAACGTGAGTTAAAACGACTGGTATCGCCAATGATACGCAGGCGGACGTTGTGGCGGTGCAGGCTTTTTACTTCGCTGTCTAGCGCCCACACAAACAATTCCATCAACGCAGTCACTTCCTGCAGAGGTCGATTCCAGTTTTCACTGCTAAAAGCATAGAGCGTTAACGCATCAATGCCGTTGTTGGCGGCAAAAGAAACGGCGCGGCGAACGGATTTCGCCCCCGCTTTATGCCCAAAGGCTCGTATCTTCCCTTGTCTTTTCGCCCAGCGGCCATTGCCATCCATAATGATTGCTACATGACGGCAGCCATGAGCTGGCAAATTTTCGCTTATTGGTTGATTCGCAGACAACATAACGCGTTTTTTGTCCCTGAAAAGGATTTAACGGTACTCAGGAATACTGAAGCCTATACATAAAAAAGCCGTGTCAAACCACGGCTCACCTGACCACATTAAGTCAAATACCTGCGATCAGGTGGCGCAGACTATATCACTGAAGCCCAACGCTAACAAATAGCACGACGACTAGTGCTTGCTTTATCACCAGCTTGCGAGACGTGTCACCCGTTGGCGTGCAATATTACGCGCAGCTGCATCCACCGCCAGCACCTCTTCCACGCTTTGTGGTTCGCGCAAATCCATCATGTCCAGTACCGATAAATTTAACGACGCGATATCGGTAAAACGAATTTGCTGATTCAGAAATGCCTCAACGGTAATTTCATTGGCTGCATTAAGTGCCGTCGTCGCCGCCTGCCCCTGGTCAAAGGCATTCATCGCAAGCTTCAGACAAGGATAGCGGTCGTAGTCTGGTTCACTGAACGTCAGGGAACTTAGCTTGCAGAAATCAAGCGGCTTCACGCCGGATTTCACTCGATTTGGCCACGCCATTGAATGGGCAATCGGCGTACGCATGTCCGGCTCGCCCAGCTGTGCCAGCACGCTACCATCCTGATAACGCACCATCGAGTGAATCACCGATTGCGGGTGAATCAGTACTTCCATCTGTTTCGCTGACGCATTAAACAGCCAGCGTGCTTCAATGTATTCCAGACCTTTGTTCATCATGGTGGCAGAATCAACGGAGATTTTACGCCCCATCGACCAGTTCGGATGACGGCACGCCTGATCCGGTGTCATCGCACGCAGTTCAGACAGTGGCGTTTCACGGAACGGGCCACCAGACCCGGTAAGCAGAATAGACACCACGCCATTCTGCTCCAGGTCAGCGTACCCCAGGTTCTGTTGAAAAGGTTGCGGTAAACTCTGAAAAATCGCGTTGTGTTCGCTGTCGACCGGCAGAAGACGCGCGCCGCGCTGCTTCACCGCATCCATAAACAGGCGCCCGCAGGTGACCAACGACTCTTTATTGGCCAGCAAAACATCCTTACCGGCATCAATCGCGGCAAGCGTCGGCAGCAGCCCTGCCGCGCCGACAATGGCCGCCATAACCTGATCCACCTCGTCCAGCGCCGCCATCTCGCAGGCCGCCTGCTGTCCACTCAGCACTTCGGTTCGGCTGCCCTTTTCACGCAGCTGTGCTTTCAGCAGACGCGCGCTCTCTTCGTCATCCATCACCGCATAGCGGGGCGCAAACTCCAGACACTGTTCGACCATTCGCTGCACATTCTTACCGGCCACCAGCGCTGTCACGGTGTAAAGTTCAGGATTATGGCGAACGACGTCGAGAGTGCTGCAACCGATAGAGCCGGTTGAGCCGAGGAGTGTTAAATGCTTCATGAGATGCCCGAAAAAAGTTAGACCAGATAAAAGCAAAACGCCGCCAGCAAGACCCGAAGTCCTTCTGAACGGCGTTTATCAGTGTACGACAGAAATCAGAACTGCATCAGTTCCGCTTCTTTTTCTGCCAGCGCCGCATCAATTTTCTTGATGGCCGCGTCGGTCATTTTCTGAATGTCGTCCTGAGAACGACGATCGTCATCTTCGCTGATCTCTTTTTCTTTCAGCAGTGCTTTCACTTTATCGTTCGCATCGCGACGGACGTTACGCACGGATACACGACCCTGCTCAGCTTCGCCACGAACCACTTTGATAAGATCTTTACGACGTTCTTCCGTCAGCGGAGGCAGTGGAACGCGGATGTCTGCGCCCGCAGAGCTTGGGTTCAGTCCAAGGTCAGAGGCCATAATCGCTTTCTCAACGGCCGGGCTCATAGAGCGGTCGAAGACGTTGATTTTCAGCGTACGGGTATCTTCAACCGTCACGCTCGCCAGCTGGCGCAGAGGGGTTGGCGTACCGTAATATTCTACGATGATGCCATCCAGCAGGCTTGGGGAAGCACGGCCAGTACGGATTTTGCTGATTTGGTTTTTGAACGCTTCTACGCATTTGTCCATGCGTACTTCAGCATCTTTTCTGATGTCGTTAATCACGTTACGAATCCTTGAAAACTTGTCTCAGGCAGACTATCCGCCAGCACAGCGCTACAGGTGTGCTAAGTATAGTCGCGTTTAATTCATGACAACGCCAAAGGCGCGCCCGGGTAAGATACCACTACAAAATAAAGCGGAATCTTACCTGTATTTATCGTCGACGGAAATTATTCCGTGATCAAAGTGCCTTCTTTTTCGCCCATGACCACGCGACGCAGTGCGCCAGGCTTGTTCATGTTGAAGACACGGATCGGCAGTTTGTGGTCGCGAGCCAGCGTGAAGGCGGCAAGATCCATCACTTTCAGCTCTTTATCCAGCACTTCGCTGTAGCTCAGCTGATCGTACATGGTGGCAGAAGGATCTTTTGCCGGGTCGGCAGTAAACACGCCGTCTACTTTGGTCGCTTTCAGTACCACATCGGCTTCGATCTCGATACCGCGCAGGCAGGCAGCGGAATCGGTAGTAAAGAACGGGTTACCCGTACCGGCGGAGAGGATCACCACGCGGTTATTGCGCAGCAGGCTGATGGCCTCTGCCCAGCTGTAATTATCGCAAACGCCATTCAGCGGGATCGCGGACATCAGGCGGGCATTCACATAGGCGCGGTGCAGTGCATCACGCATTGCCAGGCCATTCATGACGGTTGCCAGCATACCCATGTGGTCGCCCACAACGCGGTTCATCCCCGCTTTCGCCAGACCAGCACCACGGAAAAGGTTGCCACCGCCAATGACCACGCCAACCTGGATACCCAGTTCGACCAGTTCTTTGATTTCCTGTGCCATGCGATCAAGGATGCTTGCGTCAATACCGAAGCCTTCCGATCCCTGCAGCGCTTCGCCACTCAGCTTAAGCAGAATGCGTTTGTACACGGGTTTTGCATTGGTAGCCATGTTTCTTTCCTGAGACTGTCAACGATTAAGATGGGGGTTAATTCTGGCGACATGATATGCCGCAAATCAGCACAGCGATACTGGAGCCTGTCTGATTTCCTGTGACGGGTGACAAAAAGAAGCCGCCCTCAGGCGGCTCCTTTTCAATCATTAAGACTGCTTGGACATTGCAGCAACTTCTGCTGCGAAGTCAGTCTCAACTTTCTCGATGCCTTCGCCCACTTCGAAGCGGATGAAGCCAGTTACGTCAGCGTTGTGCTCTTTCAGCAGCTGAGCAACAGACTTGCTTGGGTCCATTACGAATGGCTGGCCAGTCAGAGAAACTTCGCCGGTGAATTTCTTCATGCGGCCTTCAACCATTTTCTCTGCGATTTCTTTTGGCTTACCAGACTGCATCGCGATGTCCAGCTGAACCTGGTACTCTTTCTCTACCACTTCAGCAGACACGTCTTCTGGCTTAACGAATTCTGGTTTGCTTGCAGCAATGTGCATTGCCAGCTGTTTAACCAGCTCTTCGTCAGCGCCTTTAGCCGCAACCAGAACACCGATACGTGCACCGTGCTGGTAAGAGCCCAGAACGTCGCCTTCCAGAGAAGATACGCGACGGATGTTGATGTTCTCACCGATTTTAGCAACCAGCGCAACACGTTCTTCTTCGAACTGTGCTTTCAGAACTTCAACGTCAGTGATTTTACCCGCAACAGCTGCGTCCAGAACTTTGTTAGCAAATGCCTGGAAACCACCATCTTTAGCAACGAAGTCAGTCTGGCAGTTAACTTCCAGAATGATGCCGTAGTTGCCGTCGATCTTAGTGATGATCACGCCGTCAGCAGCAACGTTGCCTGCTTTTTTAGCTGCTTTGATCGCACCGGATTTACGCATGTTTTCGATTGCCAGCTCGATGTCGCCGTTCGCTTCAGTCAGCGCTTTTTTGCAATCCATCATGCCTGCGCCAGTACGCTCGCGCAGCTCTTTTACCAGGGATGCGGTAATTTCAGCCATTCTTAAATCCTCGGGAGATGTGAACTGCCCGGCCGTGGGCCAAACAGTGTAAATTGAAAAAAGGGGCCGGTAATGGGCCCCTATTCATACACGGTACTAATAAGGGGTAAAACCTTATTATTCAGCTTCTACGAAGCTTTCTTCCGCCTGAGAAGCCAGATCCTGGGAACGGCCTTCACGAACGGTAGCAGCTACAGCGCTCAGGTACAGGCTAACAGCACGGATTGCGTCGTCGTTACCCGGGATAACGAAGTCAACACCGTCCGGATCGGAGTTGGTATCAACGATAGCGAATACCGGGATACCCAGGTTGTTAGCTTCTTTGATTGCGATGTGCTCGTGGTCTGCATCGATTACGAACAGCGCGTCTGGCAGGCCGCCCATATCTTTGATACCGCCCAGGCTGTTTTCCAGCTTGTCCAGTTCACGAGTGCGCATCAGCGCTTCTTTCTTAGTCAGCTTGTCGAAAGTACCGTCCTGAGACTGGGTTTCCAGATCTTTCAGGCGTTTGATGGACTGACGAACAGTTTTCCAGTTGGTCAGCATGCCGCCCAACCAGCGATGGTTCACGAAGAACTGGTCGCAGCTGTTAGCAGCATCTTTCACAGCTTCGCTTGCAGCGCGCTTAGTACCAACGAACAGAATCTTACCTTTACGGGAAGAGATCTTGTTCAGCTCAGCCAGGGCTTCGTTGAACATTGGTACAGTTTTCTCAAGGTTGATGATGTGAACTTTGTTACGCGCGCCGAAGATGAAAGGCTTCATTTTCGGGTTCCAGTAACGGGTCTGGTGACCAAAGTGAACACCAGCCTTGAGCATGTCGCGCATGGAAACAGTTGCCATGTTTAAAACCTCTATATTGAAAGTTGGGGTTATGCCTCCACGTATCCCATATTACCGACCCCGAAGGGCACCCCGGAATATGTGCCGATACGTGTGTGTTGTTACACAAAGTGAGATTTGTCGCTTCCGTCCAGCCTGTGTATCTGAGATGGATCGGAAGTCCGGCGCGCTTTATACCACAAAACACGACCAGAAACCAACAGTTGTTGGCGGAGTGTGCTGTTAATGATTCTCAATTTGGCACGGAGCGTGCCTGACTGATACCATTGACGACACTTAGACTAGTATTGTCGAAAAAATCGACACCGATGGACAGATTACATGGCTATCTCTATTAAGACACCTGAAGAAATTGAAAAGATGCGCATCGCCGGTCGTCTGGCCGCGGAAGTGCTGGAAATGATCGAGCCGTTCGTGAAGCCGGGCGTCAGCACCGGTGAACTGGACCGTATCTGTAACGACTATATCGTGAACGAGCAGCACGCGGTTTCCGCCTGCCTCGGCTACCACGGTTTCCCGAAATCCGTCTGCATCTCTATTAATGAAGTGGTGTGTCACGGCATTCCGGATGACGAAAAACTGCTGAAAGATGGCGATATCGTCAACATCGACGTAACCGTCATTAAAGACGAGTACCACGGTGACACCTCAAAAATGTTCATCGTTGGCAAGCCGACGATTCTCGGCGAGCGTCTGTGCAAAGTGACGCAAGAGAGCCTCTACCTGGCGCTGAAAATGGTTAAACCGGGTATTCGCCTGCGTACCCTCGGTGCGGCAATCCAGAAGTTTGTGGAAGCCGAAGGTTTCTCCGTGGTGCGCGAGTACTGCGGACACGGCATTGGTCGCGTCTTCCATGAAGAACCGCAGGTCCTGCACTATGATGCAGATGACGGCGGCGTGGTGCTGCAAAAAGGCATGACCTTTACCATTGAGCCGATGGTCAACGCGGGTGATTACCGCATCCGCACCATGAAAGACGGCTGGACGGTGAAAACCAAAGACAGAAGCTTGTCTGCGCAGTACGAGCATACTATTGTGGTAACAGACAACGGCTGCGAAATTATGACGTTGCGCAAGGATGACACCATCCCGGCGATACTGACGCACGATGAATGATAAAAAAGCCGGCAAATGCCGGCTTTTTTAATGGCTATAGCTTTTTCTTATGGGTGGCGCACGATGAGTAATCTTTTACCCGAACAGTATGCTAACACAGCACTTCCCACCCTCCCCGACCAGCCCGATAACCCGGGCGTCTGGCCGTCGCACGAGCTGACCTGCGCGCATATTAAAGCCCATATGGATGTTTTCCATCGCTGGCTGGGCAGCGCGTTTGACGCAGGCGTGTCGGCCGAGCAGCTCATTGAAGCGCGCACCGAATTTATCGACCAGCTGCTGCAGCGCCTGTGGATCGATTACGGGTTTGGGCAAATCAGTGATGTTGCGCTGGTTGCCGTCGGGGGCTATGGCCGCGGTGAGCTGCATCCGCTTTCCGATATCGATCTGCTGATCTTAAGCCGCAAAAAGCTGCCGGACGAACAGGCGCAAAAAATTGGCGAACTGCTGACGCTGCTCTGGGACGTAAAGCTGGAAGTCGGCCACAGCGTGCGTACCCTGGAAGAGTGTCTGCTGGAAGGGTTATCGGACCTGACCGTCGCCACCAACCTGATTGAAACCCGCCTGCTGATTGGTGACGTCGCCCTGTTCCTGGAGCTGCAAAAACACATCTTCAGCGACGGCTTCTGGCCGTCAGAAAAGTTCTTCGCCGCGAAGGTCGAGGAGCAAAACCAGCGCCACCAGCGCTACCACGGCACCAGCTATAATCTTGAACCCGATATTAAAAGCAGCCCCGGCGGCCTGCGCGACATCCACACCCTGCAGTGGGTCGCCCGCCGCCATTTTGGCGCCACTTCGATGGACGAGATGGTCGGCTTCGGCTTTTTAACCGAGGCCGAGCGTAACGAGCTGAACGAGTGCCTGCACCTGCTGTGGCGCATCCGGTTTGCCCTGCATCTGGAAGTCACCCGCTACGATAACCGCCTGCTGTTTGACCGCCAGCTCAGCGTGGCTCAGCGCCTGAATTATCAGGGCGAAGGCAACGAGCCGGTTGAGCACATGATGAAGGATTTCTTCCGCGTCACCCGCCGGGTGACCGAGCTGAACCAGATGCTGTTGCAGCTGTTCGACGAGGCCATTCTGGCCCTGACGGCGGACGAAAAACCGCGCCCGATTGATGACGAATTCCAGCTGCGCGGCACGCTTATCGACCTGCGCGACGAAACGCTGTTCATCCGCGAGCCGGAAGCGATTCTGCGGATGTTCTATACCATGGTGCGCAACAGCACCATCACCGGGATCTACTCCACCACTCTGCGCCATCTGCGCCATGCGCGCCGTCATCTGACGCAGCCGCTGTGCTATATCCCGGAAGCGCGTTCGCTGTTCCTGAGCATGCTCCGCCACCCGGGCGCCGTCAGCCGCGGCCTGCTGCCGATGCACCGCCACAGCGTGCTGTGGGCCTATATGCCGCAGTGGTCGCACATTGTCGGGCAAATGCAGTTCGATCTGTTCCACGCCTACACGGTGGATGAACACACGATCCGCGTGATGCTCAAGCTGGAAAGCTTTGCGAGAGAAGAGACGCGCTCCCGCCACCCGCTCTGCGTCGAACTGTGGCCGCGCCTGACCCATCCGGAACTGATCCTGATTGCCGCCCTGTTCCACGATATCGCCAAAGGTCGCGGCGGTGACCATTCGGTGCTGGGCGCGCAGGACGTGCTGAAATTTGCCGAACTGCACGGCCTGAACTCGCGTGAAACGCAGCTGGTGGCCTGGCTGGTGCGCCATCACCTGCTGATGTCGGTCACCGCGCAGCGTCGTGACATTCAGGATCCGGAAGTGATCAAGCAGTTCGCTGAAGAGGTTCAGACGGAAAACCGTCTGCGCTATCTGGTCTGCCTGACGGTGGCCGATATCTGCGCCACCAACGAGACCCTGTGGAACAGCTGGAAGCAGAGCCTGCTGCGCGAGCTGTACTTCGCCACCGAAAAACAGCTGCGTCGCGGGATGCAAAACACCCCGGACATGCGCGAGCGCGTGCGCCATCACCAGCTGCAGGCGCTGGCGCTGCTGCGGATGGATAATATTGATGAAGAGGCACTGCATCAGATTTGGGCCCGCTGCCGCGCCAACTATTTTGTCCGCCATAGCCCAAACCAGCTTGCGTGGCACGCGCGGCATCTGCTCAAGCACGATCTGTCCCAGCCGATGATCCTGCTGAGCCCGCAGGCCACCCGCGGCGGGACGGAGATTTTCATCTGGAGCCCGGACCGACCTTACCTGTTTGCTGCGGTCTGCGCCGAGCTGGACAGGCGTAACCTGAGCGTTCACGACGCGCAGATTTTCACCACCCGCGACGGCATGGCGATGGACACCTTTATCGTGCTTGAGCCGGACGGCAGCCCGCTCTCGTCGGACAGGCATGAAGGGATACGTTTTGGTCTGGAACAGGCGATTACCCAGCGCAGCTGGCAGCCCCCGCAGCCGCGTCGCCAGCCGGCGAAATTGCGCCACTTTACCGTCGATACCGAGGTCAATTTCCTGCCGACCCACACCGACCGTAAATCGTTCCTGGAGCTGATCGCGCTCGACCAGCCAGGGCTGCTTGCCCGCGTCGGCCAGGTTTTTGCCGATCTGGGAATTTCGCTCCACGGCGCCCGAATTACAACGATTGGCGAGCGAGTAGAAGATTTATTTATAATCGCAACAGCGGACCGGCGTGCCCTTAATAATGACCTGCAGCTTGAAGTGCAACAACGGTTGACAGCAGCCCTCAATCCAAACGATAAAGGGTGATATGTTTTTTAGTGAAATGGAAAGAGTAAACAATGCAGCAGTTACAGAACGTTATTGAGTCCGCTTTTGAGCGTCGCGCCGAGATTACCCCGGCAAATGTGGATACCGTGACCCGTGAAGCGGTAAACCAGGTGATTTCCCTTCTGGATTCCGGCGCGCTGCGCGTGGCAGAAAAAATCGACGGTCAGTGGGTCACTCATCAATGGCTGAAGAAAGCCGTGCTGCTCTCTTTCCGTATCAACGATAACCAGGTTATCGACGGAGCAGAAAGCCGCTACTTCGATAAAGTGCCAATGAAATTCGCTGACTACGACGAAGCGCGTTTCCAGAAAGAAGGCTTCCGCGTGGTACCGCCTGCGGCGGTTCGTCAGGGCGCATTCATCGCACGCAACACCGTGCTGATGCCATCCTACGTGAACATCGGTGCCTACGTTGACGAAGGCACCATGGTTGACACCTGGGCGACCGTCGGTTCATGCGCGCAGATCGGTAAAAACGTTCACCTGTCCGGCGGCGTGGGCATCGGTGGTGTTCTGGAGCCACTGCAGGCTAACCCGACCATCATCGAAGACAACTGCTTCATCGGCGCGCGCTCTGAAGTGGTTGAAGGCGTGATCGTTGAAGAAGGCTCCGTGATCTCCATGGGCGTTTACATCGGTCAGAGCACCCGTATTTACGACCGTGAAACCGGTGAAGTTCACTACGGTCGCGTTCCGGCGGGCTCCGTGGTGGTTTCCGGCAACCTGCCGTCAAAAGATGGCAAATACAGCCTGTACTGTGCGGTTATCGTGAAGAAAGTGGATGCGAAAACGCGCGGTAAAGTGGGCATCAACGAATTGCTGCGCACCATCGATTAATCGGGTATAACAAAAAGCGGGGGCAACCCCGCTTTTTTTATATCTGAGGGTGGCGAAAATAGATTTTTTCGTTAATTATTCAAAGGTTATGTTGAGATCAAGGGTACCGCTATGTACGATAATCTGAAAAGTCTGGGCATTACCAATCCTGATGAAATTGATCGTTACAGCCTCCGTCAGGAAGCCAATAACGATATTCTGAAAATCTATTTTCACAAGGACAAAGGAGAGTTTTTCGCCAAAAGCGTGAAGTTTAAATATCCACGCCAGCGTAAGACCGTTGTGGCTGACGGTGTAGGACAGGGCTACAAAGAAGTACAGGAAATCAGCCCTAACCTGCGCTATGTGATCGATGAACTCGATCAGATCTGCCAGCGCGACCGCACCGAAGTCGATCTTAAGCGTAAGATCCTTGACGACCTGCGTCACCTTGAAAGCGTTGTGACGAATAAGATCAGCGAGATTGAAGCGGATCTTGAGAAATTAACGCGGAAATAAAAGCAAAACGGCAATCCTTGATTGCCGTTTTTAGTGTTTGCGCCCTCTCCCCGTGGGAGAGGGATGGGGTGAGGGCACCAGACCGCATACAGCATCATCTCTGTTCGTCCAGCTGTAGCGCCACATACAGCAGCAG
This sequence comes from Enterobacter sp. A103, assembly GCF_034427535.1. Taxonomy (NCBI): domain Bacteria; kingdom Pseudomonadati; phylum Pseudomonadota; class Gammaproteobacteria; order Enterobacterales; family Enterobacteriaceae; genus Enterobacter; species Enterobacter sp. A103. The sequence goes on from NZ_JAXQPQ010000003.1 coordinate 39,082, forward strand.
CCTGTCGTCAAAGTTTCCCAGATCCAGCCCCGTCAGCTCTGAAATCCGGTTTAACCGATACTCAAGCGTATTGCGGTGAATAAACAGCGCCTTCGAGGTCGCCAGCGGCTGCACGTTATGCCGGAACCACGCCTGCAGCGTCCGGCGCAGCAGGCCATTGTTGTCCATGGCTTTCAGACGCGCTAATGGCCGCGCCAGCTCATTGGCCTGCCAGCCCCCGCGCAGGCTGTCGAGCAGCACCGGCAGCATCAGATCCTGATAGAAATAGCTGCGGCTCTCCGGCATCCGCTGCTTGCCCACCATCATGGTGGTGCGCGCGGTACGCCAGGAGCGGGCGATACTGCCCGGCCCGGTAAAGTAGTTGCCCAGCGCAACGCGAAAACGCAGCTGGCCGTTCTCCTCCATCCGGGAGATCAGCTGCTCCACGCGACGACGATGATCGTCGGCATCCCAGCGGCCGAACGCATTGAGCGCCGGTTTGAGGACCACCATTTCCGTCAGAGAAACGATCGCCACCAGGTTATCGCGCTCCGGCGTCGCCAGCGCATTTTGCAGCTGCTGCAGCTCGGCCATCGCGCTGTCCACGCCAAGCTGGCCGCTATCGACCTCAATGACCGCCACCACGCGCGGCTGGTTTAAATCGATCCCCAGACGCTGCGCCCATTCGCTGAGCGCAGGCGTATGCTCTTCCGCCTGAATAAGGTTCATTACCAGCTCTTCACGCAGGCGGCTGTCCTGAGCGAGCAGGTGCATCAGGCGCGACTGCTCCAGCATCATCTCTGCCGTCATACAGACCAGCTCACCGTATTTTCGCAGTGACTCGGGCTCGCCGGTGAGGCCAATTACCCCCACAATTTCGCCTTCAAGACGCAGCGGTAAATTGATGCCCTGACGTACGCCGTGCAGGTGTTTCGCTACCGCATCGTCGATATCCACGACCCGCCCCTGAGAAAGCACCAGCAGCGCACCTTCGTGCAATTCCCCAATACGCTCGCGATCGCCGCTGCCAATAATGCGCCCGCGGGCATCCATTACGTTGATATTGGTATCAATGATGCGCATGGTGCGCGCCACGATATCCTGCGCCATTTTGGTATCAAGATGCCAGCCAGCCATGTAACCCTCCCGTGAGCAGAGCTCAAGCATAGGGAAGTTCAGCGACGGCTGCATTGTGCGAATGCACAAAGAGAGAGGAAGAAGTATGGAGTTGTGGCAAGAATCACAAAAACGAGAAAGCCCCTGCGAACAGGGGCTTCAGAGGATTACTGCATCAGCAGATAAAGAGAGGTATCACCACGCTGGATATTCAGCGCCAGCACGGAAGGCTTGCTGTCGAGAATTTTGCGCAGTTCAGCGATGTTTTTCACCGGCTGCTGGTTAGCGCCCATGATCACATCGCCTTTTTTCAGGCCGATACGGGCTGCCGGTGAATTCGCTTTCACGTTGTTCACCACCACGCCTTTGTCTGCGCCTTTATTGCTCATCTCGGCACCTTCAATACCGCTGAAGATGGTGCTGGAATCCACCTGATTCTGGCTGCTCTGCTGCAGCTCCAGGCTCACGTTAACCGGCTTACCGTCGCGCAGCAGGCCGAGGGTCACTTTACTGCCAATCGGCATCGAGCCCACTTCGGCACGCAGGGCGGCAAAGCTGCTGATCGGTTTACCGTTCAGGGAGGTGATCACATCCCCCGCTTTAATGCCCGCTTTCGCCGCAGAGGAATTTGGCATCACCTGGCTGACGAATGCCCCGCGCTGAGCGTCAACTTTCATCGCCTTAGCCAGTTCGGAGTTCAGCTCCGTACCGAGGATACCCAGCTCGCCGCGTTTCACCTGGCCATACTGCACCATCTGCGCGGTCAGGTTTTTCACCATGTTACTCGGGATAGCAAAGCCGATACCGATGTTGCCGCCGTCCGGTGCCAGGATAGCGGTGTTGATACCGATCAGCTCACCGTTCAGGTTCACCAGCGCACCGCCGGAGTTACCGCGGTTGATCGCCGCATCCGTCTGGATGAAGTTTTCGTAGTTTTCCGCGTTCAGGCCGCTACGACCCAGCGCTGAGACGATACCCGAGGTCACGGTTTCACCCAGACCGAACGGGTTACCGATCGCCACGGTATAGTCGCCCACGCGCAGCGCGTCAGAGTCGGCAATTTTAATCGCCGTCAGGTTTTTCGGATCCTGAATCTGGATCAGCGCAATGTCGGAGCGCGGGTCTTTACCCACCACTTTGGCGTCAAACTTGCGGCCATCGCTCAGCTGAACCTTAATGCTGTTCGCGTTATCGACAACGTGGTTGTTAGTGACGACGTAGCCTTTCGCCGCATCAATAATTACCCCCGAGCCAAGCGCCATGAATTTCTGCTGCTGGCCGCCTCCCTGGCTGTCATCCCCGGCACCGCCGCCCTGACAGAACGGAGAGCTCTGGAATGGCGAACCGTCCTGGCAGAACGGCGAGTTGTCGCCGAAGAACTGCTGGAAGTTACGCGGCATACGCGGCGTATTGACGGTCGTGCTGCCCTCAACGTTAATACTCACCACCGATGGCATCACTTTTTCGAGCATCGGTGCCAGGCTTGGCATCTGCTGCGCGGTTGCTGCCGACGACGCGGTCTCGGCTGCAGTAGCAGTCAGAGGAGACAGCGCTAAACCTAAACTCAGAGCCAGTGCACTCATTGCTAATGTGGTTTTTTTCATATTTCTCAATCTCGATTTACAGGTAACGCAAAATTGCTGTGTAACTCAGATTCATTTTATACCGCTTAGTTCCGGCGATAAGTTTATGGAAAAGGTAAAAATTTATTGGCCGTCTTTACAAAACTCCGGAATTATTCCACCGCCATGAGCTTGCGGTATTCATCCCAGGCATACAAATCCGTCATGCCGCTGATATAGTCCTGGATAAGACGGCAGCGATAATAATATTCCATCACCGGCCATTGGGGAGAGTTGCGTTCCAGCTTACCAATCGCTTCGACATACGCCAGACGATGCCGGGTAGAAAGTTTCTGATAAAGCCGCGATTCGATGGGTATTCTGCGCACGCGCTCGTGTTCCACCAGTTCGCTGAATTCATCGACCGACAGCTGAAGCAACGGGGAATAAATTTCCAGTAACCCACTGATTACCCGATAGCCCTGCAGCTCTAGCTGCTCGACATCCGGATGGCTGAATACATGCCGCATCGCCACATGTTTATAAAGCTCAAGGAGTTGACTGAAACTACTGTCATCTTCCAGCAGCGCGTGGTTGAATTCCCCGCTGAAAATGAGCGGCAAATTATCAATAAAACGCGACGCCGCATACGGCACCAGTTTATTTAATGTATTGACCCGCAAATACATAAAGAACTGGTCTTCCGTACTGCGGCTTAATGTATTTGAGCGCGATTTTTCCCAGGCATTTTCGACAACCTGCGCAAACAGCGAACTTTTTTCATGGGTACCCCAGGACGCATAAAGATGTTGATAAAGCTCCTCGACGCTGAAGATTCTTTTCTCCACGGCATCTTCCAGATCGGCCACGCAATAGGAAATATCATCGGCGGCTTCCATAATCCACGTCAATGGAAAGCGGCCGTTTGGCGTCAATGAAAGTTCTTTACGTAACCGTTCAATATAGGCCTCTTCGGAAAGGTAATAGCCCGGTTTTTTCATTAAATAGCTGTGGGACGCGGGCGTATCCCCCATCCACCACGCGGGGCGCGTATATTTCAGAATGCAGCCGACCTGTGCCCAGGTCAGGTTCATGCGCATCAGGGAATGGACCAGCCGGATCCCCTGCGCGTTGCCCTCGAAGTGACACAAATCCTGGCGCACTTTACGGCGCAGATCGTTCAGCCCCTCTTCACCTTCACGCAGGCGTAAATCGCGTACGATGCAGCGGTCATCGCTGAGGGGCTGGCTTACCGCATCCGAAGGATAAAGCCGCTGCTTAAACCAGTCATTGATCGCCGCCTCACCAAAGTGGCCGAAAGGCGGGTTGCCGATGTCATGCATCAGGCAGGCCATCTCAACGATGCTCTCGAAGGGCCCCGTCAGCTCGTCCAGACCATAGGCTTCCAGTAAACGCTGCTCTTTGAGACGGCTCAAAATCTCTTTGGCAATGTAGCGCCCGACCTGCTGCACTTCCATCGAGTGGGTTAAGCGCGTGCGCACCGCGGCGTTACGCTCCAGCGGGAACACCTGAGTTTTTTGCTGCAGACGGCGGATGGCAGGCGAGTTAACGATCCGCCCGCGATCGCTCTCGAATATACGCAGGATCTCATGTTCGCTCTTGTCGCCCTGCGGCGAACGGAAACGTCGGTGCCAGTTTATTTTGGTGCGAAAATCGATTGGTGACATGTGCTCCCCCGCGTGAGAATGCGTTTCCCCTTAACCGCATGATAGACTATGCATCTTAACAAGGCACATCGCGAGTAAATCTATGAAAATCGGCATTATTGGTGCAATGGAAGAAGAAGTTACGCTGCTGCGTGACAAAATTGAGAACCGTCAGACCCTCTCTCTGGGAGGTTGTGAGATCTATACCGGCCAGCTGAACGGTGTTGACGTGGCTCTGCTGAAATCAGGCATCGGTAAAGTGGCTGCTGCGCTGGGTGCAACCCTGCTGCTTGAGCGCTGCAAGCCGGACGTGATCGTGAATACCGGCTCTGCGGGCGGCCTGGCGCCGACGCTGAAAGTGGGCGATATCGTTGTCTCCGACGAAGCGCGTTACCACGATGCCGACGTCACCGCGTTCGGTTACGAGTACGGCCAGCTCCCGGGCTGCCCTGCTGGTTTTAAAGCTGACGACAAGCTGATTGCGGCGGCAGAGACCTGCATCGCAGAACTCAACCTCAACGCGGTACGCGGTCTGATTGTCAGCGGTGATGCCTTCATCAACGGCTCCGTTGGGCTGGCGAAAATCCGTCATAACTTCCCTCAGGCGGTTGCCGTTGAGATGGAAGCGACCGCGATCGCTCACGTTTGCCATAACTTCAGCGTACCGTTCGTGGTGGTTCGCGCCATCTCTGACGTGGCAGACCAGCAGTCCCACATCAGCTTCGACGAGTTCCTGACCGTTGCGGCAAAACAGTCCACCGTGATGGTGGAGCGCCTGGTGCAGAATCTGGCACGTGGCTAAACATACCGTCAGGGCGCTGGCCGCCCTGCTTCTTCTCGCACCGCTGTGGCTCTATGCGTTACCGCGCGTGATTACCCTCTCTCCCGCAAATACGGAACTGGCGTTTGCCGCCGGGATCACGCCCGTTGGCGTGAGTAGCTTTTCGGATTACCCACCGCAAGCCGCGGGTATTGAACAGGTGGCAACCTGGCAGGGGATGAACCTTGAGCGCATCGTGGCGCTTAAACCGGATCTCGTGCTGGCCTGGCGCGGCGGCAACGCCGAGCGGCAGGTCAACCAGCTCACCTCGCTTGGCATAAAGGTGATGTGGATTGATGCCGTCAGCATTGAGCAGGTCGCTCAGGCGCTACGCGCCCTGGCACCCTACAGCCCTACGCCCAAAAAAGCCGAGGCTGCGGCGAAACAGATGCTGAGCGACTATGCCGCGCTGAAATCCCGATACGATACCCCTTTTAAAAAACGCATCTTCCTGCAGTTTGGCAGCCAGCCGCTGTTCACCACCGGAAAAGGGTCGATTCAGAACCAGGTGCTGGAAGTCTGTGGCGGTGAAAATATCTTTGCTGCCAGCCGGGTGCCGTGGCCTCAGGTGAGCCGCGAACAGGTGCTGGCGCGCCAGCCGCAGGCCATCGTCGTGGTCGGAAATGCGAGCGAGATTCCTAAAATTGAACAATTCTGGCAAAAGCAGCTAAAAATTCCGGTGATCCCGCTCAACAGCGACTGGTTTGAACGCGCCAGCCCGCGTATTATCCTCGCCGCAAAACAGCTCTGTGCCGCGCTGGCAGAGAGTCACTAACATAAGACCCTTTTCGAGGATTTAACGATGCTCGTTTATTGGCTGGATATTCTTGGCACAGCCGTTTTTGCTATCTCCGGCGTTCTGCTCGCCGGAAAACTACGCATGGATCCGTTTGGCGTGCTGGTGCTGGGCGTCGTGACCGCCGTCGGCGGCGGGACTATCCGCGATATGGCGCTGGCAAATGGCCCGGTGTTTTGGGTGAAAGATCCTACCGATCTGGTGGTCGCGATGGTCACCTGCCTGTTGACCATTGTGCTGGTTCGCCAGCCCCGCCGCTTACCCAAGTGGATATTGCCGGTACTGGATGCCGTGGGTCTGGCCGTGTTTGTCGGTATTGGCGTCAACAAGGCGTTTAATGCCGGTACCGGTCCGATGGTGGCAATCTGCATGGGCGTATTAACCGGCGTGGGCGGTGGGATCATTCGCGACATTCTGGCGCGTGAAGTGCCGATGATCCTGCGTACTGAAATTTACGCAACGGCCTGCATTGTGGGCGGGATTGTTCACGCTACCGCGTACTACACCTTTGCCCTCCCGCTGGAAAATGCCGCGATGCTGGGGATGGTCGTGACGCTGGTGATACGCTTAGCGGCGATACGCTGGCACCTGAAGCTGCCGACGTTTGCGCTGGATGATAATGGCAGGTAAAAGCAAAACGGTAACCGCAAGGTTACCGTTTTTAGTCTTTTCTCCCTCTCCCTGTGGGAGAGGGACGGAGTAACGGCATCAGCCCGCACTCTCTTAGATGCTGAACGAAGATCCACACCCGCAGGTGCTTGTCGCATTCGGGTTCGTGACCACAAAGCGCGAACCTTCCAGACCCTCGGTGTAATCCACCGAACCACCCACCAGATATTGCAGGCTCATCGGGTCAACCACCAGCGCGACGCCCTGTTTCTCGATAGTCATATCGCCATCGTTAACCTGATCGTCAAAGGTAAAACCATACTGGAAGCCGCTGCAGCCGCCACCGGTAATATAAACACGCAGTTTCAGATCCGGATTGTCTTCGTCGGCAATCAGGACTTTCACTTTGTTGGCTGCTGCTTCGGTAAATTCGAGCGGTACAGCTACTACGTCATCACTCATCTTATGCTCCCATGAATACTGCTATTGGGTAAAATTCACCCAATTCTTTGTCTCATTATCTAATACCCTGGTAATTCATTCAAGTATTCTGCATGGCGGCCCGTTCAGCCTCTTGTTTCGCCAGGGTACGCGCGAGGATGGTGGAGTATAGCGGTTTTCCACCCAGGAACTGGGCTAATAGTGTCGCGCCGAGACAGGTGATGATCATTGGCAAAATGAGCTGGTAATTGTCCGTCATTTCCAGCACCAGCACGATCCCGGTCAAGGGCGCACGCAGGGACGCGGCCAGCAGCGCCCCCATTCCGGCCACCGCAAAGGTCCCGGCTTCAAGGTGATAGGCGGGAAAGCCCACTTCAGCCGCCATACCAAACGCGGTCCCGAGCAGCGTACCCAGCGCCAGCATCGGGGCAAAAATTCCCCCGGGCGCGCCGGAAGAGAAGCACAGTACCGTCGTGATAACCCGTGAGATAAACATAAACAGCAGCAGACCCACGCTGAAATTCCCCGCCGCCGCAATGGGAATCAGCCCGAACCCGCCGCCTGCGGCATTCGGCTCGATAAACCCGAGTACGCCACACATTCCGCCCAGCAGACCGCCCATCAGCACCCATTTCGTGGTGTTCCCGCCGTGAATGCGCTGGAACATATCTTGAGCGCGCAGGATAAAGGTGTTAAACAGCGGCCCCACCACGCCAAAAATCATGCCGAGGATCAGGTAAAGCCACAGGGTGTTGACCGGCGCGTTGGTCAGTTTACCCACCTCAATGACCGCTCCCTCGCCATTAAAGATGCGAAACACGATGCTCGACATAATGACGCCGGTGAATACCGCTTTAATTGAGATCAGGTTGTAGCGGAACTGCGCGCGCATCTCTTCGATAATGAATAAAATGCCCGCCAGCGGCGCGTTAAACGCGGCGGAAAGTCCCGCCGCCGCGCCGGTTGCCAGCAGCGTATGGCGCGCTTCGGCGCTTCGCATCCGAAACAGATCGCCCACCATGCGGCCGACGTTCCCCCCCAGCTGTACCGTGGGTCCTTCCCGTCCAAGCACCATTCCCGCGCCCAGAGTCCCCATGCCGCCGATGAACTTAACCGGAATCACCCGCCACCAGCGTACCGGACGCAGCTCCTCCAGCGCGCCTTCAATTTCCGGGATGCCCGATCCCCCCGCTTCCGGCGCGAATTTACGCACCAGAAAATACCCCACCATGGCAAACAGCGCGGACAGCCCGAATGCCCACACCCAGACCAGCCATTCGCTGTCGGCGAAACCGGCCACGGTGCCCACTCGCCAGTTGAGTACGGCATTAACCGCTTTTTCAAACGCTACGCCAACCAGGCCCGCGAGAGTGCCCACCACGGCAGCGGCCAGCAGGATCGCCAGCGGCGTTTTATCGCGATTGAGCAGCCGCCGAATGCTGATTCGGTGCTGGGCGCGCGTAAACTGTTGTTCTTCAAAAGACGGAGAATCTGATTTCATGTCCTGTTCTTATTTGTCACACAAAAAGCCGCGAGGATTTTACCAGAGACGGCCCTACCGTCTCCTGAAAATTACTTAACAAATCTTAAAGCATTGCCCGGCTAAAAATTTCATAACCTTCCCCGAATCACATAGAATAGTGGGCTTAACCATTTTATTCGAACCAGGAACGACGCCATGAGCAAGTCTGAAAACCTCTACAGTGCAGCCCGCGAGCTTATTCCGGGTGGCGTGAACTCACCTGTGCGCGCCTTCACCGGCGTGGGCGGTACGCCGCTGTTTATCGAACGTGCTGACGGCGCGTATCTGTATGATGTCGATGGCAAAGCCTATATCGATTATGTGGGTTCCTGGGGGCCGATGGTGCTGGGGCACAACCATCCGGCCATTCGTAACGCGGTAATTGAAGCCGCCCAGCGCGGCCTGAGCTTCGGTGCGCCAACCGAAATGGAAGTGAAAATGGCGGAGCTGGTGACCGAACTGGTGCCTACCATGGACATGGTGCGTATGGTGAACTCCGGTACCGAAGCCACCATGAGCGCCATCCGCCTGGCGCGCGGTTTTACCGGTCGCGATAAAATCATCAAGTTTGAAGGCTGTTACCACGGTCACGCCGACTGTCTGCTGGTGAAGGCCGGTTCCGGCGCGCTGACGCTCGGCCAGCCGAACTCGCCTGGCGTACCGGCAGATTTCGCGAAGCACACCCTGACCTGCACCTACAACGATCTTGCTACCGTTCGCGCGGCGTTCGAGCAGTATCCGCAGGAGATCGCCTGCATCATCGTTGAGCCGGTTGCCGGCAACATGAACTGTATCCCACCGCAGCCTGACTTCCTGCCGGGCCTGCGCGCCCTGTGCGACGAGTTCGGCGCGCTGCTGATCATCGATGAAGTCATGACCGGCTTCCGCGTGGCGCTGGCGGGGGCACAGTCTTACTACGACGTCGTGCCGGACCTGACCTGCCTCGGCAAAATCATCGGCGGCGGCATGCCGGTCGGCGCATTCGGTGGTCGTAAGGACGTGATGGAAGCCCTGGCGCCAACCGGCCCGGTTTACCAGGCGGGCACGCTTTCCGGTAACCCTATCGCCATGGCGGCGGGCTTTGCCTGCCTGACCGAAGTGGCACAGCCGGGTATTCACGAAACCCTGACCGACCTGACCTCGCAGCTGGCAAACGGTCTGCTGGAAGCGGCAGAAGAAGCGGGTATTCCGCTGGTGGTTAACCACGTGGGCGGCATGTTCGGGATTTTCTTCACCGATGCGAAAACCGTGACCTGCTATCAGGACGTGGTGAAGTGCGACGTTGAACGCTTCAAGCGCTTCTTCCACCTGATGCTGGACGAAGGCGTGTACCTGGCGCCGTCCGCGTTCGAAGCGGGCTTTATGTCCGTGGCGCACAGCGAAGATGATATCAACAACACCATCGACGCGGCGCGCAAGGTGTTTGCGAAGCTGTAAGATGTGCGGCTTGATGCCCTCACCCCAACCCTCTCCCACGAGGAGAGGGAGCAAACACTAAAACGGCAATCAAAGGATTGCCGTTTACTTTTATTACCGACTCTGCTTTCTCAACAGATAAATAAAGTACGGCGCACCGATAAAGGTCGACAGCAGACCCGCCGGGATCTGATACGGGAACAGCACCATTCTTCCGCACCAGTCCGCGAACACCAGCATCACCCCGCCCGTCAGGGCCGACATGACGATATGCGGCATCGTCCGCCGGAATCCCATCATTCTGGCAATGTGCGGCGCCATTAATCCGACAAAACTCAGCGGTCCAATCGTCAGGGTTGCCACAGCCGTCAGGCACGCCGCCAGCAGCAGCAGGGCCACGCGCGCTGGCGTCAGCGCCATTCCCACCGCACGCGCGGTTTCGCCGCCGAGCGGCAGAATGGTCATCCAGCGGCGGCACAGCGGCACCATCGCCAGCAGCACGAGCATCGCGATCCCGGACCAGACCACCTGGCTGCCGGTGGCGTTGTAGGTTGAGCCGGAAATCCAGGTCAGGATCTTCGCCATACGCGGATCGCCGCTGGCCTGCAGCATCATCAGCAGCATGGTAAATGCGGTGCTGAGCGCCATCCCGGCCAGCAGCATGCGGTGCGGTGAAAACCCGCCGCGACCGGCGGCAATCAGGATAATAATCAGCGTGACTGCCGCACCGATACTGCCGGCTGGCATCAGCCAGCCAAACGCATTCCCCGGCACAAAGAACAGCATCAGCACCACGCCAAAGGCGGCGCCAGAGCTGATCCCGAGCACTTCAGGGCTTGCCATCGGGTTGCCGGTCAGACGCTGAATAATGCACCCCGCCACCGCCAGCATCACCCCTGCGATCAGCGCAGCGAAGATACGCGGCCAGCGCCATTGCACCAGTTCATTGAGTAAATCACCCGTTGCCCAGTGCCAGCACATGGCATCGCGTCCGAATGAGAGCGCCGCGAACGAGGCGATAATCAGCACCGCCAGACCGGCAAGGCTAAACCACAGCACCGACTGACGTTCAGCGTAGACTTTATCGCCGGCGTCCATCGCCGGTGCGCTCATGCTGCGCAGGCGCGGCAGCAGCCACAGCAGCAGCGGCGCCCCGATAAGCGCGGTCACAGAGCCGGTGGACACTTCCCTCCAGACCTGCGCCAGCCAGAGAATAAGCTGATCGGAAAGCCAGAGGATCAGCGCTCCAATCAGCGGCGCCAGCATCAGACGCGCCAGCAGGCGACGCGCCCCGAGCATTTTCGCCAGCAGCGGCGCAAACAGGCCGATAAACCCGATGATGCCAACCGCGTTGACCAGCAGGGCACTCAATACAATCGCCAGCGTCAGCGCCGCCAGACGAGCCAGCGACAGCGCCAGCCCCAGGTTACGCGCCACGCCATCATCCAGCCCCATGAGCGTCAGGGGGCGCAGGAGCAGCAGCGTCAGCACGACGCCGCCAGCCAGCTGCGGCCAGAGGTGCTCTACAACGCTCCAGTCGGTCTGGGTGAGCGTGCCGGTACTCCACAGGAACATGCTTTGCAGCCGATCGTGATGGAACAGCACCAGCAGCTGGTTAATCGCCCCGCAGTACAGGCTCACCACCAGCCCGGCCAGAATAAGCGTCACAGGAGAAAGGCGCTTGCCCCAGGCCACGCCAAAGACCAGCGCGCCCACCACGCACGCTCCCGCGAGTGCCGCAAACTGCGAGGTTAACGCTCCCGGCAGCGCCCACAGCGTGGTGATAGTGATCCCAAGCTGCGCGCCGGTCGCGACGCCGAGCGTGGTTGGCTCTGCCAGCGGGTTACGTAAAACCTGCTGGAACAGCACGCCTACCAGCCCTAAGCCGGCCCCGACCAAAAGGGAGATCGCCAGACGCGGCAGCAGGCTGTAGTGGAACAGCATCTGCTGAATATTGTCGATATCCGGCGAGGCCAGAGCGGCCCCCCACTGCGCGCGCGGTAAGGCCGCGGAGAGGTTGAACCCGGTTAATACCAGCGCAACCAGAAAAAGCAGGGATAACAGCAGCGCCGGGAAGCGGGCGATACGCGTACTCATGCTTTATCTCCCAGGGCGTTATCCAGCACGCGGGCAAAATGCATGGCCGACAGCGTCGCACCGTAGAACCAGACCGCCGGGGCGCGCTGGAAGCGCTTCTCGCGCACAAACGGCATCGCCTGCCAGAGCGGGGTCGCCATCAGGGTTTGCATGTCGCGTTCGTTACCGTGATCGAAACAGAGCACGTCCACATCGCGAAACGCCGCCAGGCGGTCGATACCCACGGCGGTACTGCCCCAGAAGGTCATCTCCCCTTCCCAGGCGTTGCGAATACCGAAGCTGTCCAGCACCTCCTGGAACAGACAGTTTTTACCGAAGACCAGCATATGGCGGGCGTCCAGCAGCGTCACCATCAGCAGCGGACGATCGCCCCGGTGAGCAAAGCGCGGCTTCAGGGAGTCGATCAGGGCATCAAATTCGTCGAGATGCTTTTTGGCCTCCGCTTCGCGGTTGAGGAAATGCGCCATCTCGTTAATCGAGTTTTTCGCCACGGCCAGCGGTTTTTTACCGTCGCTGAAAGCAAATCCACGTCCCGGCGCAATGCGCGCCATTGTCTCCTCTGACGGGCCGTAGCCCGCTGACCAGAACAGGAACGAGGGTTTCATCTGGGTCAGCAGCTCAAGGTTTGGCTCCGTTCGCAGACCGACGTCGATTACCGAGTCCGGCAGCTTTGGCTCGTTCACCCAGAGGTTATAGTTAGGAATGTCCGCCACGCCATAGGGCGTGACGCCGAGCGCCATCATCAGTTCGACCGGCAGCCACTCCAGGGCCACAATACGGTGCGGATCGACGGCGGCGGCACGCGCCGTATTCATTTTTAACAGCAGCGGCGAGAGCGCCATCGCCGTCAGCAGGCGACGGCGGCTAATGCGTGTGTTATTCAGCATCAGTAGACAAAGCTCACCGGTGCAGCCCCGGCCGGGTGAGGCAGAATACCCATCGGAATACCGTAAATATGTTCCAGCGTTTCGCTGCGCATCAGCTCTGCCGGTGTCCCCTGGGCAATCATCTCGCCCCCGCGCAGCGCGACGAGGTAGTCACAATAGCGCGCGGCCATGTTGATATCGTGCAGGACCGCAATGACCGTCAGGCCACGTTGCTGGCTCAGGCGATGCACCAGCGCCAGGACGTCGACCTGATGGGCGATATCCAGCGCAGAGGTCGGTTCATCCAGCAGCAGACAGCGGCTGTCCTGCGCCACCAGCATCGCGATCCACGCGCGCTGACGTTCGCCGCCGGACAGGCTATCCACCAGACGGTGCGCCAGCGGTTTTAGCCCGACCAGCGCAATCGCCTCTTCCACCTTCTCTCTGTCGGCGACGCCGAAGCGCCCAAGCGCACCGTGCCACGGATAACGCCCAATCGCCACCAGCTCGCGCACCGTCATCCCTTCCGCCTGCGGCAGCTGCTGCGGCAGATAGGCCACTTTGCGGGCAAAGGCTTTACTGCTCCAGCTCTCCAGCGGTTGGTCATCCAGCAGAATATCGCCTTCTGAAGGCGGCTGATGGCGCCCCAGCATCTTGAGAAGCGTGGATTTACCGGAACCGTTATGACCAATCAGGCCCGTCACTTTACCGGCCGGAAACGTCAGAGAGAGCGGATGCAGCAGCGTGCGCCCGGGTACGCGAAAGGAGAGATGGTTGAGCGTAAAGGTGGTGTCGGGTTGCGTTTGAATATCCTGCATATCAGCCAACTTAAATAAAAAGGGCACGGCGAACCGTGCCCGAAGAGAGATTAGAAGCGGAAGGTCGCGGTGGCAACAACCTGACGTTCAGCACCCCAGAAGCAGCCGTAGGTATTGAAGCAGCTGGCAACGTACTCACGATCGAACAGGTTGTTTACGTGCAGCGCCACGTTTGAGCCAGCCATGCCAACGCGTGCCAGATCGTATCTGACCAGCGCATCGACTACGGTGTAGCTGCCCACCTTGAAGGAGTTCGCCGGATCGCCATAGCTTGAGCCCGTGTAACGCACGCCGGTACCCAGCGTCAGACCCGACAGCGCACCGTCAAACAGAGTGTAATCGCCCCACAACGATGCCATGTGTTTTGGCACCTGAGCAGGCGTGTTGCCTTTGTAGGTGGTGTCCGTGGTGTATTCCGCATCGGTGTAAGTATAAGACCCCACCAGGTTGACGCTCGCAGAGAGGGCCGCTTTCGCTTCCAGTTCTACGCCACGCGCGCGGATTTCACCGCCCTGAACCGAGAAGAAGGAGCCCGCCGGGTCCGCCATCAGGTTGTTGGTTTTGGTCAGCTGGTACAACGCACCGGTGACGACGATCGGACGATCGTTCGGCACGTATTTCACGCCCGCTTCGTACTGTTTGCCTTTAGACGGCGAGAACAGTTTGCCCTGGGCATCGGTCTGCGAAGCCGGTTCAAACGATTCGCTGTAGCTAAAGTACGGAGTTACGCCGTTATCAAACAGATAGTTAACGCCACCGCGCCAGGTGAACTGGGTATCATCACGTTTGGAGGTGGTGTTCGTCACGCGGTTGTAGGATTCCTGATCGGCCCAGTCATAACGGCCGCCCAGGGTTACCAGCACTTTATCCCACTGCGCCTGATCCTGAACGTACAGCCCCGTCTGCTTCTGACGGTTGAGGATCTGATATGGGCCGGAGGTCGCGGGATCTTTTGAGCCGAAATCAAAATCGCCGTTTACCGGATTGTAGAGATCCAGCAGCGGAACAGAGTCGTCGTAACCAAACCAGGAGTTGATGTCATTTCGCATGCGCATAAAGTCAACGCCGGTCAGCAGGACGTGGTCCACCTCGCCGGTTGAGAATTTGCTCTGCAGCTGGGTATCAACGGTAAAGTTCTGCAGCTTTTCGTTATCGACAACGTATTTACGCGCCAGATAATGGCCTTTGTCCGATGGCGCTAGCGCGGCACACTGTTTGTTGCCGCTGTTTGCCGGATCGGTACAGACGCCATAGCCATATACGCTGTTTTGCGAGGTTTTGTTCTCGGCAAAGCGCAGGTTCTGACGCACGGTAAAGGTATCGTTGAACTCGTGGTCGAAGCTGTATCCCACCATTTTCTGGTTACGGGAATAGGTATTGTTCTTCGCGCCTTCGTTGAAGTTCGTCGGCAGACGATCGCCGTTCGGCAGCGGCTCAACCGTTCCCTCTTTTGGCAACCAGCCGTAGTAGCCCGTTTCAGGCTCGTTCTGGAAGTAGGAGAGGAACGTGAAGGTGGTTTTATCATCCGGACGCCATGAGAACGATGGCGCGATGGCGTAACGCTGCTCTTCCGCACGCTCCTGCTGGGCGTTATTAGAACGCGCAACGCCCGTTAAGCGATAAGAGTAAACGCCGTCGTCGTCGATCGCATCGCTAAAGTCAAACCCGGTCTGGAACAGGCTATCCGTGCCGACTTTGAACTGGATCTCTTTCAGCGGCTCGGTTGTTGGGCGCTTACTGACCATGTTCAGCAAACCGCCCGGGCTGCTTTTGCCGTACAGAACGGAAACCGGACCGCGCATGATCTCGGCGCGCTCCAGCATATAAGGATCAATCACCGCGTCGTTATAGAAGTTCCCCTGCATTTTCATGCCGTCGAGGTAGTTATTCTGCGTCTGGCCATCGGCCGCGAAGCCGCGGATGATCAAATAGTCATAGGTGTTAGACGCGCCGCGCGTGCCTACCGCAACGCCCGGCGTGTAGCTCAGGGCTTCTTTCACCGAGCGCGGCTGATGCAGCGCCATCTCTTCGGCCGTGACCACAGAAATAGACTGTGGAACCTTTTGAATAGGGGTATCCGTTTTGGTTCCGGTCGCGGATTGCCGTGCGGCGATGGTCGCAGCAGGCCCCCAGGCACTTTCCTGTGCCGCAGGTGCTGCGGTAACCGTAATGGTTTCTTCTTTTTTCGGGGTTTCGGCCGCGTGAGCATAAGCAGACATGCCGGCAACCGCTGTGGCGACGACGACCGCGAGCTTACGCAGCGACGTGTTCATTGGCTGAGCAGTATTGGAAAGCGCCATGTTGAATCTCTGATGTGAAAGTGAATGATAACGTAAACGAGAATTATTATTATGAGCGCCAGAATAATATGCGAAACGCTGGTTGCATAGCAAGCAGTAAGCGGCCCTATGAGAATTAAGGGTTTAAGAAATCATCAAGAGAAAACGAAGGGTTAATCAGAGTTAAAGCGAGGGTTAACGAAATGAGGTTTACGGGTAAAAAAAGCCCCCTTCCAGGGAAGAGGGCTTTAAAAGCTTAGTTACCGCCGAACATGTCTTTAATCCAGCCCGCGACACCGTCGCTGTCTTTCTTCTCATTCTGCTGCTGCGGCTGTTGCTGCTGCGGCTGCTGTGGCTGAGAAGACTGGTCGAACGGGTTACCCGTTGGCTGTTCTGGCTGGCTTTGCTGGCACAGCGAGTCCGGGTTTGCGGTCCAGACAGGCAGCGTACGCATTCCGCCGCCGCAGACGAAGTTACCGGAACTGTCCACGCCCATATCGACGATATCTTCCGGCGCAACCAGATTCAGCGGCACAGGAGACTGATTCGCCAGATAGCGCTGGTAAATCGACATCGCCCCGCTCGCGCCGTACAGCTTGGTCGGCTGGTTGTTGTCGCGGCCTACCCAGGTGATCACCACTTCACGGCCATCAATACCGGCGAACCAGGTATCGACGTTGTTGTTGGTGGTCCCGGTTTTACCCGCCAGATGCAGACCCGGATACTTCGCGCCCAGCTGACGGCCGGTACCGCGCTGCACGACCTGCTGCATCGTCCACAGCGTCATATAGGCGGCCTGAGCAGGAACGGCACGCTCCGCCTGCGGGAAGCTCTGATACAGCACGGAACCATCTTCGGCAATCACTGAGCGCAGGGCAGACAGCGGCGCGCGGTTGCCCCCGCTGGCAATGGTCTGGAACGCCTGCGCCACTTCGATCGGCGTCAGGTTAAGCGCGCCGAGGATCATCGCCGGCACCGGGTGCAGCTGATCTTTCGCCACGCCCAGTTTTTGCCAGGTATCGACAATCGCCGGCAGTCCCAGCGACATGCCCAGGTTCACCGTTGGCACGTTCATGGAACGGGTCAACGCATCCACCAGCATGACCTGGCCGCTGAACTGTTTATCATCGTTCTGCGGTGACCAGACCTGGCCGTTAGGCTGGCGCAGGGAGATCGGCGCATCCGCAATCCAGGTATTCAGGCGATACTGATTTGGCTGGCTCAGGGCTGTGAGGTAGGTTGCCGGTTTTGCCAGAGAGCCGATTGAGCGACGCGCCTGCATCGCACGGTTGTAGCCTGCAAACTGCGGCTCGGCCCCGCCCACCATCGCGCGCACTTCGCCGGTGTTACGGTCAACCACCACCATCGCGGTTTCAAGATCGGAGAGCTTACGCTGTTTCTTCAGCGCCGGAATGCCTTCCACCGCCGCTTTTTCGGCCGCATCCTGCGCCACGGAGTCAAAGGTGGTGAAGATCTTCACGCCGGAGAGATCTTTGACCTTATCACCGAGCTTGCTTTGCAGCTCCTGACGCACCAGCTGCATAAACGCAGGCTGAGGCGAAATCACGCCGCCGCGCGGCTGAACGCCCAGCGGACGCGCGCTCAGCATGTCGTACAGCTCCTGGTCAATCACCTGCTGCTGTTGCAGCAGACGCAGAACGAGGTTACGACGCTCCAGCGCCAGTTTCGGGTTACGCCACGGGTTATAAATGGACGCCCCTTTCACCATGCCCACCAGCAGCGCCTGCTGGTCCAGGCTCAGCTCTTCTACCGGGCGACCAAAGTAGTACAGACTCGCCAGCGGGAAGCCGCGGATTTCGTTATCGCCGCTCTGACCAAGGTACACCTCGTTCATGTACAGCTCAAGGATACGATCCTTGCTGTAGCGCGCATCCATCAGCACGGCCATGTAGGCTTCGTTCGCTTTACGCCAGTAAGAGCGTTCGCTGGAGAGGAACAGGTTTTTCACCAGCTGCTGGGTCAGCGTACTCGCTCCCTGCACGGTGCGACCGGCAGTCAGGTTAGCCAGTACCGCGCGGCCAATCGAGTAGAGGCTGATGCCATCGTGCTCGTAGAAGTGACGGTCTTCGGTTGCCAGCAGCGTATCAACCAGCAGATCCGGGAAGCCGTTACGCGCCACGAACAGGCGCTGCTCGCCGTTTGCTGACGAAAGCATGGTGATCAGACGCGGATCGAGACGGAAGAAACCGAACTGACGGTTGTTATCCATGTTCTCGATGGTGTCCAGACGATCGCCGTCAAAGGTCAGACGCGCGCGCACCTGCCCCTCTTTGCTGTCCGGGAAATCAAACGGACGACGAATCATCTCAATGCTGTTGGACTGCACGGTAAATTCGCCAGGCCGCGTCATTTTTGACACCTGACGATACTGGGTGGCTTCCAGCAGTTTGACCATCTCGTTCTTGGTGATGGACATATCTGGCTCAAGGTTCACCATACGGCCATACACTGCCGCAGGTAGCTGCCAGACTTTACCGTCGATACGGCTACGGATCTTCTGATCCAGATACACGCCGTAAATCGCCATCAGGACGACAAAAACAATAAACAGCTTCAGCAGCAGCCAGAACCAGCCGCGTTTGCCCCGAGGCTTACGCCCTTTGCCTTTTCCATTACGCGGCATCGGTTCTTCATCCTCATAATCGTCTTCATAGTCATCGTCATAGTCCTCATCTCTGAGGCGACGACGGCTTACCTTTTCTTTCGCCGGACGCGTTGGTTTTCCCTTACGTCCTATTGGCTCGCGGTCATTCCCCGCCATGCTTTTTCTCCGCAACTTTCAGGCGCAAAGGCCAGATTTTCTTTTCTTTCACAGGCCTGTGAAAGAAGAAATCTCTCAAAATAAACAGCAAGACTTTCCTGTCAGGAAAGTCTTTAGTGTTTTCTCCCTCTCCCCGTGGGAGAGGGCCGGGGTGAGGGCATCAGGCCGCACTCCCTCTTTCACCTAACCTACGAATATTTCTTCGTTCGCCGCGTCGGCGCCGTATTCGCCGGATCGTCCGGCCAGACATGTTTGGGATATCGCCCCTTCATCTCTTTTTGCACTTCACGGTAGCTTCCCGCCCAGAACGCACCCAAATCTCGGGTGATTTGTAATGGACGATGCGCAGGCGACAGCAGCTCAAGCACTAACGGCACACGCCCTTCCGCAATGGACGGCGTTGTGGCTTCACCAAACATCTCCTGCATCCGAACCGCCAGCGCCGGCGGATTATCCTCATGATAACGGATGGCAATCCGGCTTCCGGTCGGCACAGTGTAATGCCCTGGCAGTTCACTATCCAGACGTTGACGTAATGACCAGTCCAGTAAATTCTGTAACGCGGTCTTAACATCAAGCGCCTTAAGGGCTCGCAGAGAGTGTACGCCGCTCATTTGCGGCAGTAGCCAGCGCTCAAGCGTAGCGAGCAGCGTCTCGTCATCCACCGCAGGCCAACCGTATTCCGGTAGCCACTTCGCGGCGCAGTGCAGACGAATGCGGTACTGCTCCGCTTCCGGCGTCCAGTTCAGGGCGCTCAGCCCTTTTTCCCGAATTCCGTTCAGCATCGCCTGATGAAGCTCGTCTTCCGACGGCTTCGCCAGCGGCTTCGTCCCAAGCGTCAACTTGCCAATCTGGCTGCGACGAAAGGCCTTCAGCGTGCCCTGGGCGTCATCCCATTCCACGGTATCAGATTGCTGAAGCAGCTGCGGACAGGCACGCGTCAGGGCGTCAATATCTACGGCTATCGCCAGCAGGATACGCGCATCCGGAGAATGGCTGCCCTGCAGCAACAGCGGGGCGATCAGCCATTCGTGACGCGTCAGCGCATCATCGCTATCCAGCATCGCTCCCATGCCGTTTGCCAGCTGGTAGCGACCGTCCAGCCCGCGCCGACGCGCGATCCTGTCCGGGAAAGCCTGGGCCAGCAGGAAGGCAATCTTATCGCTGTCAGGCGCACCTCCCCGGCTATTCAGGCGTTTGCCCAGCTGCTGCGCCCGCTGCTGCCAGTTCCCCTGGCTGCGCGAAAACGCCTGCCCCAGATCGCTGCTGCCACCGCGAGGCGGCTCCTCAAGAATAGCCGCCAGTTTTGCCGCCGTGGCAATTTCATCATCCCCTTGCGCGGCCACCAGCATCGCGGCCAGACGCGGATCGTTGCCCAGCGCCGCCATTTTCTGGCCGCGCGCCGTCAGACGCTCGCCTTCCAGCGCGCCAAGCTGGGTCAGCAACGTGCGCGCAGCGGTGAGGTTTACGACAGGAGGAGGATTAAGCCAGGTGAGCTGCTCAGGGTTCGGGCAGCCCCACTGGAGCAGATCCATCACCAGACCAGACAAATCGCTTTGTAAAATTTCCGGCGTGCTTTGCTGTGCGGCGCGTTCAGCCTGCTCCGCGCTGGTCAAATGCAGGCAGATGCCCGGCTCAAGACGCCCCGCACGGCCCGCGCGCTGCACCATCGACGCCTGGCTGATGCGCTGCGTCAGGAGTTTAGTCAGCCCGGTACGAGGGTCAAAGCTTGCCACCCGCTCCTGCGCGCTATCCACCACCAGGCGAATACCTTCAATGGTCAAACTGGTTTCAGCAATGTTGGTTGCCAGCACCACCTTGCGCTGCCCCGCCGGTGCGGGAACAATCGCTTTACGCTGATCCTGCAGCGACAACGCGCCGTAGAGCGGGCAAAGCAGCGCGTCGGCGCCTACGCGGGTAGAAAGCTGCTCCTGCACGCGCTGAATTTCACCGACGCCCGGCAAAAACAGCAGCAGGGAACCAGGCTCCTGGCGCAGCAGCTCAGCGGTGGCAATGGCGACGGCCTCGTCAAAACGCTGATGGGAGGGAAGCGGCTGATAGCGGCGTTCAACCGGAAACGCCCGCCCTTCTGAGCTGATGACCGGCGCACCGGGTAATGCCTGTCGTAGCCGCTCGTTATCCAGCGTGGCCGACATAATAAGCAGCCTGAGATCGTCGCGTAGCCCCTGCTGCACGTCCAGCAACAGCGCGAGGGCCAGATCCGCCTGCAGGCTGCGCTCGTGGAACTCATCGAGGATCACCAGCCCGACGCCGGTCAGCTCCGGATCGTTTTGCAGCATGCGGGTGAGAATACCCTCGGTGACCACTTCAAGACGCGTTGTCGGGCCAACGCAGGTCTCGGCACGCATCCTGTAACCTACCGTTTCGCCCGGTTTTTCATTCAGCAGCTCCGCCAGACGCTGCGCCACGTTGCGCGCGGCCAGCCTGCGCGGCTCCAGTAGGATAATTTTCCCGCGGATATTTCCGTCTTTCAGAATCTGCAGCGGCAGCCAGGTGGACTTGCCCGCGCCCGTAGGGGCATTCAGCAAAACCTGTGGGGAATGGTGTAAGGCAGCGAGAAGCTCAGGAAGAATGACGGCGACCGGCAATGAGGACACTAACAGCTCCAGAGGGTTAACATTAGTCGGCGTACATTGTAGCATCGGCGCATATCATTACCGAGTCCTCCGTATGCCTGAGTCGAAACGGCTGTTTTTTGCCATTGAATTGCCCACCACCATACAGCGTCAAATTGTTCGCTGGCGCGCCGATTGCTTTTCGCCGGAAGCGGGCCGCCCTGTCGCGGCGGCCAACCTGCACCTGACGCTGGCCTTTTTGGGCGACGTCAGTGCCGAAAAACAGCGGGCGTTAGCCGCAATGGCCGGGCGTATTGCCCAGCCGGAATTTACGCTGCACCTCGACGACGCGGGCCAGTGGCCGCGTTCGCGCGTGGTGTGGCTGGGAACGCGCCAGCCGCCGCGCGGATTATTGCAGCTGGCGAATATGCTGCGCGCCCAGGCGGCGCGCAGCGGCTGTTATCAGAGCCCACAGCCGTTTCATCCACATATCACGCTGCTGCGCGATGCCGGTCAGGCCGTTGCTATCCCGCCGCCGGGTTTTCACTGGGCCTTTCCGGTCAACGCATTCGCGCTTTACGAATCCGTCTTTGCACAGGGACGCACCCGCTATACGCCGCTACAGCGCTGGACGCTGGGCAACACCGAAAGGAATTCTGATGAAGTTTAGTCCTCCCCTGCAACACGCTACGCTTATCCAACGCTACAAACGCTTCCTCGCCGACGTGATCACCCCCGAAGGGGTTCAGCTCACCCTGCACTGCCCCAATACCGGCGCCATGACGGGGTGTGCGACGCCGGGTGACAGGGTCTGGTATTCCACTTCAGAAAATAGTAAACGCAAATATGCCCATACCTGGGAAGTGACCGAAACCCAAAACGGGGCATTTATTTGCGTTAATACCCAGCGCGCAAATCAGCTGGTTAAGGAAGCGCTGACCCTTGGCGCCATTCCCGAACTGGTGGGATATGGCACGCATAAAAGTGAAGTGAAATATGGCGATGAAGGCAGCAGAATTGACTTCATGTTACAGGCGGAAGACAGGCCCGAGTGCTATATTGAAGTAAAATCAGTGACGTTAGCGGAACAGGAAAATGGCTACTTCCCGGATGCGGTAACGCTGCGTGGCCAGAAGCATCTGCGAGAGCTAATGAGTGTTGCGGCGGCGGGCAAACGCGCCGTATTGCTGTTTGCGGTGTTGCATTCAGCCATTGAACGTTTCTCCCCTGCCCGCCATATTGATCCTAAATACGCGCAATTGTTGAATGAGGCACAAAAGCAGGGGGTAGAGGTTTTCGCTTATAAAGCGGAACTTTCTGCCGATAATATGACTCTGAGATCCTCTCTTCCCATTGTCTTGTAAGGGATTAGACGATTGTCGAATAAGTGTTCTGGCCGCGTGCGCAAATACGCTTTTCCTCACAGGCTTGTCAAGTGTTACGTTTAGATAATTGCCTTACGGAAAAGCATCTGCTATTTATAGCGACCTGATTTTTCCCCCAACACGGGGATCGATAGTGCGTGTTAAGGAGAAGCAACATGCAAGAAGGGCAAAACCGTAAAACATCGTCCCTGAGTATTCTCGCCATCGCTGGGGTGGAGCCGTATCAAGAGAAGCCGGGCGAAGAGTATATGAACGAAGCCCAGCTGTCGCACTTCAAGCGTATTCTTGAAGCATGGCGTAATCAACTCAGGGATGAAGTCGATCGCACCGTTACTCATATGCAGGATGAAGCTGCCAACTTCCCGGATCCGGTAGACCGTGCCGCTCAGGAAGAAGAGTTCAGCCTCGAACTGCGTAACCGTGACCGCGAACGCAAACTGATCAAAAAGATCGAGAAAACGCTGAAAAAAGTCGAAGACGAAGATTTTGGCTACTGCGAATCCTGCGGTGTTGAAATCGGTATTCGTCGCCTGGAAGCGCGTCCAACCGCCGATCTGTGCATCGACTGTAAAACGCTGGCCGAAATCCGCGAAAAACAGATGGCCGGTTAATACCAGCGCTGTTTACACACTCCAAAGGCGGGAGTCTCTCCCGCCTTGTTACTGTTGATATGTCTGAATCACACTATATTGGGCGCTTCGCGCCATCTCCTTCCGGTGAATTACACTTCGGCTCATTGATTGCCGCGCTCGGCAGCTACCTGCAGGCTCGCGCCCGCCTGGGAAAATGGCTTGTCCGCATTGAAGATATTGATCCCCCGCGTGAAGTTCCCGGTGCTGCAGACACTATTCTGCGTCAGCTGGAACATTACGGTCTTCACTGGGATGACGAGGTGCTCTGGCAGTCAAAACGTCACGATGCCTATCGGGAACGTCTGGCCTGGCTTCGCGATCGGGGGCTTTCATATAACTGCACCTGCACCCGCGCGCGTATCCAGAGCGTGGGAGGGGTCTATGACGGCCACTGCCGCACGCTTAATCTTCCCCCGGAAAATGCCGCCGTACGTATAAAGCAGCGCTCCCCGGTGACGCGCTTTACCGATCTCCTCTCCGGTGAGATTCATGCCGATGAACGTCTGGCGCGTGAGGATTTTATTATTCACCGCCGTGACGGCCTGTTTGCCTATAACCTGGCGGTGGTCGTCGACGATCGTTTCCAGGGCGTGACGGAAATTGTGCGCGGGGCGGATCTGGTCGAGCCGACCGTGCGACAAATATCGCTGTATCACCAGTTTGGCTGGACGGCACCGGACTACATTCATCTGCCGCTGGCGGTCAATGCGCAGGGCTTTAAATTGTCAAAGCAGAACCACGCCCCGGCCCTGCCAGACGGCGATCCGCGTCCTGTTTTGATCGACGCGCTGCGATTTCTCAACCAGAATGTAACCAACGAATGGCAGGATCTGCGTATTGACGAACTGCTGAAAATGGCCGTTGCCAACTGGACGCTCGCGGCAGTGCCAAAAATCCAGCATTCTCAAATGCGTTGCGCTGAGCTATGATTAGCCGCTTTTTTCATAACAAAACACACTACGAGGTGTACCATTTTTACCCGAGTCGCTAATTTTTGCCGTAAAGTGCTAAGCCGCGAAGAGAGCATGGCGAACGATGCTATTGCACAGCCACACATGTCGGTTATTCCGCGTGAGCAGCACACTATTTCCCGCAAAGATATCAGTGAAAATGCCCTCAAGGTGCTCTATCGTCTGAATAAAGCGGGCTACGAGGCCTATCTCGTGGGCGGTGGAGTGCGTGATTTACTGCTGGGCAAAAAACCAAAAGATTTCGACGTGACGACCAGCGCCACGCCTGAGCAGGTGCGCAAATTATTCCGCAACTGCCGTCTCGTTGGCCGCCGTTTCCGTCTGGCTCACGTGATGTTTGGCCCGGAAATTATCGAAGTGGCGACCTTCCGCGGCCACCACGAAGCGGGCGCATCCGATCGCACCACGTCACAGCGCGGCCAGAACGGCATGCTGCTGCGCGACAATATCTTCGGCTCTATTGAAGAAGATGCCCAGCGTCGCGACTTCACCATCAACAGCCTTTATTACAGCGTGGCGGATTTCACCGTGCGTGATTACGTCGGCGGCATGCAGGACCTGAAAGAAGGTCTGATCCGTCTGATCGGCACGCCGGAAACGCGCTATCGTGAAGATCCCGTGCGTATGCTGCGCGCCGTGCGTTTCGCCGCCAAGCTCAATATGCGCATCAGCCCGGAAACGGCAGAGCCGATTCCGCGCCTGGCAACGCTGATTAACGACGTGCCGCCTGCCCGCCTGTTTGAAGAGGCGCTGAAGCTGCTGCAGGCTGGCCACGGCTTTGAAACCTACAATCTGCTGCGCGAATACAACCTGTTCCAGCCCCTCTTCCCGACCATTACCCGCTACTTCACCGAAAGCGGTGACAGCCCAATGGAGCGGATGATTGCGCAGGTGCTGAAAAATACCGATACCCGTATTCGCAACGACATGCGCGTCAATCCGGCGTTCCTGTTTGCGGCGATGTTCTGGTATCCGCTGCTGGAAACGGCCCAGCGAATTACCCAGGAGAGCGGGCTGGCCTATTATGACGCCTTCGCGCTGGCCGCAAACGACGTGCTGGACGAAGGGTGCCGTACGCTCGCTATTCCAAAACGCATTACCACGCTGGTGCGCGATATCTGGCAGCTTCAGCTGCGCATGTCCCGTCGTCAGGGCAAACGCGCCTGGAAGCTGATGGAGCATCCAAAATTCCGCGCCGCCTTCGATCTGCTGTCGCTGCGTGCTGAAATTGAACGCAACCAGGAGCTGCAGCGCCTGGCGCAGTGGTGGGCCGAATTCCAGGTTTCCGCACCGCCGGAGCAAAAAGATATGCTCACCGGGCTGGATGAAGAGCCGGAACCGCGTCGCCGCCATCGCCGTCCGCGCAAACGCGCGCCGCGTCGTGAAGGGACAGCATGACCCTCGCGTATATCGCCATCGGCAGCAATTTAGCCTCTCCGCTGGAGCAGGTGAACGCTGCCGTACAGGCGCTGGGGGAGATCCCGCAAAGCAAGATCGTGGCGGTCTCCTCTTTCTACCGCACGCCGCCGCTGGGCCCGCAGGATCAGCCTGATTATCTCAATGCCGCCGTGGTGCTGGAAACTGCCCTTGATGCCGAAACGCTGCTGGATAACACCCAGCGCATCGAACTGCAGCAGGGACGCGTACGCAAAGCCGAGCGCTGGGGACCGCGCACGCTGGACCTCGACATTATGCTGTTTGGTCACGAAACCATTAACACTGAACGTCTCACCGTTCCGCATTACGACATGAAAAACCGCGGGTTTATGCTCTGGCCGCTGTTTGAAGTCGCCCCCGATCTCATCTTCCCGGATGGCATCCCACTCCGGACCATTCTGGACAACCTCAACGCGGAAAGACCCGCCCGCTGGTGATCCGGTTCCCCTGCCGATTAACCTCAAAATAATTGTGGCTAATCGGTTACCTAAAATCATTGTTCCCCCGAATGTTACTGTTAGAATGCGCAAAGATTCGCTTTTGGGCTATCAGGAAACAGTATGAAACCAACCACCATCTCCTTACTGCAGAAATGCAAACAGGAAAAAAAACGCTTCGCCACCATCACCGCGTATGACTACAGCTTCGCCAAACTCTTTGCCGAAGAGGGTATCAACGTCATGCTGGTCGGAGATTCGTTAGGGATGACGGTACAAGGACATGATTCCACCCTGCCGGTCACGGTTGAGGATATCGCTTACCACACCCGTGCGGTGCGCCGCGGGGCTCCAGCCTGCCTGCTGCTCTCCGATCTGCCGTTTATGGCCTATGCCACGCCGGAGCAGGCATTCGAAAACGCGGCAGCGGTCATGCGTGCTGGCGCTAACATGGTCAAAATTGAAGGCGGCGCCTGGCTGGTGGATACGGTGAAGATGCTCACCGAGCGCGCCGTGCCGGTGTGCGGCCATTTGGGCTTGACGCCGCAGTCCGTCAACATCTTTGGTGGATATAAAGTGCAGGGCCGCGGTGACGCCGCCCAGACGCTGTTTGATGATGCCCTGGCGCTGGAAGCCGCAGGCGCCCAGCTGCTGGTGCTGGAGTGCGTGCCGGTTGAGCTGGCGAAGCGTATTACTGAAGCCCTGTCGATTCCGGTGATTGGTATTGGCGCAGGCAACGTGACCGACGGTCAGATCCTGGTGATGCACGACGCCTTTGGCATCACCGGCGGGCATATTCCGAAGTTTGCCAAAAATTTCCTCACCGAAGCGGGCGACATGCGCGCTGCGGTCAGGCAGTATATTGCCGACGTTGAATCCGGTGTTTACCCGGGTGAAGAACACAGTTTCCATTAAGGAGTCTCGTTGTGCTAATCATTGAAACCCTGCCGCTGCTGCGCCAGCATATCCGTCGTGCGCGTCAGGAAGGTAAACGTATCGCACTGGTCCCGACCATGGGCAACCTGCATGACGGCCATATGAAGCTGGTTGACGAAGCAAGAGCCCGTGCAGATATCGTGGTGGTCAGTATCTTCGTTAACCCAATGCAGTTTGACCGCGCCGACGATCTGGCACGCTATCCGCGCACCCTGCAGGAAGATTGCGAGAAGCTCAAAAAACGCCATGCGGATATTGTCTTCTCTCCGGCACCGGCGGATGTCTATCCTCAGGGTACCGATGAGGCCACCTACGTTGACGTACCGGGCATTTCCACCATGCTGGAAGGCGCAAGCCGCCCGGGTCATTTCCGCGGCGTATCGACCATCGTCAGCAAGCTGTTCAACCTGGTGCAGCCGGACGTTGCCTGCTTCGGTGAGAAAGATTTCCAGCAGCTGGCGCTGATCCGCAAGATGGTTGCGGATATGGGCTACGATATCGAGATTGTCGGCGTACCGATTGTACGCGCCAAAGACGGTCTGGCGCTCAGCTCGCGAAATGGCTACCTGACCGCGGACCAGCGTAAAATCGCGCCGGGCTTAAGCAAGGTCATGAACACCATGGCAGAACAGCTGCTGGCGAAAGAGTTAACGGCCGAAGAGATTATTGCTCTGGCTGAACAGGCGCTGAACGATAAAGGCTTCCGCGCTGATGATATTCAAATTCGCGATGCCGATACGCTTCTGGAGCTTACACAGACCAGCAAACGTGCGGTCATTCTGGTGGCGGCATGGCTTGGTCAGGCCCGCCTAATCGACAACAAAGTGGTTGAACTGGCGTAGGTTTCTCTACCCGGAAGATGAAAGGTAAACGTAATGATTCGCAAAATGCTGCAAGGTAAGCTTCACCGTGTGAAAGTCACCCAGGCCGACCTGCACTATGAAGGCTCCTGCGCCATCGACCAGGATTTCCTTGATGCTGCGGGCATCCTTGAAAACGAAGCGATTGATATCTGGAACGTTAACAACGGCAAACGTTTCTCAACCTACGCCATCGCCGCCGAGCGCGGGTCTAAAATCATCTCCGTTAACGGCGCGGCAGCGCACTGCGCGGACGTGGGCGATATTGTGATTATCGCCAGCTTCGTGATGATGTCTGATGAAGAAGCGCGCCGCTGGCAGCCGAAAGTTGCCTACTTTGAAGGCGACAACGACATGAAACGTACCGCGAAGGCGATTCCGGTTCAGGTTGCTTAAGCACTATCCCTGCGGCTGATTGCTGATCAGCCGCGACATGGTCTCCAGCGAATCCGTTCTTAAGATGTACAGGCGTTTCAGTAAGAACGGATTATCCCCCGGCTTCACCTTCCCTTTCACCGTCGTCACCGCCAGATGGAAACCGGCATCATTCGCCGCCTTTATCGCTTTATTGTCGTAGCCGCCAAACGGATAGGAAAGATAGAGCACGCGTGGATTAAACTGCGCCAGCGCGCGACGCGAGCGTTCAAAATCAAACAAAATCACGTGATAGCTGCGGCTCAGTAAAATCGGGTGCTTATACCCATCCACGCGGTGCAGGAAGTGGGTGTGGGACTGAATATCGAACACATCCTGAATCCCCTTAATCTCCTGCACGCTCATAAACTGCAGCGATTTTGGATCCCACTTCTGCGGATGGCCTTTTATACGGGAAGAGATAATAAACGCGGTAGCCTTGAAGCCGTACTCTTTCAGCACAGGATAGGCATAGCGGCTGACGGATTTCAGGCCGTCGTCAAAGGTAATCACCACCGATTTTGCAGGCAGGTTCATTTTGTTACGCACGTACCCTTCAAGCTGGTACATCGTCAGAGTGGTATAACCCTGATCGCGTAGCCAGGCCATCTGGTTGTTGAACGCACGTACGCTAGTGGTCGTGGACGTATGTCGAAAGCGCGTGTTTTCTTCATCACGCAAAATATGATGGTAGGTCAGAACCGGAAGGCCGTTATCTTCCTGCGCATCCAGGCTGCTGATCCACGCCAGACGATTGCCGATGCGGATCTGGAACCAGGTCTGATTCAGCCGGTCCTTCAGTTTATTCAGTATGGGATAGCGCAGATTGGCGCTTAACGTGCCGAACGGCGCGCTGCCGCTCGACGGCGCGTTATACACCGGGGTGTCTTTCCAGGTAATGAGGTTCTGATTGCTCAGGGGCTTATTGAGATCCCCGAGGCTGTCCTCGACGCGCTGTTTCCCCTGAACCGGCTCCAGGTGCCCCTTGTCGATAAACCCCGTGCCAAAACCGAAGTGAAATTCGTAGTAGTCCGCCGCCGCGGGCACAACGGCCAGGATCTGCCCGGAGCGCACGTTACCGACGTTGATCACGCTGTTCCCCACCTGCGCCCAGATCGCCGCGTCTTCGGTGGTTTGCATGTACTGGGCAGGCAGCGTGTGCTGACTGAGTAAACTGGCTGAGCTGACGCCGGAAATGAGCATCAATAGCAAGAAAAGAATGCGCGGTAGCATGGTGTCTTAATCGGTGCGGAAAACTGCCGCTATTGTAACAAATGAGACATCAATACCCACGTTTAATTCTTATACAAATCGTGGAGCAGGACGAAGGGAGGATTTTTTTGCTGCTGATGCCACAAGCTGCTGACGCCCGGAACGCCCTGCGCCACGATGGCCTGGCGAAACTCTGCGCTGCTTAAGGATCCACGCTGCGGATACATTAACGCCAGCAGGGAGAAGTTAATACCCGAGATCACTTCACAGCACGCGTGCTTATGGCTCAGCAACGCGGCTGCGCGGTAAGGCGCCGCGCCCGATTTATCGGTAAGAAAAATCACGCCATCCCCGGTGTCCGTTTCATGCAGGGCATCGCACATCATGCGGCTCAGCATGTTGGTGCTCAACCCGCGCCAGTAGTTTACCGCCCGGCATTGCACCAGCGGGCCAAATCTGGCTTCAAGCTTATCCAGCATTTCCTGCGCCTGTTCATCGTGGCAGGTGATAACCCATCCCAGCATAACTCCCTCCTTAGCAGGCAAGTAGTTTAGCGGAGTGAAGGTTAGCTTACGGTGATAACTGTCAAAGAAAGTGCCCGGCAAACAGAGCGTCGCCGGGCAAAAGATTAGCTGCGCAGCCCGCGTCCGCGCTGGATCAGCGACCAGCAGAGCAGGTAGAAGGCGATGATGAACACCACCAGTACCGCCACCGTGGTAAACAGCGGCACATCGGTGATGCCGAGGAAGCCAAAGCGGAACCCGCTGATCATGTAGACAATCGGGTTCAGGTGCGACAGCGCCTGCCAGAACGGTGGCAGCAGCGTCAGGGAGTAGAACACCCCGCCGAGATAGGTCAGCGGCGTCAGCACGAAGGTCGGGATCAGGCTGATATCGTCAAACGTTTTGGCGAACACGGCGTTCAGCAGACCGGCCAGCGAGAACAGGATCGCCGTCAGAAGCAGCGTCAGCGCGACAAACAGCCACGAGTGGACCTGGAACGGCACGAAGAACAGCGAAATCGCCGTGACCAGGATCCCCACGCACAGCCCGCGCGCCACGCCGCCGCCGACATAGCCCGCGATAATGACGTGCGTCGGCACCGGTGCGACCAGCAGCTCTTCAATATTGCGCTGGAACTTGGCGCTGAAAAACGACGACGCCACGTTGGCATAGGCGTTGGTGATCACCGCCATCATGATCAGGCCCGGCACGATAAACTGCATATAGGTAAAGCCGTGCATCTCACCAATCCGGGAGCCAATCAGGTTACCGAAGATGATGAAATAGAGCGTCATCGTGATAACCGGCGGCACCAGGGTTTGCACCCAGATACGCATAAAGCGGTTGATCTCTTTCGCCCAGATACTTTTCAGCGCGACCCAGTAAAGATGCGTCATGCCTTGTCTCCTTGTTTGTCATGTACCAGAGAGACAAACAGCTCTTCCAGTCGGTTCGCTTTGTTACGCATACTTAAAACCTGAATCCCCTGCGCGCTCAGCTGTGAGAACACGCTGTTAATCCCCTGCTCGCGCAGCACTTCCACTTCCAGCGTCGAGGTATCTACCAGACGATAGTTGTAACCTTCAAGTTTTGGCAGCGCGCTTTTCGCCGCCAGATCGAGAATGAAGGTTTCGGATTTCAGCTTGGAGAGCAGATTCTTCATCGAGGTGTTCTCCACCAGCTCGCCGTTCTGAATGATGCCGATATTGCGGCACAGCATTTCAGCCTCTTCCAGATAGTGGGTGGTCAGAATAATGGTGGTGCCTTTGTCGTTGAGATCTTTCAGGAAGCCCCACATGGAGCGACGAAGTTCGATATCAACACCCGCTGTCGGTTCATCGAGGATCAGCAGCTTTGGCTCGTGCATCAGCGCACGGGCAATCATCAGGCGGCGCTTCATCCCGCCGGACAACATGCGCGCGCGTTCGTTACGCTTTTCCCACAGATCGAGCTGCTTAAGGTATTTTTCGCTACGCTCGAGGGCCTCTTTACGCTCAACGCCGTAATAGCCCGCCTGGTTAACGACAATTTGTTGCACCGTCTCGAACGGGTTGAAGTTGAACTCCTGCGGAACCAGCCCCAGCTGGCGCTTGGCGTTCACCACGTCTTTTTGCAGGTCGTACCCAAAGACGCTCACCCGGCCGGACGTTTTATTGACCAGCGAGCTGATAATCCCAATGGTGGTCGATTTCCCGGCCCCGTTCGGCCCCAGAAGCGCGTAAAAATCGCCGGCCTCTACTTTCAGATCTATTCCGCGTAGCGCCTGAACGCCACCCGGATAGGTTTTTTTAAGCTGCTCAAGCTCCAGTGCAATTGCCATGAAATTAACTTACCTTCAGTTCTTACACACGTTGTGTGGTTTCATTAAAAGTCGGGTTACCCTATAGTAGCGCAACGCAATAACTCGGTTACAGGTCGCTAACCTCCATGAACAACATAGATACACTCATCAGCAACAATGCACTATGGTCAAAAATGCTGGTGGAGGAAGACCCCGGATTTTTTGGAAAACTCGCGCAGGCTCAGAACCCACGCTTTCTCTGGATTGGATGTTCCGACAGCCGCGTACCGGCGGAGCGCCTGACCGGCCTTGAACCCGGTGAACTGTTTGTTCACCGCAATGTCGCCAATCTCGTGATTCACACCGATCTCAACTGTCTTTCTGTTGTTCAGTATGCCGTGGACGTTCTGCAAGTCGAGCACATCATCATTTGCGGCCATTATGGCTGCGGCGGCGTGCAGGCGGCGGTTGAAAACACGGAACTGGGGCTCATTGATAACTGGCTACTGCACATCCGCGATATCTGGTTCAAACATAGCTCACTGCTGGGCGAAATGCCGCAGGAGCGTCGCATGGATACCCTTTGCGAACTCAACGTGATGGAGCAGGTGTATAACCTGGGCCACTCAACGATCATGCAATCAGCGTGGAAACGCGGGCAGAAGGTCTCTATCCACGGCTGGGCGTACGGGATTCACGATGGCCTGCTGCGCAATCTGGAAGTGACCGCCACCAACCGCGAAACGCTGGAGCAGCGTTACCGTTCGGGGATTGCCAACCTTCAGCTTAAGCATGTAAATCATAAATAAAGCCGGGGATTTTCTCCCTCTCCCTGTAGGAGAGGGCCGGGGTGAGGGCATCAGCCCTCGATTACTCGTCCAGCAATACTACTTTCCCAACATACGGCAGATGACGATAGCGCTGCGCGTAGTCAATGCCGTAACCGACGACGAATTCGTCAGGAATCGAGAAGCCCACGAACTCTACCGGCACCTGCACTTCACGACGGTCGGGTTTATCCAGCAGCGTACAAATCGCCAGAGATTTTGGCTCGCGCAGGCTCAGGATCTCGCGCACTTTTGACAGCGTGTTGCCGGAGTCGATGATGTCCTCAACGATCAACACATCTTTGCCACGAA
Organism: Enterobacter sp. A103; assembly: GCF_034427535.1. Taxonomy (NCBI): domain Bacteria; kingdom Pseudomonadati; phylum Pseudomonadota; class Gammaproteobacteria; order Enterobacterales; family Enterobacteriaceae; genus Enterobacter; species Enterobacter sp. A103. Next base: position 72,134 of record NZ_JAXQPQ010000003.1, read on the forward strand.
TATCTTCATCCAGATCTTTCAGGATTTTCACATCACGGGTAGTGGACATGCCGCTGCCGTAGCTGGAGGCGGTCATAAAATCGACCTCATGGGGCACATGCACCTCACGGCACAGGTCTGCCATGAACATGAAAGAGCCGCGCAACAGACCGACCAGCACCATTTCGCTGCCGCTGTCCTTGTAATGTTCGGTGATTTGACGACCCAGTTCGGCGATACGCGCTTTGATCTCGGCTTCCGGGATCATCACTTCAACAGTATGTTTCATATTACTAACCAAATGATTTTAGTGAAAATCTCTCAATACGGATGAGTTAATATCCAGCACTGATACGCAAGCCAGCCATTATATCAGCAAATGGATAAGCCTGGCGTATGAGTTATAAAAAGCAAATATTGTGATTCCGATCACACTTGTTAATATCTATAATTAGTTGCTAGCAAATTATTAACAAAAACTGACGAGTACACTTTCTATGGCTGAAACAAACTCTAAACAGCCGCGTCTACTGGTGACATTAACAGCCGCATTCGCAGCCTTCTGCGCGCTGTATCTGTTAATCGGTGGCGTCTGGCTGGTCGCTTTAGGCGGCTCCTGGTACTACCCGATTGCGGGTCTGGTTATGGTTGGCGTAACCGTCCTGCTGTTGCGTAGAAAACAATCTGCACTGTGGCTGTATGCCGCCCTCCTTCTTGCCACCATGATCTGGGGCGTCTGGGAAGTCGGGTTCGACTTCTGGGCACTGACGCCGCGCAGCGACATCCTGGTCTTCTTCGGTATCTGGCTGATCCTGCCGTTCGTCTGGCGTCGCCTGATTGTGCCTTCCAGCGGTGCTGTGGCGGGCCTGGTTGTTGCCCTGCTGATTACCGGCGGCATTCTGACCTGGGCTGGCTTTAATGACCCGCAGGAGATCAACGGTACGCTGAACGCGGAATCCACGCCTGCGGCAGCTATCTCCCAGGTCGCTGACGGCGACTGGCCAGCGTATGGTCGTAACCAGGAAGGTCAACGTTACTCCCCGCTGAAGCAGATCAACGCGGACAACGTTAAAAACCTGAAGGAAGCTTGGGTATTCCGTACCGGCGACCTGAAGATGCCGAACGATCCGGGCGAGCTGACCAACGAAGTCACGCCGATTAAAGTCGGCAATATGCTCTACCTGTGTACGGCGCACCAGCGTCTGTTCGCGCTCGACGCGGCCACCGGTAAAGAGAAATGGCACTTCGATCCGCAGCTGAATTCCAACCCGTCCTTCCAGCACGTCACCTGCCGCGGCGTCTCTTACCACGAAGCGCGCGCCGAGAATGCGAGCCCGGAAGTGGTTGCTGACTGTCCTCGCCGCATCATGCTGCCGGTGAACGATGGCCGTCTGTTCGCCATCAATGCCGAAACGGGCAAGCTGTGTGAAACCTTTGCCAACAAAGGTATCCTGAACCTGCAGACCAACATGCCGGACACCACGCCGGGTCTGTATGAGCCAACCTCACCGCCAATCATCACCGATAAAACCATCGTGATTGCCGGTTCGGTAACGGATAACTTCTCCACGCGTGAAACCTCCGGCGTAATCCGTGGTTTCGACGTGAACACCGGTAAACTGCTGTGGGCCTTCGACCCGGGCGCGAAAGATCCCAACGCGATCCCGTCGGACGAGCACACCTTTACCTTTAACTCGCCAAACTCCTGGGCGCCAGCGGCGTATGACGCGAAGCTGGACCTGGTCTATCTGCCAATGGGTGTGACCACGCCAGATATCTGGGGCGGTAACCGCACGCCGGAGCAGGAGCGTTATGCGAGCGCTATCGTGGCGCTGAATGCGACCACCGGTAAGCTGGCATGGAGCTACCAGACCGTTCACCACGATCTGTGGGATATGGATATGCCGTCCCAGCCGACGCTGGCGGACATTACCGTTGATGGCAAAACCGTTCCGGTGATTTACGCGCCGGCCAAGACGGGCAACATCTTCGTGTTGGATCGCAGCAACGGCAAGCTGGTTGTGCCAGCACCGGAAAAACCGGTTCCGCAGGGCGCGGCGAAAGGCGATTACGTCAGCAAAACCCAGCCGTTCTCTGACCTGAGCTTCCGTCCGAAGAAAGACCTCAGCGGTGCGGACATGTGGGGTGCCACCATGTTTGACCAGCTGGTGTGCCGCGTGATGTTCCACCAGCTGCGCTATGAAGGCATCTTCACGCCGCCGTCTGAGCAGGGCACGCTGGTCTTCCCGGGTAACCTGGGGATGTTCGAGTGGGGCGGGATCTCCGTTGACCCTAACCGTCAGGTGGCAATTGCCAACCCGATGGCGCTGCCGTTCGTTTCCCGCTTGATCCCACGCGGTCCGGGCAACCCAATGGAGCAACCGAAAGATGCGAAAGGCAGCGGTACCGAAGCCGGCATTCAGCCGCAGTACGGCGTACCGTTTGGCGTAACGCTGAACCCGTTCCTGTCGCCGTTTGGTCTGCCGTGTAAACAGCCTGCCTGGGGTTATATCTCCGGTCTGGATCTGAAAACCAACCAGATCGTATGGAAAAAACGTATTGGTACGCCACAGGACAGCATGCCGTTCCCGATGCCGGTTCCGGTGCCGTTCAATATGGGTATGCCAATGCTGGGTGGCCCAATTTCCACCGCCGGTAACGTGCTGTTCATCGCGGCAACCGCAGATAACTACCTGCGCGCGTACAACATGACCAACGGTGAAAAACTGTGGCAGAGCCGTCTGCCGGCGGGTGGACAGGCCACGCCGATGACCTATGAAGTGAATGGCAAGCAGTACGTTGTCATCTCAGCGGGTGGTCACGGTTCGTTTGGCACGAAGATGGGCGACTATATCGTCGCGTATGCGTTGCCTGACGAAGGCAAATAAAAGCAAAACGGCAACTTCGGTTGCCGTTTTTGTGTTTGTTCCCTCTCCCTGTGGGAGAGGGTCAGGGTGAGGGCATCAGGCCGCACCTGCGAAATCCAGGCCGGGTAAGGTGAAGCCGCCACCCGGCTTTTTTTATACGGTAAAGCCGAGCATCATCCCCGTATCTTCATGCTCCAGCAGGTGGCAGTGCGCCATATAGGCAAACTCTTTCGGCGCCTCGTGGTCAAACTTCACCAGCACCTTGCTGACGCCGCCCTCCACTCTCACCGTATCTTTCCAGCCCGCGCGATGCGCATCCGGCGCTTTGCCGTTCTCTGTGAGAATGCGGAACTGGGTGCCGTGGATATGGAACGGGTGCAGCATCATGTCCCCTTCGCCTGAAATCACCCAGCGCTCAAGCTGACCCTTTGTCGCAGCAAACATCGGCGTGTTCATGTCGAACGCTTTGCCGTTGATCGTGTTGGCGTTGTGGAAATCAAAGCCATGGTCGCCGTGATTCATATTCCCCATGCCGCCCATTTTGCCGTGGTCCATATTCATGTGGCCCATCATCTGGCCGTGCTGCATCCCCGCCATCGCCTTATCGCCATATTTCGCCATCAGCGCCTGCATGCCCATCATATCGAGCATCGGGTTCATGGAGAGCTGCAGCTTGCGCTGCGTAAGCCCCTCCAGCGACGGGAGAGCTGGCAAAGTGGTTAACGTATCAGGCAGCGTGCCGGAAGCGGCCACCAGCAGCGGCTGAATACGCAGCACCGGATGCGGCTTATCAAACGGTGCGACCGCCATCCCCATCTGGCTCACCGGCAGCGTCACGAGGTCAAACGGCTTGCCGTCGCTGATATCCACCAGCACCTCAAAGCGTTCGCCCATGAGCATCGGCAGCTCGCTCACCTTCACCGGCTCCGGCAGCAGCCCGCCGTCGCTGGCTACCACATACAGCGGGCGTTTATCACTGGCGGCGAAATTGAGCGAGCGTGCGTTACAGCCGTTGAGCAGGCGCAGGCGCAGCCAGCCTTTCGGCGCGGCGTGCTGAGGGTAAATGGCGCCGTTGGTCAGCAGCGTGTCGCCAAACCAGCCTACCGCCGCGCTCATCACGTCCAGCTGGTAGTCAATTTGCCCGTCAGCGTTGAATTTCTTGTCCTGCACAATCACCGGTACATCGTCGATGCCCCACTGTTTCGGCAGGCGCAGCAGGCGGCTTTCGTCGTCTTCAATCAGCACCAGCCCCGCCAGCCCCATCGCCACCTGATGGCCCGTTTTGCCATGCTGATGCGGATGGAACCAGCAGGTCGCCGCGCGCTGATCGGGCGTAAAGGTGACGCTGCGCGTACCGCCCGCTTTGATGATGCCCTGCGGCCCGCCGTCCACCTCGCCCGGCACTTCCAGCCCGTGCCAGTGCAGCGTCGTCTCTTCGGCGAGCGTGTTGTGGATATCCACCGTCACCGCTTTCCCTTTACGTAGCTGAAGCGCCGGACCGAGCAAATTGCCGTTATAGCCCCACGTCGTGGCGTTGTGCTCGCCGAACGTCGTTTTACCGGCCTGAACCACAAGCTGGATACGGCTGCGGGCGTCAGCGGTCAGTAAGTCAGGAATGGGTAAGGCAGGCCTGTCGGCCGCTAAAACCGCGCGGCTCCAGAGAGGTAATGCGCTGGCAGCCCCCAGCACAGCGGAATATTTTAAAAAATCACGACGTTGCATGTTCATTTCCTTATTTCCAGCAGGCGATCTTTTGAGCATAAACCCTCCCCTTACCGGAAGGTCAAGTAAAGCGGCAATAATAAAGATCGTCGCACCGGCATCAAGTATGCTAACGTTAATTTTCCGTGAAGAAGTGGTAGAAGCAATGAAGACGTTTTTCAGGACAATTTTGTTCGGAAGCCTGATGGCAATGTGTGCGAACAGCTATGCGCTAAGTGAAAATGAAGCGGAAGATATGGCCGATTTAACGGCGGTTTTTGTATTCCTGAAAAATGATTGTGGCTACCAGAATTTACCCAACGGGCAGATTCGCCGCGCGCTGGTCTTTTTTGCCCAGCAAAACCAGTGGGATCTCAGCAACTACGACAGCTTCGACATGAAGGCCCTCGGCGAAGACAGCTACCGTGACTTGAGCGGTATTGGTATTCCCACTGCCAAAAAATGTAAAGCGCTGGCTCGCGACTCACTCAGCCTGCTCGCCTACGTCAAATAACCTTCCCGACGCCCCCTGTTGAACCTATAGCCGTGCAACCACGGTTATAGTTAGCTATCATGTTTCGCTCATTTTTTGTGAGCGTAACGGATGTTAACAAAGGAGGAGTCCGCGTATGGCCGACCACACGTTGTGGCATGAAACACTGCATGACCAGTTTGGTCAGTACTTTGCCGTTGATAACGTGCTCTATCATGAGAAAACCGATCACCAGGATCTCATTATCTTCGAAAACGCCGCCTTTGGCCGCGTGATGGCGCTGGACGGCGTGGTGCAAACCACCGAGCGCGACGAGTTTATCTATCACGAAATGATGACCCACGTTCCGCTGCTGGCGCACGGACACGCGAAGCATATTCTGATTATCGGCGGCGGCGACGGCGCAATGCTGCGTGAAGTGTCCCGCCATCGTTCCATTGAAACCATCACCATGGTGGAAATCGATGCGGGCGTCGTCTCTTTCTGCCGCCAGTATCTGCCCAACCACAATGCCGGTAGCTATGACGATCCGCGCTTTAGCCTGGTGATTGACGACGGCGTTAACTTTGTTAACCAGACCTCGCAGACCTTTGACGTCATTATCTCCGACTGCACCGACCCAATCGGCCCCGGCGCGTCGCTGTTTACCTCTTCCTTCTACGAAGGCTGCAAGCGCTGCCTGAACCCGGGCGGGATTTTTGTCGCCCAAAATGGCGTCTGCTTCCTGCAGCAGGATGAAGCGCTGGATAGCCATCGTAAGCTAAGCACCTATTTCGATGACGTCAGCTTCTATCAGGCGGCCATTCCGACGTACTACGGCGGGATCATGACCTTTGCCTGGGCGACCGATAACGACGTATTACGCCATCTCTCCACCGAAATTATTCAGGCCCGCTTCCATCAGGCCGGTCTTCAGTGCCGATACTACAATCCGGCAATTCATACCGCAGCGTTTGCCCTGCCGCAGTACCTGCAGGACGCATTATCCACTAAGGGGGTGAGCTAATTGAAAAAGCTTAAACTGCATGGCTTTAACAACCTGACGAAAAGCCTGAGTTTTTGTATTTACGATATCTGCTATGCCAAAACAGCGGAAGAACGCGATGGTTACATCGCCTATATCGACGAACTCTACAACGCCAACCGTCTGACCGAGATCCTGTCAGAAACCTGTTCCATTATTGGCGCAAACATCCTGAACATCGCCCGACAGGATTATGAACCTCAGGGCGCCAGCGTGACTATTCTGGTCAGCGAAGAGCCGGTCGATCCGAAGCTTATCGACAAAACTGAACATCCGGGCCCGCTGCCGGAAGTGGTCGTGGCCCACCTGGATAAAAGCCATATCTGCGTGCACACCTACCCGGAGAGTCACCCGGAAGGCGGGCTGTGCACGTTCCGCGCCGATATTGAAGTGTCGACCTGCGGCGTGATTTCACCGCTGAACGCGCTGAACTATTTAATCCACCAGCTGGAATCGGACATCGTCACCATTGATTATCGCGTGCGTGGTTTTACCCGCGATATCAACGGCATGAAGCATTTCATCGACCACGAGATTAACTCCATCCAGAACTTTATGTCCGAGGACATGAAATCGCTGTACGACATGATGGACGTGAACGTGTATCAGGAAAATATCTTCCATACCAAGATGTTACTTAAGGAATTCGACCTTAAGCACTATATGTTCCACACGAAGCCGGAAGATTTGAGCGAAGAAGAGCGTAAGGCGATTACTGACCTGCTCTGGAAAGAGATGCGCGAGATTTACTACGGCCGCAATATTCCGGCCGTGTAAGAGCAAGCCGGAGCAGGGATGCTCCGGGCTGTTATTTCTGTTTCATAAAGTCGCGGTAGGCATTTACCACCTGAAGGAAATCCTCTACGCCGCACATCGACAGGCTTTCTTCGTCATAGTAGCTCATCCCCTCTTCCATCTCGTCACCTGAAAACTCGAGCTGGTTGGCACGCACCATGACCTCTTCACCGTCCATCCACAGCGTATATTCATGCCCGGCGCGCTGCCAGGATCGTTCACTGCCTTTCACCGTATTTGCCGCCTGTTCAACCTCATCAAGAAGTGCGAGATTTTCTTTCACCTCTTCGTTAAACCAGTGTCCAACGGCTTCGTGGCCCATCGACATACGCACTTTCACCACTCCGGTGATGTCGCGCAGAAATTCGTAATCCATAGTGTTTTCCTCTGCAAAGCCATTAAGGTAATTATCGCAGCAGCGAGGAAGAAAAAAAGCGGGAGAGGTGGGAGGAATGAAAATAAAAAGGTGAGAGCAAGACCCTGCGGCCTGATGCCCTCACCCCGTCCCTCTCCCACGGGAGAGGGTGCAAACACTAAAAACCGTCTCATGGAGACGGTTTTGCTGTTTATACCGCCGTCTGGAAGATAACCCCGTCGGCCTTCTCGGTGTACTGAGAAAGCTGATCGAAGTTCAGATAGCGATAGGTATCCACCGCGGTCTTATCCACCTGAGCCACAAAGGTCTGGTACTCTTCCGGCGTTGGCAGTTTGCCAATCAGCGCCGCAACCGCCGCCAGCTCCGCAGAGGCCAGGAAGACGTTCGCACCGGTACCTAAACGGTTCGGGAAGTTACGGGTAGAGGTGGAAACCACCGTCGCACCGTCGGCTACGCGCGCCTGGTTGCCCATACACAGGGAACAGCCAGGGATTTCGATACGCGCCCCGCTCTTACCAAACACGCTGTAGTAGCCCTCTTCGGTCAGCTGAGCCGCGTCCATACGGGTTGGCGGCGCTACCCACAGACGGGTTGGCAGCTGGCCTTTGTGGGTATCCAGCAGCTTACCGGCAGCACGGAAGTGACCGATGTTGGTCATACAGGATCCGATGAACACTTCGTCGATCTTCTCGCCCTGAACCTCAGACAGCGGACGCGCGTCGTCCGGATCGTTCGGCGCACACAGGATTGGCTCTTTGATATCCGCCAGATCGATGTCGATCACCGCCGCGTACTCTGCGTCAGCATCGGCTTCCAGCAGCTGCGGATCGGCCAGCCATTTTTCCATGCCCTGGATACGACGCTCCAGCGTACGACGGTCGCCGTAGCCTTCTGCAATCATCCACTTCAGCAGCACGATGTTGGAGGTCAGATACTCGATAATCGGCTCTTTGTTCAGCTTGATGGTACAGCCAGCCGCAGAGCGCTCGGCGGAAGCATCGGTCAGCTCGAACGCCTGCTCCACTTTCAGATCCGGCAGACCTTCAATTTCCAGGATACGGCCAGAGAAGATGTTTTTCTTCCCTTTCTTCTCAACGGTCAGCAGGCCCTGTTTAATCGCATACAGCGGGATCGCGTGAACCAGGTCGCGCAGGGTGATGCCCGGCTGCATTTTACCTTTGAAGCGCACCAGCACCGATTCCGGCATATCCAGCGGCATCACGCCGGTCGCAGCAGCAAACGCCACCAGACCGGAGCCCGCCGGGAAGGAGATACCGATTGGGAAACGGGTATGGGAGTCACCGCCGGTACCGACGGTATCCGGCAGCAGCATGCGGTTCAGCCAGGAGTGGATTACGCCGTCACCCGGACGCAGGGAAACGCCGCCGCGGTTCATGATGAAGTCTGGCAGCGTGTGGTGCGTGGTCACGTCAACCGGCTTCGGATAGGCCGCCGTGTGGCAGAAGGACTGCATCACCAGGTCAGAAGAGAAGCCCAGGCACGCCAGGTCTTTCAGTTCGTCACGGGTCATTGGGCCAGTGGTGTCCTGAGAGCCCACGGAGGTCATCTTAGGCTCGCAGTACGCGCCAGGACGAATACCGGCTACGCCGCACGCGCGCCCCACCATTTTCTGTGCCAGAGAATAACCGCGGTTGCTTTCAGCAACGTCTTTCGCCTGACGGAACACGTCTGAGTGCGGCAGCCCCAGCGCTTCGCGCGCTTTGGTGGTCAGGCCACGGCCGATGATCAGCGGGATACGGCCACCGGCGCGCACTTCGTCGATCAGCACGTCGGTTTTCAGCTCGAAGCTTGCCAGCAGCTCGTTGGTCTCGTGGTTGCGTACTTCGCCTTTGTACGGGTAAACGTCAATCACGTCGCCCATGTTCAGGTTAGAAACGTCCACTTCGATCGGCAGTGCGCCCGCATCTTCCATGGTGTTGAAGAAGATTGGCGCAATTTTGCCGCCGAGGCACAGGCCGCCGCCGCGCTTGTTCGGCACGTGCGGAATGTCGTCGCCCATGAACCACAGCACGGAGTTGGTTGCGGACTTACGGGAAGAACCGGTACCCACAACGTCACCCACATAGGCCAGCGGGAACCCTTTTTTCTGCAGGGCTTCGATCTGTTTGATCGGGCCGACGCTGCCCGGCTGATCCGGCTCAATACCTTCACGGGCGTTTTTCAGCATCGCCAGAGCGTGCAGAGGGATATCCGGGCGAGACCACGCGTCCGGTGCCGGAGAGAGGTCATCGGTGTTGGTTTCACCGGTCACTTTAAAGACGGTAACGGTGATTTTTTCAGCCAGCGCTGGGCGGTTCAGGAACCATTCGGCATCAGCCCAGGACTGCATCACCTGCTTCGCATAGACGTTGCCTGCTTTGGCTTTTTCTTCTACGTCGTAGAAGTTATCGAACATCAGCAGCGTGGACGAGAGCGCTTTAGCGGCAATCGGTGCCAGCTTGTCGTTATCCAGCGCGTCAATCAGCGGATGAATGTTGTAACCACCCTGCATGGTGCCGAGCAGTTCAATGGCTTTTTCAGGAGTAACCAGTGGGGAGGTGGCTTCGCCTTTGGCGATAGCAGCAAGGAATCCGGCTTTTACGTAGGCAGCTTCATCTACGCCAGGCGGTACGCGGTTGATCAGCAGATCTAACAGGAATTCTTCTTCGCCCTTAGGCGGGTTCTTCAGCAGCTCGACGAGCGCGGCCATTTGGGTTGCATCTAAAGGTTTGGGTACAATTCCCTCGGCGGCACGTTCTGCTACGTGCTTACGGTATTCTTCTAGCACGACGGTTCTCCTCGCTCTCATTGTCATATGCGGCGGGCGTTCTCTTCACGCTCCTGTGAGACAGCAGTTTGTAGGGTAAATGCCCGATACCGCGTCGGGCAGCATAGCAGGATTTCTGCACAGTGTTAATCCGTTTACAAAAAAGCAACATTAAAAAATTTGCTGAATCGTTAAGCATGGTGTAGCGGGGATTCAGGGCATCTTTTTGCGGTATCTTCTGCACCGTGACGCTTCAGTTTTTTCTTCATCAGATATAATTGTGTAATAAATACTCACACTCTTTATCCGGACGTACCGGACGCTTCCCAATAAAAGTCAAAACAGTAAAAGACGGGTGAATAATACTCACGCCAACCGTAACGCCTCACGGCACAGCGCTTGTCTCGTTGGAGTCATTTTATGAAGTTGCCCTTTAAGCCACATCTGCTCGTCCTTCTGTGCAGTGCCGGGCTGTTTGCCGCCTCGGGCGTCATGTTTGTCAAAGGCCGCGCGACGGAGCCCGCCGCGCCGGCCCCCGTCGCACAACAACCGGCTGCACCAGCGCCTGCCGCAGCCCAGCCCGCACCTGTTGTCGCGCCAGCCTACACTGCCGCGCAAATCGATCAATGGGTTGCTCCCATCGCGCTCTACCCGGATGCCCTGCTGTCGCAAATTTTAATGGCGTCGACCTATCCGGCCAACGTGATCCAGGCGGCGCAGTGGTCCAAAGACAACCCTAAAATGGAAGGGGACGCCGCGATTCAGGCCGTTGCCAGCCAGCCCTGGGATCCCAGCGTAAAATCGCTGGTCGCGTTTCCTCAGCTTATGTCCCTGATGGGTGAGAACCCGCCGTGGGTACAAAATCTGGGTGATGCGTTTCTCGCGCAGCCGAAGGACGTGATGGATTCCGTTCAGCGCCTGCGCGCGCTGGCGCAGAAGACCGGCGCTTTACAATCCACGCCCCAGCAGACGGTCACCACCGTGACAAAACCGGCGCCAGCGAAAACCAGCACCGCCGACGCAACAACAACCACGACGTCCGCGCCCGCCCCAACGGTAATCAAAATTGAATCTGCCGATCCGCAGGTTGTTTACGTCCCCACCTATAACCCCAATACGGTTTACGGTACCTGGCCAAATACCGCCTATCCGCCCACCTATCTTCCGCCTACTCCCGGGGAGCAGTTTGGCAACAGCTTCGTAAACGGTTTAGGCTTCAGCCTGGGCGTCGCCACAACCTATGCCATCTTCAGCAACATCGACTGGGATGATGACGATGACTGGGATCATCACCATGGCGACTGGGATAATCACGGCGGCTATAACCGCAACGGTGATAACAATATCAATATCAACGTTGAGAACTTCAATAAAATCAGCGGACAGCGCCTGACGGACGCCAACCGCACCTGGCAGCACAACCCGGCCTATCGGGAAGGCGTGCCCTACCCGACTAACCAGCTCAACACTCGCTTCCACGCCACCAACGCGGCGACAGGGCTCAGTTCAACGCAGCAAAAACCGGTTAACCGCGATAGCCAGCGTCAGGCTGCGCTGAGCCAGATGGAGAAATCCACGGGCAAAACCTTCCCCCAGACGGCGCGCACCGGAACGAAAGACGTGCAGCGTCAGGCCTCAGGCGAACAGCTGAAGCAGATTTCGCAGCGCAATAACTACCGCGGCTACGACACCAAACCGCAGACGGCGAAGCGAAGCACCGCGCAGCAGCGAGAAAACCGCCAGACCACCGCGCAGAGACAAGAGAAGCGGGCTTCGCAGCCCGCGCAGCAACGCTCTCTCCAGCAGCGAAGCAGCCAGCCCCGGGCCAATGCGCTGAGCGGTAACGACAGCCGCTCGGCGAACTGGCAGGCGCAGCAGCAGCGCGGTGCGCAAAGCAGACAGCTCGCTGCGCGCCAGCAGCAGCCACGTCAGGCGTCTGGTGGACGTGCTGAACGCCGTGAAATTCGACATCGCTAAGGGAACCGACATGAAACGTAAACTACTGAGCGGAATGGTGTTATTCATGCTTTCGGCCCCGGTGATGGCGCAGCAGTCCTTTAGCACGCCCGATCGGGCAACCGATGCGCTGACCAAAGCCATCAGTGAGCATAATGAGAGCGCGATGACCAACCTGCTTGGAGAGAACTGGCGAGATTTTCTGCCCCCCGAAGGCGTTGATCCGGATGCTGTCGATCGCTTCCTGCGCGACTGGAACGTCCGTCATACCACGGTTGTCGAAGGGGATACGGCACACCTGGTTGTCGGAGACAGCGGCTGGCAGCTTCCCATCCCGGTGATCAAAACCTCTGCAGGCTGGCAGTTCGACATCAAAGAAGGCGCTGAAGAGATCCTGACCCGTGAAATCGGGCGTAATGAGCTCGCCGCCATTGAAGCCTTGCATGCCTATGTTGATGCGCAGCAAAGCTATTTTGCGATGAACCAGAAATACGCGCAGAAGATTGTCAGCTCGAAAGGCAAAAAAGACGGTTTGTACTGGCCTGCCTCGCCCGGCGAAGCGCCCAGCCCGCTCGGCCCGGCATTTAGCCCGAAAGAGCCAGGTACCGGCTATCACGGCTATCGCTTCCGCATCCTGCCGGATAACAACGGTTTCGCGATGGTGGCCTGGCCGGTCAGCTATGGTCAGACGGGCGTCATGAGCTTTGTGATAAACCAGGACGACAAGGTGTATCAGTCCGATCTCGGCAGCGATTCAGAGCAGAAAGCCCGGGCGCTAGCCGCCTATAACCCTGATAAAACCTGGCAGCCTGTGGCCCCCTGAACGCAGCGCATAAAAAAAGCGGCCATTGGCCGCTTTTTTTCATCTGAAGAAACTTATTTCTTCTTCGCTTTCGCGTTTGGCAGGTCGGTGATGCTGCCTTCAAACACTTCTGCCGCCAGGCCCACGGACTCGTGCAGAGTCGGGTGAGCGTGGATGGTCAGCGCGATGTCTTCAGCGTCACAGCCCATTTCGATAGCCAGACCGATTTCACCCAGCAGCTCGCCGCCGTTGGTACCGACAATCGCACCACCGATGACGCGGTGAGTCTCTTTGTCGAAGATCAGTTTGGTCATACCGTCAGCGCAGTCGGACGCGATAGCACGGCCAGAAGCAGCCCACGGGAAGGTGGCGGTTTCGTAGCTGATGCCTTTCTCTTTCGCTTCTTTCTCAGTCAGACCCACCCATGCCACTTCTGGCTCGGTGTACGCGATAGATGGAATGACTTTCGGATCGAAGTAGTGCTTCATGCCGGCGATAACTTCAGCGGCAACGTGACCTTCGTGAACACCTTTGTGCGCCAGCATTGGCTGACCGACGATATCGCCGATAGCAAAGATGTGCGGCACGTTAGTGCGCAGCTGCTTGTCAACGCGGATAAAGCCACGGTCGTCCACTTCCACGCCAGCTTTGCCCGCGTCGAGGTTTTTACCGTTCGGCACACGGCCGATAGCCACCAGCACGGCGTCGTAACGCTGTGGTTCGGATGGGGCTTTTTTGCCTTCCATGGAAACGTAAATACCGTCTTCTTTCGCTTCAACGGCAGTCACTTTGGTTTCCAGCATCAGGTTGAATTTCTTGCTGATGCGTTTGGTGAAGACTTTAACGATGTCTTTGTCGGCAGCCGGGATAACCTGGTCGAACATTTCAACCACGTCGATCTCTGAACCCAGCGCATGGTACACGGTACCCATTTCCAGACCGATGATACCGCCGCCCATGACCAGCAGACGCTTAGGAACGGTTTTCAGCTCCAGCGCATCGGTGGAATCCCACACGCGTGGATCTTCATGCGGAATGAATGGCAGTTCGATTGGGCGAGAGCCTGCCGCGATGATCGCGTTGTCGAAGTTGATCACGGTTTTGCCGTTTTCGCCTTCCACTTCCAGGGTGTTCGCACCGGTGAATTTACCCAGACCGTTTACCACTTTCACTTTACGGCCTTTGGCCATACCCGCCAGACCGCCGGTCAGCTGAGTGATAACTTTCTCTTTCCAGGTACGAATTTTGTCGATATCGGTTTTCGGCTCGCCGAAGACGATACCGTGTTCAGCCAGCGCTTTGGCTTCTTCGATAACTTTCGCTACGTGCAGCAGCGCTTTAGAAGGGATACAGCCGACGTTCAGACAAACACCGCCGAGGGTGCTGTAACGTTCTACGATGACGGTTTCCAGACCTAAATCCGCTGCACGGAATGCTGCGGAGTAACCTGCCGGGCCTGCCCCAAGTACTACGACCTGAGTTTTGATTTCTGTGCTCATCATGACCTCTTAATTTATACCCGTCGTCCACCGGGTCGTTCTATCCGCCCGCAGTTTACAAAATTGTTAACAATTTTGAAACAACAAACGGCTCACGAATTGTCGCTTTCGCCAATAACCTCACAAACACCATGAGATTATCAGAAAAAAGCCGGCCGACTGGCCGGCTTTTCGATTACATCACCAGGCGGCGAATGTCGCTCAGCATGTTGTTGATGATGGTGATGAAGCGCGCACCATCAGCACCGTCGATCACGCGGTGGTCGAAGGACAGAGAGATTGGCATCATCAGACGCGGCACGAACTCTTTGCCGTTCCACACCGGCTCCATCGCGGACTTGGACACACCGAGGATAGCCACTTCCGGCGCGTTAACAATCGGTGCGAAGTGGGTGGTACCCAGGCCGCCGATGCTGGAGATAGTGAAGCAGCCGCCCTGCATTTCGCCGGCAGTCAGCTTACCATCACGCGCTTTTTTGGAGATCACGGTCAGTTCACGGGACAGCTCAGTGATGCTCTTCTTGTTCACGTCTTTGAAGACCGGAACAACCAGACCATTTGGCGTATCAACCGCAACACCGATGTTGATGTATTTCTTCAGCGTCAGCTTCTGGCCGTCTTCGGACAGGGAGCTGTTGAAGCGTGGCATCTGCTCAAGGGCAGCGGCAACGGCTTTCATGATGAAGACCACTGGGGTGAATTTCACGTCCAGTTTGCGCTTCTCAGCTTCAGCGTTCTGCTGTTTACGGAACGCTTCCAGATCGGTGATATCGGTTTTGTCGAAGTGCGTAACGTGCGGGATCATCACCCAGTTACGGCTCAGGTTAGCACCAGAGATTTTCTGGATACGGCCCAGCTCCACTTCTTCGATTTCGCCGAACTTGCTGAAGTCCACTTTCGGCCATGGCAGCATGCCCGGGATACCGCCGCCAGCGGCTGCAGCTGGTGCAGCTTCGGCGCGTTTCACCGCGTCTTTCACGTAGGTCTGAACGTCTTCGCGCAGGATACGACCCTTACGGCCGGTCCCTTTCACTTTCGCCAGGTTCACACCGAACTCGCGCGCCAGACGACGAATCAGCGGGGTAGCGTGGACGTAAGCGTCGTTTTCAGCGAACTCAGATTTTTCTGCTTTAGCAGCAGGGGCAGCGGCGGGTTTAGCAGCCTGAGCCGGTGCAGCAGCCGGTGCTGGAGCAGCCGCGGCAGCCGGAGCTGCGGCAGGCGCAGCGCCTTCCACTTCGAAGACCATGATCAGAGAGCCGGTAGACACTTTGTCGCCGGTGCTGATCTTAATCTCTTTAACGGTACCCGCGAACGGCGCTGGCACTTCCATAGAAGCTTTGTCGCCTTCAACGGTGATCAGTGACTGTTCAGCGGCAACTTTGTCGCCCACTTTCACCATCACTTCGGTCACTTCAACTTCGTCACCGCCGATGTCCGGTACGTTAACGTCTTTCGCGCCGCCAGCAGCTGCTGGTGCAGCAGCCGGAGCCGGAGCAGCGGCCTGCGCAGGCGCGGCGGCAGGTGCAGCCCCCGCCACTTCGAAGACCATGATCAGGGAGCCGGTAGACACTTTGTCGCCGGTGTTGATCTTGATCTCTTTAACGGTACCCGCGAACGGAGCCGGCACTTCCATAGAGGCTTTGTCGCCTTCTACGGTGATCAGTGACTGCTCAGCCGCAACGGTGTCGCCCACTTTCACCAGGATTTCAGTGACTTCAACTTCGTCACCGCCGATGTCAGGCACGTTCACTTCTTTCGCGCTCGCGGCAGCTGCTGGAGCAGCGGCGGCCGGAGCGGCTTTCTTCTCTTCCTGCGCAGGTGCAGCAGCAGCTGCACCGTCGGCGGAATCGAAAATCATGATCAGTTTGCCGGTCTCGGTTTTATCGCCAACAGAGACTTTGATCTCTTTAACGATGCCAGCCTGAGGAGACGGGACTTCCATAGAGGCTTTGTCGCCTTCTACGGTGATCAGCGACTGTTCAGCTTCAACTTTGTCGCCTACTTTGACCAGGATCTCGGTGATTTCAACTTCATCAGCCCCGATGTCCGGTACATTGATTTCGATAGCCATTATTCTTTTACCTCTTACGCCAGACGCGGGTTAACTTTTTCTGCATCGATGTTGAATTTGGTGATTGCGTCCGCAACCACTTTCTTATCGATTTCGCCACGTTTAGCCAGTTCGCCCAGTGCTGCTACAACCACGTAAGAAGCATCAACTTCGAAGTGGTGACGCAGGTTTTCGCGGCTGTCAGAACGACCGAAGCCGTCAGTACCCAGAACGCGATAATCATCAGCTGGAACGTAAGTACGAACCTGCTCAGCGAACAGTTTCATATAGTCAGTAGACGCCACCGCTGGCGCGTCGTTCATCACCTGAGCGATGTACGGAACGCGTGGAGTTTCCAGTGGGTGCAGCATGTTCCAGCGCTCACAATCCTGGCCATCACGCGCCAGTTCGGTGAAGGAGGTCACAGAGTACACGTCGGAACCCACGCCGTAGTCTTTCGCCAGAATCTGCGCTGCTTCACGTACGTGACGCAGGATAGAGCCGGAGCCCAGCAGCTGAACTTTACCTTTGCTACCTTCGATGGTTTCGAGTTTGTAGATACCTTTACGGATACCTTCCTCGGCACCTGCTGGCATTGCCGGCATGTGGTAGTTTTCGTTCAGGGTGGTGATGTAGTAGTAAATGTTCTCTTGCGCTTCACCGTACATGCGCTGCAGACCGTCATGCATGATGACTGCCACTTCGTATGCGTAAGACGGATCGTAAGAGATACAGTTAGGGATAGTCAGAGACTGAATGTGGCTGTGGCCATCTTCGTGCTGCAGACCTTCACCGTTCAGAGTCGTACGACCGGAGGTACCGCCTACCAGGAAGCCGCGAGCCTGCTGGTCGCCTGCCTGCCAGCACAGGTCACCGATACGCTGGAACCCGAACATGGAGTAGTAGATGTAGAACGGGATCATCGGCAGGTTGTTGGTGCTGTAAGAGGTCGCAGCAGCCAGCCAGGATGCGCCTGCGCCCAGCTCGTTGATACCTTCCTGCAGGATCTGACCTTTCTCGTCTTCTTTGTAGTATGCAACCTGCTCACGGTCCTGCGGGGTGTACTGCTGGCCGTTCGGGCTGTAGATACCGATCTGACGGAACAGACCTTCCATACCGAAAGTACGCGCTTCGTCGGCGATGATTGGAACCAGACGATCTTTGATCGACTTGTTCTTCAGCATCACGTTCAGGGCACGAACGAAAGCGATAGTGGTGGAGATCTCTTTGTTCTGCTCTTCCAGCAGCTGAGAGAAGTCTTCCAGCGCTGGCAGTTCCAGCTTCTCGGTGAAGTTAGGCTGACGAGCTGGCAGGTAGCCTTTCAGCGCCTGACGACGTTCGTGCAGGTACTTGTGCTCTTCAGAACCTTCCGGGAAGGTGATGTAAGACAGGTTTTCTACCTGCTCATCGGTCACTGGAACGTTGAAACGGTCGCGGATGTAACGCACGCCGTCCATGTTCATTTTCTTAACCTGGTGAGCGATGTTTTTACCTTCTGCGGTATCACCCATGCCGTAACCTTTGATGGTATGGGCCAGGATTACAGTCGCTTTACCTTTGGTTTCACGCGCTTTTTTCAGTGCAGCGTAGACTTTCTTCGGATCGTGACCACCGCGGTTCAGAGCCCAGATCTGCTCATCAGTCCAGTCTGCAACGAGTGCTGCGGTTTCAGGATATTTGCCGAAGAAGTGCTCACGAACGTAGGCACCGTCTTTGGATTTGAAGGTCTGGTAGTCACCGTCAACGGTTTCGTTCATCAGCTGGATCAGTTTACCGCTGGTGTCTTTACGCAGCAGCTCATCCCAACGACCGCCCCACATGACTTTGATCACGTTCCAGCCAGCACCTGCGAAGATGCCTTCCAGTTCGTTGATGATCTTGCCGTTACCGGTTACCGGACCATCCAGACGCTGCAGGTTACAGTTGATGATGAAGCACAGGTTGTCCAGCTTCTCACGGGTTGCGATGGTGATCGCACCTTTGGATTCTGGCTCATCCATTTCGCCGTCGCCCAGGAAGGCGTAAACGGTCTGCTCAGAGGTGTCTTTCAGACCACGGTGTTCCAGGTATTTTAGGAATTTAGCCTGATAGATCGCACCGATTGGGCCCAGACCCATAGATACGGTCGGGAACTGCCAGAATTCAGGCATCAGTTTAGGGTGCGGGTAAGAAGACAGACCTTTACCGTGAACTTCCTGACGGAAGTTGTTCATCTGCTCTTCAGTCAGACGACCTTCCAGGAATGCACGTGCATAGATGCCCGGAGAGATGTGGCCCTGGAAGTACACCAGATCGCCGCCGTCTTTCTCGTTCGCTGCACGGAAGAAGTGGTTGAAGCACACTTCGTAAACGGTTGCAGAAGACTGGAAGGACGCCATGTGGCCACCCAGTTCCAGGTCTTTCTTGGATGCGCGCAGAACGGTCATGATGGCGTTCCAGCGGATTGCAGAACGGATACGACGTTCCAGATCCAGATTGCCCGGGTATTCCGGTTCGTCTTCGACGGCAATCGTGTTTACGTAGTTGCTAGCCCCTGCACCTGAAGCAACCTTCACACCGCCTTTGCGGGCTTCAGAAAGCAGCTGATCAATCAGATACTGAGCGCGCTCAACACCTTCTTCACGGATGACCGATTCGATCGCCTGTAGCCAGTCGCGAGTTTCGATCGGATCCACGTCATTTTGGAGACGTTCTGACATGGGGGTATTCCTTATCTATCTAATACGTTGATTTGTCTGGAACCTGTCCCATTGTGCTCTTTGTTCTTAATATTTCGGGTTATCTCTTTGTTGGCTGCGCTTTCTCACCCCGGTCACATAGTTCGCTATGCTCCCGGGGATTCGCGCGCTTGCCGCCGCGATATAACCCGAACTATTTGAACAACCAAAAGCACAATAAGACAGGTTCTGCGTTTAGTTGCCGCGCTCTAAAAGTACCTGGCGCTTAATCCTTTCGTTGCTGTATGCGGCGTAATGAACGTTCGCGACGCGATTGTTCACGGCTGCGGTCCAGCAAGATTTCCTCAATGAAAGCCAGATGTCGGTGCGACGCTTCGCGCGCCTGCTCCGGTTCCCCGGCCATTATCGCCTCGAATACTCGGGTGCGATGGTTGCTTACCAGTGGGAGCATGTCCCGACGGGCATACAACAATTCAAAATTCTGACGAACGTTCTGGGCCAGCATCGGCTCCATGCAGCGTAGCAGATGGAGGAGCACCACGTTGTGGGCCGCTTCGGTGACGGCGATTTGATACTGGACGACGGCGCTGGACTCGGCGTCTAGATCGCCGGACTGCTGTGCCCGTTCAATGGCCTGATGCAGTTCGCGGATACGCACGCGATCTTCATCAGTGCTGCGAAGGGCGGCGTAATAGGCCGCAATACCTTCAAGCGCGTGACGGGTCTCAAGCAGGTCAAACTGGGATTCTGGGTGGTCAGAGAGAAGTTCTACCAGCGGATCGCTGAAGCTCTGCCACAGGCTGTTTTGCACAAAGGTTCCGCCGCCCTGGCGACGAAGCAGCAAGCCCTTTGCTTCGAGACGTTGAATCGCCTCACGCAGAGAGGGACGTGAAACGTCGAACTGTTTTGCCAGCTCGCGTTCTGGCGGAAGTTTCTCACCCGGGCGCAGAGTCCCTTCGAGGATTAAAAACTCCAGCTGCTGCTCAATCACATCAGATAGTTTTGGTTGGCGAATTTTGCTGTAGGCCATATTCCCTGTCTTACGCCTTTTTGCCCGGAGTCAATTGGTCTTACCAATTTCTATTTCGTATCGCTAAAGTAACAAAGTATTCACCTTCTGTCCATATTGGTTTTGATTGAAATCAGTAAACCCTGCACATTTTAACAACCTTACAGAAATAACGTTTCAGAAATGTAACTTTGCACAAATGAGTTGATTACTCCTTTAGAGGGAGTTTTAACCATAATGAAACGAGGGTTTTTGCAATCTGAAGCGATTCAACAAGGCAAATAATGAAAATTCGCCCACTTACGGAGCATTTCTATTCTATAGGTTGGGTTAGGAAGAATGAGCGGGCCGATTTACAAATGCTTTCTTTTTATTCAAGTCGTCATCACCCCTTCATAAAGCAGGTGCATTCGCAGGCGCTTACCACTATTCTTGCGCTTACGGAAGTCATGTCCGCTTTTTTCGGTCTCGTTAACCGTAAAGAAATAAATACAGAATATGGATTTTCATAATTACACACGCACAGCGTGAACATAACAACCACACACGAGGTTTCAAATGGAAGCTCAACAGCACGGCGATCAGCTAAAGCGCGGGCTTAAAAACCGCCATATACAGCTCATCGCACTGGGCGGTGCGATTGGTACCGGCCTGTTTCTGGGCAGCGCATCCGTTATCCAGTCAGCCGGTCCCGGCATTATTTTGGGTTACGCGATTGCCGGCTTTATTGCCTTTCTGATTATGCGCCAGCTGGGTGAAATGGTCGTTGAAGAGCCGGTCGCAGGCTCCTTCAGCCACTTTGCCTATAAATATTGGGGCAGCTTTGCCGGTTTCGCCTCGGGCTGGAACTACTGGGTGCTGTACGTTCTGGTTGCCATGGCCGAGCTTACCGCCGTCGGGAAATACATTCAGTTCTGGTATCCCGAGATCCCAACCTGGGCCTCCGCAGCGGCTTTCTTCGTCATTATTAACGCCATTAACCTGACCAACGTAAAAGTGTTCGGTGAAATGGAGTTCTGGTTTGCCATTATTAAGGTGATTGCCGTAGTGGCGATGATTATCTTCGGTGGCTGGCTGCTGTTCAGCGGCAACGGCGGCCCGCAGGCAACCGTGCGCAACCTCTGGGAACAGGGCGGATTCCTGCCTCACGGCATGACCGGTCTGGTGATGATGATGGCCATCATCATGTTCTCCTTCGGCGGTCTGGAGCTGGTGGGCATCACCGCCGCTGAAGCCGACAACCCGGAGCAAAGCATTCCAAAAGCCACTAACCAGGTTATCTACCGCATTCTGATCTTCTATGTGGGCTCGCTGGCCGTGCTGCTCTCCCTGCTGCCGTGGACGCGCGTGACCGCCGACACCAGCCCGTTTGTGCTGATCTTCCACGAGCTGGGCGACACCTTTGTAGCAAACGCACTCAACGTGGTTGTTCTGACAGCAGCGCTCTCCGTTTACAACAGCTGCGTATACTGCAACAGCCGCATGCTGTTCGGCCTGGCCCAGCAGGGCAACGCGCCTAAAGCGCTGCTCAACGTCGATAAACGCGGCGTGCCGGTAAACACAATTCTGGTTTCGGCGGTTGTGACCGCGCTGTGCGTGCTCATTAACTATATGGCACCGGAATCGGCGTTTGGCCTGCTGATGGCACTGGTGGTCTCTGCCCTGGTCATCAACTGGGCGATGATCAGCCTGGCGCACATGAAGTTTCGCCGCGCCAAGCAGCAGCAGGGCGTCACCACCCGCTTCCCTGCCCTGCTCTATCCGCTGGGCAACTGGGTGTGCCTGGTGTTCATGGCGGCCGTGCTGGTGATCATGCTGATCACGCCGGGTATGGCGATTTCCGTCTACCTGATCCCGGTCTGGATTGCGATCCTTGGCGTGGGCTATCTCTTCAGCCAGAAAAGCCGTAATGCCATGAAAGCACACTAAGCCTCTCTCCGCGGCGCCTGCTTTTGCGGGTGCCGCGCGTTGTTACCTCCCTCACACTTTCACGCCCACAGCGCATTTATCCATATCACCGCCCTGATACTGCAACGCATATATTCCTTTGCCAGCAAATAATTCTCTCCATACCGTAAACCGGAGAGCTGTCGATGGATAACAACACACTGTCAGTAAAAGAAAAAATCGGCTATGGGATGGGAGACGCGGGATGCAACATCATCTTCGGCGCCATCATGCTGTTTGTTAACTATTTTTATACGGATATTTTTGGCCTCGCCCCTGCGCTGGTTGGCGTGCTGCTGCTTTCCGTGCGCGTGATTGACGCCGTAACGGACCCGATCATGGGCGCGATTGCTGACCGTACCCGCAGCAAATATGGTCGGTTTCGTCCATGGCTGCTGTGGATCGCTTTCCCCTACGCTCTGTTCAGCATTCTGATGTTCACCACGCCGGAGTGGAGCTATAACAGCAAAGTTATCTATGCGTTTGTCACCTACTTCCTGCTCTCTTTAACCTATACGGCCATCAACATTCCCTACTGCTCGCTGGGCGGGGTGATCACCAACGATCCAAAGGAGCGCGTGGCCTGCCAGTCGTATCGCTTCGTGCTGGTCGGCATCGCCACGCTGCTGCTCTCATTAACGCTGCTGCCGATGGCCGACTGGTTTGGCGGGGATAACAAAGCCAAAGGCTATCAAATGGCGATGACCGTTCTGGCGCTGATTGGAACCTGCATGTTCCTGTTCTGCTTCGCCACCGTGCGCGAGCGCGTGCGCCCGGCGGTACAGACCAACGACGAGCTGAAAAACGATCTGAAAGACGTGTGGAAGAACGACCAGTGGGTACGCATTCTGCTCCTGACCCTGTGCAACGTCTGCCCGGGCTTTATCCGCATGGCGGCCACCATGTATTACGTCACCTGGGTGATGGGCCAGAGCACCCATTTCGCCACGCTGTTTATCAGCCTGGGCGTGGTCGGCATGATGCTCGGCAGCGTGCTGGCAAAAGTGCTGACCGACCGCTGGTGCAAGCTCAAGGTCTTCTTCTGGACCAATATCGTTCTGGCGATTTTCTCAACCGCCTTTTATTTCTTCGACCCGAAAGCCACCGCCACCATCGTGGTGCTCTACTTCCTGCTGAACATCCTGCACCAGATCCCGTCTCCGCTGCACTGGTCGCTGATGGCCGACGTGGACGACTACGGCGAGTGGAAGACCGGTAAGCGCATCACCGGGATCAGCTTCTCCGGCAACATCTTCTTCCTGAAGCTGGGGCTGGCGATTGCCGGGGCGATGGTCGGCTTCCTGCTCTCCTGGTACGGCTATGACGCGGGCGCAAAAGCGCAGAGCGCGGACGCCATTAATGGGATCGTGCTGCTCTTTACCGTCATTCCCGGCATTGGATACTTAGTTACCGCTGGCGTAGTGCGCCTGCTGAAAGTGGACCGCGAAACCATGAAGCAGATCCAGTCCGATCTGGAAAAGCGTCGCAATAACTACCGCGAGCTGAATGATTATCAGGAACTCAAAGCCGCAGAGACAAAATAAGGAAAGCCGAATGCAAACCTGGCCAAACCCATTTATTGAACAACGCGCCGATCCGTACATTTTACGCCACGAGGGGCAGTATTATTTTATCGCCTCCGTGCCGGAGTACGACAGGCTGGCGATCCGCCGCGCAGAGTCTCTGGAAGGCTTACGTAATGCCGAAGAAGTGGTGGTCTGGCACAAACCCAACACCGGCCCGATGAGCCAGCTGATCTGGGCGCCGGAACTGCACCACATCGACGGGAAGTGGTACATCTATTTTGCTGCAACGCACACCCAGGCGCTCGACGCGCTCGGAATGTTCCAGCACCGTATGTTCGCCATTGAATGTGCCGACGGCGATCCGCTCACCGGCACGTGGGTGGAGAAAGGGCAAATCAAAACGCCTTTCGATACCTTCGCTCTGGACGCCACCACCTTTGTACATCAGGGGAAACGCTGGTATCTGTGGGCGCAAAAAGCGCCGGACATCACCGGTAACTCCAATCTTTATCTGTGTGAAATGGAGACCCCGTGGACGCTGAAAGGCGAGCCGGTGATGCTCAGCAAGCCGGAGTATGACTGGGAGCGTCGCGGATTTTGGGTTAACGAAGGCCCGGCGGTGCTGGTTCATGGCGATAAGCTGTTTATCAGCTATTCCGCAAGCGCCACCGACGAGAACTACTGCATGGGTCTACTGTGGATAGACCTGAATGCCGATCCGCAAAACCCGGCAAACTGGCACAAATCCCCGCGTCCGGTGTTCGTTACCAGCTACGAAAATCGTCAGTACGGCCCGGGCCACAACAGTTTTACGCAAACGCCGGAAGGGGAAGATGTGCTGGTGTATCACGCGCGGAACTACACCGAAATTGAGGGCGACCCGCTGTACGATCCGAATCGCCATACCCGACTGAAGCTTGTCCGCTGGAATGAAAGCGGGATGCCTGATTTCGGCATCCCGCCCGCGGATACGCTTTAGCCTTTGCGGCGCGCTGGCCTACACCAGCGTGCCGTAGATAGTCAGCAGCGCCACGATAACCACCACCACAAACGACGTTTTCTTCGCCATGGAGACAGCGGCTTTCGGCGTTTCAA
Source organism: Enterobacter sp. A103 (assembly GCF_034427535.1). NCBI lineage: Bacteria > Pseudomonadati > Pseudomonadota > Gammaproteobacteria > Enterobacterales > Enterobacteriaceae > Enterobacter > Enterobacter sp. A103. Next base: position 96,698 of record NZ_JAXQPQ010000003.1, read on the forward strand.
TCTTGTCGGTATGCGGCTCACGCGCCAGCGAGAACTGCGCCAGACGCGTTAGCACCTGGTACTGCGACGTATGGCGATCGGCAAGAGAAGCGAACCATGCGGGCAGCGCTTTTTCACCGTGACCAATTAACGCGTACACCACGCCGACCAGACGCACCGGGAGCCAGTCGATCACGTGCAGGATGGCATCAATACCGGACTGCAGGCGTTCATGCGGCGTCAGATAACGGGCAAGCCAGGTCTGCCAGGCGCGCAGGAACGCATATCCCATCAGCAGTACCGGCCCCAGCGGGCCCCCCACTACAAACCAGAACAGCGGCGCAAGATAGTAACGGAAGTTAATCCACAGCAGCGCGTTTTGCAGCTCGCGCAGGAATTCGCGCTCGTCGCAGTCCGGCGGCACGCCGTGGATCATCGTCAGCTCGCTCGCCATGGCACCGCGCGCATGGGCATCGTCACGGGAGGCGGCTTTCAGGTATGCGTGATAGTGTAAACGCACCTTGCCTGCGCCAATGCACAGCACGCCGAGCAGGATCCACACCACCAGCAGCGGCACGTTGAAAAAGAGTCCGTACAGCGAACGCAGGAGCAGGAACGTAATGACCATCACCCCTGCCATCATCAGCAGCGTGCGCAGCATGGAAAAATGTTTGATACGGCGGAATAATACCTCCAGCCGGTGATCCAGATGCCAGTGCTCGCCGAGCTTAAACAGGCGTTCAGCGATGATAACCAGCAGCATGGTAAACAACGTCATGGTATCTCCTTATTCTGACGACGCGGTGAGCGTGGCGCGAAACCGGGGCCAGTCAAAGGCCGGACCGGGATCGGTTTTTCTCTCCGGGGCTATATCACTGTGTCCCGTGATATTTTCGGCGATAGCAGGGTAGAGTCCGATAAGCGTGCGGGTTACTGCCGCTAGCTGATGATACTGTGAATCGGTGTAGGGCGTCGTATCCGTGCCTTCCAGTTCGATCCCGATAGAAAAATCGTTGCACCGTTCGCGCCCGTGATACATCGACACGCCGGCATGCCAGGCGCGCTTATCAAAGGGAACATACTGAACCACTTCACCATCGCGACGAATCAGGCAGTGAGCCGATACGCGCAGATGTGCAATTTCAGCAAAGAAGGGATGAGCATCGGGATCAATCGTTCCCGTGAATAACGCATCGATCCACGGGCCGCCAAATTCACCCGGCGGGAGACTAATATTATGAACCACCAGCAGTGTGGGCTTTTCATCCTCCGGGCGGCAATCGTGGTGCGGCGAGGGCACGTGCCGCGCATCCACCAGCCATCCGTTTTCTAACAACATGCTGGAACTCCTTCTGTATGGTGCAATGACTCGGTTCAGAGTAGCATGTTTCAATATTATGATTCGTTACCAATTTGGAGTTTTATCATGCCGCCTCGCCGCTACAACCCCGACCACCGACGTGAAGCGCTTCTGGAACGTATTAATATGGATATTCCGGCAAGCGTCTCCCATGCTTTGAAAGAAGATCTGGGCGGTGACGTTAACGCTGATAAGGATATTACCGCACAATTGTTGCCAAAAGAGACGCGCTCGCACGCGGTCATTATCACCCGTGAAGACGGCGTTTTTTGCGGCAAGCGTTGGGTTGAAGAGGTCTTTACCCAGCTGGCGGGTGATGATGTGCAGATTATCTGGCACGTTGAGGACGGCGAGGCAATTACGGCAAACCAGCCGCTGTTTGAACTGGACGGTCCTTCCCGCGTCTTGCTGACCGGCGAACGTACCGCGCTCAATTTTGTACAAACGCTCTCTGGCGTGGCCAGCGAAGTGCGTCGCTACGTTGACCTGCTGGCCGGTACCCGCACCCAGCTGCTGGATACCCGCAAAACGCTGCCGGGCCTGCGCACCGCGCTGAAGTATGCGGTGCTCTGCGGCGGCGGCGCAAACCATCGCCTGGGCTTATCCGACGCCTTCCTGATTAAAGAGAACCACATTATTGCCTCTGGCTCCGTGCGTCAGGCGGTGGAGAAAGCCTTCTGGCTGCACCCGGATGTGCCTGTCGAGGTAGAGGTCGAAAGCCTGGAAGAGCTGGAGCAGGCGATCAAGGCCGGGGCCGATATCATCATGCTCGATAACTTCGAAACAGAGCAGATGCGCGAGGCGGTAAAACTGACTAACGGCCGGGCCCAGCTTGAAGTATCCGGGAACGTCACTTTCGAAACGATCCGTGAATTCGCCGAAACCGGCGTGGATTACATCTCCGTCGGCGCGTTGACCAAACACGTTCGCGCCCTCGACCTCTCAATGCGCTTCAAATAACGCATTCTCCCCTCTCCACCCGGAGAGGGGAATTTCAGCCCCGCTCGCAGATCCGCTGTTCTTCCCTGCAACACTGAATAAATTCTCTGAAGCCTCCTTCCCGTTCCCTTTTTTGCCTCTCGTTTCTGCTCTTTCTCGCTGACAAAGTAGCGCCACTTTGCATAAGGAGCAGATATGGACAGACAACAAGGCTTCACACTCATTGAGCTGATGGTGGTCATTGGCATCATTGCGATTCTGAGCGCTATCGGCGTTCCCGCCTATCAGAACTACCTGCGCAAGGCGGCGCTGACCGATATGCTGCAAACCTTCGTTCCCTACCGCACGGCCATTGAGCTTTGCGCGCTGGATCACGGTGGCGTGGAGAGCTGCGACGCCGGCAGTAACGGTATCCCTTCCCCCACCACGACACGCTACGTTTCAGGAATGAGCGTGGCGAAAGGGACCGTGACCTTAACAGGACAAGAGAGTCTTAACGGGCTGACGGTAACCATGACGCCACGGTGGAGCGACGGCAACGGTATGACGGGCTGGACGCGCGACTGCAACATCAGTGCTGACAGCGCCCTGAAACAGGCCTGCGAAGACGTTTTCCGCTTCGACAATAACTGAGGAGCGGATAATGAATACCGATCAACTCGTGGCGCTTTGTCAGCGCCATCACGCTCTGCTGCTCACCAGCGACAGTGAGATGGTCAGCATCGCCGTCGTGGGCAGCCCCGCGGCTGAACTCATGGAGGCGCTGCGCTTCGCGACCCAGAAACGGATTGATATTGAGTGCTGGAGCGCTGAGCGCATGGAAAAACACCGGCAGCTAACGTCACAATCGCATCTGCCCGTCGTTTCGCAAACACACTCGACGGTGGATATCCTCAACCACACGCTGCAGCAGGCAATCAACCAGCGCGCCTCCGACATTCATATCGAACCGATGGAGCATGCATGCCAGATTCGGTTACGCATCGACGGGGTTCTTTGCCCCCAGCCTCCGCTTTCCGCCTCGCTGGCAAGCCTGTTCAGCGCACGTTTAAAGGTGCTGGGTAATCTTGATATTGCAGAACGTCGTTTACCTCAGGACGGTCAGTTTACGATTGAGCTGGCAAACGAGCCGGTCTCGTTTCGGATCGCGACGCTTCCCTGTAGCGGTGGTGAGAAAATTGTTCTGCGTCTGCTGCATCAGGTTCAGCAGGCTCTTGAGCCGAAAGCGCTTGGCATGAGCGCAGAACAACTGGCCTGTTTCAATGAGGTTCTCCACCAGCCGCAGGGGCTCATTCTGGTCACCGGCCCCACCGGCAGCGGCAAAACCGTGACGCTGTACAGCGCGCTGCAGGCGCGTAATACCCCTGACGTCAACATCTGTAGCGTGGAGGATCCGATTGAGATCCCCCTTGCGGGATTAAACCAGACGCAGATTAATCCCCGGGCGGGTTTAACATTCCAGAGCGTGCTGAGGGCGCTGCTGCGTCAGGATCCAGACATGATTATGGTCGGCGAAATCCGTGACGGTGAAACGGCAGAAATTGCCATTAATGCCGCCCAGACCGGTCATCTGGTGCTGTCAACGCTGCACACCAACTCGACGACGGAAACCCTGATTCGCCTGGAGCAGATGGGCGTCGCGCGCTGGATGATATCTTCCGCGCTGTCGATGGTGATTGCCCAGCGGCTGGTCCGGCGTTTGTGCCCGCACTGTCGCCGGGAAGCCAGCGAGCATGCTGAATTACCGCGCGCCGTATGGTCCAGACCGCTTCCACGCTGGCAGCCCACCGGCTGCGATCGCTGTTATCACGGTTTTTATGGCCGCGTGGCCATTTTTGAAGTACTGGCGATCGACAATACCCTGCGCCGGGCCATTGCCAGCGGGGCGGGAATCGAAGTAATAGAGGCGAGTGCCCGGCAGGCGGGAATGATTTCTCTTTTTGAGCACGGCTGCATGGCCGTCGAAAAAGGGCTGACCACGATCGAAGAGCTGGTACGCGTGCTGGGAATGCCGGATGGCTGCTAATCAGCTCTGGCGCTGGCGAGCGCTCACCAAAGAAGGTGAACCCCAAAGCGGAACACTCTGGGCCACAGACCGCAATGCCGCCTTCACCAGGCTGATGCGTAGCGATCTCCATCCTCTGGCGCTGACCCGATGCGCTCAGCGGCACCGCTGGCGGCCGCATCACTGCTACGAGATGTTTCGCCAGCTCGCGACGCTTCTGCAGGCGGGGCTGACGTTGTCCCACAGCCTGCAGATGCTGGCAGAGCAACATCCGTTAAAACCGTGGCAGGCGCTGCTGCAAAGCATTGCCGATGAGCTCAGTGAGGGATCCCCCTTTTCTGAGTCGCTAAAAAAGTGGCCAGCGGTGTTTAGCCCACTGCATGTCTCGATGGTGAAAACCGGTGAGCTCACAGGGAAACTGGAGGAGTGCTGCCGCCAGCTCGCGCAGCAGCAAAAAGCGCAGCAGCAGCTCAGAGAGAAAGTGAAAAAGGCCCTGCGCTATCCGGCGATCGTCCTGACGCTGGCCTTACTCGTGGTGCTGGCGATGGTCATTCTGGTCTTGCCCGAGTTTGCCGCGATCTACAAAACGTTTAACACGCCGCTTCCGATGCTGACACAAATGGTCATGGGGATGGCCGCATTTATCCAGTCCTATGCCCTCGCGTTGTTCGCCGCGTTATTAGCGCCCTTAGCCGCCGCCTGGGCTCTGAGGCAGAACCCTCGCTGGCAGCGCATGCTGATGCACATGCCCGTGATGGGCGCGCTGGCAAAAGGCCAAAAACTGGGACACATCTTTACCGTACTGTCACTTACGCAGCAGGCAGGTATCCCCTTTTTACAGGGACTGGAGAGCGCAGAGGAGACCGTTGAAAGTTGTTACTGGCGGGGGATACTCCGCAGCGTTCGGGAGGACATTGAAAAAGGTCTCCCCGTCTGGTCATCCTTTCAGAAAGCGGCCATCTTTACCCCGCTGTGTATTCAGCTTTTACGAACCGGTGAAATGTCAGGTGCGCTGGACATCATGCTGGCAAATCTCGCCCGGCACCACACGGAACAGACCTTTCAACGGGCAGATAATCTGGCGGCACTTCTCGAGCCAGTGCTTCTGATTGTGACAGGGGTCATCATCGGCACGCTTGTGGTGGCAATGTACCTACCGATTTTCCATCTGGGAGATGCGATGAGCACGGGTTAGGGCTACACAGTGCTGGCGCACGGGCATGCGCCAGCAGAAGCCATTACAGGCTATTGAACACGCGGTTTTCCTGTTCCTGAACACGAATAAACGTCGTACGTTTCGTCAGCTCTTTCAGGCGGGATGCCCCAACGTAGGTGCAGGCCGAGCGCAGGCCGCCGAGGATATCGCGCGCGGTGTATTCAACCGGGCCGCGCAGAGGTAGCTTCACGGTTTTGCCTTCTGCCGCACGGTATTTTGCCACGCCACCGACGTGACGGGTCATCGCGGATTCAGAGCTCATGCCGTAGAAGAGCATAAATTTCTCTCCATTTTCTTCCACAACGGTACCACCGCTCTCTTCGTGTCCAGCCAGCATACCGCCGAGCATTACGAAGTCTGCGCCGCCGCCGAAGGCTTTCGCAACGTCGCCCGGCATGGTGCAGCCGCCATCGCTGATGATCTGGCCGCCCAGACCGTGCGCCGCGTCGGCGCATTCAATGACTGCAGAGAGCTGCGGATAACCGACGCCGGTTTTGACGCGGGTCGTGCACACGGAACCCGGGCCAATACCCACTTTCACGATATCTGCACCGGAAAGGATCAGCTCTTCACACATTTCACCGGTCACCACGTTGCCCGCGATGATGGTTTTCGTCGGCCAGGCTTCACGCGCCTTGCTGACGAACTGCACGAAGTGCTCGGAGTAACCGTTCGCCACGTCAATACAAACGAAGTTGAGCGCCGGGTTAGCGTTCAGGATCTGTTTGGTCTTCTCGAAATCCGCATCGGAGGTGCCGGTAGAAACCATCACATGCTTCACCACGTCAGCAGGCGCGGTCGCAACAAACGCATTCCACTCTTCAGGGCTGTAATGTTTGTGCACGGCGGTGAGAATGTCGAACTGTGCCAGGGCGGTTGCCATCTCAAAGGTTCCCACAGTATCCATGTTGGCAGCGATGATCGGCACGCCAGACCAGGTCTGACCGGAATGCTTAAAGGTGAATTGACGTTCGAGTTCAACGTCTGAGCGACTTTTCAGTGTAGAGCGTTTAGGGCGGATAAGAACGTCTTTGAAACCTAACTTCAGATCTTCTTCGATACGCATGTGCGGATTCCTGGGGTTAGAGGCAAATATGTTAAAAGCACAACTCCAGTGACGTTATCATACGCGCTAATACCTGCTCCGCAAGACTGCGAAATTCTCTTTTTTTACGCTACAATCCTATAAATTTACCTGGTAAAAAGCAGGTAAACAGGGTCAAACAGTTGCTGGCGCACCTAATAGTTTTAAACAACTGATTTTAATAATGAATAATTCCCAGGATTTGAATTAATGGGGTATATCGTCGCATTAACCGGCGGCATCGGTAGTGGCAAAAGTACCGTTGCGGACGCGTTCTCTCGTTTGGGTATCACGATTATTGATGCCGATATCATTGCCCGCCAGGTGGTAGAGCCCAATACATCCGCGCTAAAGGCCATCGCAGAACATTTTGGTCAGGCAGTCATCAGTGCCGATGGCACACTGAATCGCCGTCAGCTTCGCGAATGTATTTTTTCTGATTCTGCGGAAAAAGACTGGCTTAATGCCCTGCTCCACCCCATCATCCACCAGGAAACTCAACGTCAGATAGCCGCAGCCCGCTCGCCCTATGTCCTGTGGGTGGTTCCGCTACTGGTTGAAAATCAGCTGCAGAAGAAAGCCGATCGCGTGCTGGTGATTGATGTCGCACCCGAAACGCAAATCCAGAGAACCATGACGCGCGATCGCGTCTCTCGGGAGCATGCTGAACAAATTCTTGCCGCTCAGGCTACGCGCGCTCAGCGCCTTGCCGTGGCGGATGATGTTATTGATAATAACGGCGCACCAGATGCCATTGCATCGGATGTTGCCCGTCTGCACGCGCAGTATCTGACGTTCGCCGCGCAGGCCGTTGCACAGGAAAAACCATAATGTCGACACACATCCTTTTTGAGCATCCGCTCAACGAAAAAATGCGCACCTGGCTGCGCATCGAATTCCTTATTCAACAACTTTCACAACATCTGCCTGTTAACGATCATGCCACCGCGCTGCACTTCTTCCGCAACGTAGGCGATCTGCTGGATGTGATTGAACGCGGCGATGTCCGCACAGAATTACTCAAAGAGCTGGAGCGCCAGCAGCGTAAATTGCAGGCATGGACGGAGGTCCCCGGCGTAGATCAGAGCCGTATCGACGCGCTCCGCCAGCAGTTGAAAAGCAGCAGTGCCGTCCTGATGGCCGCGCCGCGCGTCGGGCAGTTTTTGCGTGAAGACCGCCTGATTGGCCTGGTGCGCCAGCGTCTGAGCATTCCTGGCGGCTGCTGCAGCTTCGACCTGCCGACGCTGCATATGTGGCTACATATGCCACAGGCGCAGCGTGACGCACAGGTGAACAGCTGGCTGGCAAGCCTGGAGCCAATGCACCAGACGCTGTCGCTGATCCTCGATCTGATCCGTAACTCTGCGCCGTTCCGCAAGCAAACCAGCCTGAATGGTTTCTTCCAGGATAACGGTGATGATGCCGATCTTCTGCGTCTCAACCTGTCTCTCGGCGAACAGCTTTACCCACAGATTTCCGGGCATAAGAGCCGCTTTGCGATTCGCTTTATGCCGCTGGACAGTGAAAATGGCACCGTGCCGGAACGTCTCGATTTTGAACTGGCCTGTTGTTAAGGAGTGCCGATGTCTGATGTCACCACCGTAAGCTGCCCAACCTGTGGCAAAACCGTTGTCTGGGGCGAAGTCTGTCCGTTCCGCCCATTCTGCTGCAAGCGCTGTCAGCTCATTGACCTGGGCGAATGGGCGGCGGAAGAGAAACGCATTCCAAGCGAAGGCGATCTCTCGGATAGCGATGACTGGAGTGAAACCCAGCAGTAATCTGTAAAGCCTGCTGGCGCTTCGCTCAGCAGGCCTACGGTTGTGCGACTAACCGCAGGATCACGGGTTCATTAGCTGGCGGGAATTTTTCGGCATCACTTGCCTGAAGTTCCACCCAGTTACCCGGCTGTCCCTCTTTTCCCCAGGGTTCCCCCTCCCAGTTTTCTACCAGCCAGAACCACAGCGTGATGTGCCTGTCCGGAAACTGGTACTCAAGCTTATCAAACAGCGTTGCGCCAAGCGGCGTGATCCCCACCTCTTCCTGAAGCTCCCGAACCAGCGCCTCTTCCGGCGTTTCACCTGACTCGATTTTACCGCCTGGAAACTCCCACTTGTTCGCCATATGGGCGTCGGCAGCGCGCTGGGTGATGAAGATTTGGTTTTGCGGGTTGCGAATAATCCCGACGGCAATTTGCAGTATTTTCATATTGTCACTTCCATAAAAAAGGCGCAGATATCTGCGCCTTTTTGTTTTTTTATGAACTTAGCTCAGGCGGCCGTGGCACGCCTTGTACTTTTTACCGGAACCACACGGGCAAGGATCGTTACGACCCACTTTACGATCGCCGGTCTGCGCGGCGATCGCCGCTGCGGCTTCGCTGTCGTCGGTCTGATGACTCAGCTGTTGCATCTGTGCCAGGCGCTCGGCCTCTTCACGACGCTGCTGCTCCATCGCTTCCACTTCTTCCGGCATACGCACCTGAACCTTGCTCAGGGTGCTGATCACTTCGTACTTCAGTGATTCCAGCATCGAGGCAAACATGGAGAAGGATTCACGCTTGTATTCCTGCTTCGGATCTTTCTGCGCATAGCCACGCAGGTGAATACCCTGGCGCAGGTAGTCCATCGCCGCCAGGTGCTCTTTCCACAGGGAGTCGAGCGTCTGCAGCATTACGCCTTTTTCGAAATGACGCATCATTTCAGCGCCAACAACCTCTTCCTTACGCTTGTAGACGTCCAGCGCGGTTTCAAAGATACGTTCGCGCAGGGTCTCTTCGTGCAGCTCAGGCTCTTTATCCAGCCACTCTTTGATTGGCAGATCGAGGTCAAAGTCATTTTTCAGACGTTCCTGCAGGCCTTCGATATCCCACATCTCTTCCAGAGACTGCGGTGGAATATGCGCGTCGATGGTGGCTTTAAACACATCTTCACGAATGCTGTTGATGGTTTCGCTCACGTCGGACACGTCCAGCAGTTCGTTACGCTGAGTATAGATTGCACGACGCTGATCGTTAGCCACATCATCATATTCCAGCAGCTGCTTACGAATATCAAAGTTGCGGCTTTCCACTTTACGCTGTGCGTTAGCGATCGCTTTAGTCACCCAAGGGTGCTCGATGGCTTCGCCAGGTTTCATCCCCAGCTTACGCATCATGCCGGACACACGGTCGGAGGCGAAAATACGCATCAGCGCATCTTCCATAGACAGGTAGAAGCGGGATGAACCGGCATCACCCTGACGACCCGCACGGCCACGCAGCTGGTTATCGATACGACGAGACTCGTGACGCTCTGTACCGATAATGTGCAGACCGCCGGAAGCCAGGACGGCGTCATGACGAACCTGCCAGTCGGCTTTGATCTGGGCAATCTGTTCTGGCGTTGGGTTTTCAAGCTCCGCCACTTCAGCCTGCCAGCTACCGCCCAGCATAATATCGGTACCACGACCCGCCATGTTGGTGGCGATGGTTACGGCAGCCGGATAACCCGCCTGCGCAACAATGTCCGCTTCTTTGGCGTGGAATTTGGCGTTCAGAACGTTGTGTTTGATACCCGCTTTAGTCAGCTCGTGAGAAACCACTTCAGATTTCTCGATTGAGATGGTCCCCACCAGAACCGGCTGGCCGTTGGCAGTGCGGTCGCGAATATCTTCGATGATCGCCTGAATTTTTTCCGCTTCGGTCATGTACACCAGGTCCGGCATATCCTTACGGATCATTGGACGGTTGGTTGGAACGACCACGGTATCCAGCTTGTAGATGGAGCTGAATTCAAACGCTTCGGTATCAGCAGTACCGGTCATCCCCGCCAGCTTCTCGTACAGACGGAAGTAGTTCTGGAAGGTGATAGACGCCAGCGTCTGGTTTTCATTCTGAATATCCACACCTTCTTTGGCTTCCACAGCCTGATGCAGACCGTCAGACCAGCGACGTCCCTGCATGGTACGGCCGGTGTGTTCATCGACAATGATCACTTCGCCGTCTTTAACGATGTAATCGACGTCGCGGGTGAACAGCGCGTGGGCGCGCAGTGCAGCGGTCACGTGGTGCATCAGCATGATGTTGCTCGGGGAGTACAGGGACTCACCCTCTTCCATGATGCCTTCAGCTACCAGCAGTTCTTCAATTTTCACCAGACCACGTTCGGTCAGGTTCACCTGGCGCGCTTTTTCATCTACGGAAAAGTGGCCTTCACCCTGGAAGGTATCCGAGTCCTCTTTCTCCTGGCGCAGCAGGTGTGGAATGATTTTGTCGACTTTACGGTACATCTCGGAGCTGTCTTCAGCCGGGCCGGAGATGATCAGCGGGGTACGCGCTTCATCGATCAGAATGGAGTCAACCTCATCCACCAGCGCATAGTGCAGCTTACGCTGTACGCGCTCTTCCGGGCTGAACGCCATGTTGTCACGCAGGTAGTCGAAGCCGTATTCGTTGTTGGTGCCGTAGGTGATGTCCGCGTTATACGCTTCGCGCTTGGCTGGCGCAGGCAGGCCGGACATGTTGATGCCGACGGTCATACCGAGGAATTCGAACAGTGGGCGGTTGTTTTCGGCGTCACGCTGCGCCAGATAGTCGTTGACGGTAACCACGTGAACGCCTTTACCGGTCAGCGCGTTCAGGTAAGCCGGCAGCGTTGCGGTCAGGGTTTTACCTTCACCGGTACGCATTTCCGCGATGCAGCGCTCGTTGAGCACCATACCACCCAGCAGTTGAACGTCGAAGTGACGCATGCCGAATACGCGCTTACTCGCTTCGCGCACGACAGCAAACGCTTCCGGGATCAGACTTTCTAAGGTTTCACCTTTTTCCAGACGCGCGCGGAATTCCGCCGTTTTCGCTTTCAGCTCGTCATCAGAGAGCTTCTCCATCGCCGGTTCCATACCGTTGATGACGGCAACAGCTTTGCGCATACGGCGCAGGGTACGATCGTTACGACTACCAAAAACTTTAGTTAACAATTTGATTAGCATAATAAATTCTCAAACGCCCCATTGTGGGCAGATAAATTAAGGTATTGAAAAAGTTAATTTAGCTGAGGCGTTGCGGCCCGGCGCGAATGCCGTGAGCCTGGCTAATCCAGGTTGAAACAGAGAATGAAGCTGGTGAAACAAACGCACGCTGCGTTGTCTGAAGAACCATGACCGGCGGCTGGCTGTCCTGCGTGAGCAGCGCGTTGAGCGTGTCCAGCAGGGCAAGATGCTGAGCCTGCACCGGCAGCGCCTCTTCCGCAATAGGCATGGCCTGCGGTGCCATCGCAAAGGACAGATGGCGGATAACGGTGCGGATAGCGTGCTGGTGCCAGTAATCGACGGTGAAGTTTGGGCGGCGACTGGCTTCAAGCCACGCGAGGTTAGTGAAGTTAACCCGCGTGTTGAGATCGTGTTTAGTGGTGGAGGTTTTTGCGGGCGTCGCCGCTTCGGCACTGTTGCTGAGCGCAGGCAAGCCGAAACTCGCCGCGACCATCCCTAATAAGAGATGCGGCCAGAAGTAACGTCTGCCAAATTGTCGCCAGCGCGTCAGTATTCCGCTCACCTGCTCCACCCAATAAGCCAGCCTTGCAGAGGCTGAGTTCAGTTATTCATTTTAGCGCCCAGATAGTACCACTAAAGCCAATATACATCAGCAGGAATGAGGTGCCGCCGCGGAGAAAAACGGTCAAGAATGCAGCTAACGCACATAATTTTCTGAGTAAGACAAACGAGAGATACCGCAGGGGTAAACGAAGAAGGGTAAAAATAAAAACGACTGGTCTTCCTGGTCGGAGAGAGTACCAGGTTAACCAGTCGATTTTTTTACGAAACGGTTTGAACCGTTACGCCAGAACCATGCTTGGTGCTTTGAAAGCCAGCGGCAGTTCAGCTTCGTCTTCGAAGGTCACATATTCCCAGGCTTCCTGTTTTGCCAGGACGGCCTGCAACAGTTTGTTGTTCAGCGCATGACCGGATTTGAACGCGGTAAATGCACCAATGATGTTGTGACCACACATGAACAGGTCGCCGATAGCATCCAGCATTTTGTGACGAACGAATTCATCTTCGAAACGCAGGCCGTCTTCGTTCAGTACGCGATAATCGTCAACAACGATGGCACAATCGAAGCTGCCGCCCAGGCACAGGCCGCGGGACTGCAGATATTCGATATCACGCATGAAGCCAAATGTACGGGCTCGGCTGATCTGGCGCATAAACGCATCGGCAGAGAAGTTCATCGCATAGCGCTGGGTGCTGGAGTCAATCGCCGGATGGTTAAAGTCGATGGTAAAGTCCAACGAGAAACCATTGTACGGTTTGAATTCAGCCCACTTGTCGCCATCTTCGACGCGAACGGTCTCTTTGATGCGTACAAATTTCTTCGCGCAGTTCAGTTCTTCGATGCCGGCATCCAGCAACAGATAGACGAACGGTGCAGCACTGCCATCCATAATCGGGATTTCTGGCGCATCGACTTCAACAATAATGTTGTCGATACCCAGACCCGCCAGGGCGGCGTTCAGGTGCTCTACGGTAGAAATCCGCACGTCATGCTCGTTCACCAGACAAGTACAGAGCATAGTATCACGCACAGATTTGGCATCGGCCGGAAAATCTACCGGTGGATTCAAGTCGGTGCGACGATAGATGACCCCGGTATTGGCCGGCGCAGGGCGTAACGTCAGCGTGACTTTCTTGCCGGTATGTAAACCGACACCAGTCGCCTGAACGATACGTTTAAGTGTCCTTTGTTTGATCATCGTATAATCTCGCCAAATTAACTATCCAACCGAGAGTGTATATCACTAACGGTGGGCCAGTTTAGCACAAAGAGCGCAAATCCCCTAATTCCAGCCAATTCTTAGTCAGCTTGCTTACGCAGGAACGCCGGGATATCCAGATAATCTGGCTCTTTCGCCGTTTGCGGCGTTGGGTCGTTCACCACTTTCGCGGCCGGTTTCTGCTCCTGAGTCAGAGGAGACATACCGTGCTGCTGGTAACGATCCATTACCGGTTGCTGAGTCTGCTTGTTGGTCACTAAGGTGATCTCAGGACGCTTGTCCATACCGATACCGGTCGCAACAACGGTAACACGCAGCTCGTCGTTCATTTCAGGGTCAAGGGAAGTACCGATTACCACGGTCGCGTTGTCAGAGGCGAACGCACGGATAGTGTTACCCACGGTTTCGAACTCATCCAGACGCAGGTCAAAGCCAGCGGTAATGTTGACCAGCACGCCGCGCGCACCAGACAGATCGATATCTTCCAGCAGTGGAGAAGAGATAGCCATTTCAGCCGCTTCTTCAGCACGGTCTTCACCGCTCGCCACGCCAGAGCCCATCATCGCGTAGCCCATTTCGGACATCACGGTGCGAACGTCTGCAAAGTCAACGTTCATCAGGCCAGGACGGGTAATCAGTTCAGCGATACCCTGAACCGCGCCTTTCAGCACGTCGTTTGCTGCACCGAATGCGTCCAGCAGGGAAATACCGCGACCCAGAACTTTCAACAGCTTGTCGTTCGGGATGGTGATCAGCGAGTCCACATGCTTGGACAGCTCGGTGATACCCTGCTCCGCGAAGGCCATACGCTTCTTGCCTTCAAAATTGAAAGGCTTGGTCACGACAGCAACGGTCAGGATACCTAAATCTTTTGCCACTTCAGCCACAACAGGTGCTGCGCCGGTACCGGTACCGCCACCCATGCCTGCTGCGATGAAGACCATGTCCGCACCTTCCAGTGCAGCGCGCAGCGCTTCACGATCTTCTTCAGCCGCATTGCGACCGACTTCCGGGTTAGCCCCTGCTCCCAGCCCTTTGGTGATACCACCGCCGATCTGGATAGTCTGGCCTACAGCCGTCTTACGCAGTGCCTGCGCATCGGTGTTAACTGCGAAGAATTCAACACCTTCAATGCGTTCACGCACCATATGCTCTACGGCGTTACCGCCGCCGCCACCGACGCCGATGACTTTAATCACCGCGTCGTTGGTCAGTTCCATAGGTTCAAACATAATTTCTCTCTCCGTTGTGCCTGTCGCCCGAGACCGCTAATTCTCTCCGGTCTCTTAAAAAAATTAAAACTCTTTTCGCAACCAGTTGTTCAGTCGTTTGACCCACGACCCCACTGAGACGCGTTTTTCCACTTCTGCTTCACCACTGAGATGAGATTCCTTCCCGTAGTGGAGCAGGCCCACAGCCGTTGAATAATACGGCTCCTGAGCATAATCCGTTAAACCGGTGATATTCAGCGGCGCACCAATACGCACCTGCGTATGGAATACGCGCTGAGCACAGGCCGCAAGACCTTCAATTTGCGCTGCACCGCCGGTTAATACAATCCCCGCCGCAAGATGATGTTTAACGCCCTGCTGACGAAGCTGTTCCTGTAACTGTAAAATCTCTTCGTTGACCAGGTTGAGCAGCTCGGTATAGCGCGGCTCTATCACCTCTGCCAACGTCTGGCGCTGCAGGCTACGCGGTGGACGACCACCGACGCTCGGCACTTCAACGCTCTCATCTTTGCCAACGATAGACCCCAGCGCGCAGCCGTGGCGCACTTTAATCGCTTCTGCATCGCTCGGCGGCGTACCAAAAGCGTAAGCAATATCGCTGGTCACAACGTTCCCGGCATAAGGGATCACTTTCGTGTGGCGCAACGCACCGCCGGTATACACGGCGATATCCATTGTACCACCACCAATATCGACCACACAGACACCCAGTTCACGTTCATCTTCGGTCAGCACGGAATAACTTGCCGCCAGACCCGCGAAAATAAGTTGGTCAACTTTCAGGCCACAACGTTCAACGGCTTTTACAATGTTCTTCGCCATATCGTTGTGACATGTGATCAGGTGCACTTTTGCCTGCATACGTACGCCAGAAAGACCGACCGGGTTCTTGATCCCTTCCTGGTAGTCAATTGCATATTCCTGTGGAATGACATGCAGCACGCGATGTTCGTCGCGGACACGCACGGATTTCGCCGTGTGCACGACGTTTTCAACGTCTTCCTGTGTCACTTCTTCTTCGGAAATCGGCACCATACCGATTTCGTTCTGGCAGCTAATGTGCTTACCAGAAAGGGCCAGATAGACAGAAGAAATCTGGCAATCTGCCATCAGTTCAGCCTGATCGATGGCGCGCTGAACGCATTTCACCACCGATTCAAGATCGTTTACCCCACCTTTATCCATACCACGGGACGGGCAACTGCCTACGCCAATGATATTGACCATACCGTCGGGCAGAACTTCCCCTACTAAAGCGGCAACCTTCGCGGTGCCAATCTCCAGTCCAACTACCAGTTTTCTGTCCGTCGCCTTGATCATTGTTGTTCTGCCTGTACCTGTGCCTGATTCTGTTGCTGATTAGGTTCCTCGACCGGAGCCGGTACCCAACCGACTGCTGCGCCTGAGTCATAGCGCAAATCAACGTAGCTTATCCGTTTGCCGTCAGTCTGTGCCTGCTGCTGTAAAACCGGGTAAAGTTCGACAAAACGCGCCAGACGCTTCATTGTGTCGCCGCGTCCCAGGTTGAGCTTAATGCCGTTCGTTAACGTCAGCTGCCAGGAACGGCGCGCCGTCATGGCAGCATCTTTTAACGTAAACCTGTCCTTCGCCAGCACCTGCCCCATTTCGCGAAAACCTTGTAACACCTCGTTTTCGCTACCTTCCGGGCCATACAACATCGGTAAATTTTGCTTGTTGACACGATCGGCCGGGACGCTGAAGGAGTTTCCGTCTGCGTCAACCATGTGCTGATCATTCCAACGCGCAATGGGCACATATTCAACCAGATGAATCTTCAATTCATCAGGCCATTGCTTTCTTACGCTCGCCTGTTTTATCCATGGCAGACGTTCTATCTGGCTCTGGATAATGTTGACGTCCTGCGTCATAAAAGTGCCAGGCGAGCCCAGCGCCAGAATTGACTGGCGAATATCGTCGTTACGCGTGTAGTGACGCTCACCGGTGACCACCAGCTTAGAAAGCGGCAACCGCTGCGCATCTTCCATCCAGCCCAGGACCATCCAGCCGCTGATAAACACGGTGCACAGCACCCCGAGCAGGAAAATGATGCCTGCAAGACGCGTTCCATTACTGCGGCGTGAGGAGGCGTATTCGTCCTCGTCATCGCGGTTGCGCGTGTTCAATGCAGCCTGAGACATATCAGCCCGCCTGGTCCAGAATGCGTACGACTAACTGCGAGAAGCTCATCCCCGCCTGACGCGCGGCCATCGGCACAAGGCTGTGGCTGGTCATTCCCGGAGAGGTATTCGCTTCCAGCAGATAAAATTGTCCGTCACTGTCCTGCATCACGTCGATGCGTCCCCAGCCCTGACAACCCAGAATATGCCAGGCTTTAAGCACCAGGGACTGTAAATCGGCTTCACACTCAGCTTCAAGACCACAAGGGCAGAAATATTGCGTCTCATCAGAGAGATACTTCGCCTCATAATCATAGAAGGTTCCGGCCGGTTGGATACGAATTGACGGTAAAATTTCTTCGCCAAGCATCGCGACGGTAAATTCCGGCCCGCTGAGCCATTTTTCAACCAGAACTTCTTCATCATGTTGAAATGCCAGTGCTAAAGCGGACGAAAGATCTTCAGCTTTCTCGACTTTGGACATTCCCACGCTCGAACCTTCCCGGCTGGGCTTTACAATAACCGGTAAGCCCAGCTCAGCAATGCGTGTATTAACGCTATCCGGCAGGCCCAATTCAAATTCGCGACGCGTCAGTGCTACCCATGGCGCAACGGGTAACCCCGCGCCCTGCCACAGAAGCTTGCTGCGCAGTTTGTCCATAGAGATAGCGGAGGCCATCACGCCGCTGCCGGTGTACGGCATGCCGATCAAATCCAGAAGCCCCTGCAGGGTGCCGTCTTCGCCGCCGCGACCATGCAAAGCGATAAAGACTTTATCGAAACCCATGGCTTTTAATTGCGTCACGTCGACCTCTTTTGGGTCGACCAGGTGCGCATTGACGCCAGCTTCACGCAGGCCCGCCAGCACAGCCGCGCCGGAATTCAGGGAAACCTCGCGCTCGGCGGAGGTGCCGCCAGACAGGACAGCAATCTTATCAGCCATGATGCTCATCCTCCTGGGTTTGCGGCTTCAGTTTGATTTCAGCTAAGGTACGGGCGATTTTGCCGATATTTCCCGCGCCCTGAATCAGAATCAAATCATTACCTGTCAGGACCGGTGCCAGAATTTCCGCCACCTGTGCTGGGTCAGAAACCAGAATAGGGTCAACTTTACCGCGTCCACGGATGGTACGACACAGGGAACGGCTGTCAGCCCCCGGAATCGGCGTCTCGCCTGCGGCGTACACGTCCAGCATTAACAGGGTGTCTACCTGTGACAGGACGCTGGCGAAATCGTCGTACAGATCGCGCGTACGCGTGAAGCGGTGCGGCTGGAAGACCATCACCAGATTTTTGTCCGGCCAGCCTGCACGCGCGGCTTTAATGGTGGCATCGACTTCGGTCGGATGGTGGCCGTAGTCGTCCACCAGCATCGCAGTGCCGGCTTTACCGTTCACGGCGTCCAGCGGGAATTCACCGAGGAAGTCGAAGCGACGGCCGGTGCCCTGGAAACTTTCCAGCGCGCGCAGAATGGCATCATCATCAATGCCTTCTTCCGTCGCGACGGCCACAGCCGCTGCGGCATTGAGGGCGTTATGGCGACCTGGCGCATTCAGCGTGACGTGCAGCAGCTCTTTGTCCTGACGCGCCAGCGTGAAGTGCCCCTGCGCACCGATCTGTTTGTACTCTTCCACGCGGACGTCAGCGTCTTCGCTGAAGCCGTAAGTGGTGATTTGACGACCCACGCGCGGCAGCAGCTCGCGGATCACCGGATCGTCTACGCACATCACCGCACGTCCATAGAATGGCAGGTTGTGCAGGAAGTTGATGAAGGTCTGCTTTAAGTTCTCGAAGTCGCCCTGGTAGGTATCCATATGGTCAGCTTCGATGTTAGTGACAATCGCCACCATCGGCTGCAGGTGCAGGAACGACGCGTCGCTCTCATCCGCTTCGGCAATCAGATAACGACTGTGGCCCAGACGCGCGTGTACGCCCGCGGCTTTGACCAGACCGCCGTTGACGAACGTCGGGTCGAGACCCGCTTCCGCATAAATACTGGAGACCATCGCCGTGGTCGTGGTTTTACCGTGGGTCCCGGCAATGGCGATGCCGTGACGGAAACGCATCAGTTCCGCCAGCATTTCTGCACGGCGGATCACCGGAATGCGCGCTTCATGTGCGGCAACGATTTCCGGGTTGTCAGAGGAGATGGCGCTGGAGACCACCACCACGCTCGCATCGCGCACATTTTCTGGACGATGGTTGAAATAGATAGTCGCCCCAAGCGACGCCAGCTGCTGCGTAACAGGGTTTGGCGCCAGGTCAGACCCGCTGATCTGATAACCTTCGTTAGCTAACACTTCGGCAATACCGCCCATGCCAGCACCACCGATGCCAACAAAGTGAATGTGCCGGACGCGACGCATCTCGGGCACGATTGAACGCAGTTTTGCCAGTTGTTGTGTATTCATTCTCTAAACGCCATCGACTACTTAAAATTCGTGCAGCGCAAAACGCGCTGCGAGGGTTAAGCCTGGGCTGCCAGGCTCACTTCTTTTGCCACCCGTTCCGTCGCATCAGGGATAGCGGCCGCGCGTGCGCGTTGCGCCATCTCCAGCAGTGCGTCTCTGTTCCAGCCCGCCAGGGTGGTGGCGACCGCGTCGGCGGTAAATTGTGGCTGTTCAAAAATCTTCGCGGCACCGGCTTTCTCAAGCGGCAGCGCATTCCAGTATTGCTGTCTGTCTTTGTGCTGGAACGGCACAAACAGGGCCGGCAGACCGGCGGCGGCGATCTCGCTCACCGTCAGCGCGCCTGAACGACAGACCACGACATCGGCCCAGGCATACGCTGCCGCCATGTCGTCGATAAATTCTGTGACTTTATGCTGCGGCTGGCCTTCGTCTGCGTAAGCTTGCTCAACGGTCTGCTGAGCGCCTTTTCCGCTCTGGTGCCAGATGGTCACGGTATCCCCCAGCTTTGCGGCAACCTGCGGCATCGTCTGGTTTAAAATGCGTGCGCCCTGAGAGCCGCCGACGACCAGTACACGAACAGGCCCTTCACGGCCCGTCAGGCGAGCGTCCGGCAGCGGGAGCGCCAGCACGTCCACACGCACCGGGTTACCCACCACGTCCGCTTTCGGGAACGCACCGGGAAACGCCTGCATAACTTTGGTAGCGATTTTCGCCAGCCACTTGTTGGTCAGACCGGCAATACCGTTTTGTTCATGTAGCACAACGGGAATGCCTAACGACCACGCCGCCAGCCCGCCAGGACCAGAGACATAGCCGCCCATGCCCAGCACCACATCTGGCTTAAAGCGCTTCATGATGGTGCGCGCCTGACGCCAGGCGTTAAAAATACGCACCGGAGCCAGCAGCATTGCCTTGAGGCCTTTGCCCCGAAGGCCGGAAATACGAATAAAGTCGATCTCAATACCGTGCTTCGGCACCAGGTCGGCTTCCATGCGGTCTGCGGTTCCCAGCCAGCGTACCTGCCAGCCCTGATCCATTAAATGGTGCGCAACCGCCAGCCCCGGGAACACGTGTCCGCCGGTACCGCCTGCCATCACCATTAACCGCTTCGGTTGATTCATCGTGAACCTCGTGTAAACGCCTGGGCTTTTTCCAGACGCGTCTCATA
The DNA here is from genome assembly GCF_034427535.1 of Enterobacter sp. A103. NCBI lineage: Bacteria > Pseudomonadati > Pseudomonadota > Gammaproteobacteria > Enterobacterales > Enterobacteriaceae > Enterobacter > Enterobacter sp. A103. The sequence continues at coordinate 116,979 of NZ_JAXQPQ010000003.1, forward strand.
ATCTATACGCAACAAAAACATGATGGCCGTCGACATAATCAACAGACTCGAACCACCATAACTGATCAACGGCAACGTCAGACCTTTGGTCGGCAGCATACCCGCTGCGGCCCCGACGTTAACCAATGCCTGGAAGCTAAACCAGATACCAATTGAACAGGCTAAGAATCCTGAGAAGCGGTGATCGATCTCAAGCGCTTTCCGGCCGATGGACATGGCGCGGAAAGCGACGAAGAATACCATTAAAAGCGCTAGTACCACACCGATATAACCCAGTTCTTCCGCAATAATGGAGAAGATGAAGTCAGTATGCGCTTCCGGTAAATACTCCAGTTTCTGTACCGAGTTACCCAGCCCTTGCCCCCAGACTTCACCGCGACCAAAGGCCATCAGCGACTGCGTCAGCTGATAGCCGCTGCCGAACGGATCTTCCCACGGGTTCCAGAACGAGGTCACACGGCGAATACGGTAAGGCTCGGCGAGGATCAGCAGCACAACCGCCGAAATCCCCATCCCGATGATAGCGATGAACTGCCACAGCTTCGCGCCCGCCAGGAACAACATGGCCAGGGTGGTAACGAACAGCACGACAACGGTACCGAGGTCAGGCTGCGCCAGCAGTAATACCGCCAGCACCAGAATCACGCCCATCGGTTTTAAGAAGCCGCGCAGGTTGTTACGCACTTCATCAACCTTACGCACCAGGTAGTTAGCCAGGTAGCAGAACAGGGAGAGCTTGGTAAATTCCGCAGGCTGAATGCGCAGCGGGCCAAAGGCGATCCAGCGTGAAGCCCCGTTAACAGAGCTCCCCACCACCAGTACGATCAGCAGCATAATAATCGAGGCGATCAGCATCGCCGTACTGTGGCGCTGCCAGAACTCCATCGGCAGACGCAGGGTCACCAGCGCCAGGCAGAACGCCAGGATGATGTAAAGACCATCACGCTTGGCAAACAGGAAAGGATCGTTCGCCAGACGCTGCCCGACGGGCATTGAGGCTGACGTCACCATAATGAAGCCGACCGCCGCCAGCCCCATAGTGAGCCAGAACAGCGTGCGATCGTACATGACCAGGCTGTCGTTATCTTTTTGACGAGAGCCCATCACCCAGCCTTTGAGCGCCGCAAATACCCATGCCAGGATCCCAAATCCTGGCAGGCGCGGCATTTTCAGGCGAGGGAGAGATAAACGCATTAGCCTAACTCCTTCGCCAGGCGGGTAAAGACATCACCACGCTGTTCGAAATTCTTGAATTGATCGAGGCTGGCACAGGCCGGAGAGAGCAGCACCATATCGCCTGGCTTCACGCGAGGGGCAATCAGCCGCATCGCCTGTTCCATGGTTTCGGTTTGCTCGGCAACCTCAGGGCGCAGTTCAGCCAGCTCGCTGCCGTCACGGCCGAAGCAGTACAGGCGGACGTTATCTCCGGCGAGATACGGCTTCAGGGAGGAAAAATCAGCTGATTTACCGTCGCCGCCCAGCAGTAAATGCAGGGTGCCGTCAACGTGCAGACCGTTCAGCGCGGCCTCCGTGCTTCCGACGTTGGTAGCTTTGGAGTCGTTAATCCAGCGCACGCCGTTGTGCTCCAGCGCCAGCTGGAAACGGTGCGCCAGACCAGAAAACGTGGTTAACGCTTTCAGGCTGGAGGAGCGCGGCAGCCCTACTGCATCCGCCAGCGCCAGCGCCGCCAGGGCATTGGTATAGTTGTGCTGACCAGTGAGCTTCATCTCTTTCACGTTCAGCACTTTCTCACCCTTCACGCGCAGCCAGGTTTCGCCCAGCTGACGGTTCAGGTGGTAATCCCCCATCGTGATACCGAAGCTGATACAGCGATCGTCTGCACCGCGTACGGGCATGGTCAGCGCGTCATCGGCGTTTACAACGCAGACTTTGGCATTTTCATAAACGCGCAGCTTGGCGGCACGGTACTGCTGCAGACCAAATGGATACCTGTCCATATGATCTTCAGTCACGTTGAGGATCGTCGCAGCCGCAGCGTGCAGGCTGGAGGTGGTTTCCAGCTGGAAGCTGGAAAGCTCGAGAACATACAGCTCGCAGCCTTTATCCAGCAGCATCAGAGCGGGTAAACCAATGTTACCGCCAACGCCGACGTTCATGCCCGCCGCTTTCGCCATTTCACCCACCAGGGTGGTGACGGTGCTTTTACCGTTAGAACCGGTAATGGCGATAATAGGTGCCTGCGCTTCGCGGCAGAACAGCTCGATATCGCCGACAATCTCAACGCCCGCATCCGCAGCAGCGCTCAGCGAAGGATGCGCCAGCGCCATACCTGGGCTTGCGACAATCAGATCGGCTGCCAGCAGCCAGTCATCATTCAGACCACCAAGGTGGCGTTCAACCTGTTCCGGCAGTTTGTCCAGACCCGGCGGAGAGACACGCGTATCCATCACGCGTGGCGTCACGCCGCGTGCGAGGAAAAAGTCCACGCAGGAGAGCCCCGTGAGGCCCAACCCGATGATAACGACTTTTTTGCCCTGGTAATCTGCCATGATTAACGTACCTTCAGCGTTGCCAGGCCAATCAGCACCAGCATCAGCGAAATAATCCAGAAGCGCACAATCACGCGCGGCTCCGGCCAGCCTTTCAGTTCATAGTGGTGGTGAATCGGCGCCATACGGAAGATGCGCTGACCGCGCAGCTTGAAGGAACCGACCTGCAAAATCACCGACAGGGTTTCAACCACAAACACGCCGCCCATGATCACCAGCAGGAACTCCTGACGCAGCAGTACGGCGATAATGCCGAGCGCACCGCCCAAGGCCAGAGAACCGACGTCCCCCATAAAGACCTGCGCCGGATAGGTGTTGAACCACAGGAAGCCCAGCCCCGCGCCGACAATCGCCGTACAGACGATCACCAGCTCACCCGCGTGGCGCAAATAAGGGATGTGCAGGTAGTTCGCAAAGTTCATGTTACCGGTCGCCCACGCCACCAACGCAAAACCGGCGGCCACAAAGACGGTTGGCATAATGGCCAGGCCATCCAGACCGTCGGTCAGGTTAACGGCGTTACCGGTACCGACAATCACAAAGTAGGCCAGCAGGATGTAGAACAGCCCCAGCTGCGGCATCACGTCTTTAAAGAACGGCACGACCAGCTCGGTAGCTGGCGTGTCTTTGCCTGCCAGATACAGCGCGAAGGCCACGCCCAGCGCGATCACCGACATCCAGAAATACTTCCAGCGCGCGATCAGGCCTTTGGTATCTTTGCGGACGACTTTGCGGTAATCATCCACAAAACCGATGATCCCATAACCCACCAGTACCGTCAGAACGCACCAGACGTACGGGTTGGAAGGATAGGCCCACAGCAACACGGAAACGACGATGGCGGTCAGGATCATGATCCCGCCCATGGTTGGCGTGCCGCGCTTGCTGAAGTGCGATTCCGGACCGTCGTTACGCACAACCTGGCCGAAAGAGAGTTTTTGCAGACGGGCAATCATGCGCGGGCCCATCCACAACGAGATGAACAGCGCAGTCAGCAGGCTGACGATGGCGCGAAACGTCAGATACGAAAAGACGTTAAAGCCTGAATAATATTTGACCAAATGTTCGGCCAGCCAAACTAACATGTCCCGTTCTCCTGTAATGCGTGCACAACCTCTTCCATGGCGGCACTACGTGAACCTTTCACTAACACAGTCACAATTTGTTTTTCTGTAATCAACGCCTTAAGGCGCGCTATCAACGCGGTTTTATCAGCAAAATGCTCGCCAACGCCGCTGGCATGGCTAATCGCCTGGCTCAGTTTTCCTGCGCTCAGCACGCAGTCCAGCCCTGCCGCTTTCGCCGCTTCACCGACCTGGGTATGGCAGGCTTCGCTTTCGTCGCCCAGCTCTGCCATATCGCCCACCACCATGATGCGGTAGCCCGGCATTTCAGATAACACCTGCACCGCCGCCGTCATCGAGCCCACGTTCGCGTTGTAGGAGTCATCAAGAAGCAGCTTGTTTTCCGAAAGCTGAATCGGGAACAGACGCCCCGGCACGGCTTTCAGGTTCGCCAGCCCGGTTTTAATCGCTTCATGCGACGCGCCCACTGCCGTCGACAACGCCGCCGCCGCAAGCGCATTGGCGATATTATGGCGACCCGGCAGCGGCAGCAGCACATCTACGCCACCCGTTGGGGTGGTGAGGGTGAACTCCGTACCGTGCGACGTCACATGGATATTGGTCGCGGTAAAATCACTGTTGGCCGCATTCGGCGAGAAGCGCCAGGTTTTACGCGAACCAATAATGCTTTGCCAGTTCAGCCAGTCGTTGTTGTCGGCGTTCAGAATGGCGATACCGTCATCCGGCAGGCCGGTGTAAATCTCACCTTTGGCTTTCGCTACGCCTTCCAGCGAGCCAAAGCCTTCCAGATGCGCAGCCGCGAGGTTATTCACCAGCGCGGCTTCCGGGCGAGTCAGGCTCACGGTCCAGGCGATTTCGCCCTGGTGGTTTGCCCCTAACTCGATTACCGCAAATTCATGTTCTTTGGTCAGGCGGAGTAATGTCATCGGCACGCCGATGTCATTATTGAGGTTGCCCGCGGTATAAAGCGTATTCCCGCACTGGCTGAGGATCGCCGCCGTCATCTCTTTCACCGACGTCTTGCCTGATGAACCGGTCAAGGCGACAACGCGCGTAGGGACCTGCTGGCGAACCCAGGCGGCCAGCTCACCGAACGCGAGACGCGTATCTTTCACCACAATTTGTGGCAGATCGATATCGAGCTTGCGGCTGACGAGCAGCGCACCGGCGCCGTTCTCTTTGGCCTGTTCCGCAAAATCATGCGCGTCAAAACGCTCGCCTTTCAGCGCCACAAACAGACAGCCTGCGGTGATTTTGCGGGTGTCCGTCGTTACGGCATCAATGGTCAGGTCCAGCCCGTGCAGGTCGCCCTTAAGAATGGCAGCAGCCTGGCTTAACGTGATGCTAATCATGCCACGACTCCCAGCAGACGAGCTGCCGTTACGCGGTCCGAGTAGTCCAGACGGCGATTGCCAACGATCTGATAATCTTCATGGCCTTTGCCCGCCAGCAGGACAACATCATTCTCCTGCGCCTGCATGATGGTGTTGGTCACGGCTTCCGCACGCCCTTCCACCACGCGAGCGCGGCCCGCGTCCAGCATGCCCGCCAGAATGTCATTAATGATGGCGCGCGGCTCTTCAGTACGCGGGTTGTCATCGGTCACAACCGGAATATCTGCGAACTGCTCGGCAATAGCCCCCATCAGCGGGCGTTTGCCTTTATCGCGATCGCCGCCGCAGCCAAACACGCACCAGAGCTTACCGGCGCAATGCAGGCGCGCCGCTTCCAGCGCTTTTTCCAGCGCATCCGGCGTGTGGGCATAATCAACCACAACGGTCGGTTTCCCCGGCGCGCTGAACACTTCCATACGGCCGCAAACCGGCTGCAGACGCGCTGAGGTTTTCAGCAGTTCAGCCATCGGATAACCCAGCGCCAGCAGCGTTGCCAGCGCCAGCAGCAGGTTGCTGACGTTAAACGCGCCCATCAGGCGGCTTTCAATTTCGCCTTCACCCCAGGAAGAGGCAAAGCGGATTGTCGCCCCGCTGTCGTGATAATTCACCTCAACCGCCTTCAGCCAGCGGCCGTGGCAGTTCGGATTGATATGGTCTTCCATCGACACCGCAACCGCATCCGGCAGCTTCGCCAGCCAGCGGCGGCCCACTTCGTCGTCGGCGTTGATGATGGCTTGTCCGTAATGGTGAGTAGAGAACAGCAGCCATTTCGCGGCTTCGTAATGCTCCATATCACCGTGATAATCAAGATGATCGCGGCTCAGGTTGGTAAACACGGAAGCGGCAAATTTCAGCGCCGCGACGCGGTGCTGAACCAGACCGTGCGAAGAGACTTCCATCGCAGCAAAGGTTGCCCCCTGCCCTGCCAGACCGGCAAGCACATGCTGTACGTCTACGGCCGAGCCGGTGGTGTTTTCCGTCGGGCTCACTTTGCCCAGCAGGCCGTTACCCACGGTACCCATCACCGCACCGGTTTCACCCAGCAGCTGGGCCCACTGCGCCATCAGCTGAGTGGTAGTGGTTTTACCGTTCGTACCCGTGACGCCGACCAGGCGCAGCTGGTCGGAAGGTTCGTGATAAAAACGTCCTGCCAGCGCGGAAAGACGCTCGTTTAACTGGCTGAGATAGATGACCGGCACCCCGTGCATTTCACGGATCTCACCGTCGGTTGCCTCATCTTTGGCCTCAGCAATAATGGCAGCCACACCTTGCGCAATCGCCTGCGGGATATAACGACGCCCGTCCGCCTGATGACCGACCACCGCCACAAAAAGATCGCCAGAAGCAGCCACGCGGCTGTCCAGTACCATCTCTCGCAGTGCTCGCTCCGGTGCATTTGGCACCCACGGAGCGAGAAGGTCGCGCAAATTACGATCTGCCACCTGTACCCTCGCCTTGATTAATTACAAATTCACTTTTTTCGCCCGTCGCCAGCGCATCCGGTTCAATGTTCATGGTGCGTAACACGCCGCCCATGATAGCCCCGAACACAGGCGCGGAGACGGCGCCGCCGTAGTATTTACCCGCCTGCGGATCGTTTATCACGACCACCAGCGCAAAACGCGGATTGCTTGCAGGCGCAACGCCTGCGGTATAGGCAATGTATTTGTTGATATAGCGGCCGTCCGGCCCTACTTTTTTCGCCGTGCCGGTCTTGATGGCGATGCGATAACCTTTGATTGCCGCCTTCACGCCGCCGCCGCCGGGCAGCGCCACGCTTTCCATCATATGAACAACCGTACGGACGGTTGATTCCGGGAAGATACGCTCGCCGGGAACCGGTGGATCAACTTTGGTAATCGACAGCGGACGATAAACGCCATAGCTGCCGATCGTTGCGTAGACTCGCGCTAACTGTAACGGTGTCACCATTAGCCCGTAGCCGAAAGAGAAGGTGGCCCTCTCTATGTCAGACCACCGTTGTTTTTGAGGATATAAGCCACTGCGTTCTCCGACCAACCCCAAATTGGTCGCCTTTCCAAGCCCAAAACGTGAGTAAGTCTCTACTAACGCTGAGGACGGCATCGCTAACGCCAGCTTTGAAACACCGACGTTACTCGACTTCTGTAACACCCCGGTCAGGGTCAATTCGCTGTAGCGCGCCACGTCTTTGATCTCGTGGCCGTTAATTCGGTATGGAATGGTATTCAGGACGGTGTTTTCATTGACGATACCGCGCTGAAGGGCAGTCATGACCACCATCGGCTTAACGGTCGAACCCGGTTCGAACACGTCGGTGATGGTACGGTTACGCATAATATCCTTCTGCGTACCGGTAAGATTGTTAGGGTTGTAGGACGGGCTATTGGCCATCGCCAGCACTTCACCCGTGTTGACATCGACTAACACGGCACTGCCCGATTCCGCTTTGTTGAAGGCCACGGCATTGTTCAGCTCGCGGTAAACCAGCGCCTGTAGCCGCTCATCAATACTCAGGGCCAGATTGTGCGCGGCCTGGCTGTCCGTAGAGGAAATATCCTCGATCACGCGACCATAGCGGTCCTTACGCACAATACGCTCGCCGGGCTGGCCGGTGAGCCATTTATCAAAGCTTTTTTCAACGCCTTCAATCCCCTGGCTATCAACGTTAGTAAAGCCAATGAGGTGAGCAGTCACTTCGCCGGATGGATAGTAACGACGGGATTCTTCACGCAGATGGATCCCAGGCAGCTTCAATTTTTTGATGTAGTCCGCCATGTCAGGGTTAACCTGACGCGCCAGATAGATAAACCGCCCTCGCGGGTTCGTATTTACGCGTGAAGCTAACTGGTCCAGCGGCATCTTCAGCGCATCCGCAAGCGCCTTCCAGCGGTTATCAAGCGTGATCCCGCCAGCGTCATGCAGTTCTTTAGGATCGGCCCAGATCGCCTTCACCGGCACGCTCACCGCCAGCGGACGACCCGAGCGGTCGGTGATCATCCCGCGAGATGTCGACACTTCCTGGACGCGCAGAGAGCGCATATCGCCCTGGCGTACCAGCATGTCAGGGGCGATGATTTGCAGCCAGGCCACGCGTCCCAGCAGGAAACCCAGCGCCAGTAAAATGCAGCCGCAAAGCAACGCAAAACGCCAACTAACAAAGTTGGCCTGTTCTTCCTGACGTTTTGGTTTTAGCGTTTTTGCCGCTGCTTTCATGCGTCGCGTTTTCCCTTATTTTTGTACTACGATATTTTCCTGCGAAGGATCAACATGCTGCAGCTGCAGCTTTTCCGTTGCGATCCGTTCAACCCGGCTGTGATCGCCGAGCGCGTTTTCTTCAAGGATCAGATTTCGCCATTCAATATCCAGCGCATCGCGTTCCAGTACCATCTGCTCGCGTTGCGCAGTCAATAAACGTGTATGGTGGGCGGTGGTCACCACCGTAACTGCCGTGACAATGATGCAAATGAACAGACAGAGTGGCAGTTTCCCAAACCGCAAAAGATCGTCGCCGATCACGCCAGGCAAGGCATGGCGCTCGTTGCTTCCTAACGAATCCTTAACTTTGCTTAGGGTCTCTGTCACTCTGCCGATCATGCGTTCGTCCTCTCTGCAACACGCAGCACTGAACTACGGGCGCGTGGATTCTCTGCCACTTCTTCTTCGCCCGGCATCAACTTGCCTAATGCTCGCAACTGACGGCCACCCAGTTTCCTGAGTTGTTCTTCCGTCATCGGCAGCCCCGCTGGCACCTGTGGACCGCGGCTTTGTTCACGCATAAAGCGTTTCACAATACGGTCTTCCAGCGAATGGAAGCTGATGATGGATAACCGCCCACCCGGGGCTAGCACGTCGAGCGAGCTTTTTAGCGCCAGCTCTATTTCCTCCAGTTCACTGTTTACCCAGATGCGAACCGCCTGGAAGGTACGGGTCGCGGGATGTTTGTGCTTATCCTTCACCGGTGTCGCCGCCGCGATCACTTCGGCCAACTCTTTGGTGCGGGTCATGGGCTCAATGCGATTGCGCTCAACGATGGCGCGCGCAATACGTTTGCCAAAGCGCTCTTCGCCAAACGTTTTGATGACCCATGCAATATCGGCTTCGTCAGCGGTCTGTAACCACTCAGCGGCAGACTGACCGCGCGTCGGGTCCATACGCATGTCCAGCGGACCATCACGCATAAAGGAGAAACCACGTTCAGCATCATCAAGTTGGGGTGAAGAGACGCCAAGATCGAGAAGAATCCCGTCGATCTTGCCCGTCAGGCCACGCTCGGCAACATAATCCGCGAGCGCAGAGAAAGGTCCATGCACGATGGAAAAGCGTGGGTCATTGATGGTTTGTGCAACGGCAATTGCCTGCGGATCGCGATCGATTGCCAGCAGACGTCCTTCCTCTCCAAGCTGGGAGAGAATCAAACGCGAGTGACCACCGCGACCAAACGTGCCATCAATGTAGATGCCATCCGGACGAATATTCAGACCGTTTACGGCCTCGTCCAGTAACACCGTTTTGTGTTTATAATTTTCCATCATATTTATAGAGACAAGTCCTGCAGCCGTTCCGATAATGTCGCGGAATCAGACTGCTCAGCGTCGATATCTTCCTTGACCTGTTGATACCAGGTCGTTTCATCCCACAGTTCAAACTTGTTGAACTGCCCGACCAGCATCACTTCTTTGGTCAGACCGGCATGTTGCCGCAACACAGGGGCAATCAGTAACCGCCCTGCGTTATCCATCTGACATTCACTGGCATGTCCCAATAACAGCCGCTGCACGCGGCGTTCCTGCGGGTTCATGCTCGACAGTCGCGACAGCTTTTGCTCAATAATTTCCCATTCAGGCAAGGGGTAAAGCAGCAAGCAGGGGGAGTTAATGTCAATGGTGCAAACCATTTGACCCGCAGCGTTCTCAATCAGCTGGTCGCGGTATCGGGTTGGTACCGATAAACGCCCTTTGCTGTCGAGATTGACTAACGTAGCTCCACGGAACATGCCAGTCTCACCCCTCCTCACCACTTTAACCCACAAATTCCCACCTAAAGGAGTTTACGGAGCGAGGGAAAAGCTTGTCAAGCCAGGACTCTCCCTATAAGGACCCGAAGGCCCTCTATTTACAGAGATAAACAGTCCTGGTTAATAACTGCACAACTGGCGAGGCAAAATTAACGTTATGAATATTTGTAAGAAAAAAACCGAATATGCACACTAGCGTTAAAGCTCACTCAATATCATCGCAGATAAATATAAAGTGTCAGTTTGCGACGCGGGCAGCATTTTATGACAGATTCTCAGGGGATAACAGCGCCAGATTCATCCTGGTGCCCGGTAAGCGCGGAGGTTGCCACGTAAGCTGGAGCAGTAAGAGGAAAAACGTCTGAATATTCATCGACCGAAGAGGGTTTGTAACAAAATAATACAAAGATAGCTGTTTAAAATCGCCCGCATGTTCTTTAAAAGGACAATTTAAAAGCCAGAATGAATTAAAAAAATAGGCGATTACGATCCCGCAAGAATTATCCTAATTTCTCTCCGGGAATTATCTGCACGAATAATCACAACAAAATGGGGCAGATTTCTCCGCCCCGGTCATTTCATTTTTGGCGGCTTAAAATTCCGCGATGGTAGAGATTACGTTTGATACGCGTCAGACCCGGCTTCGGTTTGCGCGGCTCATCCAGGCTTGCCAGCACAATCTCAAGCACGCGTTCAGCCACATCGCGGTGACGCTGTGCTACCGCCAGCACCGGGCACTGCAGGAAGTCGAGCAGCTCATTATCCCCGAACGTGGCAATCGCCAGGTCGGAGGGCAGTTTACCTTCACGACGTAAGGTCACATCCATGACGCCCTGCAACAGCGCAAATGACGTAGTGAACAGCGCCTGAGGCATCGGATGCGTTTCCAGCCATTTCTCAAACAGCTGCGCTGCGGCTTCACGTTCGTAGCTGTTGGCATAGAGGTAGTGAACCTCGCGCGGATCGTCTTTCCAGGCGGTTCTGAATCCCTGCTCACGCAGGAAGCTCACGGAAAGCTCGGGCAACGCGCCAAGATACAGCACTGTTTCAGCGGGGAACGTTCTGAGCTCTGCGGCCAGCATTTCTGCATCATCCTGATCCGCACCCACGACGCTGGTGAAATGCTCGCGATCGAGCGCGCGGTCCAGCGCAACGATTGGGAACGGATCGTTCGCCCAGCGCTGGTAGAACGGATGCTCTGGCGGCAAGGAGGTCGACACGATGATGGCATCCACCTGGCGCTGGAGCAGATGCTCAATGCAACGCATTTCGTTGTCGGGCTGGTCTTCCGAGCAGGCAATCAGCAATTGATAGCCGCGCTGGCGCGCCTGACGTTCAAGATAGTTGGCGATACGGGTATAGCTGGTGTTTTCCAGGTCAGGGATCACCAGACCAATAGAGCGGGTACGCCCGGCACGCAGACCGGCTGCGACAGCATTCGGATGGTAGTTATGCTCACGAACCACCGCCATAACTTTTTCAACGGTCTTGTCGCTGACACGGTACTGCTTTGCTTTACCGTTAATCACATAGCTGGCCGTTGTTCGTGACACGCCGGCTAGCCGGGCGATTTCATCCAGTTTCACAATTGCCCCTTAAAAAAAGAAAAGAGTCCATGGCCCTGTCAAGGTTATGGTTAAATCTTTTAACATCTAAACGCAGAAAAGACTTCGCGGCAACCGCTTTTATCTGCGTTGTCGGCTGATTACGCAAAAAAAAGCCCGGCTTTGGTGACCGGGCAGAAAGAGGCGAACCTTTTTGACAACTAACGCATGATTTTCTCGCCGCGTGACAGACCTACGACACCCGATCTCGCGACCTCGACAATTTTTGCAACGTCCCGCACGGACGCGAGGAAAGCATCCAGCTTGTCGCTTGTCCCGACCAGCTGCACCGTATAAAGAGAAGGCGTTACGTCGATAATTTGTCCGCGGAAAATATCCGCATTGCGTTTGACTTCATCACGCCCGTAGCCACTGGCCTGGATTTTCACCAGCATGACCTCACGTTCAACGTAGGCCCCCTGCCCCAGCTCGCTCACGCGCAGTACGTCGACCAGCTTATGCAGCTGTTTTTCAATTTGCTCAAGCACTTTGGCATCGCCGACGGTTTGGATCGTCATGCGCGACAGCGTCGGGTCTTCCGTTGGGGCAACGGTCAGGCTTTCAATGTTATAGCCGCGCTGCGCAAAAAGGCCAATGACGCGAGACAGTGCGCCAGACTCGTTTTCCAGTAAAACAGATAATATCCGGCGCATATCAGGTTCTCTCCGTTTTGCTTAACCACATTTCATCCATACCACCACCACGAATATGCATCGGATAAACGTGCTCGGTCCCATCAACAATCACATCCATAAAGACGAGGCGGTTGTTTTTAACGTGCTCAAGCGCTTGCGCGAGCTTCGTCTCCAGCTCAGCCGGATCGGTCACCCGCATGCCTACATGGCCGTAAGCTTCAGCAAGACGAACAAAATCCGGCAGCGATTTCATGTATGACTGAGAGTGGCGGCCAGAGTAGATCATATCCTGCCACTGCTTCACCATACCGAGATACCCGTTATTCAGGTTCAGCACCAGTACCGGCAGTTCATATTGCAGCGCGGTAGACAGCTCCTGAATGTTCATCTGAATACTGCCGTCCCCCGTCACGCAGACGACGGTTTCATTCGGCAGCGCCAGCTTCACGCCCAGCGCGGCAGGCAGACCAAAGCCCATAGTTCCCAAACCACCGGAGTTGATCCAGTGTCGCGGTTTATCAAACGGGTAATACAGGGCGGCAAACATCTGATGCTGCCCCACGTCTGAGGTCACGTACGCCTCACCTTTCGTCAGTCGCCACACCGCTTCAATGACCGCCTGCGGCTTAATATTTTCACTTTGCGTGTCATATTTCAGGCACTGACGCGCGCGCCACTGCTCAATCTGCTGCCACCAGTCGCGGATCTCATCCAGCGGCTGGGTTGCACTCTCCTGAGTCAGCAGATCCAGCATTTGCTCCAGAACCTGCCGGGCATCACCGACGATCGGCACATCAGCCGACACCGTTTTTGAAATTGACGTTGGATCGATATCAATGTGCAGCACGGTGGCGTTCGGACAATACTTCGCCAGATTGTTAGTGGTGCGATCGTCAAAGCGCACGCCGACGGCAAAGATCACATCGGAATGATGCATTGTCATGTTGGCTTCATAGGTACCGTGCATCCCCAGCATCCCCAGCGCCTGACGATGGGTGGCAGGAAACGCCCCCAGCCCCATCAGCGACGACGCAACGGGCAGGTTAAGCTTTTCAATCAGTTCACGAAGCTGGGCTTCACAGGCAGAGTTGATCGCCCCGCCACCGACATAGACCACCGGTTTTTTAGCTGCCAGAAGCGTTTGCAACGCTCGCTTGATCTGACCTTTATGCCCCTGCGTTGTGGGGTTATAAGAGCGCATGCTGACCGATTCCGGCCAGACATAAGGCAGCTTGTTTGCTGGGTTGAGAATATCTTTAGGCAGATCGACCACCACCGGTCCCGGACGTCCGCTCGCCGCCAGCCAGAAGGCTTTTTTCAGTATGCCGGGAATGTCTTCTGTTTGCTTGACCAGGAAGCTGTGCTTCACAACGGGACGCGAAATCCCGACCATGTCGCACTCCTGAAACGCATCGTAGCCAATCAGTGAGGTTGCCACCTGCCCGGAGAGGATCACCAGCGGAATGGAGTCCATATAGGCCGTCGCAATGCCGGTAATGGCGTTTGTCGCGCCGGGGCCGGACGTGACTAATACCACGCCCACTTCACCCGTCGCACGTGCCAGGCCGTCAGCCATGTGTACCGCCGCCTGCTCGTGACGTACCAGAACATGGTCAATGCCCCCAACCGTATGCAGCGCATCATAAATATCGAGGACCGCACCGCCAGGGTAGCCGAACACTTGCTTTACGCCCTGATCGATCAGCGACCGAACGACCATTTCCGCGCCAGACAACATCTCCATGCTTTGCCTCCAGGCATTTTGTTAAAGACGGACTGCCGAATTCATTTCCGCACCGTCTTACGATTGGGATGAACCAATCTTATATTTTGCAGAGTGTTCTTTACCTTAACCGCTCGTTATGAGGCAGGCAATTAGCAAACCCGGGGAGATAAACGGTGCGTAAAGCAGAAAAAGCAGCCGTTCACAGAAGATATGGTTAATTCATCTGGGAATAGAGAGTGAGGTGATAAATCATCGCTGAAAAGCGCGACAATGCAGGAAATCATCTATTTTTGCGTGCCGTAGAGCAGCCAAAAAAAAATCATCACAGAAGAAAATAGCAGTTATCTAAAAAAACTCAGGATAAATCACATAAACCGATGCGATTTATCCTGATGCGTTTACCGGCGACAGATGCCAACCAGCAACTCTTCCATCCACTGATGTCCTTTATCCCGGCCCGCTGCTTCATGCCAGGAAAGATAACAGGTACGGCTATTTAGCTTGAGCGGCAGAGGCAAAATTTGCAGATTTAAAGGGTCAGAAAACTCTTCTGCCAGCCAGCGCGGCGCAATTGCCACCAGCTGTGTCTGGGAAACCACGTTTAATACGCTGACCATGGCCATGCCCTGATAAGCCACGCTCGCCTGTTTATCCGCAGTGTCATACCACGGCAGGCTAAAGGAAGCATATCTGTCGAGCGCAACAACGGCGTGCTGCTCGTTATAAACATCGTTTTCTCGCAGCGGAGAATTCAGGCGCGGGTGTTTTTTACTGGCGACCAAAACCATTTCATCTTTAAACAGCGGCACGCAGGAAAATTCCGGACGACGGAACTCTTCATACCCCAGAACGAATTCGATCTCCTGATAGCGTAACTGATGTTCTGTGTTTTGATTCAGGGATGATTTAAAAACAAGATTGATATTGGGTGCGATCTCTTCAACTTTATTATAGATAATCGACGTTAAATAATTGTCTAAAGGGCTACAGACACAAAGATGGAATACGCGCTCGCTGCTTAAGGGTTCAAAGCCCGATCCCGGCAGCTCATTTTGGACCAGTTGCAACGCCTGACGAATGGAGCCAAACAGCTGGAATGCGCGCGCCGTAGGCTGGATCCCCCTCCCGTAGCGAACAAATAATTCGTCGTTAAACATAAGCTTAAGCCTGGCAACGGCATTACTCACGGCAGGTTGTGACATCCCCAAGGTTTGGGCAGCGCGGGTGATATTCTGTTCCTGCATGACAGCATCAAACACCGTCAGAAGATTCAGATCCACCGTGCGTAACTGTGGTTTAATCCCATCAGTAGCTTGAGGTTGTTTAATATTATTTTCTGGCACTTCTGACTCCACTGTCACGCTACACCCCTTTGCCAACGTACGGTAATAATCCTGAAAAATATCATTTATCATGCAAATACGATCAGCGAAAGAGAATTATTTAAAATTCGGAATAAATAAAGACTGTATATTAACGAAAATTAATGAACAAAACTGATATGTTTGACTTTAGGATTTAAATGAAACCATAAATCAAACCAATATACAATTGCCGTCAGGTTAATGATGGCTTAAGTATTATTAAACTGTTATTACTATCGCCCTACAGTTAGTTAACAACCTGTTATCTCTGTTCGCTTTTCAGCGTTTCGAAATAGATTCACTGCATTTATAACTTTATGATATCAAAACCCTTTAAGCACCAGGCATCCTCTTCAAAACATTTCACTCATTTTTAAACATTTATATTTATTGGTATCTGCAACTCTTTTCTCAAGTCCAAAATTAGACAATTAATCGGGTCAAAAAAGCTAAAACCAGCACAATTAGCTAAAGTGAATACCCGGTTGATTCCATCTGTCGGGCCCGTTTTCATCCTCAGGGGTTGACATGAACAACCGTATCCAGTACCACTAAAAGCATATTGAATTTAACGGAGCACGATTCATGACACGCACCATTCGTTTCACCGGTCTACTACTACTAAACGCATCCACTGTGCGCGGTAGACTGGCGGGCGAAATTCAGCGTTGAATCGTCACCAGTAAGACTAGAAACCCGCGCCACTGCGCGGGTTTTTTTATGCTCGTAGCAAGGCGCCCTAAGACTGACAAGGACCTAACCCATGAGCCAGCAAGTCATTATTTTCGATACAACTTTACGTGACGGTGAACAGGCATTACAGGCAAGCCTGAGTGTAAAAGAGAAACTGCAGATCGCGCTGGCTCTCGAACGTATGGGTGTTGACGTGATGGAGGTCGGTTTCCCTGTCTCTTCCCCGGGTGATTTCGAATCCGTACAGACCATTGCGCGCACCATTAAAAACAGCCGCGTCTGTGCCCTGGCGCGCTGCGTAGAGAAAGACATCGACGTCGCCGCCGAGTCGCTGAAGGTCGCCGAAGCGTTCCGTATCCACACCTTTATTGCTACCTCGCCTATGCACATCGCAACCAAGCTGCGCAGCACGCTGGATGAGGTGATTGAGCGCGCGGTCTACATGGTTAAACGCGCACGCAACTATACCGATGACGTTGAGTTCTCCTGTGAAGATGCGGGCCGTACGCCAATCGAAGACCTGGCGCGCGTTGTAGAAGCCGCCATCAACGCGGGCGCGAAAACCATCAACATCCCGGACACCGTCGGCTACACCATGCCGTTTGAGTTCTCCAACATCATCACCGGCCTGTATGACCGCGTGCCGAATATTGATAAAGCAATTATCTCCGTCCACACCCACGATGATTTGGGTCTGGCCGTAGGCAATGCCATCGCCGCCGTCCACGCTGGCGCGCGTCAGGTAGAAGGCGCGATGAACGGTATCGGCGAACGCGCGGGCAACTGTTCGCTGGAAGAAGTGATCATGGCGATCAAAGTGCGCAAAGACATCATGGACGTGCACACCCGCATCAATCACAACGAAATCTGGCGCACCAGCCAGACCGTCAGCCAGATTTGCAACATGCCCATTCCGGCTAACAAAGCAATTGTCGGTACCGGCGCCTTCGCGCACTCCTCCGGTATTCACCAGGATGGCGTCCTGAAGAATCGTGAAAACTACGAAATCATGACCCCGGAATCCATCGGCCTGAATCAGGTGCAGTTGAACCTGACCTCCCGTTCCGGTCGCGCGGCGGTTAAACATCGTATGGAAGAGATGGGTTATAAGGACAGCGATTACAACATGGATCAGCTGTACGACGCGTTCCTGAAGCTGGCCGACAAAAAAGGCCAGGTGTTCGACTATGACCTGGAAGCGCTGGCCTTTATTAATAAGCAGCAGGAAGAGCCGGAGCACTTCCGTCTGGATTACTTCAACGTGCAGTCCGGCTCCAGCGACATCGCCACCGCCTCGGTCAAACTGGCCTGCGGCGATGAAATTAAAGCAGAGGCCGCTAACGGTAACGGCCCTGTCGATGCCATCTATCAGGCGATTAATCGCGTCACCGAGTACGACGTTGAGCTGGTGAAATATGACCTGACGGCCAAGGGCCACGGCAAAGATGCACTGGGTCAGGTCGACATTGTTGTTACCCATAATGGCCGCCGCTTCCATGGCGTGGGCCTGGCGACCGATATCGTTGAGTCCTCCGCGAAAGCGATGGTGCACGTGTTGAACAACATCTGGCGCGCCGCCGAAGTCGAAAAAGAGTTGCAACGCAAAGCTCAGAATAAAGAGAACAACAAGGAAACCGTGTAATGTCGAAGAATTACCATATTGCTGTGTTGCCGGGCGACGGTATTGGTCCGGAAGTGATGGCACAGGCGCTGAAAGTACTGGAAGCCGTTCGCGCGCGTTTTGCGATGAAAATCACCACCAGCCACTACGACGTGGGCGGTATTGCGATTGATAACCACGGTACGCCGCTGCCAAAAGCGACCGTGGAAGGCTGCGAAAATGCTGATGCCCTGCTGTTTGGTTCCGTCGGTGGCCCGAAATGGGAACACCTGCCGCCGGCAGAGCAGCCAGAACGCGGCGCGCTGCTGCCGCTGCGTAAACATTTCAAACTGTTCAGCAACCTGCGTCCGGCGAAGCTGTATCAGGGTCTGGAAGAGTTCTGCCCGCTGCGCGCGGATATCGCCGCCAACGGTTTCGACATTCTGTGCGTGCGTGAACTGACCGGCGGGATCTATTTCGGTCAGCCAAAAGGACGCGAAGGCAGCGGACAACACGAGAAAGCGTTCGACACCGAGGTGTATCACCGTTTCGAAATCGAACGTATCGCCCACATCGCGTTCGAGTCGGCGCGCAAACGCCGCCATAAAGTGACCTCCATTGATAAAGCGAACGTGCTGCAGTCTTCCATTTTGTGGCGCGAGATCGTCAGTGAAGTTGCTAAGCAGTACCCGGACGTCGCGCTGTCGCACATGTACATCGACAACGCGACCATGCAGCTGATTAAAGATCCGTCCCAGTTTGACGTGCTGCTGTGCTCCAACCTGTTCGGCGATATTCTCTCTGACGAATGCGCGATGATCACCGGCTCCATGGGCATGCTGCCCTCCGCAAGCCTGAATGAAGAAGGCTTTGGCCTGTACGAGCCTGCGGGCGGCTCCGCGCCGGATATCGCCGGCAAAAATATTGCCAACCCGATTGCGCAGATCCTCTCCCTGGCCCTGCTGCTGCGCTACAGCCTGGATGCAGGCGAGGCGGCAACCGCAATTGAAAACGCCATTAACCGGGCGTTAGAAGAAGGCGTCCGTACCGGCGATTTAGCACGCGGCACGGCGGCAGTCAGTACCGATGAAATGGGCGACATCATTGCCCGCTATGTCGCTGAAGGGGTGTAATCATGGCTAAGACGTTATATGAAAAGTTGTTTGATGCGCACGTTGTTTACGAGGCACCAAACGAAACCCCGCTGCTGTACATTGACCGTCATCTGGTGCACGAAGTGACCTCTCCTCAGGCATTTGACGGCCTGCGCGCGCACAAGCGTCCGGTACGTCAGCCGGGTAAAACCTTCGCGACGATGGATCACAACGTTTCCACCCAGACCAAAGACATCAATGCCTCGGGTGAGATGGCGCGTATCCAGATGCAGGAGCTGATTAAGAACTGCAATGAATTTGGCGTTGAGCTGTACGACCTGAACCATCCGTATCAGGGCATCGTTCACGTGATGGGGCCTGAACAAGGGATCACCCTGCCGGGCATGACCATCGTTTGCGGGGACTCCCATACCGCGACCCACGGCGCGTTTGGCGCTCTGGCGTTCGGGATTGGCACTTCCGAGGTGGAACATGTGCTGGCAACGCAGACCCTGAAACAGGGCCGCGCCAAAACCATGAAGATTGAAGTGAAGGGTAAAGCCGCACCGGGTATTACCGCAAAAGACATCGTGCTGGCCATCATCGGTAAAACAGGCAGCGCAGGCGGCACCGGTCACGTTGTTGAGTTCTGCGGGGAAGCCATCCAGGCGCTGAGCATGGAGGGGCGCATGACCCTGTGCAACATGGCCATTGAGATGGGCGCAAAAGCCGGTCTGGTCGCGACGGACGAAACCACCTTCAACTACGTGAAGGGTCGTCTGCACGCGCCGAAAGGTCAGAATTTTGACGACGCGGTCGCGTACTGGAAAACCCTGAAAACCGACGATGGGGCAACGTTTGACACCGTCGTCACGCTGCAGGCAGAAGAGATTGCGCCTCAGGTGACCTGGGGCACCAATCCGGGCCAGGTGATTTCCGTTAACGACAATATCCCTGACCCGGCATCCTTTACCGATCCGGTCGAGCGCGCCAGTGCGGAAAAAGCGCTGGCCTACATGGGACTGAAGCCCGGCGTGCCGTTGACCGATGTCGCCATTGATAAAGTCTTTATCGGTTCCTGCACCAACTCCCGTATCGAAGATTTGCGTGCCGCAGCCGAGATTGCCAAAGGCCGCAAAGTGGCGCCAGGCGTTCAGGCGCTGGTGGTACCTGGCTCCGGCCCGGTGAAAGCCCAGGCGGAAGCCGAAGGTCTGGATAAGATCTTTATCGAAGCGGGCTTCGAGTGGCGTCTGCCCGGCTGCTCCATGTGTCTGGCCATGAACAACGATCGCCTGAATCCGGGCGAGCGCTGCGCCTCCACCAGCAACCGTAACTTTGAAGGCCGTCAGGGCCGCGGTGGGCGCACCCATCTGGTCAGCCCGGCAATGGCCGCCGCTGCGGCAGTCACCGGCCATTTCGCCGATATTCGCAGCCTGAAATAAGGAGACAATCATGGCAGAGAAATTTACCCAACATACGGGCCGGGTTGTCCCGCTGGACGCCGCTAACGTCGATACTGACGCTATTATTCCAAAACAGTTTCTGCAGAAAGTGACGCGTACCGGTTTCGGCGCACATCTGTTTAACGACTGGCGTTTCCTGGACGATAAGGGAGAAGTGCCTAATCCGGAATTCGTTCTGAACTTCCCGGAATATAAAGGCGCCTCCATTTTGCTGGCACGCGAAAACTTTGGCTGCGGCTCATCCCGTGAGCACGCGCCGTGGGCGCTCACCGACTACGGTTTTAAAGTGGTCATTGCCCCAAGCTTCGCGGATATTTTTTACGGTAACAGCTTCAACAACCAGCTGCTGCCCGTCACGCTGAGCGATGAACAGGTCGATGAGTTGTTCGCGCTGGTTAAGGCGAATCCGGGCATTTCGTTTGAAGTGGATCTGGAAGCAGAAGTGGTGAAAGCCGGGGATAAGACCTACAGCTTCAGCATTGATGCGTTCCGCCGTCACTGCATGCTTAACGGTCTGGACAGCATCGGTTTAACTCTCCAGCACGACGCGGCGATTGCCGCTTACGAAAACAAACAACCTGCATTTATGAAATAATCCTCCGGCCTGCAGTCCACTCTGCAGGCCGCGTTTTATCCCGATACCCGCCTCCTTCTGTAAATACTTCCCAAACCCAGCCAATAATGACGTTATATTTAATGTCAATTTAATGTTTCCTGCGCAGAATAACCGCTCAATCAGCTGGCAGCGGAAATAATCATGGAAAAGAGAAATGGCAATGAGTCTCATATCCGTTCTCGGGAAATACATAAATGCACATTAGTAAGCGTGATAACAAATAGTTTACTCACCGCCTTTCAGATAGTTGCAGGAATATTTTCCGGCTCACAAGGTTTAATTGCTGATGGGATTCATTCTCTTTCCGATTTATCCTCCGACTTTGTCGTTCTGGTTGCGAATAAAAAGAGTCAGAAAGCCTCTGATATCGATCATCATTACGGTCATCTGCGTTTCGAAAACGGTGCAAAGCTCATTATTGGCGCTATTCTGCTGCTTGTGGGGGTCGGGATGCTCTGGTCCGCAGGCAATAAACTGCTTCACCCCGAGACGCATCAGCTGGTGAAAGGGGCCGCGCTGTGGGTGGCGATTCTGGCGCTGGTGGTAAAGGAAAGCTTGTTCAGATACATGTTTGCCACGGGAAAACGTATTCAGTCCTCGCTGCTGATAGCCAATGCCTGGCATGCCCGTTCTGACGCAGCGTCGTCAGTGGTTGTCGCCATCGGCATTGCCGGGAATTTAGTGGGCTTTCACGCGATGGACCTCATTGCGGCCCTAATTGTCGGAGTATTCATCGCCCACATGGGTTACAAATTTTCTGCCGATGCCCTGCACGATCTGATGGACCGTTCGCTTGAGCCCGAGCTGGAGCACGACATCAAAACGTGTCTTCTCGCAACCGAGGGCGTCACCGGACTCCATGATTTAAAAACACGCAAGATGGGCGATTTAGCCCTTGTCGATGTCCATCTTGAAGTGAACGGCGAATTAAGCGTAAAAGAAGGACATCAGATTGCCGTGAATGCCAGAAATAACGTGATGCAAAAATTCAATGTGCTGAACGTGATGACGCATATTGATCCTGCCCACTAACCGGAACGCATAAATACAGTGTGACGCAACCGACCGTTAAGGTTTCGTTAATTAATCTGCGTCACACTTCATCGCATCAGCTCTCTCATTTTTGAGGTAAAAAGCGATGAAACCAACATTACGCGATACGCTTCCCCATAAAGAAACGCCTTTTCTTCGCATACTGCACATTCTTGTGGCCGTACTGGTCCTCGCCCAGATTATCAATTCTAATTTCACCGAAAGTGAAGCCCTCCACGAATCCGGGCTGAACGGAATTGTCACCTGGATCCATGTTATCTCCGGATTTGGTTTAATTTTTTGTGGCATTGCCATGATGGCATGGATGTTAACCCAGCGCGGATTTAAGTATTACTTCGCCTGGCTGGCGCTGGATTTTCGCGGAATTGTTGACGATATTCGCACCCTCGCGCAGCGTCAGCTTCCTGACGCGCATGCCGGCGGTATGGCAGCAACGGTGCAAGGTCTGGGCGTGCTGGCGCTGCTGGGCGTTGCACTCTGCGGCGCGGCCTGGTTCGTGCTGAACGCCACGCTCGGGCCGGTTTCGTCCGTGACGGAATCCGTCTTGGATTTGCATAAATTCCTGACGGTCTTTATTGAGACATATTTCTGGGCACACGGCTTCATGGGCCTCGTTCATATGTACCTGACGCTACGCGCGCAGCGTAAATATCAGTATTCAGAATAAAACGGTTCACAGAGCCCGGCGTTCCCGGGCTCCGTTTCGTTCATCCGATCACACGTCTTTTACGCGGCAGGTCAGCAGGAGCGTCATGACGGATAGCGCCGCAATCATCCAGTAGACAGACGCATGCCCGTAGCTTTGCGCCAGCGCCCCCTGAATCACGCCCGCCAGAATCACCCCGGTTGAAATGCTGTTGGTAAAAAGCGTGGTCGCCGAGCCGGCACGACCGGGCATGAGATCCTGAAACCAGAGCATGCCGATCCCGGCAACAATCCCAATAAACACGGCGTTAAACAGCTGCAGCGCCAGCAACGCTTCCCGCGAATGGAAAAGGATCAGCCCCGCGTAGAACAGCACCCCGGCCGCCACGGCGACAATCATCATCCTGCGCTTTCCAAAGCGCTTAACGTAGTAACCCGCCAGAATCATTGCCGGAATTTCCAGCCCGGCGGCAGTTCCCATTAAGATCCCCGCGAGCTTGTCCGGCAGGCCCAGATCGCTGCTGATCCACAGCGGCATATCGATGATGTACATGGTGTTGCAGGTCCACATCAGCGTGGAGGCAATAAACAGCATGCGGACGTTTTTGTCCTGCCAGCCGCTCACCTCGGTGACAGGTTTATCCGTCGTCTGTTCGACGCGCGCCACGGACGGCAGCGCGAAGGCAATCAGCGCCAGGCTGATGACAAAAATCCCGGCGGCGATGGAAAACATGGTGGTAAAGCCGTAGTTCAACGCCAGCATGAAGGCCAGCGGCGGACCAATGACCCACGCCAGCGAAAGCTGGGCGCGCATCACCGAGCTGAACATCACCACTTCACGCGCTGAGCTATCCGCATATTCACGGGCCAGCGCGAACAGCTGCGGCATGGCGGTGTTCGCCAGCGACGCCAGCAGCACGCCGCAGGTAATGAGCGTCAGATAATGACGGTTGAAGGCAAAGAGCAGCGCGTTGCCCACGGCCATGGCGCAGCAAAAGAGGATCAGCCTGCGGCGATCGCCCTGGCTGTCCGATCGTTTCGCCAGCGCGAGGCTGACCAGGATCCCGGCAATGGCGTTAACGGTGTAAAACAGGCCGACCCAAAACGGCTGCGCCCCCACCTCGCGGCTGAGAAACAGGCTCAGCGTCGGCGCCTGCAGCGCCCCCGCCACGCCCATCATAAAGGCCACCAGCATAAAAGCGGCATACACGCCGTTCAGGCGTCGCCCCATCGTCATCAACCAGAGCATGCGCAAGTCCTTGTGAAAGCGAATCGAAATTGGGTGAATAGTAAACGAAAAAAGCCAGCAAAAACATTTTGCTGGCGGGTGATAAGCACCAATACTCAGTCACACATGATCGAGGCGAGTTAGCGGGAAGAGGTCGGTGTTGTAACGTCCCACTGCATCAATTCTTCTAACGTTTTCAGCCGTTGCTCTGCACACCGGCGGGCCAGCCAGGACGATCCTTTTGTCGCTGAAAAGTACTGCTGATAGAACTGACGTGCGGTAGACCTCTTCATAATTTACCTCCTCGCTTCATCGGGGAGAATTATTGGCCTAATATAGGGATAAATAAATTGCTGGTTTTTTGTCAGGAGTTCCCCTTTTATGCCTTCCGGTCGTCTGCAACAACAGTTTATCCGCCTCTGGCAGTGCTGCGAGGGGCAATCGCAGGAGACTACGCTCAACGAGCTGGCTGACCTGCTTAGCTGCTCCCGCCGCCATATGCGCACGCTGCTCAACACCATGCAGCAGCAGGGCTGGTTAAGCTGGGAAGCGGAGGCGGGACGCGGCAAACGTTCGCGGCTGACCTTCCTCTATACCGGGCTGGCGCTGCAGCAGCAGCGCGCGGAAGATCTGCTCGAGCAGGACCGCATCGATCAGCTGGTACAGCTGGTTGGCGACAAAGCCGCCGTGCGCCAGATGCTGGTTTCCCATCTCGGGCGCAGCTTTCGTCAGGGCCGCCACATTCTGCGGGTGCTCTACTACCGTCCGATGAAAAATCTGTTGCCCGGCACGGCCTTACGGCGCTCAGAAACGCATATGGCCCGGCAAATCTTCAGCGGCCTGACGCGGATAAATGAGGAAAACGGGGAACTGGAGGCGGATATCGCTCATCACTGGCAGCAACTTTCCCCGCGCCACTGGCGCTTCTTTTTACGCCCCGGCATCCACTTTCACCACGGCCGCGAGCTGGAAATGCACGACGTCATCGCCTCCCTGGAACGTGCCCGCAGGCTACCGCTCTACTCGCATATCTCCCGCATCCACTCGCCCACGGCCTGGACGCTGGATATTGAGCTGTCGCAGCAGGATAAGTGGCTTCCCTGGCTGCTGGGCTACGTGCCGTCGATGATTTTGCCCGGCGAGTGGGAATCAATGAACAATTTT
The DNA here is from genome assembly GCF_034427535.1 of Enterobacter sp. A103. NCBI lineage: Bacteria > Pseudomonadati > Pseudomonadota > Gammaproteobacteria > Enterobacterales > Enterobacteriaceae > Enterobacter > Enterobacter sp. A103. The sequence continues at coordinate 141,849 of NZ_JAXQPQ010000003.1, forward strand.
GCCAGCCTGCCGATTGGTACCGGGCCTTACTCCGTGTCCCGCAATAACAGCAATCAGCTGAAAATCCGCGCGTTCGACGACTACTTTGGCTATCGGGCGCTCATCGACGAAGTGAACGTCTGGGTATTGCCGGATCTCAATGAAGACCTGAGCTGCGGGCTGACGCTGGAAGGCCCCACCACGGGAGAAAAAGCCGTGGAGAGTCGCCTCGAGGAAGGGTGTTACTATCTCCTGTTTGACCGCCGCACCCACCGTGGGGCAAACCAGGCCGTCCGCAAGTGGGTTAGCCACGTTTTGTCCCCTTCCAATCTGATTTACCATGCGGAAGAGCAGTACCAGACATACTGGTTCCCGGCGTACGGCCTGCTTCCGCGCTGGCACCACGCCCGCCCGGTTCACTGTGACAAACCCGCAGGGCTGGAGTCCATCACCCTGACCTACTACCGCGAGCACGTGGAGCATCGTTTTATCGCCAGAATCATGACCCGGCTGCTGGCAGCCGAAGGGGTCACGTTAGAGGTCAGGGAAGTGGACTATGACGAATGGCATCAGGGGGAGATAGCCAGTGATATCTGGCTCAACAGCGCCAACTTTACCCTGCCGCTCGATTTTTCCCTTTTCTCGCATCTGTATGAAGTCCCGCTGATCCAGCACTGCATCGACCGTGACTGGCAGCAGGATGCCGCCCTGTGGCGCGCGGGCGAAATGAATCTTGCAGCGTGGTGCCAGCAGCTGCTGGCCGAGCAGGCGATCGTACCGTTGATCCACCACTGGCTGATGATCCAGGGCCAGCGCAGCATGCGCGGCCTGCGGATGAATACCCTGGGCTGGTTTGATTTTAAATCCGCCTGGTTTGCGCCGCCGGAGCCATAACGCTTTCGTAATATTCACCAAATCATTACAATAGCGCCGTTCTCAACGGGGTGCTGCATCACAGATGTGCGCTGAGATAATACCCGTCGAACCTGATCCGGATAACGCCGGCGAAGGGATTTGAGGCTGTTGCTCAAAATCCTTTGCCACTCAACTTTGAGGTGCAAAGTGTTAAAAAAAGTTCTCCCCCTGCTGGCGCTGTTTGCGCTGCCTGCTTTTGCGAAGCCCGTCCTGACGGTCTACACCTATGACTCCTTCTCTGCCGACTGGGGCCCTGGCCCGGTGGTTAAAAAAGCCTTTGAAGCTGACTGTAACTGCGAGCTGAAGTTCGTGGCGCTGGAAGATGGCGTATCGCTGCTCAACCGTCTGCGCATGGAAGGGAAAAACAGCAAGGCCGACGTGGTGCTCGGGCTGGATAACAACCTGCTGGAAGCCGCCTCGCAAACCAAACTGTTTGCCAAAAGCGGCGTAGCGGCAGAGGCCGTTAACGTGCCGGGCGGCTGGAAAAACGACACCTTTGTGCCGTTCGACTATGGCTACTTTGCTTTTGTTTACGACAAAAATAAGCTGAAAAACCCGCCGAAGAGCCTGAAAGAGCTGGTTGAGAGTGACCAGAAATGGCGCGTGATTTATGAAGATCCGCGCACCAGTACGCCAGGCCTGGGCCTGCTGCTGTGGATGCAAAAGGTTTACGGGGATAAAGCGCCGGAGGCGTGGCAGAAACTGGCCGCCAAAACCGTCACCGTCACCAAAGGCTGGAGCGAAGCCTATGGCCTGTTCCTGAAAGGTGAAAGCGATCTGGTGCTGAGCTACACCACCTCTCCGGCCTACCACATCATCGCCGAGAAGAAAGATAACTATGCTGCCGCTGATTTTGCTGAAGGGCACTATCTGCAGGTGGAAGTCGCCGCGCGTACCGCCGCCAGCAAGCAGCCGGAGCTGGCCGAGAAGTTCCTGAAGTTTATGGTTTCACCGGCGTTCCAGAATGCGATTCCCGCAGGCAACTGGATGTATCCGGTCACGAACGTTGCGCTGCCCGCAGGTTTCGAGCAGTTGACCAAACCAAACACCTCGCTGGAGTTTACGCCGCAGCAGGTCGCCGCGCAGCGTGCAGCATGGGTAAGTGAATGGCAACGCGCCGTCAGCCGTTGATTCCCGGCTGGTTACTTCCCGGGCTGCTCGCCGCCACAGTGATGGTGGCGGTCAGCCTGGGGGCTTTTCTTGCACTGTGGTTCAACGCGCCAGAGAGCGACCTGCTCGCCCTCTGGCACGACAGCTACCTCTGGCACGTTATCCGGTTCTCCTTCTGGCAGGCGTCTCTCTCTGCCCTGCTGTCGGTGCTCCCGGCTATTTTCCTGGCACGCGCCCTGTATCGGCGCCGTTTTCCCGGCAGGCTGGCACTGTTGCGCCTGTGCGCCATGACGCTGATCCTGCCCGTGCTGGTGGCGGTATTTGGCATCCTCAGCGTTTACGGTCGCCAGGGCTGGCTGGCTTCGCTGTTCGGCCAGCTTGGTCTGGAATGGTCATTCTCTCCTTACGGACTGCAGGGCATTCTGCTGGCGCACGTGTTTTTCAATATGCCGATGGCAACGCGCCTCTTCTTGCAGGCGCTGGAAAACATTCCCGGCGAACAGCGTCAGATTGCTGCCCAGCTCGGCATGCGCGGCGTGTCATTCTTCCGCTTTGTCGAATGGCCATGGCTGCGCCGCCAGATCCCGCCCGTCGCGGCGTTAATCTTTATGCTCTGCTTTGCCAGCTTTGCCACCGTGCTGTCCCTCGGCGGCGGGCCGCAGGCCACCACCATTGAGCTGGCGATTTACCAGGCGCTGAGTTACGACTACGATCCCGGTCGCGCCGCGCTGCTGGCGATGGTGCAGATGGCGTGCTGCCTTGCGCTGGTCCTGTTGAGCCAGCGACTGAGTAAAGCCATTCCTGCTGGCAGTAATCAAATAACCGGCTGGCGCGATCCGCAGGACAGCCTGCACAGCCGCGTTACCGATTTTATCCTGATCGCGCTGGCGCTCCTGCTTCTGCTGCCGCCGCTGATGGCCGTTATCGTTGACGGACTGAACCTCAATCTCATGTCCGTCCTGCAACAGCCCATCCTCTGGCAGGCGACCTGGACCTCGCTACGTATCGCGCTGGCGGCAGGGTTACTGTGCGTCATGCTAACCATGATGCTGCTGTGGAGCAGCCGTGAACTCTATGCCCGGCAGGCCCAAAAGGCCGGGCAGACGCTGGAGCTGACAGGGATGCTGATTCTGGCGATGCCGGGCATCGTACTGGCGACGGGCTTCTTTTTACTGTTCAACAGCACCATCGGCCTGCCGGAAAGGGCCGACGGCATTGTGATTTTCACCAACGCCCTGATGGCCATCCCTTATGCGCTCAAAGTGCTGGAAAACCCGATGCGCGACGTCAACAGCCGCTACGGTTTGCTGTGCCAGTCGCTGGGCATGCAGGGCTGGCAGCGGCTGAAGGTGGTGGAACTGCGCGCGCTGAAACGTCCGCTGGCGCAGGCGCTGGCGTTTGCCTGCGTGCTGTCGATTGGGGATTTTGGGGTTGTCGCGCTGTTCGGCAATGACGATTTCCGCACGCTGCCATACTGGCTCTATCAGCAAATCGGCTCTTATCGCAGTCAGGACGGCGCGGTCACCGCGCTGTTACTGCTGCTGCTGTGCTTTGCCTTATTTACCGTTATCGAAAAACTTCCGGGGCGTGATGTTAAAACTGACTGATGTAACCTGGCTTTACCAGCATCTGCCGATGCGCTTCACGCTCTCCGCGCGCCAGGGGGAGATGATCGCCGTGCTTGGCCCAAGCGGCGCGGGAAAAAGCACGCTGCTTAATCTGATTGCGGGTTTTCTGCAGCCGGCAAGCGGCGCGATCGTCATTAACAATCACGATCATACCCACACGCCGCCCGCGAAACGTCCGGTCTCAATGCTGTTTCAGGAAAACAACCTGTTTACCCATCTGACGGTGCGGCAAAACATCGCGCTGGGGATGCATCCGGGACTCAGGCTGAACGATGCCCAGCGCCAGAAGCTGGAGATCATTGCCGCCCAGATGGGGATCAACGAGTTCATCGACAGGCTGCCGGGTGAGCTTTCCGGCGGCCAGCGTCAGCGCGTGGCGCTGGCGCGATGTCTTGTCCGCGAGCAGCCGATCCTGCTGCTGGATGAGCCGTTCTCGGCGCTCGATCCCGCGCTGCGCCAGGAGATGCTCGCCCTGGTTCAGGACGTCTGCCAGCGCCAGCAGCTGACGATGCTGATGGTTTCACACAGTATTGAGGATGCCGCCCGCATCGCGCCGCGATCGGTGGTGATTGCCGAAGGGCGTATTTTGTGGGATGGAAAAACAGAAGAACTGCTGAGCGGTAAGGCAGGGGCGTCTTCACTGTTGGGCATTCGTGCCGTCTGATGCCCTCACCCTGGCCCTCTCCCACAGGGAGAGGGAAATCGTCGTTAACGGCTCACCACTTTTAATAAAATCTCGCCGTACACCGGCATCAGCGGGTGACGAATCAGCGCAACCAGGGCTACCACAGCCACGCCAAGCGTCAGCGGGGCCAGCCACAAAAGGCGAGAGCGCGGAAGATAGCGCGTCAGGCGATCGACGCTGGCTTTCCCACTGCGCCACAGTCGCCAGCAGAGCCATGCCGCCAGCCACAGCAGCACAGCCGTACCCAGCAGCAGCCACTTAAACTCACCGCTTTGCATACCGTCAGGGATATCGATGGCCGCGCCCGCGAGGATCCCCGGCAGGAAGTAGAACGGCGGCCAGAAGACGCAGCCGATAATGTTCGGCACCACGAATTTCGCGACGGGCAGATCCAGCATCCCCGCCACCATCGGCACCAGCGGACGCGTTGGCCCGACAAAGCGGCCGACGAGGATGGTAAACATGCTGTGCTGATGCAGCGCATGCTCGGTTTTATCCAGCAAGGCTTTGTTCTTTTTCATGAACGACCAGCGGTGCAGCGGCTTCTTAAAGCGCCAGCCCAGCCAGAAGGAGATCCAGTCGCCGAGCAGGCAGCCGATAATCCCGGCCAGCCACGCCTGCCAGAAATTAACCTCGCCGCTGCCAATCAGCGCCCCAAGCCCTGCCATCATCACGGTGCCGGGCAGGATCAGCCCAACCAGCGCCAGCGATTCCAGAAACGCCACCAGCGCCACGGCGATGAGCGAGTACATAACGGACTGGGTAATAAAGTGTTCCAGCAATGCCTGCATAACTATTCCGGTCAGAAAACGAATCAGCGATTCTGCTTAGCGCCCCGCACCGCGTCAAGGCAACAATTGTCTGAATAGTTTACAGGTTGCTTTCTGCATTCACCTGTTTGTTTATATTTTTTTACCGTTTATTCACATCCCGCGCGGAATTCGCTCGGGCTGGCACCGGTGCACTTTTTAAACACGCGAGAAAAATAGAGCTGATCCTCAAAGCCCACGTTGCGTCCGACGGTGGCGATCGGCATCCGGGTGGTGCTGAGCAGCAGCTTCGCCTGGCTGATGCGCTGATCCTCGCGCCAGCTCAATACGCTGACGCCCAGCTGCTGGCGGAACAGATGCGACAGCCGCGACGGCGACAGGCAGACGTGCTGAGCAACGCTGGCGATATCAAACTGGCTATCGGCCAGGTGGTCGCTAATGTACTGGCAGGCGTCGCGCACGCGGTTGTCCAGCGGGGGGTTAAGCGACTCGTTAATCGCCTCCATCCGTCGCAGCAGCAGCTGTTCAAGCAGGTTAATCGCCAGCAGTTCAGCGTAGCGACCACCGGCCTGTCCCGCCTCGATAATCTGCGCAAAAAGCTCGCGAAACTGCGCCAGATGAACCTCATCCGGGCGATAAAAACCGGTATGCGCAAAAATAGCTGGCCACGAAAGCCACTCCTGCCAGTAGGCGCGCGGACGGAAATAGACCCACTGGTGATACCACTCTTTGGCATCCGGATGACGGCCATAGTGGTGGATCTCCCCCGGCGGGAACAGCAGGATATCGCCGGGGCGGCAGACAAACTGCTGGTCACCGTTCTTGATGATCCCTTCCCCTCGCACGGTCAGATTGAGGATATACCCTTTCATACCGAGCGGTCGGTCGACGTAAAAGTCGAGGTATCCCTCAGCCTCGATAGGGGTCAGTCCCGCCACAAGGTGCGCGTTAAACGAGTATCCCGGCAGCAGAGGATCGTTTTGCGTTTCGGCCATAGATTCAGTTCTCCCAAGGGTCCTGAAGGAAACCAATTGTCCATATCACTAAAAGCAGCTTTAAAATGGCCCGCGAAAAGATCCAAAAAGCATCACGCTGCTTTTACGTCCGCCATGTTTCAGCCTTTCCCCCTGATTTCTCCGCCATAGCAGGCAGATAACCAGTAACAAAAGTGTCTATAAGTGCGGCAGAAATGTCCACATTGAATATTTGCACGGCGTCACACTTTCCGTTGTAACAGCAATTTAGTCCATAAGATTAGCGGATCCTGCCTGACGACTTTTTTCCCCAGTCTCTAATGTTCTTCCATACCTGTTTTTTCGATGGAGCAACACCATGGCAATTGCGATTGGCCTCGATTTTGGCAGCGATTCGGTTCGCGCGCTGGCAGTGGACTGTACGTCCGGCCAGGAGATAGCAACCAGCGTTGAGTGGTACCCGCGCTGGCAAGAGGGGCGCTACTGTGATGCGCCGAACAACCAGTTCCGTCACCACCCGCGTGACTATATCGAATCGATGGAAGCGGCGATCAAAACCGTCCTTGCCGAACTGACTGACGCCCAGCGGGCTGAGATTGTCGGAATTGGCGTCGACAGCACCGGCTCCACGCCTGCCCCGGTGGATGCCGAAGGCCGCGTGCTGGCGCTGCGCCCGGAGTTTGCCGACAACCCGAACGCCATGTTCGTGCTGTGGAAAGACCACACCGCCGTAGAAGAGGCTGAAGCCATTACGCGCCTGTGCCACCAGCCGGGCAAAACAGACTACTCGCGCTACATCGGCGGGATTTATTCCAGCGAATGGTTCTGGGCCAAGATCCTTCACGTCACCCGTGCCGACGCAGCCGTTGCGCAGGCTGCGGCGTCATGGGTTGAGCTGTGCGACTGGGTGCCTGCCCTGCTCTCCGGCACCACCCGCCCGCAGGATATCCGCCGCGGCCGCTGCAGCGCCGGGCATAAATCCCTGTGGCACGAAAGCTGGGGCGGCCTGCCTCCGGCCGCGTTCTTCGATGAGCTCGACCCGATCCTCAACAAGAGCCTGACGTACCCGCTCTTTACCGACACCTTTACCGCCGATATTCCCGTCGGCACCCTCTGCGAAGAGTGGGCGACGCGCCTCGGCCTGCCGCAGAACGTGGCCATCTCCGGCGGCGCCTTTGACTGCCATATGGGCGCCGTGGGCGCGGGCGCACAGCCAAACACGCTGGTCAAAGTCATCGGGACCTCCACCTGCGACATCCTGACGGCAGATAAAGCCACCGTCGGCGACCGGGCGGTGAAAGGCATCTGCGGCCAGGTTGACGGCAGCGTGGTGCCGGACTTCATCGGTCTTGAAGCCGGTCAGTCCGCGTTTGGCGATATCTACGCCTGGTTTGGTCGCGTGCTCGGCTGGCCGCTGGACCAGCTGGCGGCGGCGCATCCTGAACTGAAAACCCAGATAGCCGACAGCAAAAAGCAGCTTCTGCCTCAGCTCACCGAAGCCTGGGCAAAAAATCCGTCTCTCGATCACCTGCCGGTGGTGCTGGACTGGTTTAACGGCCGCCGCACGCCGTTTGCCAACCAGCGCCTGAAAGGGGTGATCGCGGATCTCAACCTGGCGACCGACGCGCCTGCGCTGTTCGGCGGTCTGATTGCCGCAACGGCCTTCGGTGCCCGCGCCATTATGGAGTGCTTCACCGGGCAGGGTATCGACGTGAACAACGTGATGGCGCTGGGCGGCATCGCCCGTAAAAACCCGGTGATCATGCAGGCCTGCTGCGACGTGCTGAACCGTCCGCTGCAGATTGTGGCCTCCGATCAGTGCTGCGCGCTGGGCGCGGCGATTTTCGCTGCCGTGGCCGCAGGCGTTCACGCCGACATTCCGACCGCGCAGAAGCATATGGCGAGCGCCGTCGAAAACACGCTTCAGCCGCGTGCCCAGCAGGCGCAACGCTTTGAACAGCTTTATCAGCGCTACCAGCAATGGGCAAAAAGCGCCGAACTTCACTATCTCCCTGTCGCCGCCCCGGCCAAAAGCACCGCGGACACTACGGCAACCCTGACCCATTAAGGACACGATGATGACCATTTTTAATAACTATGAAGTGTGGTTTGTGATTGGCAGCCAGCATCTGTACGGACCGGAAGCGCTGCAGCAGGTGACGAAACACGCGGAGCACGTCGTTAACGCGCTGAACGCGGAAGCTAAACTGCCGTGCAAACTGGTGCTGAAACCGCTGGGCACGACGCCTGACGAAATTACCCACATCTGCCGCGACGCCAACTACGACGATAAATGCGCCGGTCTGGTGGTGTGGCTGCACACCTTCTCACCCGCCAAAATGTGGATCAACGGCCTGTCTATCCTCAACAAACCGCTGCTGCAGTTCCATACCCAGTTCAACGCCTCCCTGCCGTGGGACAGCATCGACATGGACTTTATGAACCTGAACCAGACCGCGCACGGCGGCCGCGAGTTCGGCTTCATCGGCGCGCGTATGCGCCAGCAGCACGCGGTGGTCACCGGCCACTGGCAGGATGGCAAAGCGCAACAGCGTATCGGCTCCTGGATGCGCCAGGCAGTATCCAAACAGGATACCCGCCATCTGAAAGTGGTGCGTTTCGGCGACAACATGCGTGAAGTGGCGGTCACGGACGGCGACAAAGTGGCCGCGCAGATCAAGTTCGGCTTCTCCGTGAATACCTGGGCCGTGGGCGACCTGGTGCAGGTAGTAAATGAAATCAGCGACGGCGACGTGAGCGCGCTGGTGGACGAGTACGAAAGCAGCTACCGCCTGACGCCTGCGGCACAAATCAACGGCGACAAGCGTCAGAACGTGCTGGACGCGGCGCGCATCGAGCTGGGCATGAAGCGCTTCCTGGAACAGGGCGGCTTTCACGCCTTTACCACTACCTTTGAAGACCTCCACGGCCTGAAACAGCTGCCGGGTCTGGCGGTACAACGTCTGATGCAGCAGGGCTACGGCTTTGCGGGCGAAGGCGACTGGAAAACTGCCGCTCTGCTTCGCATCATGAAGGTGATGTCGACCGGTCTGCAGGGCGGCACCTCCTTTATGGAGGACTACACCTATCACTTCGAAAACGGCAATGACCTGGTACTCGGCTCGCACATGCTGGAAGTGTGCCCGACGATCGCCGTGGAAGAGAAACCGATCCTCGACGTGCAGTACCTCGGCATCGGCGGCAAAGCCGATCCGGCGCGTCTGATCTTCAACACCCGTACGGGCCCGGCCATCAACGCCAGCCTGATCGACCTGGGCGATCGCTTCCGCCTGCTGGTGAACTGCGTCGATGCGGTTGAAACGCCGCACTCCCTGCCGAAACTGCCGGTGGCCAACGCCCTGTGGAAAGCACAGCCTGACCTGCCAACCGCCTCAGAAGCCTGGATCCTGGCCGGCGGCGCGCACCACACGGTGTTCAGCCACGCCCTTGATCTGAACGACATGCGTCAGTTCGCCGAGCTGCACGACATCGAGCTGACCGTCATCGATAACGATACCCGCCTGCCTGCGTTCAAAGACGCGCTGCGCTGGAACGAAGTCTATTACGGATCAAAACGCTAAGTATGGAATGCCCGGTGACGCTACGCTCACCGGGCAGGGAGATAACGATGTTAGACGATCTCAAACGTCAGGTGCTCGAAGCCAACCTGGCGCTGCCGAAACATAATCTGGTCACCCTGACATGGGGCAACGTCAGCGCCGTTGACCGCGAAAAAGGCGTGTTCGTGATTAAGCCTTCCGGCGTGGATTACACGGTGATGACCGCAGACGATATGGTCGTTGTCAGCCTCGAGACCGGCGAAGTGGTCGAAGGTAAGAAAAAACCGTCCTCCGATACGCCGACTCACCGCCTGCTGTATCGGTCATTCCCGACCATCGGCGGCATCGTGCATACCCATTCGCGCCACGCCACCATCTGGGCGCAGGCGGGCCAGTCCATCCCGGCGACCGGCACCACGCACGCGGACTACTTTTACGGCACCATTCCCTGCACGCGTCTGATGACCGACGCCGAGATTAACGGTGAGTACGAGTGGGAAACGGGGAACGTGATTGTCGAAACCTTTGAGAAACAGGGGATCGACGCCGCGCAAATGCCCGGCGTGCTGGTGCACTCCCACGGCCCGTTTGCCTGGGGTAAAAACGCAGAAGACGCGGTGCATAACGCCATCGTGCTCGAAGAGGTCGCCTATATGGGGATCTTCTGTCGCCAGCTGGCGCCGCAGCTGCCGGATATGCAGCAAACCCTGCTGGATAAGCATTACCTGCGCAAGCACGGTGCGAAGGCCTATTACGGGCAGTAAACTGTATATAAACCCAGCATTAAAATCTTAACCAGGCTATAATCAGGCCTGGTTTTGTTTTCTGGGATAACGGCGTGGCGCAGGCGCAAGAAGGCTTTTTACTGACCCGACACTGGCGGGATACCCCTCAGGGCACCGAGGTCGCGTTCTGGCTGGCAACCGACAGCGGTCCGCTGCACGTTACGCTGCCCCCGCAGGAATCCGTGGCCTTTATTCCTGAAGCCCACGTCGAAAAGGTGAAGCAGCTGCTGCGCGGCGAAAACGGCTGGCGCATCACCCCGCTTGAGCTAAAGGATTTCCACCGTCAGCCGGTTTACGGCCTCTACTGTCGCGCACATCGCCAGCTGATGCGCTATGAAAAGCTGCTCCGCGAGGCGGGCGTGACGCTCTACGAGGCCGATATCCGCCCACCGGAACGCTTTCTGATGGAGCGGTTCATCACCGCCCCCGTCTGGGTCGACGGCACCGCGCAGAGCGGCAGCCTCGTTAACGCGCGCCTGAAGCCGAATCCGCACTACCGCCCGCCGCTGAAGTGGGTCTCCCTGGATATCGAAACCACCCGTCACGGCGAACTGTACTGCATCGGTCTGGAAGGCTGCGGCGATCGGGTTGTCTATATGCTCGGGCCGCCGAATGGCGATGCATCCGCGCTGGATTTCCGGCTTGAGTACGCCAACAGCCGCCCGCAGCTGCTGGAGAAGCTTAACCAGTGGTTTGCCGACAACGACCCCGACGTCCTGATCGGCTGGAACGTGGTGCAGTTCGACCTGCGCGTCCTGCAAAAGCACGCCGAGCGCTACCGCATCCCGCTGATGCTGGGGCGCGGAAACAGCGAGCTGGAATGGCGCGAACACGGTTTTAAGAACGGTGTTTTCTTCGCGCAGGCCAACGGTCGCCTGATTATCGACGGCATCGAGGCGCTTAAGTCCGCCTTCTGGAACTTCTCTTCATTCTCCCTCGAAGCGGTCGCACAGGAGCTGCTTGGCGAAGGCAAATCCATCGACAACCCCTGGGACAGAATGGACGAGATCGACCGGCGCTTTAATGAAGATAAACCGGCGCTTGCCACCTACAACCTGAAAGACTGCGAGCTGGTCACGCAGATTTTTCACAAAACCGAGATTATGCCGTTCCTGCTGGAGCGCGCGACGGTAAACGGCCTGGCGGTCGACAGGCACGGCGGCTCGGTTGCCGCCTTTAGCCACCTTTATTTTCCGCGGATGCACCGGGCGGGATACGTCGCCCCCAACCTCGGGGACGTGCCGCCGCAGGCAAGCCCCGGCGGATACGTGATGGACTCCCGGCCAGGATTGTATGACTCCGTTCTGGTGCTGGACTACAAAAGCCTCTACCCGTCGATTATCCGTACCTTCCTGATCGATCCCGTCGGGCTGGTTGAGGGCATGGCCCAGCCGGATGATGAGCACAGCACCGAAGGTTTCCTCGGCGCACGCTTCTCGCGGGAAAAACACTGTCTGCCTGAAATCGTGGGAAAAATCTGGCACGGCCGCGATGAGGCCAAGCGCCACGGCAACAAGCCGCTATCACAGGCGCTGAAAATCATTATGAACGCCTTTTACGGCGTGCTGGGCACCAGCGCCTGCCGCTTCTTTGATCCGCGTCTGGCCTCCTCGATCACCATGCGCGGGCACGAGATCATGCGCCAGACCAAAGCGCTGATTGAGTCCCGGGGCTATGACGTCATCTACGGCGACACGGACTCCACCTTTGTGTGGCTTAAGGGCGCGCATTCAGAAGACGACGCCGCGCAAATCGGCAACGCGCTGGTCGCCTTCGTGAACGACTGGTGGCAGGAACATTTGCAGAAAGAGCGGTTAACCAGCGCGCTGGAGCTGGAATTTGAAACCCATTTCGCCCGCTTTTTAATGCCCACCATTCGCGGCACCGATCAGGGCAGCAAGAAGCGCTACGCCGGGCTGATTCAGGAAGGCGACGCGCAGCGGATGGTTTTTAAAGGGCTGGAGACGGTACGTACCGACTGGACGCCGCTGGCGCAGCAGTTCCAGCAGACGCTCTATCTGCGGGTGTTTCGCAATGAGCCGTATCAGGACTACGTGCGCGAGACGATAGCCAGCCTGATGGCGGGCGAACTTGACGCGCAGTTGGTGTATCGCAAGCGCCTGCGCCGCCCGCTGGCGGAGTACCAGCGTAACGTTCCTCCGCACGTACGCGCCGCGCGTCTGGCGGATGAAGAAAACGTCCGCCGTGGCCGCGCGCCGCAGTATCAAAACCGGGGAACCATCAAATACGTCTGGACCATTAGCGGCCCGGAACCCGTGGATTATCAGCACTCTCCTCTGGATTACGAACACTATCTGACGCGCCAGCTTCAGCCGGTTGCCGACGGAATTTTGCCCTTCATCGACGATGATTTTGCTACACTGGTTACAGGGCAACTTGGCCTATTTTGACGCGTGACGAAATGGCTGCCATCCAGTACCATAGCGCCCTTTCCATTCCTGGACCCATTTTTCGTTGACCGTCTTTTTTGACGGTAGTCGAACTATTGCCTGCAATTAAAGATTAGAGCCGAACAACTATGCCTTTTACACTTGGTCAACGCTGGATCAGCGATACAGAAAGCGAACTTGGACTAGGAACCGTCGTAGCAATCGATACGCGTATGGTTACCCTCCTCTTCCCTGCCACCGGTGAAAACCGTCTGTACGCTCGCAATGACTCCCCTGTTACCCGCGTGATGTTCAATCCGGGCGACACCGTGACCAGCCATGACGGCTGGCAGCTCAAGATTGAAGACGTAAAAGAAGAGAATGGACTGCTCGCCTACATTGGTACTCGTCTTGATACGGATGAAGCCAATGTCATCCTGCGCGAAGTGCTGCTCGACAGCAAACTGGTATTCAGCAAGCCGCAGGACCGCCTGTTTGCCGGGCAAATCGACCGTATGGATCGCTTCTCCCTGCGCTATCGCGCGCGTAAGTTCCAGAGTGAACAGTACCGCATGCCGTGGAGCGGCCTGCGCGGCCAGCGCACCAGCCTGATCCCCCACCAGCTGAACATCGCCCACGACGTGGGCCGTCGTCACGCGCCGCGCGTGCTGCTGGCAGATGAAGTGGGCCTGGGTAAAACCATCGAAGCGGGCATGATCCTGCATCAACAGCTGCTTTCCGGCGCTGCCGAACGCGTGCTGATCGTGGTGCCAGAAACCCTGCAGCACCAGTGGCTGGTTGAGATGCTGCGCCGCTTTAACCTGCGTTTCTCCCTGTTCGACGATGAACGCTATGCCGAAGCGCAGCACGATGCCGACAACCCGTTTGAAACCGAACAGCTGGTCATTTGCTCCCTCGACTTCGTGCGCCGCAGCAAGCAGCGTCTTGAGCACCTGTGCGATGCCGAGTGGGACATTATGGTTGTTGACGAAGCGCACCATCTGGTCTGGAGCGAAGACGCGCCGAGCCGCGAATACATGGCTATTGAGCAGCTTGCCGAGCGCGTGCCTGGCGTCCTGCTGCTGACCGCAACGCCGGAGCAGCTGGGTCTGGAAAGCCACTTCGCCCGTCTGCGCCTGCTCGATCCAAACCGTTTCCACGACTTTGCGCAGTTCGTGGAAGAACAGAATAACTACCGCCCGGTCGCCGATGCCGTCGCCATGCTGCTGGCGGGCAAACGTCTTTCTGATGACGAACTCAACACCCTGAGCGATCTGATTGGCGAGCAGGACATCGAGCCGCTTTTGCAGGCTGCGAACAGCGACAGCGGCAACGCGGAATCCGCGCGTAAAGAGCTGATCGACATGCTGATGGACCGCCACGGTACCAGCCGCGTGCTGTTCCGTAACACCCGTAACGGCGTCAAAGGCTTCCCGAAACGCGAGCTGCATACGATTAAGCTGCCGCTGCCGACGCAGTATCAGACGGCGATTAAAGTCTCCGGCATTATGGGTGCGCGCAAAACCCAGGAAGAGCGCGCCCGCGACATGCTTTATCCGGAACAAATCTACCAGGAATTTGAAGGTGATACCGGCACCTGGTGGAACTTCGATCCGCGCGTGGAGTGGCTGATGGGCTACCTGACCGCGCACCGCTCTCAGAAGGTGCTGGTGATCTGCGCCAAAGCGGCCACCGCGCTGCAGCTGGAGCAGGTTCTGCGCGAGCGTGAAGGCATTCGCGCCGCCGTGTTCCACGAAGGCATGTCCATCGTCGAGCGCGACCGCGCCGCGGCGTGGTTCGGGGAAGAGGACAGCGGCGCACAGGTTCTGCTGTGCTCGGAAATCGGCTCTGAAGGCCGTAACTTCCAGTTTGCCAGCAACCTGGTGATGTTCGATCTGCCGTTTAACCCGGATCTGCTGGAGCAGCGTATCGGCCGTCTGGATCGTATCGGTCAGGCGCATGATATTCAGATCCACGTGCCGTATCTGGAAAAAACCGCGCAGTCCGTGCTGGTACGCTGGTTCCACGAAGGTCTGGACGCGTTTGAACATACCTGCCCAACGGGCCGCACCATTTATGATCAAGTGCATGGCGATCTGATCGGCTACCTGGCCGCGCCGGAAAACGCGGAAGGGTTTGATGAGCTGATCAAGTCCTGCCGTGAGAAGCACGACGCGCTGAAAGCGCAGCTGGAGCAGGGCCGCGACCGCCTGCTGGAGATCCACTCCAACGGCGGTGAAAAAGCGCAGGCGCTGGCTGAGAGTATTGAAGAACAGGATGATGACACCAGCCTGATCAGCTTCTCCATGAACCTGTTCGACATCGTCGGCATCAACCAGGACGACCGCGGCGAGAACCTGATTGTCCTGACCCCGTCCGATCACATGCTGGTTCCGGATTTCCCGGGCCTGCCGGAAGATGGCTGTACCATCACCTTCGAGCGTGACGTGGCGCTGTCCCGCGAAGATGCCCAGTTTATCACCTGGGAACACCCGCTGATCCGCAACGGTCTGGACCTGATCCTCTCCGGCGATACCGGCAGCAGCACCATCTCCCTGTTGAAAAACAAGGCGCTGCCGGTGGGCACCCTGCTGGTGGAGCTGATCTACGTTGTGGAAGCGCAGGCGCCGAAACAGCTGCAGCTCACCCGCTTCCTGCCGCCAACGCCCGTCCGCCTGCTGCTGGACAAAAACGGCACGAACCTGGCGGGACAGGTTGAATTCGAGAGTTTCAACCGACAGCTGAGCGCGGTAAACCGCCACACGGGCAGCAAGCTGGTGAACGCGGTACAGCAGGATGTGCACGCTATTCTGCAACTGGGCGAAACCCAGATTGAAAAAGCGGCCAGAGCACTGATTGACGCCGCGCGCAGTGAAGCCGACGAGAAACTGTCTGCGGAGCTGTCCCGTCTGGAAGCGTTAAAAGCGGTCAACCCGAACATCCGCGACGACGAGCTGGCGGCGATTGAAAGCAACCGTCAGCAGGTGCTGGAAAGCCTGAATCAGGCTGGCTGGCGTCTGGATGCCCTGCGTCTTATCGTTGTGACGCATCAGTAAACGGAGCGCAAGATGGTGATGGAGCCTTACAATCCGCCTCAGGATCCCTGGCTGGTCATTCTGTATCAGGATGAACACATTATGGTGGTCAACAAGCCCAGCGGCCTGTTGTCCGTGCCGGGGCGTCTGGACGAGCACAAAGACAGCGTGATGACGCGCATTCAGCGCGATTATCCGCAGGCGGAGTCTGTCCATCGCCTGGATATGGCCACCAGCGGCGTGATTGTGGTGGCGCTGAACAAAGCGGCGGAACGCGAGTTAAAGCGCCAGTTCCGCGAGCGCGAGCCGAAAAAGCAGTATGTCGCCCGCGTCTGGGGCCACCCCGCGCAGGCGGAAGGGCTGGTAGATTTACCGCTGATCTGCGACTGGCCAAACCGGCCTAAGCAGAAGGTGTGTTACGAAACCGGCAAGGCCGCGCAGACCGAGTACGAAGTGCTGGAGTACGCGCCGGATAATACCGCGCGCGTCCTGCTTAAGCCGATTACCGGACGTTCGCACCAGCTGCGCGTGCATATGCTCGCCCTGGGTCATCCGATTCTGGGCGACCGCTTCTACGCGCCGCCTGAAGCGCTGGCCTTAGCGCCACGTCTGCAGCTGCACGCGCAGACGCTCACCATCACCCATCCGGCCTTCGGTAACGCGATGACGTTTAAAGCCCCGGTGGACTTCTAAAAAAAAGCCCGACATCGTCGGGCTTTTTCTTATTTGAAACCTTTCTTCTCTTTAATGAGCTCGTACGCCTTCTGGATTTCCTGCGCTTTTTGCTTCGCCATCTCCATCATTTCTGGCGGTAAGCCTTTCGCGACCAGTTTGTCCGGATGGTGTTCGCTCATGAGCTTACGATAGGCACGTTTAATCGTGGTCTGATCGTCAGAGGGCTTAACGCCAAGCACGTTGCAGGCGTCTTCCAGCGTCGGACCACGCTGCGCCTGCTGCCAGGCACCGCCGGACGACTGCTGGTGATAGCCGCCGCCAAACTGCGCCCCGCCCTGCATCATGCGCAGGAACTGGTCGAACTGCATGCGGGAGATGCCCAGCTCTTCCGCAATGACGTACAGCACGTCACGTTCATTAGGATGAAGTGAGCCGTCTGCGAAGGCCGCCTGGATTTGAATTTCCAGAAACATCCGAATTAAATCAAAACGTCCAAAGCAGATGCTGCGGAACTGACGCATTTTTTCGCGAAGCGGATAATTATCCGACTTACCGATGCGAAACGCATTTTGCGCTGCCAGACGGGAGTCGCCGTGCAGATTCATGCGATCCATAAAGACGCTGGCAATCTGAATATCGGCTTCTGTGACACGCCCTTTGGATTTGGTTAAGTGCCCCATGACCTCAAAGGTGGTGGAGAAAAAGAGTGACTGACGCTCGCGCTGATTGGCAAACCAGGCCATTTTGCGGCTGCGCGCCTTATCAAACATATGGCCGATAATAAGCCCAAGCACAATCCCCCAGAACCCGGCACCCATGATGATGGCGAACGCAACGCCGATTATTTTACCCCAATACTGCATATACTCCCCGGATAGTCATATTCCTGGCCGACGCAACGTCATCATCACTGTGTTCAAGTCACGGTCAATTGAAGGACATCGCCTATAATTTGCTTTATCATACTCGTCATTCGATAGCGAGCCTAACACTCTGGCACGCAAACGGGCAGGATTAACGCTGGTACTGCGCAGATGAGTAAGATAGTCTCTGAGCGTTTGTAAGCCGTAGCCACTGATGACGGAACAATAAAATACAACGTATGAAAAAACGTATCCCCACCCTCCTGGCCACAATGATTGGCTCCGCCCTGTACAGTCAACAGGGGCTGGCGGCCGATCTCGCCTCGCAGTGTATGCTTGGCGTCCCAAGTTATAATCGCCCACTGGTGAGTGGCGATACAAATAGCTTGCCGGTAACCATTACTGCCGACAGTTCGAAAGGGACTTACCCTGACAATGCCACGTTTACGGGCAATGTCGATATTAACCAGGGAAATAGCCGCCTGCAGGCAGATGAAGTGCAATTGCACCAGAAACAGCCGGAAGGTGCGGCCGAGCCGGTACGAACGGTGGATGCGCTGGGTAATGTGCACTATGACGACAATCAGGTCATCCTGAAAGGTCCGAAAGCCTGGTCAAACCTGAATACTAAAGATACTAACGTCTGGAAAGGTGATTACCAGATGGTGGGTCGCCAGGGGCGCGGTGACGCTGACCTGATGAAACAGCGCGGTGAAAACCGCTATACGATCCTGGAAAACGGCACGTTCACGTCATGTCTGCCGGGTTCCAATACCTGGAGCGTGGTCGGGAGCGAGGTTATCCATGACCGCGAAGAACAGGTCGCAGAGATCTGGAACGCCCGCTTTAAGCTGGGCCCTGTTCCCATATTCTACAGCCCTTATCTGCAGCTTCCCGTCGGTGACAAACGCCGCTCCGGTTTCCTGATCCCGAATGCCAAATACAGCACGTCGAACTACTTTGAGTTCTACCTGCCGTATTACTGGAACATCGCGCCAAACATGGATGCGACGATCACGCCGCACTATATTCACAAGCGCGGCAACATCATGTGGGAGAACGAGTTCCGATATCTGACCCACGCCGGTGCGGGTCTGATGGAGCTGGATTATCTGCCGTCGGATAAAGTCTTCCAGGACGAGCATCCGACCGAAGGCGATAAACACCGCTGGATGTATTTCTGGCAGCATTCCGGGGTGATGGATCAGGTCTGGCGTTTCAACGTTAACTACACCAAGGTCAGTGACCCGAACTACTTTAACGATTTCTCGTCAAAATACGGTTCGAGTACCGATGGTTATGCCACGCAGATCTTCAGCGTTGGCTATGCGGTGCAGAACTTCGATGCGACGGTAACCAACAAGCAGTTCCAGGTGTTCTCCAGCCAGACGGCGAGTACCTATGGCGCCGAGCCGCAGCTGGACGTTAACTGGTACCAGAATGACGTGGGTCCGTTCGACACCCGTATTTATGGTCAGGCGGTGCATTTTGTAAACACCAATTCCAATATGCCGGAAGCCACCCGAGTTCACCTGGAGCCCGTCATCAACTTGCCATGGTCGAATGACTGGGCAAGCCTGAACACGGAAGCCAAGCTGATGGCGACACACTATCAGCAAAAAAATATTGATGATTACAACACCAGCAACAACGCTCATCTTGAGGAAAGCGTAAACCGTACGCTTCCACAGTTCAAAATGGACGGTAAGATGATCTTCGAACGCAATATGGGACTTCTGGCGGATGGCTATACCCAGACGCTGGAGCCACGTATGCAGTACCTGTACGTGCCTTATCGCGATCAGAGCAACATCAATAACTATGACTCCTCTTTACTGCAATCTGATTACAGCGGCCTGTTCCGCGACCGTACCTACGGTGGCCTTGACCGCATCGCCTCAGCGAACCAGTTAACGACCGGGGTCACATCACGCGTTTATGATGACGCTGCCGTTGAACGTTTTAACGTTTCTGTTGGTCAAATCTACTATTTCACCGAGTCTCGCACGGGCGATGACAATATTAAGTGGGAGAAAGATAACAAGACAGGTTCGCTGATTTGGGCTGGTGATACCTACTGGCGTATGACCGATCGTTGGGGTCTTCGCGGTGGCGTGCAATATGACACCCGTCTCGACAATATCGCCAACAGTACGGCGGCGATTGAGTACCGCCGGGATGAAGATCGTATGTTGCAGTTGACCTATCGTTATGCCAGCCCGGAATATATTCAGGCGACGTTACCAAACTATGGTACTGCAGAGCAGTATAAAGACGGTATTTCGCAGGTGGGTGGCGCAGCGAGCTGGCCAATTGCCGACCGCTGGTCAATCGTAGGCGCTTACTACTTTGACACTAACGCCAATAAACCTGCTGACCAGATGGTGGGTCTGCAATATAACTCCTGCTGTTACGCGCTGCGTGTCGGCTACGAACGCAAGCTTAACGGCTGGAACAGTGAAAACAATCAGAGCAAATACGATAACGTGATTGGCTTTAACTTCGAGTTACGCGGCCTGAGTTCCAACTACGGTCTGGGTACGCAGAAAATGCTGCGCTCGAATATTCTGCCGTACAGTAGCGCCTTGTAATGTGCTTGATTTGCAACGTAATCCGCTTTGCGGTTAATTGAAATGGAAAAAGTATGAAGAACTGGAAAACGCTGCTGCTCGGTGTCGCTATGGTTGCGAATACCAGCTTCGCCGCCCCCCAGGTTGTTGATAAAGTCGCTGCTGTGGTTAACAACGGCGTCGTGCTTGAAAGTGACGTTGACGGTCTGATGAAATCGGTGAAGCTCAATTCGGGCGAAGCCGGTCAACAGCTTCCGGATGACGCTACGCTGCGCCACCAGATCCTGGAGCGTCTGATCATGGATCAGATCGTTCTGCAGATGGGGCAGAAAATGGGTGTGAAGATCACTGACGAGCAGCTCGATCAGGCGATCGCTAACATCGCGAAGCAGAACAATATGTCTTTAGACCAGATGCGCAGCCGTCTGGCCTATGACGGCATCAGCTACGCCACCTACCGTAACCAGATCCGTAAAGAGATGCTGATTTCGGAAGTGCGTAACAACGAAGTGCGTCGCCGCGTCACAATCCTGCCTCAGGAAGTGGACGCGCTGGCAAAACAGGTGGGTAACCAGAACGATGCGAGCACAGAGCTGAACCTGAGCCACATTCTGATCCCACTGCCAGAGAACCCAACGTCAGATCAGGCTGCGGAAGCAGAAAGCCAGGCGCGTTCGATTGTTGAACAGGCGCGTAACGGCGGCGACTTTGGCAAGCTGGCAATCACCTACTCCGCTGACCAACAGGCGCTGAAAGGCGGCCAGATGGGCTGGGGACGTATTCAGGAGCTGCCATCTATCTTTGCCCAGGCGCTGAGCACGGCGAAGAAAGGGGATATCGTTGGTCCTATCCGTTCAGGCGTGGGCTTCCACATTCTGAAGGTGAACGATCTGCGCGGCCAGAGCCAAAATATCTCCGTCACCGAAGTTCACTCTCGCCACATACTTCTGAAACCGTCACCGATCATGACTGACGATCAGGCGCGTGTGAAGCTGGAACAGATCGCAGCTGACATTAAGAGCGGTAAAACCTCATTTGCGAAGGCAGCAAAAGAGTTCTCTCAGGATCCAGGCTCTGCTAACCAGGGCGGCGATCTGGGCTGGGCGGCTGCGGATATTTACGATCCTGCCTTCCGCGACGCGTTGATGAAGCTGAACAAAGGCCAGATCAGCGCGCCGGTCCACTCTTCATTTGGCTGGCATCTGATCGAGCTGATGGACACCCGTAACGTTGATAAAACGGATGCGGCACAGAAAGACAGAGCCTACCGTATGCTGTTTAACCGTAAGTTCTCTGAAGAAGCCGCAACCTGGATGCAGGAACAACGCGCCAGCGCTTACGTGAAAGTTCTGAGCAACTAATGAAACAGCATCGTGTTGTTATCACGCCCGGCGAACCCGCCGGGATTGGGCCTGACCTCGTTGTCCAGCTCGCCCAGCGCAGCTGGCCGGTAGAGCTGGTTGTCTGCGCCGATGCAACACTGTTACAAGACCGGGCAACGCTGCTCGGTCTGCCTTTAACGCTCATCCCTTACGTTGAAGGCCAACAGCCTGCACCTCAGCAAGCCGGTACCCTCACCCTTCTTTCAGTTCCCCTTCGTACGCCGGTTATTCCGGGCCAGCTCAGCACGGAAAACGGCCACTATGTCGTTGAAACCCTGGCGCGCGCCTGCGACGGTTGCCTGAAGGGCGAATTTGCCGCCCTGATCACCGGCCCCGTCCACAAAGGCGTCATCAACGAAGCGGGTATACCCTTTACCGGGCATACGGAGTTCTTCGAAGAGCGCTCGCACAGCCCGAAAGTGGTGATGATGCTGGCGACGGAGGAAATGCGCGTTGCGCTGGTGACTACCCATCTGCCGATCAAAGCCATTCCTGATGCGATCACCCCTGAGCTCCTGCGCGAGATCATCGGGATTTTGCACCACGATCTGCAGACAAAGTTTGGGATCCCGCAGCCGCACGTGCTGGTCTGCGGCCTGAATCCGCACGCCGGTGAAGGCGGGCACATGGGCACCGAAGAGATCGACACCATCATTCCGGTACTCAACGAAATGCGGGCGAAGGGGATGAACCTCAGCGGGCCGCTGCCTGCAGATACCCTTTTCCAGCCGAAATACCTGGATAATGCCGACGCCGTGCTCGCGATGTACCACGATCAGGGCCTGCCCGTGCTAAAATACCAGGGCTTTGGCCGCGGGGTGAATATCACCCTCGGTTTACCCTTTATTCGAACGTCCGTTGACCACGGTACTGCGCTGGATCTGGCAGGCCAGGGGAAAGCGGATGTCGGCAGTTTTATTACGGCGCTTAATCTCGCCATCAAAATGATTGTTAATACTCAATGACTAATCGAGTCCATCAGGGCCACTTAGCCCGTAAACGTTTCGGGCAAAACTTCCTTAACGATCAGTTCGTGATCGAAAGCATTGTCTCGGCTATTAATCCGCAAAAAGGCCAGGCGATGGTCGAAATCGGCCCGGGCCTTGCCGCGCTGACCGAGCCGGTAGGCGAACGCCTCGACGAGCTGACCGTCATCGAACTGGACCGCGATCTGGCCGCACGCCTGCAAACGCATCCGTTCCTCGGGCCGAAGCTGACCATTTATCAGCAGGACGCCATGACTATGAACTTTGGCGAACTGTCAGAAAAAATGGGCCAGCCGCTGCGCGTCTTCGGCAACCTGCCGTACAACATCTCCACGCCGCTCATGTTCCACCTCTTTAGCTATACTGATGCCATTGCCGACATGCACTTCATGTTGCAAAAAGAGGTTGTTAACCGTCTGGTTGCAGGCCCGAACAGTAAAGCGTATGGTCGTTTAAGCGTGATGGCACAGTATTACTGCAACGTGATCCCGGTACTCGAAGTACCGCCGTCAGCGTTCACACCACCACCAAAAGTGGATTCAGCGGTTGTGCGCCTTGTGCCGCACAAAACGAAACCGTATCCGGTTAAAGATCTGCGCGTACTGAGCCGCATTACCACAGAAGCCTTTAACCAGCGCCGTAAAACGATCCGTAACAGCCTGAGCAATTCGTTTACCGTTGAGGTGTTAGCCGAGCTGGGGATTGACCCGGCAATGCGTGCGGAGAACATTTCCGTAGAGCAGTACTGCAAGCTGGCTAATTACATCAGCGATAATGCGCCGCCGAAGGAGAGTTAAGCCATGATTGATTCGCCCCGCGTATGTGTCCATGTACAAAGCGTCTATGTTGAATCACAGTCCTCACCGGACGAAGAACGTTTTGTTTTCGCTTACACCGTGACCATTCGCAATCTGGGGCGGATGCCCGTGCAGCTGCGCGGGCGCTACTGGCTTATCACTAACGGCAATGGCCGCGAAATCGAAGTTCAGGGCGAAGGAGTGGTTGGTGAACAGCCCCACATCGCCCCTGGCGAAGAGTACCAGTACACCAGCGGCGCGGTGATTGAAACGCCGATGGGTACCATGCAAGGCCATTATGAAATGGTCGACGTCGATGGCAATGATTTCCGCGTTGCCATTCCTGTGTTCCGTCTCGCCGTAACCACACTCATTCATTAATCTAATGTCTACATATCTGATTGGCGACGTTCACGGTTGCTACGATGAACTGATCGCATTATTAAAACAGGTCGACTTTACGCCAGGACAGGACACGCTCTGGCTGACGGGCGATTTAGTCGCGCGTGGCCCCGGCTCCCTTGAAGTATTACGTTTCGTCAAATCGCTGGGCGATAGCGTGCGCATGGTGCTGGGTAATCACGACCTGCATCTGCTGGCGGTTTTCGCCGGGATCAGCCGCAACAAGCCTAAAGATCGCCTCACCCCACTGCTGGATGCGCCGGACGCGGACGATCTGATTAACTGGCTGCGCCGGCAGCCCCTGCTGCAGATCGACGAAGAGAAAAAGCTGGTCATGGCGCATGCCGGGATCACCCCGCAATGGGATCTTGAGACGGCGAAAACCTGCGCGCGTGACGTTGAGGCGGTGCTGGCAAGCGACTCGTATCCTTTCTTCCTCGATGCCATGTACGGCGATATGCCGAACCACTGGAGCGAGGATCTCAGCGGTCTGGCCCGTCTGCGCTTTATCACCAACGCGTTCACCCGCATGCGCTTCTGCTTCCCGAACGGACAGCTGGATATGTATTCCAAAGAGACGCCGGAAAGCGCGCCCGCGCCGCTGAAACCGTGGTTTGCCATTCCGGGACCGGTGACAAGCGAGTACAGCGTGGTATTTGGCCACTGGGCTGCACTGGAAGGAAAAGGAACACCGGAAGGGATTTACGGTCTGGATACCGGATGCTGCTGGGGCGGAGAGTTAACCTGCTTGCGCTGGGAAGATAAAGCTTACTTTGTGCAGCCGTCCAACCGACAGCTGGACCTGGGGGAAAGCGAGGCCGTTGCCTCCTGATACGTAATTCCCTCTCCCGGCCGGGAGAGGGAAAATCACTTAACGACGTTCCAGAATCTCGAAGCAGTAGCTGTGGGAGTTCTGTGCATCCGCGTCGTGGAATTCGCTGAATACCGATTCCCACTCGTCCGGATCGTAGTCCGGGAAATGAGTATCCCCTTCCACTTCTGCATCAATGTGGGTCAGATACAGCTTCTGCGCTTTTGGCAGGAACTGCTCGTACACGCGCCCACCGCCAATCACCATGATCTCTTCGGCATTGCCGCATGCAGCAATCGCCTCGTCTACTGATTTTACCCATTCGACGCGATCGTCAGTGCCCGGCTGGCTGCTGATAACGATATTCTTACGGCCCGGCAATGGACGACCAATCGACTCCCAGGTCAGGCGGCCCATCACTACCGGCTTGTTTAACGTAGTACGTTTAAACCATGCGAGATCGGCAGGCAGGTTCCACGGCATGGCATTTTCCATACCGATAACGCGGTCCACCGCCAGCGCTGCAATCAGACTGATCATTGAAAATTTCCCGGATGCAAAAAATTGCCGCCACTATACGGAAAGCTTAATCTTTCGTCGACTGGCGGCAGGGTAAAGATAAAGAAATTTTTTAATATTGCTGGCAACTCCACTTCACGCGGAAGGTTTACTCTCGGGCTCGTCAGCCGGATCGCCGGTATGCTTGCCCTCTTCCGTGCCCTGCCAGCCATGGCGCTGGATCAGCGACAGGTGGTTACGGTCCTCGTTAATGATTTCCGTCAGCATCGCGCTGGTGCGTTTGAACACCGCCGCACGCTCGGTGGCGGTACTGCCAGCCATCGCCGCCATCTCTTCGACCATCTCGGTATTAAAGCGGCGGAACAGGTCTGCCCGTTCGCGTGCTTCATACGCGCCAAGCCCAAGATTTTCCAGCGCCATGCGGCCAGACTTCAGCGCACCTTCGAAGGTTTCACGCTCGGGCGCGTTTACGCCCGCCTGCCGCAGCCGGATGTAGTGATCTACATCGCGCGCGCGGGAGATAATAGTCAGCGCCGGGAAATGCTCTTTTACCAGCTCCACCATCTGCATGCTGGTTTCCGGATCGTCAATGGCGTTAATCAACACCTCGGCTTTTGCCGCCCCGGCGGATTCCAGCAGATCGACGCGGGTTGCATCCCCGTAAAACACCTTCATATCAAATTTACGCAGGGTATCGACATGGTCGGGGTCGTGATCGAGGATGACCATTTTCACCCCGCTCGACAGCAGTAAACGACCCACGATCTGCCCGTAGCGGCCAAATCCGGCGATGATGACGCGCGGCTGCTCCTCGTCGATCTCGTCGGCCTCGCGCTCCTGCCCGCTGTCCGATTTTTCCAGACGCGTCAGCACCACCAGCAGCACCGGCGTCGCCGCCATCGACAGGGCGACCGCCAGCGTCAGCGCCTTCGCCCACTCGGGATCGAGCACGTTTGCCATCTGCGCGGCGCCAAACACCACGAACGCAAATTCACTCCCCTGCCCCAGCAGCACGGCGAACCAGCGGCGCTGCCTGCCCGGCACGTTCAGTGG
This sequence comes from Enterobacter sp. A103, assembly GCF_034427535.1. NCBI lineage: Bacteria > Pseudomonadati > Pseudomonadota > Gammaproteobacteria > Enterobacterales > Enterobacteriaceae > Enterobacter > Enterobacter sp. A103. The sequence goes on from NZ_JAXQPQ010000003.1 coordinate 167,738, forward strand.
GCGAGCAATCAGCCACAGCATCACCATTTTAATGACCAGGAAGCCGACGAGCAGGATGACGATCCGCAGCGGATGCGTCACCAGCGTACCGAAGTCGACGGACATCCCGACGCCGATGAAAAACAGTCCCAGCAGCAACCCTTTGAACGGCTCGATATCGCTTTCCAGCGCGTGACGGTATTCAGAGCTCGCCAGCAGCACGCCTGCGAGGAACGCCCCCATCGCCATCGACAGCCCGGCCTCCTCCAGCAGCAGACCGAAGCCAAACACCAGGAACAGCGCCACGGCGCTGAACACTTCGCGCAGGCCAGAACGAGCGACAAACCGCAGCAGCGGGCGGGTCACGTAGCGGCCAAGCAGCACCACCAGCGCCAGCGCGCCCGCCACCTTCAGCGCCGACAGCGCGAAAGCGCCCAGCGTGGTAGAGGAACCGCTGGCCGCCAGCAGCGGGATCATCGCCACCAGCGGGATAGCGGCAATGTCCTGGAACAGCAGCACCGAGAACGCGCTGCGTCCCATCTGGGAGACCGTCAGATTTCGCTCGTTCATCGCCTGCATGGCAATCGCCGTCGAGGAGAGCGCCAGCGTCATGCCGATGAGCTCTGCCACTTTCCAGTCCATACCCAACAGGATGCAGAACCCACCCAGCAGCAGGCCGCAGGCCACCATCTGCAGTGCCCCGCCGCCAAATACCGAGGCGCGAAGCTTCCACAGCCGCTGCGGGTCGAGCTCCAGGCCAATCACAAACAGCATCAGCACCACGCCAATCTCAGCGAAATGGAGAATCGCCTCGGCATCCGTGACCAGTCTAAAGCCCCACGGCCCAATGACGCAGCCTGCAATCAGGTAGCCGAGCACCGAACCCAGCCCCAGGCGTACCGCCACGGGCACAATCAGCGCCGCCGCGCCGAGGTAAATCAGCGCCTGTATCAGCGTATGGCTATCCATGGTGCGTCTCCTGCCACTCAAGTAAGCGTTGTTTATAATGACGAGCCTGCGCCTGCAGCGTTTCATCGTCGCAAACAAACGTGCAGTGCATCGCAAACGGCGGGAGCCAGTTCAGACCGCAATAGAGCGCGGTCGCCTGCAGCGGCTGCGCCAGGACGTCAAACCCCGGGAAGGAACCGATATCAAAATGGCTTTCCCCACCGCCGGTGGTAACCGCCCACATCAGGCTTTTTCCTTTTAGCGCATTGCCGTTGTGGCCATACGCCCAGCCGTGGGAGAAGACTTTATCAATCCACAGTTTCAGGAGCGGGGGCGTGCTGTACCACTGCATTGGATGCTGCCAGATAATCAGATCGGCACGGGAAAGCGCCTCCTGTTCGGCGGCGATATCGATATTAAAATCGGGATAAAGTTGATAGAGGGAACGTATCTCTACGTTATCAAGCGTCCTTACCTGCTCAAGCATCCGCTTATTCGCATGCGAGTGCTGCGGATAAGGATGGGCATAAATTATCAGAATCATTGATTAGCCTGTTGTTACTGCTTTCTTTTAACAAAAGAGTGTAGTCAGTAATTCAACAGGCTAATAGTGAATATTATTGACGGGCTTACGTCAGAATTCTGAATTAGTTATCCAGCTCGCCCATGGATTTCACCTGGTCACGGTTGATCTGCTCGGTTTGACCGGTTTCGGCGTTTTTATACGACACCAGACCGGTATCGTCATCTACCTGCGGTTTGCCGTCGGTGACAATGGTTTTGCCATCGGTGGTTTTTACGGCCTGATTAGACGAACAGCCCGCAACGGTAAACATTGTCGTGGCAGCCAGAACGGAAGCGATCAGTAATTTATTTTGCATGGTGTTTTCCCCTGCTCTCAGTTGAATTTCGTTATCGACCTAACCATTTTAGGCTAACTGACTGAAAGCGGATGAAAAACCAGAAGGTTCTGAAGATGGGAGAATGCCCGGCAGCCGAACGGCACCGGGCATTTTTACTTATTTGCTAATCTGCGCGTGCATTTCCTGCACTGAAATCACCTTCTCGGTGGCATCCGCGTTCAGCGCCATGGCCGTTGCGAAACCGCCGTTCAGGGTGGTGTCGTAGTGCACTTTGTACTGCAGCGCGCTGCGGCGAATCAGCTTGGAGTCTTCAATCGCCTGGCGGCCTGCTGTGGTGTTGATGATGTAGGTGTATTCGCCATTCTTGATACGGTCCTGAATGTGCGGACGACCTTCATGCACCTTGTTCACCAGACGCGGGTTGATGCCGGCTTCGCCCAGCACAATCGCGGTACCGTGGGTCGCGTCCAGCTCGAAGCCCTGTTTCAGCAGCTTGGCGGCCAGGTCAACCACGCGCTCTTTGTCGCCTTCGCGAACGGAGAGCAGCGCACGGCCTGATTTTCTCATGGTGGAGCTACTGCCCAGCTGCGCCTTCGCGAACGCTTCTGCGAAGGTACGGCCCACGCCCATCACTTCCCCGGTAGAGCGCATTTCTGGCCCTAACAGCGGGTCAACGCCCGGGAATTTATTGAACGGCAGCACCACTTCTTTCACCGAGTAGTACGGTGGAATGATCTCTTTGGTCACGCCCTGCTGCGCCAGCGTCTGGCCCGCCATCACGCGCGCCGCCACTTTCGCCAGCGGTACGCCGGTGGCTTTGGAGACGAACGGTACGGTACGTGCCGCACGCGGGTTGACTTCAATCAGGTAGACTTCGTTATCTTTCACCGCGAACTGGACGTTCATCAGACCGCGAACCTGCAGCTCGAAGGCCAGCTTCTGCACCTGCTGGCGCATCACGTCCTGAATCTCCTGGCTCAGGGTGTACGCTGGCAGAGAACAGGCGGAGTCGCCGGAGTGCACGCCTGCCTGCTCGATATGCTCCATGATGCCGCCAATCAGCACCATTTCGCCATCGCAGATGGCGTCAACGTCCACTTCAACCGCGTCGTCGAGGAAGCGGTCGAGCAGCACTGGCGCATCGTTGGAAACGCTCACCGCAGTCTGGAAGTAGCGACGCAGGTCGGCTTCGTCATAAACGATTTCCATCGCGCGGCCGCCCAGCACGTAGGAAGGACGCACCACCAGCGGGTAGCCAATCTCTTTCGCCTTCTCAACGGCCATTTCAATGGCGGTGACGGTGGCGTTCGCCGGCTGTTTCAGCTTTAGACGGTCAACCGCCTGCTGGAAACGCTCGCGGTCTTCCGCACGGTCAATCGCGTCCGGGCTGGTGCCGATAACCGGCACGCCTGCTGCTTCCAGCGCGCGCGCCAGCTTCAGCGGGGTCTGGCCGCCGTACTGCACGATAACGCCTTTTGGCTTCTCGATGCGCACGATTTCCAGCACGTCTTCCAGGGTAACCGGCTCGAAGTAGAGGCGGTCAGAGGTGTCGTAGTCGGTAGAAACCGTTTCCGGGTTACAGTTGACCATGATGGTCTCGTAACCGTCTTCGCGCAGCGCCAGCGAGGCGTGTACGCAGCAGTAGTCGAACTCAATGCCCTGGCCGATACGGTTTGGACCGCCGCCCAGCACCATAATCTTGTCGCGGTCGACGGACGGGTTCGCTTCGCACTCGTCTTCATAGGTGGAGTACATGTAGGCGGTGTCGGTCGAGAATTCAGCCGCACAGGTGTCCACGCGCTTGTAGACCGGGTGCAGGTCGTACTGGTCGCGCAGCTTGCGGATTTCCGCTTCACGCACGCCCGCCAGCTTAGCCAGACGCGCATCGGCGAAGCCTTTGCGCTTCAGCACGCGCAGGAAGTCAGCGTCCAGGCCGTTGATGCCCAGCTCCGCGACCTGTTCTTCCAGACGCACCAGCTCTTCAATCTGCACCAGGAACCAGCGGTCGATGTTGGTCAGGTTGAACACGCCATCGACGGACAGGCCCGCACGGAAGGCATCGGCGATATACCAGATACGCTCTGCGCCCGCGTCTTTCAGCTCGCGGCGGATTTTGGTCAGCGCTTCCGGGTCGTCCAGGCTCACTTTCGGGTCAAAACCGGTCGCGCCCACTTCGAGGCCGCGCAGCGCTTTCTGCAGGGATTCCTGCTGCGTGCGGCCAATCGCCATCACTTCACCGACAGATTTCATCTGGGTGGTCAGACGGTCGTTCGCGCCTGCGAATTTCTCGAAGTTGAAGCGTGGAATTTTGGTCACAACGTAGTCGATTGACGGCTCGAAGGACGCAGGCGTGCGGCCACCGGTGATGTCGTTCATCAGCTCGTCGAGGGTATAACCCACCGCCAGCTTCGCCGCCACTTTCGCAATCGGGAAGCCGGTCGCTTTAGAGGCCAGCGCGGAGGAACGGGACACGCGCGGGTTCATTTCGATAACAATCAGACGGCCTGTTTTCGGGTTCACCGAGAACTGCACGTTAGAACCGCCGGTTTCCACGCCGATTTCACGCAGTACCGCCATCGAGGCGTTACGCATGATTTGATACTCTTTGTCGGTCAGGGTCTGGGCTGGCGCAACGGTGATGGAGTCACCGGTGTGGATACCCATTGCATCGAAGTTTTCGATGGAGCAGACGATGATGCAGTTGTCGTTTTTATCACGCACCACTTCCATCTCGTACTCTTTCCAGCCAATCAGCGATTCATCAATCAGCAGCTCTTTGGTTGGAGAGAGATCCAGACCGCGTTCGCAAATCTCTTCGAACTCTTCGCGGTTGTAGGCGATACCGCCGCCGGTGCCGCCCATGGTGAACGATGGACGGATGATGCACGGGTAGCCCACGTCAGCCGCGACGGCCAGCGCTTCTTCCATGTTGTGTGCGATACCGGAACGCGCGGTGTCGAGGCCGATTTTCTTCATCGCCACGTCGAAGCGGCGACGGTCTTCTGCTTTATCAATCGCATCGGCGGTCGCACCAATCATGGTCACGCCGAACTCTTCCAGCACGCCCTGACGCTCCAGCTCCAGCGCACAGTTCAGCGCCGTCTGGCCGCCCATGGTTGGCAGCACCGCGTCCGGACGCTCTTTCTCGATGATTTTACGCACCACTTCCCAGTGAATCGGCTCGATGTAGGTTGCATCAGCCATTTCCGGATCGGTCATGATGGTTGCCGGGTTAGAGTTTACCAGGATTACGCGGTAACCCTCTTCACGCAGGGCTTTACACGCCTGCGCGCCGGAGTAGTCGAATTCGCAGGCCTGGCCGATCACGATCGGGCCAGCGCCAAGGATCAGGATGCTTTTTATGTCTGTACGTTTTGGCATTGTCTTCTCGGCTCCTGATTATTTAGCGGTCTTACGGTATTGCTCGATAAGTTCGATGAAGTGATCGAACAGCGGCGCGGCGTCGTGTGGGCCCGGGCTGGCTTCCGGGTGACCCTGGAAGCTGAATGCTGGCTTATCGGTGCGATGAATTCCCTGCAGGGTGGCATCGAACAGCGACTTATGGGTCACGCGCAGGTTAGCCGGCATCGAGGCTTCATCGACAGCAAAGCCGTGGTTCTGCGCGGTGATCATCACCGTGTTGTTATCGATGTCTTTCACCGGGTGGTTACCACCGTGGTGGCCGAACTTCATCTTAACGGTGTTCGCACCGCTCGCCAGCGCCAGCAGCTGATGGCCGAGGCAGATGCCGAATACCGGGATGTCGGTTTCCAGGAAGGACTTGATGGCGGCGATGGCGTAATCGCACGGCGCCGGGTCGCCAGGGCCGTTGGACAGGAAAATACCGTCCGGATTCATCTTCAGCACGTCTTCGGCAGACGTTTGTGCCGGAACCACCGTCAGGCGGCAGCCGCGGTCAACCAGCATGCGCAGGATGTTGCGCTTGGCGCCGAAATCGTAGGCCACCACGTGGAACGGCAGCTCGCTCTCTTTTTTCGCTTCAGGCAGGTCGCGTTCCAGCGTCCAGCTACCCTGCGTCCAGCTGTAGGCTTCAGCAGTAGTCACTTCTTTCGCCAGGTCCATGCCGTTCAGGCCCGGGAAGGCTTTCGCTTTTTCCAGCGCCAGCGTCGCATCGAGGTTATCACCCGCGATGATGCAGCCGTTCTGTGCACCCTTCTCGCGCAGCAGACGCGTTAACTTACGGGTATCGATATCGGCAATCGCCACGATGTTATGGCGCTTCAGGTAAGAAGAGAGGTCTTCGGTATTGCGGAAGTTGCTGGCAATCAGCGGCAGGTCGCGGATGACCAGGCCTTGCGCATGTACCTGAGAAGATTCTTCGTCAGCCGCATTGGTGCCGACATTGCCGATATGAGGATAAGTAAGAGTAACGATTTGGCGAGAATAGGAAGGATCAGTGAGGATTTCTTGATAACCGGTCATTGAAGTATTGAAAACGACTTCCCCAACCGCCGAACCCGTTGCCCCTATGGCCCGACCGATAAACTGGGTTCCGTCTTCCAGAACCAATAGCGCTGACTTAATCAAAACACCCTCCAGAGAATATTCACTCACTTTATTTGCATATTAATTCATAGCATGTCATGGATCAATGCAAATGTGTTGCCAGCGGATTTTTGGCAAACGGCGGCATTCTGGGGATTTGGTGGGTAAAAGTCAACTTAAAACGGATATTTTATTTACTCTTTTGCAAGTCTGGCGATTGGAATACGGCTTAAGCGACAAAAAGATCAGGTAAATCACTGCAGAAAACGCTTGCGCGCCTGGTTTAATGAAAAATGAGATAGTGCAGCACTATAAAGTGGACCAGATGGTCAAAATTTACATTTCAGTAACGTTAAAACGCCACAAGAGAGAGATATTTAGAGACTTGATCAAAAATACATAATGAAACAGATAAAATAAAAGGGCAATAAAATATTGCCCTATGCAATCAAACAATTACGACTGCAATAACCACATCACGATGGGTAATAATGCTTACAAATTGTTGAGATCGAGCACATCCCGCATATCAAAAAGGCCATCTTTCTTCTTTTTAAGCCACAAAGCGGAACGTACGGCGCCGTTGGCGAACGTCATTCGACTGGAGGCTTTATGCGTAATTTCGACACGTTCGCCAATATCGGCGAACATCGCCGTGTGTTCGCCGACGATGTCACCCGCTCGCACGGTTGCGAAGCCAATGGTGCCAGGAACGCGTTCGCCGGTGTAACCTTCACGGGTATAGACCGCGCAGTCTTTTAAATCTTTATCAAGTGCATGAGCAATCGCTTCGCCCATCGCCAGCGCCGTACCCGATGGCGCATCAACTTTGTAACGGTGGTGAGCTTCTACGATCTCGATATCGGTATAGTTGCCCATCACCTTCGCGGCCTTCTCCAGCAGCTTCAGCATGACGTTAACGCCCACGCTGAAGTTTGCCGCGAAGACAATCGCAATCTCTTTTGATGCATCCTGGATAGCCTGCTTGCCCGCATCGTCAAAACCGGTGGTGCCGATCACCATCCCCTTGCCGTGCTGGCGACAAAACGCCAGATGCGCGAGCGTCCCTTCCGGGCGGGTAAAATCGATGAATACATCGAAGTCCTCTTTTACCGCTTCCAGGCTGCTTTGCACGGTAACGCCCGTGTGGCCTGCGCCTGCCAGCTCACCGGCATCGGTCCCCAGTAGCGACGAACCTTCACGCTCCAGTGCCGCGCCAAGCGCGACGCCATCCATCTGAAGTGCCGCCTGAATAAGCTGACGGCCCATACGTCCACCCGCGCCCGCAATGGCGACACGGATCTGTGCATCATGCATAGTTATTCTCTTACGTTAAAATGATGTAAACCGTTTTCAGATTAACCAGCCTTGATAAGCACTGCCAACTGAAAACACCGATAATTAGAATTTAACGTGAAACCGACTTAAATATCAGTAAAAGACATGATTTTGTCGTCACGATAAAGTAACGGGTAAAAAAAAGGCCAGCACAGGAGGTGCTGGCCTTTCATCAGAAAAAGGACTATTCGACTTCGCGGGCGTCGATGCGCAGTTCTTTCGGGACTTCAAAAACAATGTTCTCTTCACGTCCTTCCAGCGGCACCGCTTCGCCACCGCCCAGTTCCTGCAAACGAGAAATGACGTTCTGTACCAAAATATCTGGCGCAGACGCCCCGGCCGTCACGCCGACACAGCCCGCGTGCTTAACCCACGCCTCCTGAATATCCGACGCATCATCAATCAGGAAAGCCGCTTTCCCCATGCGTTGCGCCAGTTCGGCCAGACGGTTGGAGTTAGACGAGTTTTTGGAGCCGACTACAAGCACCACATCCGCCTGTTCAGCCAGTGCGCGCACCGCTTCCTGACGGTTAGTGGTCGCGTAGCAGATATCATCCTTACGCGGGCCGACGATCTTCGGGAAGCGCTGACGCAGCGCGTCAATCACCTCTGAGGTATCGTCTACGGAGAGCGTCGTCTGGGTCATAAACGACAGACGGGCTTCATTTTTCACGTTCAGCGTAAAGACATCTTCAGGCGACTCAACCAGATACATCCCCCCTTCCGGGTTACTGTACTGACCCATGGTGCCTTCGACTTCCGGATGTCCGGCATGGCCAATCAGAATCGACTCTTCACCACGACGGCTGGCGCGAGCCACTTCCATATGCACTTTTGTCACCAGCGGACAGGTGGCATCGAATACGGTCAGATCGCGGCTTTTTGCTTCGTTACGTACCGCCTGAGAGACGCCGTGCGCGGAGAAGATCAGGATCGCACCGTCCGGCACTTCGCTGATTTGTTCAATGAAGATGGCGCCGCGCTCGCGCAGGCTGTCGACCACGTAGCGGTTGTGCACCACTTCGTGACGCACATAAATCGGCGCGCCGTAAATCTCCAGCGCGTTTTCAACAATGCTGATAGCGCGGTCTACACCGGCGCAGAAGCCGCGCGGGTTAGCCAACAGGATCTGCATTTCAGGCCTCCAGTGCAGGATCGATTTCCAGCACTTCAACATCAAAATGAACGGTACGCCCGGCAAGCGGATGGTTGAAGTCAACGGTAATAGAGTCGCCGTTGATCTCGCGGATCACGCCAGGCATTTCGCTGCCGTCCATAGCGGTAAAGAGCATAATCGCTCCGATCTCCGGTTCACCCGCGTCCATAAACTCGCGGCGCGAGAAATACTGGATCAGGTCCGGACTCGGCACGCCAAACGCGGCATCCGGCTCCAGCGAAAAGGCTTTTTTCTCACCCTCTTTCAGGCCCAGAAGCTGCTGCTCAAGACCTTCAGACAGGGAGGTATCGCCAAGACGAAACAGGGCCGGTTTGCCGTTATTGCGGGTGGATTCGGCCGTGGAGCCGTCATCCAGCTTCAGCGTGAAGTGAACGAGAACCGCGCTGTTGCTCTGTACGGATTTAGACATGCAAATTGCTCGCTTGTTTTGCCCGGTAGCATTACGCCACCGGGCGAGTGTGTTACGCCTGCTCTTTCGCGGCCGGTTTAGGCAAGAAGCCTTCCAGCACGATTAACGCCGCACCGATACAAATTGCCGTATCGGCCAGGTTAAAGGTCGCGAAGTGCCAGTCGCCGACGTAGAAGTCGATCATATCGACCACAAAGCCGTGCCACAGGCGGTCAAACAGGTTGCCCAGCGCGCCGCCAATGATCAGCGCGTAGGCAATGTTATTCAGCTTTTGCGTGGCCTTCGAGCGGTACATCAGCACCGCGAGGATCACGCAGATACCGAGAGCGATACCCGCAAAGAACCAGCGCTGCCAGCCACCGCTGTCGGCAAGGAAACTAAACGCTGCGCCGTAGTTACGCGCGTAGTGCAGGTTAAGCGACGGGAACAGCGGAACCGTCTCCCCCAGAGCGAAATTCTGGAGGATCAGGAACTTGCTGCCCAGATCGATAATCAGCACCACCACAACCAGCCACAGCCAGCGCAGTCCTGTTGAACAGAGAGTTTTACTCATCAGGCAAACTTACGTTTTTCGCCGTCACCGGCGACGTTGCTTACACAGCGTCCGCAGATGTCTGCGTGTTCCGCCACCTGGCCAACATCGGTGGTGTAATGCCAGCAACGCGGGCATTTCTCACCGTCGGCTTTGCTCAGCGCGACTTTCAGTCCTTTGAGCAGTTCGCTCTGCTGAGCATCAGCAGAAGCATCGGCATAATCCGCAACTTTCGCACCGGAGGTCAACAGGACAAATCGTAATTCATCGCCCAGCGCCGTCAGCTTTGCCGCCAGCTCCGGTTCGGCATACAGCGTAACTGCCGCTTCCAGAGAGCCGCCGACTTTCTTGTCCGCGCGCGCCTGCTCGATAACCTTGTTCACTTCGCCACGCACTTTCAGCAGCTCGTCCCAGAAGGCATCGTTCATCGCTTCGGTGCTGGAGAGATCGAACAGACCTTCGTACCACTCGCCCGTGAACACATACTTCTCACGCTCGCCCGGCAGGTAGCCCCAGATTTCGTCCGCGGTGAAGGACATGATCGGCGCCATCCAGCGCACCAGCGCTTCTGCGATGTGGAACAGCGCGGTCTGGCAGCTACGACGCGCCACGCTGTCCGCTTTCGCGGTGTACTGGCGGTCTTTGATGATGTCGAGGTAGAACGAGCCCATCTCGATGGAGCAGAAGCGCATCAGGCGCTGCACCACTTCGTGGAAGTCGTAAGACTCATAGGCTTTCAAAATATCTTCCTGCGCCGCTTTCGCGCAGCCTACCGCCCAGCGGTCCAGCACCACCATCTCTTCCGGTTTCACCATGTCTTTTGCCGGATCGAACCCGTTCAGGTTCGCCAGCAGGAAGCGCGCGGTGTTACGGATACGACGATAGCTGTCGGCAGCACGCTTCAGGATCTCGTCAGACACCGCCATTTCGCCGGTGTAATCGGTAGAGGCTACCCACAGACGCAGAATGTCTGCGCCCAGCTTGTTCATCACATCCTGCGGAGAAACGGTGTTACCGATAGATTTGGACATCTTACGGCCCTGACCATCCACGGTGAAACCGTGAGTCAGTACCTGACGGTAAGGCGCTTTCCCCTTCATGGCGGTGGAGATCATCAGAGATGACATGAACCAGCCGCGGTGTTGGTCAGACCCTTCCAGATACATATCGGCAGCGTGACCGGCAAATTCCGGACGCACGTCAACCACGGAGGAGTGGGTAGACCCGGAGTCGAACCACACGTCCAGGGTATCCGGCACTTTCTCGTAGGTGTCTGCGTCAGCGCCCAGGATGTCGCGGGAGTCGAGATCCCACCACGCCTGAATACCGTCAACTTCGACGCGCTTCGCCACTTCTTCCATCAGTTCCAGAGTGTTCGGGTGCAGCTCCTGCGTCTCTTTATGCACGAACAGAGACATCGGCACGCCCCAGGTACGCTGACGGGAGATACACCAGTCAGGACGATTAGCCACCATGGATTCGATACGCGCCTGGCCCCAGTCAGGGATCCACTGCACGCCTTTGATCTCTTCCAGAGACTGCTCGCGCAGGCCTTTCTGATCCATGCTGACGAACCACTGCGGGGTCGCACGGAAGATGATCGGGGTTTTGTGACGCCAGCAGCACGGATAGCTGTGCTGCATTTTTTCAACGTGCAGCAGCGCGCCGCTGGTGCGCAGCATGTCGACGATGATGTCGTTCGCCTTGAAGACGTTGATACCGTCCAGCGCCGGATAGGTACCTGGCAGGTAAGATCCGTCCGGGCCAACAGGGTTAGCGATTTCCAGACCGTACTTCAGGCTGATGTTGTAGTCGTCAGGACCATGGCCACCGGCGGTATGCACCGCACCGGTACCCGCTTCCAGCGTTACGTGATCGCCCAGGATCGCCGGAACGTCGAAGTCCAGGAACGGGTGCTTGAAGCGCATCAGCTCCAGCGCGTCACCTTTCACGGTGCCCAGCACGGTGTAGTCGCTGATATGCGCGCGCTTCAGCACGCTCTCAACCAGATCTTTCGCCAGGATAACCGCCTGACCATCAATCTGAACCAGCGCGTATTCGAACTCACCGGACAGGGAGATCGCACGGTTCGCCGGCAGGGTCCACGGGGTGGTGGTCCAGATCACCAGAGAGATCGGGCCGTTTACCGAGGAGACGCCAAATTTAGCCTTCACCGCATCCTGATCGACAGCGTTGAACGCCACGTCGATAGACGGAGAGGTTTTGTCGTAATACTCAACTTCCGCTTCTGCCAGCGCAGAGCGGCAGTCCACGCACCAGTGCACCGGCTTAGCGCCTTTGTGCAGGTGGCCATTACCGATGATTTTACCCAGCGCACGGATGATGTTGGCTTCAGTTTTGAAGTCCATGGTCAGGTACGGGTGCGACCAGTCGCCCAGCACGCCCAGACGGATGAAGTCAGCGCGCTGACCATCAACCTGCGTAGCGGCGTATTCGCGGCACTTCGCACGGAACTCGGCGGCGGTGAACTTTTCACCCGGCTTGCCAAACTCTTGCTCCACTTTCAGCTCGATTGGCAGACCGTGGCAGTCCCAGCCCGGAACGTAAGGCGAGTCATATCCCGTGAGGCCTTTGGACTTCACGATAATGTCTTTCAGAATCTTGTTAACCGAGTGACCAATATGAATGCTGCCATTCGCATATGGAGGGCCATCATGCAGAATGAAGGTTTTTTTGCCTTTTTTGGCTGCACGAATGATGCCGTACAGGTCATCATCGGTCCAACGCGCCAGCATTCCCGGTTCGCGCTTGGCGAGATCGCCGCGCATCGGGAACCCTGTTTCCGGCAAATTCAGGGTTGATTTATAGTCACTCATCAGATTCTCGGTTCCGTATTTATCACGTAGGCAATTAAGCCGGGTTCAAAGCCCAAAAAACTCGCGGGCCGTCAATTCATCTCGCGCAATTTGCGCTTTTAGTTCATCCAGCGAACCAAATCGCTGCTCGTTGCGTATTTTTTTACGCAGTATCACATCTATATGGCGACCATAGAGGTCCATTACAACGTCCAGCAGGTGCACTTCTAACTGTTGACGCACACCGGCGACGGTCGGACGCGTGCCAATGTTGGCGACGCCGTAGAACGGCTTATCGCCCAGTCCTGCAACTTCCACCGCATACACCCCTTTAACCGGGGAAACCTGACGACGCAGCGGTATATTCGCCGTCGGGAAGCCTATCGTGCGGCCCAGCGCATCGCCATGGACCACGCGGCCAGAGATGGTGAACGGATGGCCCAGCAGGGTTTCTGCCGTGTCCAGGTCATCATTAGCCAGCGCCTGACGCACCGCCGTGCTGCTGACGCGCACGCCGCCTTCGCAGAAGGTCATCGCGCTGGTGACGTCAAATCCGTACTCCAGACCAGCCTTCTGTAATAGCAAGAAATCGCCCTGACGACCAGCGCCAAAGCGGAAATCATCGCCCACGGCAAGAAACTGTACGCCAAGACGCTTAACCAGCAGGTCGCTGACGAAATTTTGTGCTGTCAGCGCGGCAAAGCGACGATCGAAACGTAAACACAATACATAGTCCACGCCGGACTCCGCCAGATAGCGCAATTTCTCGCGCAGGCGAGTGAGTCGGGCGGGAGATTTATCGCCCGCGAACAATTCCAGCGGCTGCGGCTCGAAAATCATCACTACAACGGGCAGGCCACGGGCCTCCCCTTCTTTCCGCAATCCCTGCAACAGCGCCTGATGACCACGATGCACGCCGTCGAAATTACCAATAGTCAGCACGCACCCGTGTGGCGCGCTGCTGAGATTATGTATGCCGCGTATCAGCTTCATGTCTGGCTCAAAACAGTGAAAATCGCCAAAGTATACCTTGTACAGCGGTTAAGGTTAACCGGCGATTGTTCGCGCAAAACAGAAAGCCGTAATGATTTCATCAGGCTGACCTTTCGCAGCGAAAAAATCTGCTCTTGAACTGCGATTTTTATGCCGAAAGGCTGTATTCAGGGAAGACAAGCTGGTAGAATCCTGCGCCATCACTACGTAACGTAGCGTCGCTAATTAACGGCGCTTATTTGCACAAATCCATTGACAAAAGAAGGCAAAGAGGGCATATTCCTCGGCCTTTGAATTGTCCACATAGAACATATTTGGGAGTTGGACTTGGCTAATATCAAATCAGCTAAGAAACGTGCCGTTCAGTCTGAAAAGGCTCGTAAGCACAACGCAAGCCGTCGCTCTATGATGCGTACTTTCATCAAGAAAGTATACGCAGCAATCGAAGCAGGCGACAAAGCTGCAGCGCAGAACGCATTTAACGAAATGCAACCAATCGTGGATCGTCAGGCTGCTAAAGGTCTGATCCACAAAAACAAAGCAGCGCGTCATAAAGCAAACCTGACCGCGCAGATCAACAAACTGGCTTAATCGCTACTTGTTGTTGCTTGTTTAAAGAACCCGCTTAACGCGGGTTTTTTTATGCCTTCAGATTGCCGGTGGCGTAAACAGCGCCGAGTAGTCACGGTTGCAGATTCGCTGCACCGCCGGGTGCTGAATCATTCTTTCGGCAAATATGGCGTGGTACTCCTCCATCACGTTATCCACTCTGCCTATCTCCGTAATCTTGTCGTCCGAATAGAGATCGTGCGCGTACAGCGTCGGCGCAACGAAAATCGCATTATGCGCTTCGCCAAAGGCTTTCATCAGCGCCGCATCGTCGAACTCACCGAGGATTTCTACCTTCAGCCCCTGCGAATTAAACCAGTTCAGCAGCTTGCGTCCGAGCATTGAGCGTCGCCCAGGCACCAGCAGGCGACGCTCTTCCAGGCAGGCCGGGAAGGTTTTCTCCGGCGGCGGGTTGATACACCAGAAGCTCACGCCACATTCGCCAATCTTCACCGAGAACAGCCCTTCCTGCTGGGTGGAGTCGATCGGGCAGTCCGAGATAATCATGTCCAGCTTGTGCTGGCTCAGCTGTTCCAGCAGCATCTCGTGGGTGGATTCAAAGCAGCGCAGGTGGATTTGCTCATCTTCGACTACCGCCGCATCCAGCACGCCGCTCACCAGCCGCTTGGACAGCGCATCCGCCACGCCCACGTCAAAGAGCAGGTTCGACTCTTTGCGGTAGTTGACGATATCCAGCATCTCCTGGCTCAGGGTGAACATTTTGTCCGCATAGCGGAAAACCAGTTCACCCAGTTCGCTGGGTTCAATCCCACGCCCCTTACGCTTGAACAGCTTCCCCTGCAGACGCTCTTCCAGGGCCTTGATTTGCCCGGTGATGGTTTGCGGCGTCAGGTAGAGCGCCTCTGCTGCTCCCACCACCGAACCCTGTTTGTAGACGTGCCAGAAGTAGTACAGATGGTTGTAATTTAAATGAGACATCGCGTCTTCTCTCCCTGAGTGTGTATCGGGAGGAGGATCGCCTCCTCCCGGTGTTCCGTTATGCCTGGACGGCCTGTCCGGACAACTTCACCTTCAACAAGGTATAACCGATTACCGCGGCCAGTAATGACCCGATGAGAATGCCGAGTTTAGCCCAGACGATAAGCTCAGGCGCATGCGTACCAAACGCCAGTGTCGAAATAAAGATCGACATCGTAAACCCGATTCCACACAGCACGCCGACGGCCATAATTTGCGAAAACGTGGTGCCATGCGGCAATGACGCCAGCTTCAGCTTCGTCGCCAGCCAGCAGAAGAGGCTAATGCCCAGCGGCTTACCGATAAACAGCCCGGCAATAATGCCCAGCGGCAGCACGGACGTCAGCCCGTCCAGCGTCACGCCGCCGAGGGAAACTCCCGCGTTGGCAAACGCAAACAGCGGCAGGATCATAAAGGCAACCCACGGGTGCAGCACATGCTCCAGCTGTTTGGCAGGCGACTTGCCGTCCTGCGGTTTAAGCGGCACGAAGAAGCCCACAATCACGCCTGCCAGCGTGGCGTGCACGCCGGATTTCAGTACCGCCGTCCACAGCACCATCCCCACCAGGATATAGATACCGATGCGGCGAACATTGAAGATGTTCAGCAGCGCCAGCACCGCAATCGCCCCGGCGGCGACGCTCAGGGACAGGATCGACAGATCGCTGGTGTAGAACAGCGCGATAATCACAATGGCACCCAGGTCATCGATGATCGCCAGCGCCATCAGGAAGATTTTCAGGGCCACCGGCACGCGGCTACCGAGCAAGGCTAAGACACCGAGCGCAAAGGCGATATCCGTCGCGGCCGGGATCGCCCAGCCGTCACGCGCAACAGGATCCTGCCAGGTGAACGCCAGGAAGAGCAACGCCGGAACGACCATTCCGCCAATCGCTGCGATCACCGGAAACGCCGCGCGCTGGCGGCTGGCAAGCGAGCCCAGCACCAGCTCGCGCTTAACCTCAAGACCCACCAGCAGGAAGAACACCGCCATTAGCGCATCGTTGATCCACAGCAGCATGTTCTTATTAATTTCCAGCGCCCCGACCTTCAGCTCAACGGGCGTTTCCAGAAATGCATGGTAGAGATCCTGCGTGATGCCAAGGTTAGCGAGCACCATCGCGGCCGCTGCGGCAATAATCAGGATCACGCCACCGGACGCCTCACTGCTAAAGAAACGGTGTAGTAATTTCATTTAAGTTCTCTCTTTTACAACAATACCTCGATAAAACCATAATACCAAGCCAAATAGCTCGGCAAAAACAGATTAATGTTGAGTATAGACTCAGTTTAACCGAGCTATACGCGCAAATAAAAAAGCCCGGAATCGCTTCCGGGCTTTGAGAAGATGAAAACCAGCTAACGAATCAGCGAGTCAAATCATCGAAGAATTTTTTGACGCCATCGAAGAAGCTTTTGGAACGCGGGCTGTTTTTCTCGCCCGTCGGGCCGCCAAAGCTCTCCTGCAGCTCTTTCAGCAGCTGTTTCTGCTTGTCGTTCAGGCCAACCGGCGTTTCGACGACGACGCGGCACAGCAGGTCGCCCTGCGCGCCACCGCGAACGGATTTAACGCCTTTCCCGCGCATGCGGAACAGCTTGCCGGTCTGGGTTTCCCCAGGCACTTTCAGGTTCACGCGACCGTCCAGCGTTGGCACTTCGATTTCGCCACCGAGTGCCGCCATCGCGAAGTTGATCGGCACTTCGCAGTACAAGTTATTGCCTTCACGCTCAAAGATGGCGTGCTGCTTGACCTGAACCTGAACGTACAGATCGCCTGCCGGTGCGCCGTGCTCGCCTGCTTCGCCCTCACCGGCCAGACGGATGCGGTCGCCCGTATCGACGCCAGCCGGGATTTTAACGGACAGGGTCTTGGTTTTCTCAACGCGACCGTGGCCGTGGCATTTGGTGCACGGATCTTTAATCAGCGTGCCGCGACCGTGACAGTGAGGACAGGCCTGCTGTACCGCGAAGAAGCCCTGACGCATCTGTACCTGACCAGAGCCGTGACAGGTTGGACAGGTCTGAGGCTGTGTGCCCGCTTTCGCGCCGCTGCCGTGGCAAACGTCACACTCTTCCAGCGTCGGGATACGGATCTCTTTGGTTACGCCGCGAACGGCCTCTTCCAGCGTCAGCTCCATGTTGTAGCGCAGGTCCGCGCCGCGCGCCGCGCGCTGACGACCACGGCCGCCGCCGAAAATGTCGCCAAATACATCGCCAAAGATATCGCTGAAGTCAGCGCCGCCGCCAAAGCCGCCGCCACCGAATCCACCGCCGCCCATGCCGCCCTGTTCAAAGGCTGCGTGACCGTACTGGTCATAGGCCGCACGTTTTTGTGCATCGGTCAGGACTTCGTAGGCTTCTTTGATCTCTTTAAATTTGGCTTCAGCCTCTTTGTCACCCTGGTTACGGTCCGGGTGGAATTTCATGGCCAGGCGCTTGTACGCCTTTTTGATTTCACGCTCTTCCGCAGTTTTCGGAACGCCTAAAATCTCGTAATAGTCTTGCTTTGCCATTGGTTTTTTTAAGCCCCTTAACATGCGAGCACGGGCGTGGAGAGTTCTCCTACGCCCGTGCCGATTAATTACCCTGCATCAGGGCGATTATTTTTTATCTTTAACTTCTTCGAACTCAGCGTCGACAACGTCGTCGTCTTTCGCGTTGTTCGCCGAAGCGTCAGCGCCCGCCTGCTGTTGAGCGTGCTGCTGCTGAGCGATTTCCATCAGCTTCTGAGAAGCCTGCGCCAGTTCCTGCATCTTCGCTTCGATGTCCGCTTTATCTTCACCTTTCAGTGAGGATTCCAGCGCGCTCAGTGCAGCTTCGATAGCAGTCTTGTCTTCCGCTGGCAGTTTATCGCCTGCTTCTTCAACCTGCTTACGGGTGCTGTGCAGCAGATGGTCACCCTGGTTACGGGTCTGAACCAGCTCTTCGAACTTACGGTCGGATTCCGCGTTAGCTTCGGCATCGCGAACCATTTTTTCGATTTCCGCTTCGTTCAGGCCAGAAGATGCCTTGATGGTGATCTTCTGCTCTTTACCGCTGTTTTTGTCTTTCGCAGACACGTGCAGGATACCGTCAGCATCGATGTCGAAGGTGACTTCGATCTGCGGCATGCCGCGCGGTGCCGGGTTAATACCGTCCAGGTTGAACTGACCCAGAGATTTGTTATCCGCCGCACGCTTACGCTCACCCTGAATCACATGGATGGTTACCGCAGACTGGTTGTCTTCAGCGGTAGAGAACACCTGGCTGTGTTTCGTTGGGATGGTGGTGTTTTTGTTGATGAGCGCAGTCATCACACCGCCCATGGTTTCGATACCCAGAGACAGCGGGGTAACGTCCAGCAGCAGTACGTCTTTAACTTCACCGGTCAGTACGCCCCCCTGAACCGCAGCACCGATTGCGACCGCTTCGTCCGGGTTAACGTCTTTACGTGGCTCTTTACCAAAGAACTCAGCCACTTTCTTCTGAACCATTGGCATACGCGTCTGACCACCGACCAGGATAACGTCCTGGATGTCAGATACGGACAGGCCAGCGTCCTGCAGGGCAACTTTCAGCGGCTCGATTGAACGGTTCACCAGGTCTTCTACCAGGCTTTCCAGTTTCGCACGGGTCACTTTGATGTTCATGTGTTTAGGACCGGTCGCGTCTGCAGTGATGTACGGCAGGTTCACGTCGGTCTGCTGAGCGGAAGAAAGTTCGATCTTCGCTTTCTCAGCGGCTTCTTTCAGGCGCTGCATGGCCAGCGGGTCGTTACGCAGGTCAATGCCCTGATCTTTCTTGAACTCGTCAACGAGATAGTTGATCAGACGAGTATCGAAGTCTTCACCACCCAGGTGGGTATCACCGTTGGTTGCCAGAACTTCGAAGGTTTTTTCGCCATCAACTTCGTCGATTTCGATAATAGAGATATCGAAGGTACCACCACCCAGGTCGTAAACCGCGATAGTACGGTTGCCAACTTCTTTATCCAGACCGTAAGCCAGTGCAGCAGCGGTTGGTTCGTTGATGATACGTTTTACTTCCAGACCTGCGATACGGCCAGCATCTTTGGTTGCCTGACGCTGAGCATCGTTGAAGTAGGCAGGTACGGTGATAACAGCTTCAGTTACCGGCTCACCCAGGTAATCTTCAGCGGTTTTCTTCATTTTCTTCAGCACTTCAGCAGAAATCTGCGGTGGTGCAGTTTTAGCGCCTTTCACATCAAGCCATGCATCGCCGTTATCTGCCGCGATGATTTTGTAAGGCATGATGGAAACGTCACGCTGAACTTCTTCGTCCTGGAAGCGGCGGCCGATCAGGCGTTTAATCGCAAACAGGGTGTTTTGCGGGTTTGTCACTGCCTGACGTTTAGCCGGCTGACCAACCAGAGTTTCACCATCCTGGGTATAAGCAATGATAGAAGGCGTGGTGCGATCGCCCTCGGCGTTCTCCAGCACGCGTGCAGTAGTGCCATCCATAATCGCTACACAAGAGTTGGTAGTACCCAGGTCGATACCAATAATTTTACCCATCTAAACGTCTCCACTAAAAATTCAGTCAACATGTGGTTGTGTACCTGTAATAAGGGCAGAACGTGCTTTTTCAACTGCCCAGATTTGATTTTTTTCAGGTCCACACACTGCGGTTGACTACAAGATGGGGTCGCGACGGCATCCATCAAGGGGCAAGCATAAAAAAAATTTTAATTTCACCCTGATGAGATCATAGACGCCACCGATTGCGCCCATTATGATGCCGCGCCCAGTCAGGGAGAACTGACGCGGGTTTAACCATTTCACCATATTAATGATGATTTTTTTGAGGACTTATGGGCAACACTAAGTTGGCTAATCCGGCTCCGCTGGGCCTGATGGGTTTTGGCATGACCACTATCCTGCTGAACCTGCACAATATCGGGATGTTCCCGATGGATGGCATCATCCTGGCGATGGGCATTTTTTACGGCGGTATCGCGCAAATCTTCGCGGGCCTGCTGGAATATAAGAAAGGCAATACCTTCGGCTTAACCGCCTTCACCTCTTACGGTTCTTTCTGGCTGACCCTGGTTGCCATTCTGCTGCTGCCTAAAATGGGCATGGCAGACGCGGCAAACGCCCACTTCCTGGGCGTTTACCTGGGCCTGTGGGGCGTCTTCACCCTGTTCATGTTCTTCGGTACCCTGAAAGGTAACCGCATGCTGCAGTTCGTTTTCCTGAGCCTGACCGTGCTGTTCGCCCTGCTGGCGATCGGACACCTGGTGGATAACGAAGGCATCGTTCATGTTGCAGGCTGGATTGGTCTGGTTTGCGGCGCAAGCGCTATCTACCTCGCAATGGGTGAAGTGCTGAACGAACAGTTTGACCGCACCATTCTACCGATTGGTGAAAAACACTGATCCCTCTGTCGTGTCCGCTTCGCGGGCACGACATCCCTTCATCTGCCCCAGCCAAATCCCTAATCCCAGCCCCATCAACGAAAGCGCGAGTACATACCAGGCTGGCGCCATAGGCGACACGCCCATCAGCACCGTCACCGCAATCGGCGTCAGCCCGCCGAAAATGGCATACGACACGTTGTAGGAAAATGAGATCCCGGTGAAGCGTACCTCCGGCGGGAACGCGCGGACCATCACGTACGGTACCGCCCCGACAACGCCCACGCACAGCCCTACCGTGCCGTACAGCAGGAACAGCTGTTCAGGATGGCTGCCCGCCAGATGGTAAAACGCCCAGCTTGATGCGGCCAGTAACAGGCTGCCGACGATAAAGGTAACGCTGGCGCCGAAACGATCTGCCGCCAGCCCGGCGGCCAGACAGCCAAAGCAGAGCATGATTGTCGCGATACTGTTCGCCTGTAACGTCACGGCAGGGGCGAAACCGTACTGCTTTTGCAGCCACACCGGGGACATCAATATCACCACCACAATGCCCGCCGAAAGCAGCCAGGTGAGCAGCATCGACACCACCACCGCTTTTTTATGACGTACCACGACCGCCTTCACCGGCAGCTCCTGCGCCAGCGCTTTGCGCTGCTGCATCTCGAGGAAAATCGGCGTCTCCTGCAGCCAGCGGCGCAGGTACATCGCGACCAGACCAAACGCCCCGCCCAGCAGGAACGGAATACGCCAGCCCCAGTCGTGCACGGCCTGCTGCGTCATGCTGGTGTTGACAATTGTCGCGACGACGGAACCGAGCAAAATCCCTACCGTTAACCCCGCGGTTAAGGTTCCGCAGGCGATTCCAATGCGGCGCGCCGGAACATGCTCCGCGACAAACACCCACGCGCCCGGCACTTCACCGCCAATCGCCGCGCCCTGAAGAACGCGCATCAGCAACAGCAGCAACGGAGCGAGAATGCCCATCGAGGCATAGGTGGGCAGCAGACCAATAGCCAGCGTCGGCACGGCCATCAGCAGGATGCTAAGGGTAAACATCTTCTTGCGCCCGACCAGATCGCCAAAGTGGGCCATGATAATGCCGCCCAGCGGACGCGCCAGATACCCGGCGGCAAAAATGCCGAAGGTTTGCACCTGACGCAGCCAATCCGGGATATCCGCCGGGAAGAAGAGCTCTCCCACCACGGCGGCGAAGAAGACGAAGATGATAAAGTCGTAAAACTCCAGCGCACCGCCTAAGGCCGCGAGCGTGAGAGTTTTGTAGTCCTGTCGATTCAGAGGTCGGGTGTTATGTGACATAGCGAACCATTTGCGTGTATTGTGGATTTATTTTTACAGCAGTCGTAAAGAAAAAATTACTATACCGTAAAAGCTTTACCACGCCATCGCCGCTTCAGCTAATGTCACATATTGGTTAATTTCAGGAGATTGTTTCGCGACGTGCGTTTTTCGGGCGAAAAGCTGCTACCACTTTCTCATCGGTTTCCACATAGGGGCCGTCAAGGAGCTGTATACAATACGGTACACTTGCAAAGATGCCGTGAACGAGGACGCTGCCATCTTCCGCTTTCAGCCCTTCCAGCGTCTCTTTGATCGACTTCGGCTGCCCCGGCAGGTTCAGAATCAATGCCTGTTTGCGGATTACGCCCACCTGACGGGAAAGAATGGCCGTCGGGACAAAGTGTAGACTTATCTGGCGCATCTGCTCGCCAAAGCCCGGCATTTCACGATCGGCAATCGCCAGCGTTGCGTCCGGCGTCACGTCGCGGCGCGCGGGGCCGGTTCCGCCCGTCGTCAGAACAAGGTGGCAGCTCATCTCATCCACCAGCTCGCAGAGCGTCTGCTCGATGATCGGCTGTTCGTCAGGGATCAGGCGGGTCTGAATGTCAAAGGGGGTGGTCAGCGCGCTGCCAAGCCACTCTTCCAGAGCGGGGATGCCTTTATCCTGGTAAACACCGCTGGAGGCGCGGTCAGAAATCGACACTAGGCCGATGCGTAAGGTATTCATATCCATTCCATTCAAAAAGTACTGATTAAAGGGAATGATACACGCAGAGAGGAGATTCAGACAGGGTACGAAAGAAGTCGCGTGACCGGAAGCCCGGTCACGCAGAATGATTACAGCAGGTCGCCGATCATTTTTTCCAGTTTGCCCTGGTCAACAGCAAACTTACGGATACCGTCCGCCAGCTTATCTACAGCCATTGGATCCTGGTTGTGCTGCCACAGGAACTCGGATTCAGTGATGCGCTCTGGGCGCGCTTTCACTTCACCGGTGTAAGACAGCTTACGCTCGATGGTACCTTCGCTTTCTGCCAGCTCTTTCAGCAGCGCAGGGGCGATGGTCAGGCGGTCACAGCCAGCCAGCTCGATGATTTCACCGACGTTACGGAAGCTTGCGCCCATAACCACAGTCTCATAGCCGTGCTGTTTGTAGTATTCGTAGATTTCAGTAACAGAAACCACGCCTGGATCTTCAGCCGGCGCGTACTCTTTCTTATCGGTGTTGGCTTTGTACCAGTCCAGAATACGGCCCACGAACGGAGAAATCAGGTATACGCCTGCTTCTGCACATGCACGCGCCTGCGCGAAGGAGAACAGCAGGGTCAGGTTACAGTTGATACCGTCTTTTTCCAGCTGCTCTGCCGCGCGGATACCCTGCCAGGTAGAAGCCAGTTTGATCAGGATACGGTCGTTGCTGATGCCTGCATCGTTGTACATTTTGATCAGACGTTTCGCTTTGGCGATAGACGCTTCGGTGTCGTAGGAGAGACGTGCATCCACTTCGGTAGAGATACGGCCAGGAACCAGCTTCAGGATTTCCAGACCGATGTTCACTGCCAGTTTGTCGGTGGCATCCACAACCTGCTGCGCGCGGTCGTTGCTCTGTGCTTTCGCCCAGGTCACTGCGTCGTCAATCAGTTTGCGATACTCAGGGATCTGTGCGGCGTTAAGGATCAGAGAAGGGTTAGTTGTGGCATCCTGCGGCTGGTACAGCTTCATTGCCGCGATATCTCCGGTGTCAGCTACGACAGTGGTGAACTGACGAAGGGAGGTCAATTTATCCGTCATGATAGTGTTTCTCTTTTAACGTGCCCTGGATAATTCACGCTACCGACAGCATGTCTGCAGCGGAAAAATGACAGGTTTACTTGTTAGGGGGATGTAACCGGTCTGCCCTGATGATAACACGACGGAGGGGTAGCGCAACCGCAGACAGTGCGCTTAGGTAGAGTATGGTAAACTCGGAAGATTAACAGGCTGCTAAGCAACAGCATGCCCAATCAGTGGTAGCGCTTACATATTCACTTTGGCATCAACAAGAGGGACGTTAATGCCTGATTTCTTTTTCTTTATTAACGAAGTCCTGTGGGGTTCGATAATGATTTACCTGCTTCTGGGAGCAGGTATTTGGTTTACGCTACGCAGTGGGTTTATCCAGTTTCGTTATATTCGCAAGTTTGGCAGAAGTCTGAAAAACAGCGTTACGCCCCAGCCGGGCGGATTAACGTCGTTCCAGGCACTCTGTACCAGCCTGGCGGCACGCCTCGGCAGCGGGAATCTGGCGGGCGTTGCGCTGGCCATCAGCGCCGGCGGGCCAGGCGCGGTCTTCTGGATGTGGGTGACGGCGCTACTCGGAATGGCCACCTCCTTTGCCGAAAGTTCGCTCGCCCAGCTGTATAAAGAGAAAGATAAAAACGGCCAGTTTCGCGGCGGTCCTGCCTGGTACATGGCGCGTGGTTTGGGGATGCGCTGGATGGGCGTTCTGTTCTCGCTTTTTTTACTGCTCGCATACGGTCTTATTTTTAATACCGTCCAGGCAAATTCTGTCGCCAATGCCCTGCGCTATGCCTTCTCCTGCCCGGAGTGGGTCGCCGGTATTGCTTTAGCCCTCGTCGTTCTGCTCACCATTTCTGCCGGTCTCAGGGGCGTTGCCCGCCTGATGCAGTGGCTGGTTCCCGTTATGGCGCTGCTTTGGGTTGTCGCGAGCCTGTTCGTCGCCGCCCTGCATATCGACCAGGTGCCTGGCGTGATTGCGACCATCGTCAAAAGCGCTTTTGGCTGGCGCGAGGTGGCCTCCGGGGCGCTGGGCTATACCTTTAGCCAGGCGCTGATGGCGGGTTTTCAGCGGGGCATGTTCTCCAATGAAGCCGGAATGGGGTCAACCCCCAACGCGGCCGCTGCCGCCTCTTCCTGGCCGCCGCACCCGGCCGCACAGGGCATTGTGCAGATGATTGGCGTCTTTACCGATACCATTATCATCTGCTCCGCCAGCGCCATGATTTTGCTGCTGGCAGGCCCCGTCCCGCACTCCTCAGGAACCGCCGGGATACAGCTTCTCCAGCAGGCGCTGGTGAACCTGACCGGCGGCTGGGGAGCAGGATTTGTCTCGCTCGTCCTGGTACTGTTTGCCTTCAGTTCGATTGTGGTGAATTACCTCTACGCCGAAAATAACCTTATTTTCCTGAAGCTCGACTCCCGTACCGCAATCGGAGCCCTGCGGCTCGCGGTCATTCTGATGATCATCGCTGGCTCCTTCCTCAGTATGCCGCTGGTCTGGCAGCTGGCCGATATCATTATGGCGCTAATGGCGATCACGAACCTCACCGCTATCCTGCTGCTCTCGCCCGTTGTGACCCTGATTGCCAGAGACTATCTGCGTCAGCGCAAACTCGGCGTTCCGCCGGTATTTGATCCCGCCCGCTATCCCGATATTAAGGCGCAGCTTGCCCCCGGCACGTGGGATGATTTGCCGCGGCAATAACAGCTATCGATCAATTCAGGGCGATTTTTTGCTAAAGTCGCTCTAAATTTCCTGCAAGGACTGGATATGCTGATTCTGATTTCACCTGCAAAAACGCTCGACTACCAGAGCCCGCTCGCCACCGAGCGCTATACCCAGCCTGAACTGCTGGACTACTCGCAACAGCTGATCCGCGAAGCGCGTAAGCTCTCTGCGCCGCAAATCGCCTCGCTGATGAGCATCAGCGACAAGCTGGCCGATCTTAACGCGACCCGCTTTCACGAGTGGCACCCGGATTTCACCCCGGCTAACGCTCGCCAGGCGATTCTGGCGTTTAAAGGTGATGTCTACACCGGCCTGCAGGCGGAAGATTTTAGCGAAGCCGATTTCGATTTTGCCCAGCAGCATCTGCGCATGCTGTCGGGTCTGTACGGCGTACTGCGCCCGCTGGATCTGATGCAGCCGTATCGTCTGGAGATGGGGATTCGCCTGGAAAATGCCAAAGGCAAAGACCTGTACCATTTCTGGGGCGATATCATTACCGATAAGCTGAACGCGGCGCTGCACGCTCAGGGCGATAACGTGGTGATTAACCTGGCATCCGACGAATACTACAAGTCGGTGAAGCCGAAAAAGCTGGATGCGGAGATTATCAAACCGGTATTCCTCGACGAGAAGAACGGTAAGTTCAAAGTGATCAGCTTCTACGCTAAGAAAGCGCGCGGCCTGATGAGCCGCTACATCATCCAGAACCGCCTGACGAAGCCGGAGCAGTTAACCAAATTTAACAGCGAAGGCTATTTCTTTGACGAAGTATCGTCAGGGAAAGGCGAGCTGGTATTTAAGCGCCACGAGCAGTAAAAACAAACCCCGCCAGCTGGCGGGGTTTTGCATTAATGGTGTTTCCAGTCCGGGCCGCGATCGTCGCGGCGGTCATCGTGGTGATGGTCATCGTGACGAGCGTCGTGTTTACGATGCTCATCATGTGGACGCCAGTGGTTATCACGCCAGTCATAGTGCGCTTTCCACCAGTCGTGGTCGCGCCAGCGGCCGCCGTCCCAGTAATGACCGTTGTTATCCTGGTCGCCAATCTGCAGTTTGACCGCAGGTACGAGGGTAATTTCAGATGCCTGAACCGCCATGGGGGCGGCCAGCACCAGTGAAAGCGCGATGAGTGCAGGTTTCAGTGTAGACACAGGTGACTCCTTATTCTTCTTGCCCAACGTGGGCCGATGTAAGGAGAGTACGCGAGGGGAACGGGGGATGTTATTCTCTGCAATCCTAAACGCTAAGTGACCGCATTTATTGGGAATTTCTGCTTTTTTCCTGCTTTTTCTCTCCTTAATTTCTCCATAAAAAAGCCGGGTGGTGGCTTCACCTTACCCGGCCTACGATGAGGTCGTCGTGGTCGTTGTAGGCCCGGTAAGGCGTAGCCGCCACCGGGCAACACAATCACGCGCGCGTCATCATCAGCTTACGCAGCGCGGCAAAATCCGCGGGCAGCTCATGTGACAGCAGCGGCAGGTCGGCGCGCTCGGCCAGCTCTTTCGGCAGCGGCAGCGTTTCGCCCAGGATCGCTTCCACGCTCTCTTTGAACTTCGCCGGATGCGCGGTGCCCAGGAACAGGCCATATTCACCCGGGTTAAGCTGGTCGCGCAGCGCGCGGTAGGCAATCGCCGCGTGCGGTTCAGAGGTATACCCCACCGCCTTCAGCTCGCGCATGGTTTCTTTGGTGGTTTCATCCGTCACCGCGGCGTAGCCCAGGTCACCCAGACGCCAGATCTTACGGCGGAACAGCTCTTCCACGCGCGGCCAGTTGTTCGGCTGTGACACATCCATCGCGTTGGAGAGCGTCGCCTGCGTGGCGTTCGGCGCCCACTTCCCGTCTTTCAGGAAGCGCGGCACGGTGTCGTTGGCGTTGGTCGCCGCGATAAAGCGTTTCACCGGCAGACCCAGGGATTTCGCCAGCAGACCTGCCGTCAGGTCACCGAAGTTACCGCTCGGCACGGAGATCACCAGCTGGTTGCGCGCTTCCTGCGGCAGCTGCGCCACCGCTTCGAAGTAGTAGCAGATCTGCGCCAGCAGACGGCTGATGTTGATGGAGTTGGCAGAGTTCAGACCCAGGGCCACCTTCAGCTCTTCGTCGTCGAAAGCCTGCTTGACCAGCGCCTGGCAGGCATCGAAATCACCGTCGATCGCCACGGTTTCAATGTTGCCGCCGAGCGTACAGAACAGTTTTTCCTGCAGCGGGCTGATTTTGCCTTTCGGATAGAGGATCACCACGCGGACGTTTTTCAGTCCGTAGAAGGCATGCGCCACCGCCGCACCGGTATCGCCGGAGGTCGCGGTGAGGATGGTCACCGGTTTGTCGCCGCTGATGTGGGTCAGCATCTGCGCCATAAAGCGGCCGCCGAAGTCTTTAAACGCCAGGGTCGGACCGTGGAACAGCTCCAGGCAGCCAACGTCAGGCTCAACCTGCTTCACCGGCGCCGGGAAAGCGAACGCCGCACGCACGCGCTCTTCCAGAAGCTCCTGCGGAATTTCGTCGCCGATAAACGCAGACAGAATTTTGGTGCTGCGGGTGACGAAGTCCTGCTTCAGCAGCTCGTCGATCTCGGTCAGCTGGAATTCCGGCAGGTCATGCGGGAAGAACAGCCCCTGATTTTTGCCCAGCCCCTGAGTTACCGCCTGCGCGAAGCTGACCTGCTCGTTATGATCTTTAAGGTTATAGAGTTTCATTAATTATCCCAGTACTCGTGCGCCAGCCGTGTCCAGACGGCAAATATGAACAAAGCCTTCCTGATTTTGCAGGTAGTGTTTAGAGAGCCAGTCCGCCACGCGCTGCGCGGTGTCAGGCTTGTCGCACAGGGCGAACAGCGTCGGGCCGGAGCCGGAGATGCCGCACGCCTGCGCGCCGATATCCATCGATGCCTGTCGCGCCTCGTTAAAGCCGGGCAGCAGCTTCGTGCGGTACGGCTCAGCAATGACGTCCTTCATCAGCTTCGCCGCCAGCTGCGGCTGACGGGTGTAGCAGGCGTGAATAAAGCCCGCCAGATGACGCCCGTGGGCGATACAGTCCTGGCGACGATACTGCGCGGGCAGGATCGCACGCGCTTCCGCGGTAGAGACCTTAATGCCCGGATAGGCCAGCACCCACAGCCACTCATCAAACCCTGGCACCTGCTGGCTGATGATGCCATTTTCTTCGATCATCAGCTGCATGCCGCCGAGGAAGCACGGCGCCACGTTGTCATAGTGAATGCTGCCGGAGATGCGCCCTTCCAGCTCGCCCATCAACCCCAGCAGGCGGTTGTTGTTCAGCGGCTTGCCGCAGTGCTCGTTCATCGCCACCAGCGCGGCGACCACCGAACAAGCGCTGGAACCCAGCCCCGAGCCAATCGGCATACTTTTTTCCAGCGTCATGGCAACCGGCACGTTTTTGCCGATCTCCTGACAGAAGCGTTCCCAGCACTGATAGACGATATTTTCGCGCGGCTCAGACGGCAGTTTGCTGGCGAAGCGGCCCACATTGTTCAGGCTGAAGCTGTCTGCCGCTTCCACCGTGACCGTATCGCCCAGCAGTGAACCATCCACCGGCGTCACCGCCGCGCCCAGCACGTCAAATCCGACGCTCATATTCGCGCTGGAAGCCGGGGCATAAACTTTGACCATGTTAAACTCCTAACTTCCATGACAGGGTACGCAGCAGATCGGCAAACACACCCGCCGCCGTAACATCGTTCCCTGCGCCATAGCCGCGAAGCACCAGCGGCAATGGCTGATAATAGTGGCTGTAAAACGCGAGGGCGTTTTCGCCGTTTTTAACTTTGTACAGCGGATCGTTGCCATCCACTTCGGCAATCTTCACCCGGCACACGCCATCTTCTTCAATGTTGCCAACATAGCGCAATACCTTACCTTCATCACGGGCTTTCGCAACGCGCGCGGCAAAAGCATCGTCAAGCTGCGGCAAATTTGCCATGAATGCAGCGACATCACCGCTGCTGTCAAATTCTGCCGGCAGGACCGGTTCAATCACGATATCGGAAAGCTCAAGCTCACGGCCCGTTTCACGTGCCAGAATCAGCAGCTTACGCGCCACGTCCATACCAGAGAGATCGTCACGCGGATCCGGCTCGGTATAGCCCAGCTCGCGTGCGGCGCGGGTCGCGTCCGAGAGGCTCATCCCCTCATCCAGCTTGCCGAAGATAAAGGACAGCGAGCCGGAGAGAATGCCGGAGAAACGCTGCAGTTCGTCGCCCGCGTTCAGCAGGTTCTGCAGGTTCTCGATAACCGGCAGGCCCGCGCCCACGTTGGTATCGTACAAGAACTTGCGGCGCGACTTGCTCGCCGCCAGACGCAGCTGGTGATAGTAATCCATCGACGAGGTGTTGGCCTTTTTGTTCGGCGTCACCACGTGGAACCCTTCGCGCAGGAAGTCGGCGTACTGGTCGGCCACCGCCTGGTTCGAGGTACAGTCGACAATCACCGGGTTAAGCAGATGATACTCTTTCACCAGACGGATCAGGCGGCCCAGGTTGAACGGCTCTTTCGCCTCGTTCATCTCGGCCTGCCAGTTTTCCAGGTTCAGACCGTGAACGTTGGTGAGTAGCGCTCTGGAGTTGGCGATCCCGCAGACGCGCAGATCGATATGTTTCTTCTTCAGCCACTCCTGCTGACGCTTCACCTGCTCCAGCAGCGCGCCGCCCACGCCGCCGACGCCAATCAGGAACAGCTCGATAACCTGATCGGTGTTGAACAGCATCTGGTGAACCACGCGTACGCCGGTGGTCGCGTCATCGTTGTCCACGACAACAGAAATTGAGCGCTCTGACGAGCCCTGGGCAATTGCCACGATATTGATATTGGCGCGCGCCAGCGCGGCAAAGAACTTCGCGGAGATACCGCGCAGCGTACGCATGCCGTCGCCGACCACGGAGATAATCGCCAGACGCTCCTGAATGGCGAGCGGCTCCAGCAGCTCTTCTTTGAGTTCCAGATAGAACTCCTCCTCCAGCGCGCGACGGGCGCGCAGGCAGTCAGCCTGCGGCACGCAGAAGCTGATGCTGTATTCGGAAGAAGACTGGGTAATCAGCACCACCGAGATACCGTTGCGGGACATAGCCGCAAACACGCGCGCCGCCATGCCGACCATCCCCTTCATCCCCGGGCCGGAGACGCTGAACATCGCCATGTTGTTCAGGTTGGAGATGCCTTTGACCGGCAGACCGTCTTCATCGGTACTCGCGCCAATCAGCGTACCCGGTGCCTGCGGGTTACCGGTGTTTTTAATCAGGCAAGGGATCTGGAACTGGGCAATCGGGGAGATGGTACGCGGGTGAAGCACTTTGGCGCCGAAGTAGGAAAGCTCCATCGCTTCCTGGTACGACATCGATTTCAGCAGTCTGGCATCGGGTACCTGGCGCGGGTCGCAGGTATAAACGCCGTCGACGTCAGTCCATATTTCACAACAGTCCGCGCGTAAACAGGCGGCCAGCACTGCGGCGGAGTAGTCGGAGCCGTTACGGCCCAGCACTACCAGCTCGCCCTTCTCGTTACCGGCGGTGAAGCCTGCCATCAGGATCATATGGTCAGAAGGAATTTTGCTTGCGGCGATACGGCGGGTTGATTCGGCAATATCAACGGTGGATTCGAGGTAGTGGCCCACCGCCAGCAGTTTTTCAACCGGGTCGATCACGGTCACGCTATGTCCGCGCGCTTCCAGCACGCCGGCCATGATGGCGATAGAGAGTTTTTCGCCCCGGCAGATCAGCGCCGCGTTGACGCTGTCCGGGCACTGGCCGAGAAGGCTGATGCCGTGCAGGACGTGTTTGATTTGTGCGAATTCCTGCTCAACGAAGGACTTCAGCTGAGCGTGCGGGAAGCCAGGCAGCGCCTCTGCCAGCCCTTGCAGCAAGTCAGCGAAGATACGCTCTGCGTCGCTGATGTTCGGGAGTGCATCCTGGCCACCGATGGTTTTTTCAATCATCGCCACCAGATGGTTCGTGATTTTTGCCGGGGCAGAGAGCACGGTAGCAACCTGCCCCTGCCTGGCGTTGCTTTCCAGGATATCGGCAACACGCAGAAAACGTTCTGCATTTGCCACTGATGTACCGCCGAACTTCAACACTCGCATGGTTCTACCTCGTTTCCTTTAGCCGAAAAAAAAGCCCGCACTGTTCAGGTGCGGGCTTTTTTTTGTTTTTCCTGTACGCGTCAGCCCGCATCGTTACCTGTGGTAATGATGATGGTTGTAGTAATGGTGGTGATGCTGATGCGTTTCATGGATGTTGTGTACTCTGTCATTATTATCTGTCTGTCCTGTATTCTTTTAGGGTTAAAGGATCGGGCACCTTAAGTCAACGAATTTTTAATTTGATCACAATTCGGGAGACTCTCACGTCCCGCTGTTTGCAGATTTATTTTCATCCGATTCGCCCAAGTGCAACCCATCAGTACAGACTTATTCACCATAGTAAAAACTTATGACAGGATTTTACTCCGCCAATTTTTTTTCAATATCGTGCAGCAAACGGTGCAGCATTGCGGTGTCCCGCTGCTCAAGACGCCCCAAACGCTGCTGCAGCCAGTCAGCCATTTTTTGATCGTCCGCCACACCCAGCTGAGACAACAGTTGCTCAACGCGAGCGCGCAGGGCAGCCAGCTGATTTTCATTTGCCCCTTCTGCCGGTGGTTGAGGGATTTGTATTAGGGAGGCTAATTGATAGCAATAGACCATGACCGCCTGGCCTAAATTCAGGGAGGGATAATCGGCGACCATCGGCGCACCGGTAAGAACGTCCGCCAGCTCCAGCTCTTCGTTGGTCAATCCGGAATCTTCACGACCAAACACCAGCGCGGCTTTATCCAGCCACTGGCTTTTCTCGCTCAGCATCGGCACCAGCTCCGCTGGCGTGGCATAGTAATGGAACTTCGCCCGGCTGCGCGCGGTGGTCGCAACGGTAAACGAAATGTCGTGCAGCGCATCAGCAAGCGTCGCGTAAGTGGTTATATTATCGAGGATATCGCCCGATCCGTGCGCGACCCAACGAGCCGCAGGCTCCAGGTGGGCAGTGCTGTCCACGATACGTAAATCGGTGAATCCCATGGTCTTCATGGCGCGCGCGGCAGCGCCTATATTTTCGGCTCTGGCTGGGGCAACCAGTACAATCGACAGATGCATTTATGCTCTCTTTTTAATCAGTTAGCGGGCAAAAATGTGATGCACCTCAACATATTACGCGGCGCGAATTTACAAAAATGCAACACAAATCACCGAAATAGCGTTTCATAACAAATTAAAAACGCTAAACTATTCCTTGTCTGAACAATCAGTTAGAATGTTAACAGAACACTATTATCCCTATGTTTTATAATGATAATAGCGACATGAATACCCTATTCTGATTGGATTCGCTTCGTTTATAAATCAATGCCCGCAACTAGTTGGTTTATTGAAAAATTGTGACAAAGGCTAGCATTCGGCTACGATGATTTCATCAAACTGTTAACGTGCTACAATTGAACTTGATATATGTCAACGAAGCGTAGTTTTATTGGGTGTCTGGTGTCACTTAGCCTGTTATGTTGCTGTTAAAATGGTTAGGATGACAGCCGTTTTTGACACTGTCGGGTCCAAAGGGAAAGTACCCAAGACCAAGCTAATGATGTTGTTGACGTTGATGGAAAGTGCATCAAGAACGCAATTACGTACTTTAGTCACGTTAAGCCGATCATGTTAATTTGCGACATGCATCAGGCAGGTCAGGGACTTTTGTACTTCCTGTTTCGATTTAGTTGGCAATTTAGGTAGCAAACATGCAGACCCCGCACATTCTTATCGTTGAAGACGAGTTGGTAACACGCAACACGTTAAAGAGCATTTTCGAAGCAGAAGGCTACGATGTCTTTGAAGCGACCGATGGCGCAGAGATGCATCAGATCCTTTCTGAAAATGATATCAACCTGGTGATCATGGATATTAACCTGCCGGGCAAAAACGGTCTTCTTCTGGCGCGCGAACTGCGCGAGCAGGCGAACGTCGCGTTAATGTTCCTGACGGGCCGTGATAACGAAGTTGATAAAATTCTTGGCCTGGAAATCGGTGCGGATGACTACATCACCAAGCCGTTCAATCCTCGCGAGTTAACCATTCGTGCACGCAACCTGCTGTCCCGCACCATGAACCTGGGTACGGTCAGCGAAGAGCGTCGTAGCGTAGACAGCTACAAATTCAACGGCTGGGAACTTGATATCAATAGCCGTTCTCTGATTAGCCCGAACGGTGAGCAGTATAAACTGCCGCGCAGTGAATTCCGCGCGATGCTGCACTTCTGCGAAAACCCGGGCAAAATTCAGTCCCGTGCAGAGCTGCTGAAGAAAATGACCGGCCGTGAGCTGAAACCGCACGACCGTACCGTAGACGTGACCATTCGTCGTATTCGTAAGCATTTCGAATCTACGCCAGATACGCCGGAAATCATCGCCACGATCCACGGCGAAGGGTATCGTTTCTGCGGCGATCTGCAGGAGTAATCCCGCAGTTAACGCATTAAAAAACGGCGCATTTGCGCCGTTTTTTTATTTCCAGATCCGCATCGTATCGTCATCCGGTGCTGCGGGTGGCTCAGGTCGCTTCGGCTGAGAGAGCGAGTACCAGTCGAAATGCCGGGTCAGGTACATCACCGCGAACAGCGCCAGCGCGAGAACCGCTGACCCCAGCAGCAGCGCGCTGTCCTCCGAGCGCAGCAGGAACCACATCACAACATCCAGTCCGAGGAGTGCCAGCACAAACAGCCCGCTGCGTTTCCAGCTTTTCAGCACGGCCTGCAGGTACATTCCGTTCATCGCTGCGCCAACCAGGCTTGCAACAATCCAGGCTGGCGTAAACCCGACGTGTTCAGACAGCGCCAGCAACACCAGATAGAACAGGACCAGCGACAGCCCCACCAGCAGATACTGCATCGGATGAAGGCGTAATCCGGTTAAGGTTTCGAAGACAAAGAAAGCCATAAACGTCAGCGCAATCAGCAAAATAGCGTATTTAATTGCCCGGTCGGTCAATTGATACTGGTCGGCTGGCGTCGCTACCGTCACGCTAAAGGCCGGGAGCGCCTCCCACTCCGGCGACTCCTTGCCGTAGAACCAACTCTCAAGGTTATTTGCAAACCAGCTGCTCTGCCAGTTCGCCTGGAAACCAGACTCACCTATCTGATGCTTAACAGGGAGATAATCGCCCATAAAACCCGGATGCGGCCAGTTGCTGTTGAGCGTCATTTCGCTATTACGCCCTACCGGCACCACCGCAAAACTGCCGGTTCCCGCCAGGCTGAGGGACATATCAAGCGCAAACGTTTTGGCTTCCAGCGCTTTGTCGGTCAGCGGGATGTGGATCCCAGCAAGCGCACCGTAGACGCCTGAACCGGGTTCCACGCTTAGGGTCTCACCATTAATTTTAGAGATACTGACCGTGCCAATACCCCGCGCGTCGCCGACGCCCGTCACGATAAACGGCTGCCCTGTCGCGATCGTTTCCCCTTTCAACTGCTTCAGCTCTTCGGTATTAAACTGCGCTTTTATCTTCAGGTCCGTGTTCCAGATCTGCCCGTCATAGATACCAATATTTCTCGACTCAACGCGCTGGTTACCTTCAATAACCAGAGATTCCGGCAGAATGAAATGCATATAGCTTTTCTTGTATTCGACCTTCTTCTCGTCCTCTATCTTGTAAAAGATCTCCGTCATCGGAATCGCAATCATCGGGCCGACCAGTTTTTGCGGTCCGCTGGTACTCTGGCGAAGCGTATTTTCGACATCATTGCGGTAGCTCTCCCGCTCTGATATCAGGTTACTGACCATAAACAGCGGAACTAACAGCAGCAGGATGCACCCCAGCAGGGTGCTAATTTTCCAGAACAGTGGGGATTTCATCATTACGTCTCCTTTGTGATGAGGAGAGCGTAACCAGGCCGTGTGGGGTCAGTTTGAAGTTATGTGAAGGGACGGTGAAGTATCAGCGTGGCCATCACGCCACCTTCATCACGATTACGCAATGTAATCTCTCCCTGATGCAGACGCGCCACCTCCTGAACAAACGCCAGCCCGAGTCCGCTGCTCTTCAACCCGTTCTCCCGCGGCAGAGAATAAAAGCGCTCATAAATACGATCCAGCGCGTAATCCGGGATCCCGCTTCCGCTGTCGGTGACGATCAGCTGTATCTGCCCCTGCACTTCCCGGGCCGCCAGTTCAATGGCGCCGCCCTGCGGCGTAAAATCGATAGCGTTATCCAGCAAATTACCGAGCGCCTGTTCGAGCAGGTCGGGATCGCCTTCAACATGAAGCGAAGCGGGCTGGAGGGTCAGCCTAATCTCTTTTGCCGCCAACAGCGCCGAGCGCGCGTCGGCAAGACGCGTAAACAGCAGGTCGACGCGGACGGTCTGAGGCGTAATCTCGACGCGATTTTCAAGCCGCGCCTGGGTGAGCAGTTTTTCAACCAACGACTGCATACGCGCGTTTTGCACCAGAATATTATCGATAAACCGCGCGGCCACCTGCGGCGGCGGCTGCTCGGAGAGAATTTCCGCCGCGCCGCGTATGGCGGCGATGGGGCTTTTCAGCTCGTGGGTCAGCGCATGGACATAGTGTTCAATGTAGTTTTTCCCCTCAAGGCGAATGCGCATATTCTCCAGCGCCTGGGCTAGCTTGTGCAGTTCGCTACTGCCAGGATTAGGCAGCGGGAGAGGCGTATCCGTGGTCACCGAGTCGGCATAGCGCGATAACGTACTGATAGAACGATTGATCCACCAGGCGACGAGAAGACCGATCAGCAGGGCAATGCCGAGCAGCGCCCCGCCTGCCCACAGGATCCGCCGCTCGCTGCGATGGATAACCGGTGCCATCGCGCTGTTAGGTTTCCCGACCGACAGCACGCCGATAATCTTGCCCTGCTCCACAACCGGCGCGGCAACATACATCACCGTGCTCTCCGGATCGTCAGGATGGCTCTGGGTACTGCGCGCGCCGTATTCGCCGCGAAGCGTCAGCCAGACGTCGTTCCAGCGCGAGTAATCTTGACCCACGGCCAGACCGGCGGAATCAAACACGACGCGCCCCTGCGCATCAGTCATGTAGACGTGGTACTCGTTACGCACTTTATGAATCCCGCCGATATTGGCGCGGAAAGGGCGCTGATGAAGCTGAGAAAAGGCCTGTGCCAGTTTGCCCTGCTGAGCATGGCCCGAAAGCAAATCATCACGCCCAATTTCAGCCAGCAGGGTCGCGGTATCGATTAACGTGCCCTCGGTTGCCCTGCGCACGCCTGGCTTTACTTCCTGAACAAAGATCGACAGCACAAACCACGCGGCGATGGCCACGATCAGGAAGTACCCCAGCAATAGCCGCATCCCAATGCGCATCAGTAAAGGCCCAGACTGTAGCCCATACCGCGATGGGTGCTGATGGGTGAGAGTTCCTCGTTCACAGCCCGCAGCTTGGCGCGCAGGGTTTTGATGTGGGTGTCCACGGTACGATCGAAGCTGTCGCCGTCTTCACCCCACACCTTGTCCATGAGCTGCTGACGAGAAAAGACCCGCCCGGGGGCCTGCAACAAGGTTTTGAGCAGCAAGAATTCGTAGCGGGTCAGGGGCAATGCTTCCCCGCACCAGCTAATTCGCGCGGCAGGCTCGTTCAGTTCAAACTGCCCGATACGCAACGTTGCTGCTGGCGCAGCGGATTTTTGCATGCGCCGTAAAATCGTCCGCACCCGGGCGCAGACTTCACGAGGGGAGAAAGGTTTCGCAACGTAGTCATCAGCCCCCATTTCCAGGCCAAGCAGCTTGTCTACCTCATCACTGCGCGCCGTCAGAAACAGCACGGGCAGTGAGGGATGCTGCGCCAGCAGCTGGCGGCAAAGCTCAAATCCACTGATGTCCGGCAGCCCGACGTCCAGAATGGCGAGCGCCGGAGCCTGCCGCCGCGCCTCCTCCAGCACGGGTAAACCGCGTTCAAACGCCTTTACCGCGAATCCTTCCTGCTGAAGCATGTAGATCAGCGTATCGGCGATACTGGTTTCGTCTTCAACCAGCCAGACCACAGGTTGTTGCATGATTCATCCCTGAATTAATGCCACGGCATAATCGGCACCGCACTGATCGCGTTTTTCGGCGAGCCTTCCACCACTTTGTCAGAGTAGGCAAGGTACGCCAGAGTGTTGCGTTTGGCATCATAGAAACGCACCACCTGCAGCTTTTTGAACACCAGCGAGGTTCGTTTCTGGAACACCACGTCGCCCTGCGCTTTACC
This sequence comes from Enterobacter sp. A103, assembly GCF_034427535.1. Classification (NCBI taxonomy): domain Bacteria; kingdom Pseudomonadati; phylum Pseudomonadota; class Gammaproteobacteria; order Enterobacterales; family Enterobacteriaceae; genus Enterobacter; species Enterobacter sp. A103. The sequence continues at coordinate 205,307 of NZ_JAXQPQ010000003.1, forward strand.
GTTTTTAATTTTATCGCTCAACTCAACCGGCCCCACCTGCTGACAAGAAATCGCCGCATCGGAGGTATCTTCCGCCAGTCCCAGCCCGCCTTTGATACCACCCGTTTTCGCGCGGCTGACGTAGCAGGTGACGTTTTTCACGTCCGGATCGTCAAACGCCTCCACCACGATTTTGTGGTCAGGGCCGAACATTTTGAACACGGTATCGACGGAGCCAATCTGTTCTGCCTGCGCCGCGCGCCCGACCACCAGCATCAGCGCGGTGAACATCAAAGTCTTGTATTTCATATTGTTACCATTCTTTAAAATTACACTGAGCGATTATTCAACACTTTAGACAAAAATGTAGCAAGATCACAGGATTAGAATATATCTGCCTGTAATGTGCTCTAAAAAGCATGAATGCGCAAAAAAAACACTGAATGCTAAAACATCAAAAAATGCTATTATCCGCTAACCTGTTATCAGGCACCTGCTGTTTTAAGGATGAGGATAGTATATGGATCAGGCTGGAATTATTCGCGACCTGCTCACCTGGCTGGAAGGTCATCTCGACCAGCCTTTGTCACTGGATAATGTGGCGGCTAAAGCAGGCTATTCCAAGTGGCATCTGCAAAGGATGTTCAAGGATGTCACCGGTCATGCTATCGGGGCCTATATTCGCGCACGTCGTTTATCAAAATCTGCTGTGGCATTGCGCCTGACCGCGCGGCCGATTCTGGATATTGCCCTGCAATATCGTTTCGATTCGCAGCAGACCTTCACCCGCGCCTTTAAAAAACAGTTCTCGTTGACGCCAGCGCTTTATCGTCGCTCGCCTGACTGGAGCTCGTTTGGCATGCGTCCGCCGCTGCGTCTGGGCGAGTTCGCGATGCCGAAATATGAAATTGTCGCGCTGCCGGAAACCCATCTGATCGGCACGACACAAAGCTACTCCTGTTCACTGGAGCAGATTTCAGAGTTCCGTCATCAGATGCGCGTCCAGTTCTGGCGCGACTTCCTGAGCCACGCACCGACGATCCCGCCAATCCTGTATGGCCTCAACGAAACGCACCCAAGCCAGGAAAAAGACGACGAGCAGGAGGTGTTCTACACCACCGCGCTGACGCCAGAGATGGCCAATGGGTATATTCAGGGTTCGAAGCCAGTCGTGCTGGAAGGCGGCGAATACGTGATGTTCGCCTATGAAGGGCTGGGAACGGGGGTTCAGGAGTTTATCCTGACCGTTTACGGAACCTGCATGCCGATGCTGAATCTGAATCGCCGTAAAGGTCAGGACATTGAGCGCTACTACCCGGCGCAGGATGCCAAACCGGAAGAAGGCCCAATCAATCTGCGTATGGAATTCTTGATTCCGATACGTCGTTAACGCTGCAGTTCGTCAAGCGCAGGGGCATCGAGATGCGAAATGTCCCCTGCCATCTCCACTACCCAGCCCGACGCCAGCCACGCGCTTTCCTGATAATCAATCCGGGAAATGGAGCAGTTGCGCAGGCGCAAACGGCGCTCAGCGTAAGCCGGTAACCCCAGAATGGTGCTCACCAGACAACCCAACGCAATCCCGTGACTCACCAGCAGCGGACGGCTTCCCGCCGGCAGCTTCAGGCACTCCGCCAGCGCGGCATGCATGCGTACGCTAAGCTCCTGCATGGATTCGCCTTCAGGAATACGGCCATCTTCGGTACCGTTCACCAGCGTGCGGCGCCAGCCCTCCTCCGCTTCCGTCAGCGTATCGATATGGCGTTTCTCCAGCACGCCCATATCCAGCTCGCGCAGGCGCGGCTCCAGCATAACGTCGCAGCCGCAGGCATCTGCGATGATGCGCGCCGTCTGCTGTGTGCGACCTAAATCGCTGGTGATCACGTGGGTAATGCCCAGCGTTCTGGCGCGTTCCGCCACCTGCCACGCTTGCTGCACACCCTTCTCGGTGAGAGGACTGTCTGACTGGCCTTGAATACGTCGCTCGGCGTTCCACTGCGTTTCACCGTGGCGAACAAGGTATACCTGTAACATGCTTTTTTTCCGTTATACTGCGATGAGTTTTTTTTTGAATCGAGCTTAATTATGCACCATGTTGTCTCTGCTACCACTAATCCTGCCAAAATTCAGGCAATTCTAAGGGCATTTGACGAGATCTTCGGCGCAGGATCCTGCCATATTGAGGCCATCGGCGTCGAGAGTGGCGTACCTGAACAGCCGTTTGGCAGCGAGGAAACGCGCGCTGGCGCACGAAATCGCGTGGCAAACGCTAAGGCCGCAGCACCGAATGCTGATTTTTGGGTAGCGATTGAAGCAGGTATCGACGAAGGCGCAACCTTTAGCTGGGTTGTCATCGAAAGCCGCGAGCAGCGCGGTGAAGCGCGTTCGGCCACCCTGCCGCTGCCGGAGGTCATTCTGGAAAAAGTCCGTGCGGGTGAAGCGCTCGGGCCGGTGATGTCGCAGTACACCGGAATCGATGAGATTGGCCGTAAAGAAGGGGCGATTGGCGTCTTTACCGCAGGCGCGCTGACGCGTTCAGGCGTTTATCACCAGGCCGTGATTCTGGCCTTAAGCCCGTTCCATAACGCGATTTATCGGTAAGTTTATTGGCCGGATAGGGCAACGCCGTCATCCGGCGTTTTTCAGCAATACCGCTTCCAGCCACTGGCGCAGCTCAACCGGCGCCGACTTCAGGCTGTTCGAGCCGCGGGTGATCGTTGCAATGCCCGCGCCGAGCTCATTTTTCAGCTCGCGCTGGCTCATCTCCCCGCGCAGCAACTCCTCAATGATCCGCACGCGGGTGCCCAGCGCCTCGCGCTCGTCCGGCGTGAGCATCAGCTGCATCAGGGGTAAATGCAGATCCTGTTCGTAAGACTGACGCAGCAGCTCCACAAAACGAAGCCACTCCAGATGACGTTGTTCGGCCATTGCCGAGGAATACGGGGAATGCTGGGTCATGTTATGCTGCCTCTTGTACTCTTTAGCGAGTACAGCATAACACAACCCACGCCGATCAGTAACGTCTCTGCCATTCGGCATCGCTCATCAGGGTATCTTTCTGCCCCATGAAGTAACGATAGTAAGCGTCATAGGCCAGCACGTTCTTCACGTAGCCGCGCGTTTCCGAGAACGGGATGCTCTCCACAAACGCTACGGCGTCGATGCGTCCGGCGCTGTTGCCGAGCCAGGTGCGCACGCGCCCAGGACCCGCGTTATACGCCGCCGAAGAGAAGATGCGGTTATTGCCGAACTGCTGATACACATACTGGAGATAGCTGGTACCGATGTTGATGTTGGTATCCGGATCGAGAAGCTGTGACGGGCTGCTGTAGCCAGGAATATTAAACATCTTCACCGTGTGCGTCGCCGTGCCCGGCATAATCTGCATCAGGCCGCTGGCGCCCACCGGGGAGCGGACTTTCGGGTTCCATGCGCTCTCCTGACGGGCAATCGCCATCGCGTAGCTTTGCGGGATATCTTTGCCGCTGGTATAGCGATCGAAAAGATCTTTGTACGCCAGCGGGAAACGCTCTTCCAGATGATCCCAGAGCTTACCGGCGATCGTCGCCTGCACGCTGAGATCCCACCAGTGATTATCAAACGCATAGCGGGCAAGCTGGGCTTTCTCATCGGTGGTGCGGCTGGTCACCAGATTCGCCCACTCGCTGCGCGCGGTGTTATCCATATTCCAGTACATCAGCTCGCGAACGCGCGCCATTTCTGGCCCCTGCGTCAGCGCCGGGTTCGCGTTGACAGGCGCTTTATCTATACGGAAGGTGTACTCCTCGCCCAGACGCTGCGCGGCAGCCATTGGGTAAAACCCGCGCTGCTGCATCAGCGAATGGAGGATCTCTTTGGCCTCATCATCACGGCCGCGCTCCATCAGCAGATCGGCCTGCCAGTAGCGCCATTCGTCTTTCTCTTTGGCCTCCATTGGCAAACGCGCGAGCCAGGTATTGAGCCCGCGACGATCGCCCGTGCCCAGCGCCATGCGCACGCGGCGTTCCACCAGCGACGTAGAATTCGAACGCATAATGGCATCGTCACGCCAGCGCGCCTGTTCATCGGTCACATCGGTGCCCATCAGTCGCCACGCCACAATGTCGCGCAGCTCCTGGGTTTGCTCCTCATTGAGCTGCTGCGCCTGCACCAGCTGCGGGATCATCAGCCGCGCGTTTTCCACATCGTCACGCGCCACGCTGGCAAAGGCCACCGCCGCCATCTGGCGGGTAAAATCGGTCGCGCCCGTACTGCGGGCAAAGGTCAGGACGCTGTTTGGATCGTTAGCCAGCGAGATAACCGCCGTGGAGATCGTCTGGTAATCGGACGGCATCTGCCCCGCCAGCGTGGTCACCAGACGCGTGTTACCGGCTTTCATCGCCAGACGGATGCGCTCAAGGTAGGAGAGCGGATCCTGCTTGCCGGAAGCACGCCACGCGCTAAACAGGGAATCACAGGCGTTCGGCTGGTTTTTTCCGGTCAGCCAGAGCTCTTTCGCTCCGGCCCAGGCCTCTTCCTGCTGGCCGGTCGCCCATTTCGCGTAGTAATAGTTACACTGGGCTTCGGTGGCGTTCGGCTTCTCAGGGCTAAACGCCAGCAGGCCGCGCCAGTCTTCGCGACGCGCCAGCTCATTCACAAAACGAGACTGGAGATTTCGGGCAGGCGGCAGGGTCGGGTTCGCCTGAATGAAGTTATTCACGGTGACGGTAGGCTGGTTCATCAGGTCGTCCGTAATCTGGCGATACTCCAGATACGGATACAGCGGATAATCCTTTAGCGTCGGCATCAGCGCCTGCACGGTATCCATCTGCTTGTTGTCCCACGCCTGTTTAATCTGGGCGTAGCGGTTACGTTGTTCATCCAGTGAATCGGCATGCACCGCCTGGCTTACCGCCATTACGCATACGCTGGCAGCCAGCAGACGCCAGACCACCCGTTTGGCTTTTTCCACAAGCTCTTCCTCATTGTTTTTTCGTCAATTGCAGCGTCTTGCCACGTCAAAGTCTAATTAACTTATGCTAACCAGGCATCCTTCAACGCGCCACGTCATGGACACTTTTTTACCTTTCTTGCGCGTTTTAACACTCCCAACGTTCCTGGCTGGGATTAGGACGTGAAAAAGGCTACACTTCGAGGCTGAAATTCCTTCTCATTACGATAAAAGAGGCGAAGTCCAACGTGGCTCAATTCGTTTATACCATGCATCGTGTCGGCAAAGTTGTCCCGCCGAAACGTCATATTCTTAAAAATATCTCGCTGAGCTTCTTCCCGGGCGCAAAAATCGGTGTTCTGGGTCTCAACGGTGCCGGTAAGTCCACCCTGCTGCGCATCATGGCCGGCATTGATACAGACATCGAAGGTGAAGCCCGTCCGCAGCCTGGCATCAAGATTGGTTACCTGCCGCAGGAACCTCAGCTGAACCCGGAACACACCGTTCGCGAATCCGTTGAAGAAGCGGTATCCGAAGTGGTTAACGCGCTGAAAGGTCTGGATGAAGTGTATGCCAAATACGCTGAGCCGGATGCGGACTTCGACAAGCTGGCCGCGCAGCAGGGCAAGTATGAAGAGATCATCCAGGCGCACGACGGTCACAACCTGAACGTGCAGCTGGAGCGCGCGGCTGATGCCCTGCGTCTGCCGGACTGGGATGCGAAAATCGCGAACCTCTCCGGGGGTGAACGCCGCCGCGTGGCGCTGTGCCGCCTGCTGCTGGAAAAACCAGACATGCTGCTGCTCGACGAACCGACTAACCACCTGGATGCGGAATCCGTGGCGTGGCTGGAGCGCTTCCTGCACGACTTCGAAGGCACCGTTGTGGCGATTACCCACGACCGTTACTTCCTCGACAACGTCGCCGGCTGGATCCTGGAGCTGGACCGCGGTGAAGGTATTCCTTGGGAAGGCAATTACTCTTCCTGGCTGGAGCAGAAAGATCAGCGTCTGGCGCAGGAAGCTTCTCAGGAAGCGGCGCGTCGTAAGTCTATCGAGAAAGAGCTGGAGTGGGTTCGTCAGGGCGCGAAAGGCCGTCAGTCTAAGGGCAAAGCCCGTCTGGCACGCTTCGAAGAGCTGAACAATACCGAATACCAGAAACGTAACGAAACCAACGAACTGTTTATTCCACCTGGAGCACGTCTGGGGGATAAAGTGGTTGAAGTGACCAACCTGCGTAAGTCCTACGGCGACCGTCTGCTGATCGACGACCTGACCTTCTCCGTACCGAAAGGCGCTATCGTCGGCATCATCGGTCCGAACGGCGCGGGTAAATCGACCCTGTTCCGCATGATGTCCGGTCAGGAACAGCCTGACAGCGGCTCTATCACCCTGGGTGAAACCGTGAAGCTGGCCTCCGTTGACCAGTTCCGTGACGCGATGGATAACAGCAAAACCGTGTGGGAAGAAGTCTCCGGCGGTCTGGATATCATGCGTATCGGCAACACCGAGATGCCAAGCCGCGCCTATGTTGGCCGCTTTAACTTCAAAGGCACCGACCAGGGCAAACGCGTGGGCGAGCTGTCCGGCGGCGAGCGCGGTCGTCTGCACCTGGCGAAGCTGCTGCAGGTGGGCGGTAACGTTCTGCTGCTCGATGAACCAACAAACGACCTGGATATCGAAACCCTGCGCGCGCTGGAAAACGCCCTGCTGGAGTTCCCGGGCTGTGCGATGGTTATCTCGCACGACCGCTGGTTCCTGGACCGTATCGCGACCCACATCCTGGACTATCAGGACGAAGGTAAAGTGGAGTTCTTCGAAGGTAACTTCACCGAATACGAAGAGTACAAGAAACGCACGCTGGGCGCCGACGCGCTGGAGCCGAAGCGTATTAAGTACAAGCGTATTGCGAAATAAAAGCAAAACGGCAACCTCGGTTGCCGTTTTTTATGTTTGTACCCTCTCCCCGTGGGAGAGGGCCAGGGTGAGGGCATCAGGCCGCACAAAATCACCCACCCACGTAATACCGCTTCACCTCGTCAAACTGCATCGCAAACTCGATATAGCTCATCAGCGCAGGCGAATTCAGCTTGCGGCTTGGGTAGGCCAGCCACAGATCGTTACCTTCAACATTCCACTCCGGCAGCACCTGAACCAGCGCCCCTTTTTCAATTTTATCTTCCAGCAGAAACGCGGGTAAGAGCGTGATCCCCGCACCGGCAATCGCACACTCACGGGCGTAGACCAGATTATCGGTCATGTGCGCGTTATCCGGCAGATAGCGGTAATCCTCGCTCTCGCTTCGCAGAAGCCACTCCGACCACGCCCGGTGCGTAATGCAGCGGTGCTCCACCAGCTGACCGGGATGCGTCAGCGGATCCCGACGCGCCAGATAGTCCGGTGAGGCCAGCATGTAGCGCGGGCAGTGCCCGATCATCCGGCCAATCAGGGAGGAGTCCTGCGGCTTACCGGTACGCAGCGCTACGTCAAAACCGGCCTCGACCAGATCCACCACGTCATCAGAGATCGACACATCCAGCGAAACGTCAGGATAGCGAAGCTGAAACTCGGCATTCATGTGCGCCAGCAGCGTCGCCCCAATTCCCGCCGGACAGGTGATCCGCAGCCGCCCGCTGGGGTTTTCGCGCAGCCGCTGAATGGCGTACTCGGCCCGCTCGCTGGCCGCCAGCATTTCGCGACAGTGCACCAGATAGTGCTCGCCCGCAAACGTGAGGCTAATCCTGCGCGTGGTGCGGTTCAGAAGGCGGATACCCACCTGCTGCTCCAGCTGGCTAATTCGCTGGCTAACGCTGGATTTCGGCAGTTCGGCTTTCTGCGCGGCAGCGGTAAAGCTGCCCATCTCCGCCACCAGCGCGAACAGCGCCATATCCTGCAGCTGCTTAAACATGATTGTTCATCCTGTACGAACGCTGAGTTCTTGATTGTCCATCTTATCACGCAGCTGGCCACTTTATAGACTAGCCTCAACAAAACGCATGCTATTGAGGAACACACCATGTCTGTTAAAGCTATTGCCGTTAACCCAGAAAATCCGTCCATCTTCATTGAAATCACCCCGCCAATGCCGCGGCCCGGCGAGCACGATCTGCTGGTAGAGGTGAAGGCCGTCTCCGTTAACCCGGTCGATACCAAAGTCCACGCGGGCATCGCTAAAAACGGGCTGAACGAACCGCGCATCCTCGGCTGGGATGCCAGCGGGATCGTCAAAGCGGTTGGGGCTGGCGTGACCGGATTTAAGCCGGGTGACGAGGTCTGGTACGCGGGCGACATCACCCGCCCGGGCAGCAACACCACGCACCAGCTGATTGATGCACGCATAGTCGGCCACAAGCCTGCCAGCCTCGGCTGGGCGGCTGCCGCTGCACTGCCGTTGACCGCGCTCACCGCGTGGGAAGGTCTGTTTGAACGCCTGAACATTCAGGATGCCGGGGCGGACAAAACGCTGCTGATCATCGGCGGCGCGGGCGGCGTGGGATCGCTGGCGATCCCCTTTGCGAAGCACAACAGCAAGGTGAAGATCGTCGCAACGGCTTCACGAGAAGATTCCGCCCGGTGGTGCCGCGATCGCGGGGCTGATATTGTCGTCAACTACCGCGATCTGAAAGGCGAGCTGGCGAAACAGGGGCTCACCTTTGTGGATTACATTTTCATCCTCAACGACACCGACGGGCACTGGGATGCGGTCAGCGAACTGATTGCGCCGCAGGGGCATATCTGTTCCATCGTTGAAAATGAACGTCCGCTGAACCAGGACAAGCTGAAGTCCAAATCCGCCGCCCTGCACTGGGAGTTTATGTACACCCGCAGCATGTACCAGACCGCGGATATGGCGCGTCAGGGTGAGATCCTCAATGAGGTGGCAAAACTGGTGGATAACGGCGTGGTTGAAAGTTCGCTCAGCGAAACGCTGCACGGGCTGAGCGTGGAAAGCATTACCGAGGCGCACCGTAAAGTGCTGGAGGGACATATGCGGGGGAAAGTGGTGGTTGAGTTCTGAGTGGCTTGATGCCCTCACCCCGGCCCTCTCCCACAGGGAGAGGGCGGTTAAAGTCCCCTCTCCCTTTGGGAGAGGGTTAGGGTGAGGGGTAAGTTTTTACCCCTGCTCCCCCATCATCTCCTTCACCAGCTCGACGCAGCGCAGGAAGCGGGAGTCGTAGTCAGACTCTTCCACATGGACAAACTCAACGTTGTTTTCGTTGAGCATCTCCACCAGCATGGACTGGAATTCCCGCCTGTCCACGGAGCTGCCGAGGCTGCGCATGCCGTCGGCCACCCACGGGGTGTTGTTTTCCAGCAGGATCACCAGGTCAAAGCGGTATTCGTCAATCAGCGCCTGCACGAACGGGTGCTCGCGCCCTTCATATTTTTTACAGAACGCCTGTGTGGTCACGAAATCGGTATCGATAAACGCCACTTTGTTGGCGTATTTGACCGCAAAATCAATGTACTGGGCATGACCGAGCGCGATTTTGTCGTAATCGGAATATTGCAGCGCCATCTCGTCGCCGCCAAGGTGCGAGAAGACATAATCGCGGCCGTACTCCCACGCGCTGGTGGTATTGAAGATGTTCGCCAGCTTGTTGACCAGCGTCGATTTCCCGCTCGACTCGCCGCCCAGGATCGCGACGGTACGCACGAAGAACGGCTTCACTTCGGTCGGAATGTAATCCCAGTAGCGGAACGGGTTTTCGCGGATCTGCGCCCCGCTGATGTTCATAAAGGTGCGTTTCGGGTCGATCAGCACCGTCTCGATGCCCAGATGCTCGCGGAACTGCGGCGCGTCGGACTCTTCAGAGGTGTAGATCCAGTTAGGCGCAATGCCCTTCTCTTCCATAAACGCTTTGATGCCGTTGCTCCACACGTCCCAGCCGTGCGGATACGGCTCCATGCCCTCTTCGTTAAAGGCATGAATACGAATATTTTTCTGGTACTTAAAGGTCTGGAGCAGCCAGCGCAGGCGGTCCGGCACGGTCGGCTGCTGCGACATGGCGCTGTCTTCAAACAGCTGACGGTCGCGGGTTTCGTCGTAGCCCATGATGATATGCAGCTCGTCAACCTGGCTACAGGCGCGCTGAATCAGATAGATATGTCCGGTATGCAGGGGGTAAAACTTGCCGAACACCACGCCGATGTTCTTTTGCATACGCGGGAACTCCAGCCCCAGAAAGCGATGCAGCGCTTCCAGCTTCTGCGCGCTGGGGCTTTTGATTTTGGCGTTCAGCAGCTGGCTCAGGTAGCCTTTGGTCATGCCGCTGGCGTCCGCCACCTGCTGCAGCGTGCAGCCCTTCTGGCGGATTGCGGTCTTGATGTAGTCAAATGATGACATAAATTACGGTGCCTCCTGCAAAATCAAATTTACGTAATTATAAGTCGTCAAAGACATTTAACGCATCAGCGAGTTTTTTCACGCCGAAAACCTGCATCCCTTCCGGGATCTTTTTCGGCACGTTGGCAGCGGGAACGATCGCCCGGCGGAAACCGTGTTTTGCCGCCTCGGAGATACGCTCCTGGCCGCTGGGTACCGGACGGATTTCCCCGGCGAGGCCCACTTCGCCGAAGACGACCAGGTCCTGCGGCAGCGGCCTGTCGCGCAGGCTGGAGACCATCGCCAGCAGCAGCGCCAGGTCTGCGCTGGTCTCCGTGACTTTGACGCCGCCGACCACGTTAACGAAGACGTCCTGATCCGCCATCTGCAGCCCGCCGTGGCGGTGCAGCACCGCCAGCAGGATCGCCAGACGGTTCTGTTCCAGACCGACCGCCACGCGCCGCGGGTTGCCCATCATCGACACGTCCACCAGCGCCTGAATTTCGACAAGCAGCGGGCGCGTCCCTTCCCACAGCACCATCACCGAGCTACCGGAGGTGATCTCATCGCCACGGCTCAGGAAGATGGCCGACGGGTTGCTGACTTCGCGCAGCCCCTGTTCGGTCATGGCAAACACGCCCAGTTCGTTAACCGCGCCAAAGCGGTTTTTATGGCTGCGCAGGGTACGGAAACGGGAATCCGCGTCGCCGTCGAGCATCACGGAGCAGTCGATACAGTGTTCAAGCACCTTCGGTCCGGCCAGCGAGCCGTCTTTGGTCACGTGGCCGACCATCACAATCGCCACGCCGCGCGTTTTGGCAAAGCGCGTCAGGTAAGCCGCGGTTTCACGCACCTGCGCGACGCTGCCCGGTGAGGACTGAATGTCCGCCATGTGCATCACCTGAATGGAGTCGATCACCATCAGCTTCGGCTGCTCTTCTTCGGCAATCATGCAGATCTGCTCGATGCTGGTTTCGGAGAGCATGTTCAGGTTGCCGGTCGGCAGGCCCAGACGGTGCGCGCGCATCGCCACCTGCTGCAGAGACTCCTCGCCCGTGACGTACAGGGTTTTCATCTGTTCGGCAAGCTTGCAGAGCGTTTGCAGCAGCAGGGTCGATTTACCCGCGCCCGGGTTACCGCCGATCAGGATCGCGCTGCCCGGCACCACGCCGCCGCCGAGCACGCGGTCAAACTCTTTGAACCCGGTGGAGAAGCGCGGCAGCTCTTCGAGGCTGATGTCCGAAAGTTTTTGCACCTTCGCCACGCCCGCGTTACCGGCATAGCCGCTCAGGCGCTCATTGCGCGCCACGCTCGGCGAAGCCGCCACACCACGCACTTCGGTGATGGTGTTCCAGGCATGACAGGCGCTGCATTGCCCCTGCCAGCGCGGATAATCCGCACCACATTCATTACAGACAAATGCGCGTTTTGGAGCTTTCGCCACGGTTTACCTCGTTATTTCTGATTAATGCTGCCGGAGAGAATGCAGAACACCCCCATCAGGTCAGCGTGACGGATAGTGACTTCCGTCTTTTCATTCACTTTTGGCTTGGCATGGTAGGCAATGCCCAGACCGGCGGCTTTGATCATCGGCAGGTCGTTCGCGCCATCGCCGATGGCGACGGTCTGCACGACCGGAATTTCATATTTTTCCGCCAGACGCGTCAGCGTATTGGCTTTGTACTGGGCATCAACGATATCGCCGATCACCTGGCCGGTCAGCTTGCCGTCCATGATCTCCAGCTCATTGGCCACCACGGTGGTCAGATGGAGTTTTTCCCGCAGGTAATCCGCGAAGAAGGTGAAGCCACCGGAAGCAATCGCCACCTTCCAGCCGAGGGACTGCAGCTTCAGCACCAGCTGCGTCAGCCCTGGCATCAGCGGCAGCACGTCGCGCACCTGACGCAGAATGTTGGCATCGGCCCCTTTCAGGGTCGCCACGCGCTGGCGCAGGCTGGCGGTGAAGTCCAGCTCGCCGCGCATCGCACGCTCGGTGACTTCCGCCACCAGCTCGCCGCTGCCCGCCAGCTTCGCAATCTCGTCAATACACTCGATCTGAATGGCGGTAGAGTCCATGTCCATCACCAGCAGGCCAGGGGTTTTCAGATGCGGAATTTTGCCCAGCGGCGCGACGTCCAGCCCGGCGTCGTGCGCCAGACGCGTTGCGCGCTGCGTCAGGGAACCCGCCAGGCGAATAACCTGGTAGTCTTCCACGCACCAGGCGGCGACGATGACCATTGCCGCACCCAGCTTGCTTTGATACTGGGTCAGGCGTTGCTTATCCAGACCGCGTCCGTAGAGGAGCCAGCCGCTACGACCGGCGTGGTAATCCAGAGGCATCACCTCATCGCCACTTAAAGAGAGCGGCAATCCTGGCCATAAAGAGACATCCGTTGGCAGGTCACACCAGGTAATGTTCGGCATTAAAGCTCCTGTAATTTCGTTCGCGCCGGAAGGTTGCAGAGGGAAAATAACGCATGAGGCTACCCTGTAACCATCACTTCTGGCAACATTAAGCCGTAAATTTTCAGCAGGTGGAATATGGCTCGCGCAAAACTGAAATTCCGGCTCCATCGCGCCGTGATTGTCCTTTCCTGTCTCGCACTATTAGTGGTGCTGATGCAAGGGGCATCGTGGTTTAGCCAGAACCATCAACGGCAACGCAACCCGCAGTTTGAAGAGCTGGCCCGCACGCTGGCGCGCCAGGTGACGCTCAACGTCGCGCCGTCCATGCGTACCGAAACGCCGGACGAGAAGCGGATAGGCCAGGTTTTACGCCTGCTCACGGAGAACAGCCGCATTCTTGATGCCGGCGTCTATGATGAGCAAGGCAACCTGATTGCCCGCGCGGGCGAACACGTCGACGTGCGCGACAGGCTGGCGCTGGACGGGAAAAAAGCCGGGGGCTACTTTAACCAGCAGATTGTCGAACCTATTCAGGGGAAGAATGGCCCACTGGGCTATCTGCGCCTGACCCTCGATACCCACACCCTGCCTACTGAAGCCAAACAGGTCGATAATACCACCAATATTCTGCGCCTGATGCTGCTGCTTTCACTCGCCATCGGCGTTGTGCTGGCGCGCACCCTGCTTCGCGGCAAGCGCTCGCGCTGGCAGCAATCCCCGTTCCTGCTGACCGCCAGCAACTCCGTCCCCGAAGACGAAGAGAGCGAGAAGAAAGATTAGTGATAAAGTAGGCGAACGATTCGGAAAAGGAACTTTGCCATGACGACGTTACGCCTGCTTATCTCTGACTCTTACGATCCCTGGTTTAATCTCGCGGTAGAAGAGTGCATCTTCCGCCAGATGCCCGCCACCCAGCGCGTACTGTTTCTCTGGCGGAACGCCGATACGGTAGTCATCGGCCGCGCGCAAAACCCGTGGAAAGAGTGCAATACGCGGCGTATGGAAGAGGACAACGTCCGTCTCGCACGCCGCAGCAGCGGAGGCGGCGCGGTGTTTCACGATCTGGGCAATACCTGCTTTACCTTTATGGCGGGCAAACCGGAATACGACAAAACCATCTCAACCTCCATCGTCCTTAACGCCCTCAATTCACTCGGCGTGACGGCAGAAGCGTCCGGGCGTAACGATCTGGTGGTGAAAACCCCCGAGGGCGACCGGAAGGTCTCCGGCTCCGCCTACCGCGAAACGATGGATCGCGGGTTCCACCACGGCACCCTGTTGCTGAACGCAGATCTGAGCCGTCTGGCGAACTACCTGAATCCGGATAAGAAAAAGCTCCAGGCCAAAGGAATTACCTCCGTGCGCGGCCGCGTGGCAAATCTGGTGGAACTGCTGCCGGGAATTACGCACGAGCAGATTTGCGATGCGATCCGTGACGCGTTCTTTGAACATTACGGCGAGCGCGTGGAAGCAGAAGTCATCTCCCCTGACAAAACCCCGGACCTGCCCAACTTCGCCGAAACCTTCGCCCGCCAGAGCAGCTGGGAATGGAACTTCGGTCAGGCTCCTGCGTTTTCCCATCTGCTTGATGAGCGTTTTACCTGGGGCGGCGTGGAGCTGCATTTTGACGTGGAGAAAGGCCATATCACCCGCACGCAGGTGTTTACCGATAGCCTGAACCCGGCACCATTAGAGGCGCTGGCGGCACGTTTGCAGGGCTGTTTGTACAGGGCAGATATGCTGCAGCAGGAATGCGACGCGTTGATCGGAGATTTCCCGGAGCAGGAAAAAGAGCTGCGGGAGCTGTCGGCGTGGATTGCACAGGCCGTGCGCTAGGTGCGGTCTGGTGCCCTCACCCCGGCCCTCTCCCACAGGGAGAGGGAGGGAAGAGACAGAATTACTCTTTATCGCCCAGCAGAACGGATTCCAGCGCGATTTTGATCATGTCGTTAAAGGTGGTCTGGCGCTCGGCAGCAGTGGTTTGCTCGTGGGTACGGATGTGGTCAGACACGGTGCAGATGGTCAGCGCTTTCGCACCAAACTCAGCCGCGACGCCGTAGATACCCGCCGCTTCCATTTCAACGCCCAGAATGCCGTATTTTTCCATCACGTCGAACATCTCGCCGCCGTCCGGGGCATAGAACAGGTCAGCAGAGAAGATGTTACCCACGCGCGCTTCAACGCCCAGCGCTTTTGCCGCGTCAACCGCGTCACGCACCATGCCGAAGTCAGCAATCGCCGCGAAGTCATGGTCTTTGAAACGCATGCGGTTAACTTTGGAATCGGTGCAGGCACCCATGCCGATAACGATGTCGCGCAGCTTAACGTCCATGCGCACCGCGCCGCAGGAGCCAACGCGGATGATTTTCTTCACGCCGAAGTCGGTGATCAGCTCTTTGGTGTAGATGGAGCAGGATGGGATACCCATGCCGTGGCCCATAACGGAAATTTTGCGGCCTTTATAGGTACCGGTGAAGCCCAGCATGCCGCGAACGTTGTTCACTTCACGCACGTCTTCAAGGAAGGTTTCTGCAATGTGCTTCGCGCGCAGCGGGTCGCCCGGCATCAATACGACGTCAGCGAAATCACCCATTTCTGCGTTAATGTGAGGAGTTGCCATCTTCAGTTCCTTTTACATTGTTGTTTTTGCCGGGTGGCGGCTACGCCTGACCCGGCCTACATTCTGTTCTCTCTCTCCCTGTGGGAGAGGGTCGGGGTGAGGGCATCAGGCCGCACCCAATCCGTTTAGAACATGGCCTTGCCATATTCCATGTCAGACGTACCAAAGTATTTCGCCAGGGTCTGGCCGATGTCCGCGAAGGTTTCACGGTGACCGAGCGAGCCCGGCTTCACTTTCGGGCCATACACCAGCACCGGAATGTGCTCACGGGTGTGGTCGGTACCGGTCCAGGTTGGGTCACAGCCGTGGTCCGCGGTCAGGATCAGAATGTCATCTTCGCCCACCAGCTCCATCAGCTCCGGCAGACGGCGGTCGAACAGCTCAAGACCCGCTGCATAGCCCGCAACGTCGCGACGGTGGCCCCAGGAGGAGTCGAAGTCCACGAAGTTGGTGAAGACGATAGTCTTGTCGCCCGCTTCTTTCATCTCTTTGATGGTGGCATCAAACAGCGCGTCCAGACCGGTGGCTTTCACTTTTTTGGTGATGCCGCAGTTGGCGTAGATATCCGCGATTTTACCCACGGAAACCACGTGGCCGTCTTTCTCTTCAACCAGCTTCTGCAGTACGGTCGGTGCCGGTGGCTCAACGGCCAGGTCGTGACGGTTACCGGTACGCTGGAAGTTACCCGCTTTGTCGCCGATGAACGGACGCGCGATCACGCGGCCAATGTTGTAGCCGCCTTCGGTCAGCTCTTCACGGGCGATTTCGCACAGCTCGTAGAGTTTATCCAGGCCAAACGTCTCTTCATGGCACGCAATCTGGAACACGGAGTCAGCAGAGGTGTAGAAAATCGGCTTGCCGGTTTTCATGTGCTCTTCGCCGAGCTGATCCAGGATCACGGTACCGGAAGAGTGGCAGTTACCGAGGTAGCCCGGCAGGTTGGCACGCTTCACCAGCTTATCGAGCAGCTCCTGCGGGAAGCTGTTTTCGTGATCGGAGAAATAACCCCAGTCGAACAGCACCGGCACACCGGCGATTTCCCAGTGGCCAGACGGGGTGTCTTTACCGGAGGAGAGCTCGTGAGCCCAGGCGTAGGCGCCCACGACTTCCGCGTTGCCGTCCATACCGGCTGCGATTTTACCGGTAGAACCTTCATGCGCTTTCACCAGACCGAGGCGGGTCAGGTTAGGTAGAGTCAGAGGGCCTTTACGACCGTTATCCGCTTCGCCTTTCGCACAGGCTTCCGCGATATGGCCCATGGTATCGGAACCCACGTCACCAAAACGTTCTGCATCTTCGGTTGCGCCGATGCCGAATGAGTCCAGCACCATAATAAATGCACGTTTCATAATTGTTCTCCGTACGTAGTGCTTCAAAAATTATCGATCAGATCAGTATACCGCTATTCGGTGATGCGGCGATAGACAGTCGGTGTGGTTTCCGGCGCTTTATCGTCAAGCGTAATTGCCGCTTTCACCGCTTTAGCCGCTTCCTGCCAGCTGGCTTCGTCTTTCGCGTGGATCACCGCCAGCGGACGTTGACCGTCAACGCTGTCGCCCAGGCGGGCCATATCGGTAAAGCCGACGCTGTAATCAATGGTGTCTGACGCCTGACGACGGCCGCCGCCCATCGAGACCACCGCCATACCCAGCGCACGGGTGTCCATTGCAGAGACATACCCTTCGCTATCGGCATACACCGCTTTGCTAAGCGTCGCGGTTGGCAGGTATTTCGCGTAGTTTTCGACGAAATCGGTCGGGCCTTTCTGGGCTGCAACCATGCGGCCGAAAATATCCGCCGCTTTGCCGTTATCCAGCACCGCCTGCAGCTTCGCGCGGGCTTCTGCGTCGTCTTTGGCCAGCTTGCCGGAGATTAACATCTCAACGCACAGCGCCATGGTGACGTCGAACAGACGCGGGTTGCGGTATTCACCAGTCAGGAACTGCACCGCTTCACGCACTTCGACGGCGTTACCGGCGCTGGAGGCCAGCACCTGGTTCATGTCGGTGAGCAGCGCAGTGGTGCGCACGCCCGCGCCGTTGGAGACGCCAACGATCGCTTCCGCAAGCGCAGCAGAAAGTTCATAGGTCGGCATAAACGCGCCGCTGCCCACCTTCACGTCCATCACCAGCGCGTCCAGCCCTTCTGCCAGTTTCTTCGCCAGGATAGAGGCGGTGATCAGCGGGATGGAGTCAACGGTCGCGGTGATGTCGCGGGTGGCGTAGAAACGCTTGTCTGCCGGAGCAAGAGAGCTGGTCTGGCCGATAATCGCCACACCAACGTCTTTAATAATGTCGCGGAAGCGGTTGTCGTCCGGGAAGATATCGAAGCCCGGAATGGCTTCCAGTTTGTCGAGCGTACCGCCGGTGTGGCCCAGGCCGCGCCCGGAGATCATCGGGATGTAACCGCCGCAGGCTGCAACCATTGGGCCGAGCATCAGAGACGTCACGTCACCCACGCCGCCGGTGGAGTGCTTATCCACAATCGGGCCGTTAAGGTTGAGGCTTTTCCAGTCCAGAACGGTTCCTGAATCTCGCATCGCCATGGTCAGCGACACGCGCTCAGGCATCGACATATCGTGGAAGAAAATGGTCATCGCCAGAGCCGCAATCTGCCCTTCTGAGACGGTGTTATCACGAATGCCGTTGATGAAGAAGCGGATCTCTTCATCGCTTAATGCATGACCATCACGTTTTTTACGAATAATTTCTTGTGCGAGAAACACGGTAACCTCCATGCGGAATCGGGGGAGTTGTGGCGGGTGGCGCTACGCTTACCCGCCCTACGATCCTGTCGGCCGGATAAGCGAAGCGTCATCCGGCATTGTCTGGCAATCAGTAGCTGCTTGCGCTCTTACCGTCGCCGTGACCCAGCGCTTTCAGCAGGCTGGCCAGCAGGCTGGACGCACCGAAGCGGTAGTGACGGGAATCGGCCCAGTCGGCGCCAAACAGTTCGTCGGCAATCGCCAGGAACTGCTGCGCGTCTTCAGCGGTACGCACGCCGCCCGCAGGTTTGAAACCAACGGTTTTGGATACGCCCATGTCGCGGATCACTTCCATCATGATGCGCGCGCTTTCCGGGGTCGCATTCACCGGCACTTTACCGGTAGAGGTTTTAATGAAATCCGCACCGGCTTTGATGGAGATTTCAGATGCCTTACGAATCAGCGCCTCTTCTTTCAGCTCGCCGGTTTCGATGATCACTTTCAGCAGCACATTTGCCGCCGCGCACGCGTCTTTACAGGCTTTCACCAGGTCAAAACCGACCTGCTCGTTACCGGCGATCAGCGCGCGGTACGGGAACACCACGTCAACTTCGTCTGCGCCGTAAGCAATCGCCGCGCGGGTTTCTGCCAGCGCGATCTCGATATCGTCGTTGCCATGCGGGAAGTTAGTTACGGTTGCAATGCGCACGTCCGGCGTACCCTGCTCTTTCAGCGTCTTACGGGCAATCGGGATAAAGCGCGGGTAGATACAGATGGCTGCGGTGTTACCCACCGGCGTTTTCGCCTGATGGCACAGGGCGATGACTTTTTCATTGGTGTCGTCATCGTTCAGGGTGGTCAGGTCCATCAGTTTCAACGCGCGCAGGCTGCTTGCAGTTAAATCGGTCATAACATTCTCCAACGGCAGTGCCGTATAAATTTTACCTTGCGGGTCTGTGAGTATTCTAACATTCACCCGCATCCACACTTCGACATTCATCACAGTTAATGAAAACTGCATACAAATTTGCATTACTGTAATGAGATCTTCTTCAAACTTTAGCGCGTAAATTGCCGACTAAAGCAGCGATACCCCCTGTCGGATCAAAAGCCCCGACAGGCTGGCTTCCTACAATCCGTTCATCATCCGCAGAATACTCAAGGAAGCGACTATGCCCCACTCCAGCCCCGACGCCCTGCAACAACGTTGCCAGCACATTGTCACAAGCCCGGTGTTAACCCCGGAACAAAAACGTCATTTTCTGGCGCTGGAAGCGGAAAACAACCTGCCTTACCTGGCACTTCCTGAGGCCGCACGAGCCGCACTGGACGAAGGGTTTATCTGCGACATGTTCGAAGGCCATTCGCCTTACAAACCCCGTTACGTTCTGCCGGATTACGCAAAATTTCTGGCTAACGGTTCAGCGTGGCTGGAGCTGGAAGGCGCGAAAGATCTCGACGACGCCCTCTCGCTGTTAACCATCCTCTACCATCATGTTCCGTCCGTCACATCGATGCCGGTCTATCTCGGTCAGCTTGATGCGATATTGACCCCATATGTTAGAATTCTAACACAAGAAGAGATCGATAGCCGAATAAAACGTTTCTGGCGCTATCTCGACCGTACGCTGCCGGATGCGTTTATGCACGCAAACATCGGGCCTGAAGATACGCCAGTCACGCGCGCCATTCTGCGTGCCGATGCAGAGCTGAAGCAGGTCGCGCCGAACCTGACCTTTATCTACGATCCCGATATCACCCCGGATGATTTGCTGCTTGAGGTGGCGAAAAACATTTGTGAATGCAGCAAACCGCATATTTCTAATGGCCCGATGAATGATAAAATTTTCACAAAAGGCCGTTATGGTGTGGTGAGCTGTTACAACTCCCTGCCGCTTGCAGGCGGCGGCAGCACCCTGGTGCGCCTTAACCTCAAAGCCATTGCTGAACGCAGCGCATCCATTGACGACTTCTTCACCCGCACGCTCCCGCACTACTGCCAGCAGCAAATTGCCATCATCGATGCACGCTGCGGTTTCCTTTACGAGCAATCTGGCTTCTTTGAGAATAGCTTCCTGGTAAAAGAGGGGCTGATTGATGCGGAACGGTTTGTACCCATGTTTGGCATGTACGGCCTGGCGGAAGCGGTAAACGCGCTCTGTGAGAAAGCAGGAATAGCGGGACGCTACGGAAAGGATGAACAGGCCAACGCGCTGGGCTATCGCATCAGCGAACAGCTTGCAGCGTTCGTTGAAAGCACGCCGGTGAAGCACGGCTGGAAGCTTCGCGCGATGCTTCACGCGCAGTCGGGGATCAGTTCCGATTCGGGCACCACGCCGGGCGCGCGCTTGCCTTACGGCGACGAGCCGGATCCCATCAGCCATCTGCTGGCCGTTGCGCCGCATCACAAACACTATCACTCCGGAATCAGCGATATTCTCACCCTGGAGGAGACGGTCAAACGCAACCCGCAGGCGGTGGTTCAGCTTTGCCTGGGGGCGTTCAGAGCGGGAATGCGTGAATTTACCGCCAACGTAGCGGGTAACGATCTGGTCCGCGTGACAGGCTACATGGTTCGCTTGTCGGATCTGGAGAAATACCGGGAAGCCGGATCGCGCACCAATACCACGTGGCTGGGGGAAGAGGCCGCACGCAATACCCGTATTCTGGAACGTCAGCCGCGCGTGATAAGCCATGAACAGCAGATGCGCTTTAGTTAGTCAGGTCATTCCTTTTTCCTGCGTGGACGGGCCGGGCAGCCGCCTGGCGCTGTTCCTGCAGGGCTGCAACCTGCGCTGTAAAACCTGCCACAACCCGTGGACGATCGGCCGCTGCAACGACTGCGGGGACTGTGTGCCCCACTGCCCGCACGACGCGCTGACGATTCAGGCCGGACGCGTTTGGTGGCAGGAGTGTGACTGCCAGCAGTGCGACACCTGCCTGCATCTGTGCCAGCAGCAGGCAACGCCTATGGCGCACCGCTTCAGCGTGGAAGAGATCCTCGCTCAGGTCCGCAAATCCGCACCGTTTATCGAAGGGATCACCGTCAGCGGCGGCGAAGCCACAACGCAATTGCCGTTTTTGATTGCCCTGTTTACCGCGATCAAAGCCGATCCCGCCCTGCGCCACCTCACCTGCCTGGTAGACAGCAACGGTCTGTTAGGCGAAACCGGCTGGCAAAAGCTGCTGCCGGTACTGGATGGCGCAATGCTGGATCTGAAGGCGTGGGGGAACGAGCATCACCGTTTCCTGACCGGACGCGAAAACCCGCAGATCAAGCAGAGCATCCGCTGGCTGGCAGATCGTCACCGTTTGACGGAACTCCGCCTGCTGGTGATTCCGGAGCTGTGTGATTATCTGGAACATCTCAAACCGCTAACGACCTTTATCCACGGGCTTGGAAATGTTCCGGTACGCATCAACGCATTTCATGCGCATGGCGTTTACGGTGAGGCTGCGTCGTGGCGCAGCGCCACGCCCGAGGACGTTGAACCGCTGGCGCGGGCGCTGGAAAAACAGAAGATAACGGTGATTCGTCCGGCACTTTACCTATAGCGTGATGCCAAATACCGAACGGGTATTTTCCAGCAGCGCATCGGCAATCACCTCTTCAGGCTCTTTTCGCAGTTCACATAGGGTGGTAAACACGCGCGCCGCCTGTTCCGGGCGATTCGGCTGGCCCTGAAAACCATTCAGCGGCATATCCGGCGCGTCGGTTTCCAGCAGGAGCGCCGACAGCGGCAGCTGTGCCATCACGTCCCGGGTTTTACTGGCGCGCGGATAGGTGATGGTGCCACCGACGCCAATTTTATAGCCCAGTTCAATAAAACGCTGCGCCTGCTGCAGGCTGCCGGAGAAACCGTGCACGACCCCTTTTCGCGGCAGATCGATGCGTTTCAGGTGCATCGCCAGCTTATCGTGCGTGCGTCTTGAGTGGAGGATCACCGGCAGATCGTGGCGCTTCGCCAGCCTGAGCTGCGCGTCGAGGATCGTCTGCTGGCGCTCAAACTGCGGATCCTCACGATAAAGATCGAGGCCGATCTCACCGATGGCGACAAGTTTGTTTCCTGCGGTCTGCACGACCTCATCAAGCCTCTCAATGTGCTCATCAAGATGCCGCTCAATCACAATCGGATGCAGGCCGAGCGCGGCATAGAGCGCAGGGTGCTGTGTGGAAAGATCCAGCACCCGGGAAAAATAGGCCGCTTCAACTGCCGGCACAATGATAGCCTGAACGCCTGCTTCGGCCGCTTTCGCTATGCTTTGCGCTTCATCCCCCGTAAACGGCGGAAAATCAAAGTGGCAGTGGGTATCGACAAAGCGGTGCGTCACGCCAGATCCTCGTTATCCAGTAAAGCGTCATTCGCCTGCGGAATATCCACCAGCGGCATCGTCAGGGCGTCGTTGGCGACAATCGCAGGCGGCAAAATAATGCGTTTATGGCGATGAAGCGGCGGTTGCTCCGCCAGCATTTTCCCCACCGTCGCCAGGAAGTAACGCCCGCACAGCCGCCCCGTTTTGTAATCCATGCGCAGCGCAGGGACGCGGCTGCCCAGGGCCATGCTCAGCAGCGGCTTAGGCGGATAGATTTCAAAAATACGCAGCTTGCCCGGCGGTTTTTCAATGAAGCGCTGCATCGCGCCGTAGGTGGTTTCATGCTGCTTCGCGATGTTCACCAGCGGCTGCAGGCTGCTGTCGCCCAACCAGCGCTCCATCCGTTTGAACCACTGGGGCGTGTAATACATTTGCGACGGTACGGTACGGATCACCACAATGGTTTTCGCCCCGCGCCGGGCGGCTTCCTGCACCGGCACCGCGTCACTGATCCCCCCGTCCAGATAGCTAATGCCGTCCAGCAGGGCACCGGTACGATAAAAGCCGGGGATCGCGCTGGAGGCGCGGATGATGTCCAACCAGTTCTCCTTCTGAGGAGAAAAATAGCCCGGCGAATAGTCATCGCCCCGGCTGGCGCACATCCAGAACTCTTTGCCGCTATCAAACAGACGGGCAGCGGTATCCATGGCCAGAGGCATCTGGCTGGAGGTCGACTCCAGCAGCCAGTCAAGATCGATCAGGTTGCCGCCGCGCACAAAGCGCACCGGATTAAAAAATTCTTTCGCCGTGGTGTAGCGCATGATGACCTTTCGCGCGTAGCCGGGCTGGTTACACACATAGGCAGAGAGGTTCTGCGCCCCGGCAGAGGTGCCGAAGTAAAGGTCAAACGGGTTGAACTGCGCGCGCATAAATTCATCCAGCACGCCGGCGGTGAAAATGCCGCGCTGCCCTCCCCCCTCGCAAACCAGTGCGAGTTGTCCTGCGCGAAACGGCTTTAACGTCAGCGGCGCAATATTGCCGAGCGTAACGGGAATTCGTTGCCCCACCTCTGCTTTCCTGTTTTGATTATTTTATAACACCACAGTAACGCACCCGACCTGTTACGCAAATAAGAAAAAGCCAGTCACAGTGACTGGCTTTTTTTTGTTGAAGGAATATTGCGTTTGCTACGGACGTCTACGACCCGTAAACAGGCTGACCAGGAACAGAATAATACCCACAACGAAGACAATTTTAGCTGCCCATGCCGCTGTACCTGCCAGTCCACCAAAGCCCAATGCGGCGGCAATTAACGCGATAACCAGAAATATAATGCCCCAACGAAACATAAGCTTCTCCTTTACCATAGTTAATGTCGGCCGCTAAACGTGAGCGCTCAGGTCACTCACCGGCGTTTTTCCAGAGTCGTTCTTATTTCGCCCGCAGGTTTTAACCAGACGGGCGAATGGTCCAGATTTACTTCGTTTTCAGATCGTTTTTAACGCTTTTCACACCGTCAATCGCCTTCGCGATGGACTCGGCGCGTTCACTTTGCGCCTGCGAATCTACCGTACCGGAGAGCTGAACCACACCATCGGTGGTTTCCACTTTCACCTTGCGGGACGGCACGATGTCATCTGCTAAAAGTTTAGCTTTGATTTCGCTGGTAGTAGCGGCATCACCGGCATAACCTTTCACCGACGCGTTTTTGCCGTCACGTACGTGCAGCTTATCGCTGACGGACGCAACGCCTTCAACGCCTTTCGCGACTTTCACCGCCTGTTCGGCCTGAGCCTGGCTTTCCACGAAGCCGCTCAGCGTGACCACTTTCTTGTCGGTCTTAACGGAAATATCGGTACTTTTGATGGCTTCATCATCCACCAGTGCGGCTTTCACTTTTGCTGTGATTGAGCTGTCGTCCATGAAGTTGCCGACTTTATTCATAGAGCTATCGATTTTTTGCCCTGCGGTATCGGCCGTGGACTGGGCTTTATCCATTGTGCTGCTTTCCGCCAGAGCGGAACCGCTCACCAGAACGCTACCCAGGGTTACAGCCAGCAGAGTTTTCGAAATCTTCAGTCTTGTCATATTCATCGATCTATTCCTGTGTTTACCCGTTATTCGGGCTACATACTTCCTTAGTAGTTTTATATATTGCGAATAAACACACGGGCAAAATGGACAACCTAAAGTCATGCATTGAACAGTTAATTTATCCACACCCGGTGTTAAACACTGAGTTAAATATAGATCACTCTCACAGAGCCGCTTTCAGAATTGGGTAAAAAACGCGCGAATAGCGTGAAATTGCGTTGAATTAAGAACATTCCGCAAGGGATTAATAAGACAGGAATTAAAGAAGAGCACGGCGGCAGCCGTGCTCTGAGAGGGATTAGTGCTCGCGGGTTTTACGGAACTGAACGTCAGGGTAACGTTCCTGCGTCAGGTTCAGGTTCACCATCGTTGGCGCGATATAGGTCAGGTTATCGCCGCCATCCAGCGCCAGCTGAATTTCGTTCTTACGCTTAAATTCTTCGAATTTCTTCACGTCAGAACACTCAACCCAGCGCGCGGTCGCGACGTTCACAGACTCGTAAATCGCTTCCACGTTGTACTCGCTCTTCAGACGCGCGACAACCACGTCGAACTGCAGCACGCCGACCGCGCCCACGATCAGGTCGTTGTTCGCGATTGGGCGGAACACCTGCACGGCGCCCTCTTCGGAGAGCTGAACCAGGCCTTTCAGCAGCTGTTTCTGCTTCAGCGGATCGCGCAGACGGATACGACGGAACAGCTCCGGTGCGAAGTTCGGAATACCGGTGAACTTCATCATTTCACCCTGGGTGAAGGTATCGCCGATCTGAATCGTGCCGTGGTTGTGCAGACCGATGATGTCGCCCGGATACGCCTCTTCAACGTGCGAACGGTCGCCCGCCATAAAGGTCAGGGCGTCGGAGATCACCACGTCTTTACCGGTACGCACCTGACGCAGCTTCATGCCCTTTTCATACTTACCGGACACCACGCGCATAAACGCCACGCGGTCGCGGTGTTTCGGGTCCATGTTGGCCTGAATTTTGAACACGAAGCCGGTGAATTTCTCTTCCTGCGCTTCCACTTCACGGGTGTCGGTTTTACGCGGCATCGGGCGCGGCGCCCACGCCACCAGACCGTCCAGCATGTGGTCAACGCCGAAGTTACCCAGCGCGGTACCGAAGAAGACCGGGGTAATTTCACCGCTAAGGAACAGCTCTTTGTCGAATTCGTGAGACGCGCCTTTGACCAGCTCCAGCTCGTCGCGCAGCTGCGCGGCCAGCTCTTCGCCGACTGCCACGTCCAGCTCAGGGTTATCCAGACCTTTCACCACGCGAACTTCCTGAATGGTGTGGCCTTTACCGGTCTGATACAGGTAGGTTTCGTCTTTATAGAGGTGATACACCCCTTTGAACAGCTTGCCGCAGCCAATTGGCCAGGTGATTGGCGCACAGGCGATTTTCAGCTCGCTTTCCACTTCGTCCATCACCTCCATCGGGTCACGGATGTCGCGGTCGAGTTTGTTCATGAAGGTGAGGATCGGCGTATCGCGCAGACGGGTAACTTCCATCAGCTTACGGGTCCGGTCTTCTACACCTTTCGCGGCGTCGATCACCATCAGACAGCAGTCCACCGCCGTCAGGGTACGGTAGGTATCTTCGGAGAAGTCTTCGTGGCCCGGGGTGTCCAGCAGGTTCACGAGGCAGTCGTGATACGGGAACTGCATCACTGAGGTGGTAATCGAAATACCACGCTGCTTTTCCATCTCCATCCAGTCAGATTTTGCATGCTGGCTGGAGCCACGGCCTTTAACGGTACCGGCAGTCTGGATCGCCTGTCCGAACAGCAACACCTTCTCAGTGATGGTCGTTTTACCGGCATCCGGGTGCGAGATAATGGCAAAAGTGCGGCGCTTGGCCACCTCTTGCAGATAAGGAGACAACGTCATAATTAAATCTTCTTTTATAAGCGCGGCAGCACGCCACGCATCATGGAATACAAAATTGCGGCTATTTTACCCATCAATGGGGGGCAGGCAATCATTGTTTACACAGGAGTTGCTCCAGTTCGTTCAACGACGTCACGGTCCAGGTCGGCTCGATGCCTTCAGGCTTCACGCGGCCATGCGCGTTGAGCCAGACGGTCGACAAACCTGACTTCATGCCGCCCAGGATATCTGACTCTGCCGTATCACCCACCATCAGGACGCGATCGCGGTCGGGATTACCGGCCTGCGCCAGCGCGTAATCGAAAATACGCGGATCCGGTTTAGGTACGCCCACCTCTTCCGAGATCACCAGCGCATCGAAATGATCGCGCAGGCCGGTGCGCTCGAGGCGGATCTGCTGCAGGGCGGTAAAACCGTTGGTGATGATCCCCAGTTTCACCTTCCCTTTCAACGCATTCAGCAGGGAAACCGCACCCGGCAGTGGCGCACAGATATCGGCCATCGCGTTCAGGAAGGCATCATTCAGCGTTCCCGGACTGACCTTTAAGCGTTCCGCCCAGACGTCAAAACGCTGGTGCTGAAGCTGTAACGCGGTGATGGCACCGTTCTGGTAATCCACCCACAGCGGCTTGTTTACCGCCTGATAGTCCTGAAAATCTTCAGCGGTGAAGGTCACGCTATAGTCGAGAAACATCCGCTGCAGGCCGCCGAACGAGTCAAACGTAAACAGCGTTTCGTCGGCATCAAAGAAAATCCAGTCCCATTTCATCGTTACAACCTTATATTCGTTATCCAATCGGCAGAGCCATTATGATGGCGTCTTCACGTCCCTCTGCGGTGGGGTAGTAGTTACGGCGGACCGTCGCCTCGTTAAAGCCTAAGCTTTCATAGAGCGCGATGGCGGCGACATTCGATGCGCGCACCTCCAGCCACAGGGTGAAAACGTCACGGGTTTCGAGCTCACGAATGAGGTGCTCGAGCAGTTCTCTTCCCAGCCCACGGCGCTGGAACGCGGGATCAACCGCAATATTAAACAGCGTCGCTTCATCAAGAACAACCTGCGTGATCGCGAAGGCGGCCATGGTGCCGTCAACGTCCAGACGGAAGTTCAGATACCGTTCGCCCTGATTGCTGGCGAAGGTTTTTTCGCTCCACGGAAAGGCGTGGGCGCGTGTTTCAATCGCAAACGCTGTGGTCAGGTCAGGCGTCGTGAGGGAAGAAATCGTGTTCATATTCGCAGATTTGTTGCCATAGCGCGCTGCGCGCTTTTGGGTTGGCTTTCAGTTCGTCCAGCGCTGGCGAGCAGATCTGGCTCCCCTGGAGGGGGATCTCGTTTGTCTCTCCGATACGCCAGCTGTTACAGCGGCTATCAGGAGGAAGCATCGCGACACGCTCTGGCGTCAGCTGTAAAACCTGGTCGGCCGTCATCTTCAGGCTGCGAAGGACATCATCGATCAGGGGTTCATTCAGGGCAGGCAGTTCTTCCGCCACCATCACCAGACGAACGTGCGCAGGGATGGAAATGGCGATTTCGCCCTGCAACGCCGTCGGGCGACGCAAAGCCCACTGGGTAATGCCCAGCTGCTGCAACTGCCAGTCTCGTCGGGATGTCATAGGGAAAACTCCTGTCTCTCAGGCGCGCAAATATAGCAAATGTGTCGAAAGTGCGCCATCTACCTACTATAATCCCCGCCTGAGTTTATTGAGGAACAATTCATGTCTGCATTTACCCCGGCAAGTGAAGTCTTGCTGCGTCACAGTGATGATTTCGAAGAAAGCCGTATTCTGTTTGCCGGAGATATGCAGGATGACCTGCCTGCGCGTTTCGACTGTGCTGAAAGCCGTGCCCATACCCAATACTACCACCACTGGCAGGTGCTGAGCCGCCAGATGGGCGAGCGCGCGCGCTTTAGCCTGGTGGCGGAGCAGAGCGATATCGCCGACTGCGATACGCTGATCTACTACTGGCCGAAGAATAAACCGGAAGCCCAGTTTCAGCTGATGAACCTGCTCTCCCTGCTGCCGGTCGGCTGCGATATTTTCGTGGTGGGTGAGAACCGCAGCGGCGTGCGTAGCGCTGAACAGATGCTGGAAGGCTACGCACCGCTGAATAAAGTCGACAGCGCACGCCGCTGTGGTCTGTATCATGGCCGTCTGGAAAAACAGACAACGTTCGATCCACAGGCATACTGGGACGAGTACCAGCTTGACGGCTTGACCATCAAAACCCTGCCGGGCGTATTCAGCCGCGACGCGCTGGATACGGGCAGCAAGCTGCTGCTCTCCACCCTGACGCCGCACACCAAAGGCAAAGTGCTGGACGTGGGCTGCGGCGCGGGCGTGCTCTCTACCGTGCTCGCCAGCCATTCACCCAAAGTGCGCTTAACCCTCTGTGACGTGAGCGCCCCGGCTGTTGAAGCCAGCCGCGCAACGCTTGCCGCAAACGGCATTGAAGGCGAGGTGATTGCCAGCAACGTCTTCTCCGACGTCACCGGTCGCTTCGACATGATTATCTCCAACCCGCCGTTCCACGACGGCATGGAGACCAGCCTTGAAGCGGCACAAACGCTGATCCGCGGCGCAACCCGTCATCTGAACAGCGGCGGCGAGCTGCGTATTGTCGCGAACGCCTTCCTGGCGTACCCGAAAGTGCTGGACGAAACCTTCGGCTTCCACGAAGTGATCGCCCAGACCGGCCGCTTTAAGGTCTACCGTACCGTCATGACGCGCCAGGCCAAAAAGTAATCTCCGCTCCAGCAGGCCGGATAAGCACAAGCGCCATCCGGCTCCGCATGGCGCCTGCATCGGCCATTTTTGCAGCAATCAAGGCGTCGCGCGCACTTTTCTGTTGACGTAAAGCTGAAAACATCTAGAATGCGCCTCCGTGGTTACGATACTTTTACAGTATCGATGGTATGCGAAGGTGGCGGAATTGGTAGACGCGCTAGCTTCAGGTGTTAGTGTCCTTACGGATGTGGGGGTTCGAGTCCCCCCCCTCGCACCATAAATCACAATGATATTGCTCGCACTGGGCGAAGGTGGCGGAATTGGTAGACGCGCTAGCTTCAGGTGTTAGTGTCCTTACGGATGTGGGGGTTCGAGTCCCCCCCCTCGCACCAACGAGGCGATATCAACAATAGTAAGATGACTGTGCGAAGGTGGCGGAATTGGTAGACGCGCTAGCTTCAGGTGTTAGTGTCCTTAGGATGTGGGGGTTCGAGTCCCCCCCCTCGCACCAATTATCTTACATCCCTTCTGAAGTTCCCCTTGTTTTTCCCTGTTATTTCAAACTCATCAGTATCACCAGAATTCCACTGACCAGTGCTACGCATGATGGCAGTAAAACAAAGTGGCGAAGCTGCTTATGCCAGATCATGCCTGACGTGACTAACAGGCCTGACACAATGATCGCTTTCCAGGTATCAAGGGAGAGATCGGCAAACATCAACCCGCCGAGAATGGCTCCCGGTAGCAATACCCCCCAACCACTGCCAAGCGCCCTGTTCAACATGATCTGCCCTCTCGCAACGATAATGATAACCAATATCATATGACACAAGTTATCATTTGTCAGCTGAATGAATCAAAATCCATCGACCTTTACCTTTCCCGTAATGACAGGAATTGCCTAAGGTGATAAATTGCACACCTGTTAACAACATCTAAAGATTTTCTGATAATTACTCTTTGAGTTTTTTGCATGTTTTATTGCGAAACAGAACCTACTTATTTGTTTTAATTAAATTTTAATAAAAACGCACGACTATGACATCACAATCCTGGCGGTCTTTGGTTCACAGAAAATATCAATTGTCGTTACGTTTATTTTTATTTCTGAACGCAACTTCGGCAGTGTTCTCGGTAACAAATCCGCTCAATTCTGTACGCCTGTTATCTGCCCCACTTATTGCTATTTTCTCCATCAGCACCGGCCTGTTCGTCTGGCACTGGAGAAAGCGCGCACGGAAGATAAATATTCCCGTTGTTTCAGGGATCTTCGGTATTTTGTGGGCCTGGCAAATTGAGTCTAAATTCGCCTTAATTCCCCACGACCACGCGACGTATTTGTTAATCGCTCTATTAACGGTACTTTTTATCGGAACGCTGGCATTCGCGAGTAATATCAAAGCATTTACGCTGCACTCATTGCCCACCTTTATTGTCTGCCTGTGGCTAAGCGATCACGATATATGGCTGAGAATGACCTATTCTTTCGCACTTCCTGTGGTGGCAATTGCTATACATAACATTTTGCAAACGCGTAACGATCGTTTCGCTCAGGAATTGCTCTCGCGCCTGTTGGAAGAGCGAGAAACCCTTACCGATCTCAGCATGATGGACCCGCTTACCGGGCTCTATAATCGTCGCGGTCTGCAAAGCCGTCTGGAGAACCTGCCGACGGTAGAAAATGGCGAGCACTTTGTCCTACTGATGGATATCGATCACTTCAAAGCCTATAACGATCACTATGGCCATATGATGGGCGATCAGGCGCTGAAGCGCGTCTCTGCGGCAATCCGCGACGCCGTGCGTTCTCGCGATATTGTGGCGCGTTTTGGCGGAGAAGAGTTCATGGTGCTGCTGACCAATATTTCACTCGAACATGCTCGCCAGACGGCCGAGCGGATCCGTCAGAAAGTCTACGATTTGAAAATCCCGCATCTGTTTAACGAGAGCGTCGCGACAAACGTCACCATCAGCATTGGTATTGCCATTTTCGAGGATGAAGACGTGGAAGGCGCGCTGGAAAAAGCGGACAAAGCCCTCTACGAAGCAAAGCATATGGGGCGCAATAACATTCTGTTAAGTGAAGAGCTGCAGACGGCATAAACATCACGGCGGTGTCTTAAAGACAAAAGTCTTGCCATTGATATGAGCAATAGTTAGGATTGGCAATCATTATCATTTAGATTTCTATCTATACTATGGCTACGCATACCGCACACATCGTCGAGCCCCTCCTCTGGCGAGCGCCCCTCACCAGCGGGAATGCTTCGCTTGCTGATGCCATACGGGAAAAGATTGCGGAGACGCGCGCCCACCTGCTGGACTTTATCCGCCTTGATGAAGCGCACCCGAACCACGCCATGACGCTCTCAGAGTGGCGTCAACCGACAAAACTGCAGTCGCTGCTGGCCACCTATTCCGACCATATCTATCGCAATCAGCCCACTCTTACGCGGGAAAATAAACCACTGCTCTCTCTTTGGGCGCAGTGGTATATCGGCCTGATGGTGCCTCCCCTCATGCTGGCGCTGTTAACCCAGAAGAGCATGCTGGAACTTTCGCCGGATAATTTCCACGTCGAGTTTCACGAAACCGGGCGCGCAGCCTGTTTCTGGATTGATCTGCACGAAGACCAGAACGCGGAACGCCTGACGGCTCAGGAACGCATGGAGCAGCTTATAACCCAGGCCCTGATCCCGGTGGTGGAAGTGCTTGAAGCGACGGGAGAGATTAACGCGAAGCTTATCTGGAGCAATACGGGCTATTTAATCCACTGGTATTTAACGGAAATGAAGCCTCTGCTTGGTGATGAGAACGTTGATGCCCTGCGTCAGTCCTGCTTCTTTGCAAAACAGCTTTCCGATGGCCGCGACAACCCGTTATTCCGTACCGTCGTGCTCCGTGATGGGCTTCTGGTTCGCCGCACCTGCTGCCAGCGCTACCGCCTGCCGGACGTTAAGCAGTGCGGGGATTGCACGCTGAAGTAGTCGGCCCCGGCCTGATGCCCTCAACCTGCCCCCTTTCCCACAGGGAGAGGGAACAAACACTAAAAACGGCAACCTGAGTTGCCGTTTTGCTTTAACCTAAGCCACCTGCTGATTGTCCTCTTCCGCGTTACGCTGTGCCTCTTCCGCTTCCTGCTCCAGCAGCTGTTTCTCGTACACTTTGAAGAACGGGAAGTAGATGATTGCCGATACGCAGGCCAGAACCACAACCAGAATAGCCGCGCGGAAATCCCAGCCCAGAGCCCACGCAGCGCCTATTGGCGCCGGTGCCGTCCAGGGAACCACTGAGATGACGCGGCCAATCAGGTCAAACGTCATCGCCGCCCAGGCCAGCACGGCATTTACCATCGGTGCCAGCAGGAACGGAATAAAGAACACCGGGTTCATAACGATTGGCGTACCGAAGATAACGGGTTCATTGATGTTAAAGAAGCTGGGTACCACGCTCAAACGCCCGATAGAGCGTAAATGCGCTGAACGGCTACGCAAATAGCAAATCACCAGCCCCATCGTGGCGCCCGACCCGCCAATCACGATAAAGAACGTCCAGAACGCCTCCATAAAAATATGCGGCAGAGGCTGGCTGGCGGCCAGCGCGGTCTGGTTAGCGCCCAGGTTGGTCAGCCAGAACATCTGCAGCATCCCGGAGACGATGGCGGCGCCGTGGATCCCGGCGAACCACAGCAGATGGCCAATCAACACGGCCAGCAGGATCGCAGGCAGGGAATCCGCTGCGGAAACCAGAGGTTTAAAGACCGACATAATGGCCT
Source organism: Enterobacter sp. A103 (assembly GCF_034427535.1). Taxonomy (NCBI): domain Bacteria; kingdom Pseudomonadati; phylum Pseudomonadota; class Gammaproteobacteria; order Enterobacterales; family Enterobacteriaceae; genus Enterobacter; species Enterobacter sp. A103. The sequence goes on from NZ_JAXQPQ010000003.1 coordinate 238,069, forward strand.
GCGGGATCAGCATGCCGAACTGAGACTGAATGAGCAGGCTCAGAGGATAAAGCGTCAACACCACTACCAGCACCGGGATGAGCAGATCAAAAGAGTTTTTGATCATCGGAGGTACCTGGTCTGGCAGGCGAATACCGATGTTATGCGCCTTGAGGAAACGCATCATCTCAACGCAGTAGATCGCCACCAGGATCGCGGTAAAAATCCCCGTCCCACCCAGGCTATCGACAGGCAGCGTGCCTTTGGTTTTCGGTGCCGCGACCAGCAGAAACGCCATCAGCGACAGCATGGCGCACATAAACGGGTCTAACTGGTGTGATTTGACATAGTGTTTGCCAAGGTTATAGGCGATGGCCGCACAGATATAAATGGACATAATGCCCATCGTCATATCAAACGGCGTCAGGATCTGGCCTTCAAACTGCTTCGCCATATCCAGCCAGGCTCGGGCGAACCCCCAGGTGGTATCCGGCGAAAACGGCGGGTATGCGAACACTAACAAAAATGAACCCACAATCATAAATGGCATCGCGGAGATAAACCCATCACGGATAGCCATGACATGACGCTGGGAAGAGATCCGCCCGGCAATCGGGCTCACGTAATTTTCAACAAAACGGAATATCAGGTTAAACGCAGCATGGTTGGCAGACATGGCAGATCTCCTGTCAGACGTTTGTTACGGGCACATTTGCGCCGCACGTTGTTCCATAAATCACCTTCACAACCTTGCTGGCTTGTGTACCAGTGGTACTGCTCAGACGGAATGGTTTCATAATTTGCTCTTATTATTGGATACAGGGGACGTTACGTACTCAGTATTAATCGACGCATCACGCTCTGCAACCGGTTACTGTAACCGGTTTCCGTGATTGTGAAGAGGATCCAGAAATCAGCCGTTCGGGATATTTGTTACTGAAGAGATATTTACAGAGCATAAATTCTTATGACAGATTACGCAGGATATTTGTCAGGAGGAAACAATGAGTTTGCAGTCTGTACAGCAGTTTTTTGCCGACAACGCGCCGGATATAGACGTTATTGAACTTAGCCAGAGTACTGCTACCGTTGCGTTGGCTGCTGCCGCCCATCGTGTTGAACCGGGACAAATCGCCAAGACCTTATCATTAAAGGTGAAAAATGAGGTGATACTGGTGGTGGCGAAAGGCGATGCGCGCCTGGATAACAAAAAGCTGAAAGATACGTTTGGTGCAAAAGCGCGCATGCTCAGCAGTGATGAAGTGGTGACCATCACCGGTCACCCCGTTGGCGGCGTGTGCCCGTTCGGCCTGGAAAACCCGCTCGCGGTTTACTGCGATATCTCATTAAAGCAGTACGCCGAAGTTCTGCCCGCAGCAGGTGCAATTCATAGTGCCGTGCGTATTTCACCTGACAGAATGGCAGAGCTGACTTCCGCAAAATGGGTTGATGTTTGCATCTGATTGATGCGCCAGAGCCTGTCTGGCGCTCATCAGGCAGGTTATAAAAAAGTCGGCTTGCTGAGTATCGAACTTCGCGGTTCTCTTACCGAAAGGTGGGTAATAATATCCGCCGCATCGAGCAGCCCTACGTCAGAGTTCACCCCCAGCTTCACCATCGCATTAAACTTATGCGCCCGGATGGTCTTAATATTGCGTTCAAGCTGTGCCGCGATTTGAGGAATGGAATAGCCGCAAGACATATAACGCAATATTGCCCGTTCCGTTGGGCTTAACATTCTGCTTTGACTCTGGTACCAGTGATTCATCATATTGTCATTGATGCGTAGGGTTTCGCTCAGCAACACCATGAGTTCCTTCTGCAGAAGCTCAAGCTTCAGCGATTTACTGACCACACCGTGAAGGCGTGACGGGGAAAGATGGCTAATCAATCTTGCTTCCATCTCATCAGCGACCAGGATAATGCGCTGGATATGGCCATGCGTAAAGGCAAAATCCCGCAGGTGCGCCAGGCAGCTACGACGGTCGTCTCGCGCATCGGAATATGAATAGATCAGCGAGAAAAAATTGACGTGCTGAAGTGCTTTCTGAAAGCTGTCAAATTCACTAAACAGATGCAGTTGATAATGATTCAGGCCGGGCAGCGCAAAAAGATGCTGTAGCCCAACAGCACTCATCGTGCAATTTTCAACGATGGCGATATGTCTTGTTGAATCGGTTTTTTCCATTCCTCGAACTCTCCATAGGCTGACATCAAACTCAGCTCTCGCATTCCCTGTGTACTGTTTATCCAGGCGTACATATCGGCATTACTGCGTAATGACAGCCGTCGCATCGCACTGTTTTTCTGCGCACTGACGGTTTTATTGCTCTTCTTAAGCAATGTGGCGATTTGGTTAATCCCCCATCCTTTACCCAACAGTCGCAAAACTTTGCGTTCGGAGTGCGTAAGCGCGATAACCTGTTCGTCTTCTTCCCCCGTACTTTGAGGTTCCGGGGTTAACAACGTCTGGCTTACCCGCTCTGCGCGTTGGCTACCTGCCCGAATAGCGTTCACCAGGCCTTCAATGGGTTCCATATCAGAAAGCAACGTACTTTCCGGGCGCACAAGTAGCTCAACGGCAATAGGGTTAAGCGGCCGCGAAACTAAAAAGATCCAGTGAATGTTCCGGTATTGATTCAATAAATTGAAATACTCTTCGAGCGCGCCCCGAGGATTCCAGTATTCGCCTGTAATATCGGCAATGATGACGTCAGCGCGGCGTAGCTGGAGCAGTGTTAACTCCTGCAATGAGCTGCAATAGGTCAATTCAAAATCGGGGAAATGGCGAGTCATTACGCTCCCCAACCCGTTTTGCATGACCGGTATCCGGCTAATGATAACGCTATGCTTACCGTGCAAAGACAACATAGACCCTCCGTGTCCATTCTTCATGTGATGAGTAACGTTAAAATGCATCAACGTATGAGTATTTTCGTCCCTGAGTGTAAAGCAGGTTAATACAAGCAGAAGATGAGATGTTTTCTTAGTTTAAGAAATACCTAAACAGCAGTAATATCTCACAAAGCGAAATTAAATTTAATTGCAGTGTCATTAAAATAACTACAATATAAAATTAGAATAACTAAATATATATAACTTATCTTTCAATAATTATAATTCACCAGAATGATGAATTAATCCCAACCCCTTCCGCACGTAGGGGCTGCAACTGTTTGCATAAACCTTGATCTGGCCCACAGCAAGAGGCACTGCACTTTGTGCTAAAAGTAATCGCTATGGGCCAACCGGCAACTTTCCACCTTCTTCAGGACAATACATGCAGGCAGATCGGTCAACGCAGCGTGCTATCACGCGGCTATGTATTCAGTGCGGTCTTTTTCTGCTCCAGCACGGCGCGGAAAGCGCGCTGGTTGAGGAGCTTTCCACCCGGCTGGGACTGGCGCTGGGTATGGATAGCGTTGAAAGCGCTATTTCATCTAACGCCATCGTGCTGACCACGATCAAAGACGGCCAGTGCCTGACCTCCACCCGCAAAAACCATGATCGCGGCATTAACATGCATGTCGTGACCGAAGTGCAGCACATCGTCATCCTTGCTGAACATAAGCTTCTCGATCTTCGGGAGATTGAAAAACGGTTCTGCCAAATTAAGCCATTGCGTTATCCGCGCTGGCTTGTCGTGGTGATGGTAGGGCTGTCTTGCGCCTGCTTTTGTAAGCTCAACAAAGGCGGCTGGGACGGCGCGATCGTCACCTTTTTCGCCAGCAGTATCGCCATGTATGTTCGCCAGCTGCTGACGCACCGGCAGCTGCATCCGCAAATTAACTTCTGCATTACCGCGTTTGTCGCCACCACGGTTTCCGGCCTGCTGCTGCGCCTGCCGCAGTTTGCCACTACCCCGACGATTGCCATGGCCGCCAGCGTGCTTCTGCTTGTTCCGGGCTTTCCGTTGATTAACGCCGTCGCCGACATGTTTAAAGGACACATCAATACCGGTCTGGCACGCTGGGCTATTGCCAGCCTGCTGACGCTGGCGACCTGCATCGGCGTTGTGATGGCCATGACACTCTGGGGGTTACGCGGATGGGCGTGATAGATTTTCTGCTGGCGCTGGCACAGGACATGCTTCTGGCCGCCATTCCTGCCGTCGGCTTTGCGATGGTGTTTAACGTTCCGCAACGCGCTCTGCGATGGTGTGCGCTGCTGGGCGCGATTGGTCATGGCTCGCGAATGGTGATGATGACCGCAGGATTTAACATCGAATGGTCGACATTTATGGCCTCCATGCTGGTCGGCAGTATCGGCATCCAGTGGTCGCGCTGGTATCTGGCGCATCCCAAGGTGTTCACCGTCGCCGCCGTGATCCCAATGTTCCCCGGCATATCTGCCTATACGGCGATGATTTCCGCGGTGAAAATCAGCCATTTTGGCTACACCGAGCCGCAGATGATCCTCCTCCTGAGCAACTTTCTTAAGGCCTCGTCCATCGTCGGCGCGCTCTCCATCGGGCTGTCGATCCCCGGGCTGTGGCTGTACCGCAAACGCCCACGCGTTTGATATTTGTGTTATTTCGCTGCCATGGAGATAATCCTTCTGGTCCGTTTGGTGAAAATAAGGAAAGGATGTGGCTAACCCTGGCAGCGAACACCCCGAGCACAGCGAAGAATCCAGCCTGAAAGAGAAAATTTTTCAGAGCGCCATCGCGCTTTTTGCCGAGTATGGATTGAACGGTGCCCGCATGGAGCAGATCGCGGAAAAAGCGGGCACCACCAAACGCATGGTGGTTTACCATTTTAAGAATAAAGAGAATCTCTATCTCCTGGTTCTGGAATATGTTTACACCCAGATTCGCGCCAGTGAAAAAGCGCTAAGCCTGGCGGGAATGCCCCCCGTCGAAGCGCTGGTCAACCTGGTTGAAGCCACCTTTGACTATCATGCCGACCACCCGGACTACATCCGGATTATCTGCATGGAAAACATGCAGCGGGGCCGCTTTATGCAGCAGTCGAGCTATCTGCGCCAGGTCAACCGTAGCGCGCTCGACCTGCTGGAGGGCATCCTGCTCCGGGGCAAAGAAAAGCAGCTCTTCAGCCAGACGGTTGACGCCCGCGATCTTCACCGCCTGATAAGCAGCTTCAGCTTTCACTACGTTGCCAACAGCTACACCTTCACGCTCCTGTTTGAAGACGGGGCGGACGAACAGGCTCAGCGCCAGCACTACCGCAAAATGGCCGTTCAGGTGGCGCTCCGCTACACCTGCCCATAAAATTGCTTGCAATTAAATCGCACACTATCTATATTCATCTTATGAACGCGAAAACGAACGACGCAACCGCTGCGCTCAAGCTGGATAACCAGCTCTGCTTTGCCCTCTATTCGGCAAATCTGGCGCTTAACAAGCTGTACCGGCAACTGCTGGCACCGCTGAAACTTACTTACCCGCAATATCTGGTAATGCTGGTGCTGTGGGAGCAGGATGACGTCACGGTGTCGGACATCGGCGAACGCCTGTTTCTGGATTCTGCGACACTGACGCCGCTGTTAAAACGGCTGGAAAGTGGTGGGTTAATCAACCGTCACCGTTCGCGTAAAGACGAACGTCAGGTCGCCGTTACCCTGAGCGAAGCGGGACGTGAACTGCAGCAGCAGGCATTGGGTATTCCCCATGCGGTGGGTTGCGCAGCGCAGTGTGATACCGACACTTTGCTGGCGCTCAAACAGCAGCTCGAACTTTTGCGACAACAGCTACACCGCGCGTAAAGCTATACTTTACGCGTGATTATCACCCATATAAATCGCACGCTATTTAATAGCACACATTAAAGCAAGATGAGGAACCTGCCATGTCTTTAGAAAAAGTTGTTTATACCGCCAAAGCAAAAGCAACCGGTGGCCGTGACGGCCGCGCGACCTCTTCCGATGGCGTACTGGACGTAAAACTGGGCGTGCCAAAAGAGATGGGCGGCATGGGCGGAGAAGTAACGAACCCTGAGCAGCTGTTTGCTGCGGGCTACTCTGCCTGCTTCCTGGGCGCGATGAAGTTCGTGGCCGCACGCGACAAATTTACCCTGCCAAAAGATGCCTTTATTGAAGGCGAAGTGGGTATTGGCCCGCTGCCAACCGGTTTTGGTATCGAAGCAAAACTGAACATCCACGTTGAGGGTATGGATCCCGCGGAAGCCAAAAAGCTGGTCGATGCGGCGCACATTGTTTGCCCGTACTCTAACGCGACCCGCGGCAACATCGACGTGACCCTGAATATTATCGCGTGATAAATGCCTGATGGCGCTGCGCTTTTCAGGTCTACGACCGTAGCCCCGGTAAGCGCAGCGCCACCGGGGAAATCCCCTCCTTCCCTTTCCTCTCTCTGTGCTACCATAAGCCCATATCACGCCCGTAGTAATCAGTAGAGTAAGCGTTATGTCCTCCAGAATTCTGACCACCAGCATTGCTGGCATTGATGCCTTTATGCGCGACCCACGCGGTGTGTTGACCCATGCCGAAGGCGGCACGGTTGCGGTTTTTGCCGACAACGCGCCGGCGTTCTACGCAATCACGCCGGAACGCCTGGCACAGCTTCTGGAGATTGAAGCGCAACTGTCACGCCCGGCGAGCGATATCACGCTGGACAACCAGTTCTTTGATGAGCCGGTCAACGTTCCCGTGACCGTTCCGATGGGAAAATTTGCCCTGTACGCGGGCTGGCAGCCGGATGCAGATTTTCAGCGGCAGGCGGCGCTGTGGGGCATCGCGTTAACCCAACCGGCCACCGCCGAAGAGCTCGCCGCGTTTACCGCCTGGTGGCAGGCGGAAGGGAAAGTCTTCACCCACATTCAGTGGCAGCAAAAGCTCGCGCGTCATCTTCAAATTACCCGCGCCGGCAACAACGGCCAGCCCAAACGCGATATCAACGCGTTTTCCGAACCGGATAAACAGATCCCCAGCGGATTCCGAGGTGCGAAATGAAGAACGTCGGCGACCTGATGAAACGTCTGCAAAAAATGATGCCTGCCAACGTGAAGCCCGCTTTCACCACGGGTGAAGAGCTGCTGGCGTGGCAAAAAGAGCAAGGTGAGATCCGCGCCGCCGCGCTCGCCAGGGAAAACCGGGCGATGAAAATGCAGCGCACCTTTAACCGCTCCGGTATCCGTCCCCTGCACCAGAACTGCTCGTTCGATAACTATAAAGTCGAAACCAACGGACAAATGAACGCCCTTGCCGCCGCCCGTCAGTACGTGGATGAATTCGACGGCAATATCGCCAGCTTCATCTTTAGCGGCAAGCCGGGTACCGGAAAAAACCACCTTGCAGCCGCCATCTGCAACGAGCTGCTTCTGCGGGGTAAATCGGTTCTTATCATCACCGTGGCCGATATCATGTCCGCGATGAAAGACACCTTCAGCAACCGCGAAACCAGCGAAGAGCAATTGCTCAACGATCTGAGCAATGTCGATTTACTGGTCATCGACGAGATTGGCGTTCAGACAGAATCCCGCTATGAAAAAGTGATCATCAACCAGATTGTCGACCGCCGCTCCTCGTCCAAACGCCCCACCGGCATGCTGACGAACCACAATATCGACGAGATGACCCGCCTGCTGGGTGAACGCGTCATGGACCGCATGAAGCTGGGTAACAGTCTTTATGTCATCTTCGACTGGGAAAGTTACCGCAGCCGCGTTACCGGCAAAGAGTATTAAGACAGTTCCAGGAATCGCCGCCTGGGCATAGGTATATACTGGAACCCCTTCGGCCCAAAACGGACCTTTTTGAGAGAGCCATGATGAAAAAACAGATTCTAATCAGCACCTTTTTAGGCGCGCTGCTGGTGACCGGCGCAGCGCAAGCGGCGTCCTGGCAGGAGTCCCTGTCAAGCGCGGCAAATGAGCTGACCAAAGAGAGCAGCAGCTCTCAGGGTGGACTCTCCGCCTCTTCCCTCACCAGCCTGCTGGGCAACAGCTCTCAGAGCCTCAGCGCGGGCACGATGAACAACGCGGCGGGGATTCTGGAATATTGCGCGAAGCAAAAGCTGGCCTCCGTGACCGACGCGCAAAACGTTAAAAACCAGGTGCTGGGTAAACTGGGTCTGGATACCCAGGAGCAGAAAGCGGATACCAACTATATGGACGGCATTCAGGGCCTGCTTAACGCGCAAAACGGGCAGCAGCTAAACCTGAGCACCCTCGGCAACTCTTCTCTGGCAAAACAGGTGAAAACCAAAGCCTGCGATCTGGTGCTGAAACAAGGCGTTAATTTCATCTCCTGATCCATCCCTTTTTCTGCCACAACACGCCGCGTTTAATGCGATAGTCTTGCAACGCGGCGCTAAACGAGCGTTTTTCCTGGTTGCCACCGTCTCAGCGTCCGTTTGTCAGGATGCGACCTTCTTCATAAAAACGATTTTCTAAACCAAATCCTAACAACAGCACACTTTCGTGACACTAAAATTGCAGCTTAACGACATCGCAATTACATTGTATGACCCAAAAAATAAACAGTTAGCCAGCGAAGCACCTGGCGTCATGAGGATATGCTGTTGTCAGAATTCATGTCTCTTATCCTTTTTCTGGCTTCTGTCGGCGTTTACGCCTGGAAAGCCGGCCGTCACACCTGGTGGTTTATCGCCACGCTGGTAGTACTCGGCATTTTTATTATTTTAAACATTACCTTATACGCCAGCGACTATTTTACCGGTGACGGTATTAACGATGCGGTGCTCTACACGCTGACGAACAGCCTGACGGGCGCGGGCGTGGGCAAATACATTCTTCCGGGGCTCGGCCTTATCGTCGCGCTGGTGACGATTTTTGGCGCGCTGGCCTGGGTGCTGCGCCGACGTCGCCATCTTCCGCACCATCATGGCTACAGCCTGCTGGCGTTATTCCTGGCGCTGGCATCCGTCGACGCCAGCCCGGCGTTCCATCAGATCACCGAGCTGGTAAAATCCCAGTCGCGCGATGGCGATCCGGATTTCGCGGCTTACTACAAAGAACCGTCCAAAACGATCGCCAGCCCGAAGCTCAACCTGGTCTACATCTACGGTGAAAGCCTGGAACGCACGTACTTTGATAACGATGCCTTCCCGAACCTGACGCCGGACCTGGGGGCGCTGAAAAACGAAGGTCTCGACTTCAGCCACACCATGCAGCTGCCGGGTACGGACTATACGATTGCCGGAATGGTTGCCTCCCAGTGCGGTATCCCGCTGTTCGCGCCTTTTGAAGGTAACGCCTCAGCCTCGATGTCGACGTTCTTCCCCCAGAATATTTGCCTCGGCGATATCCTGAAAAACTCCGGCTACGAAAACTATTTTGTGCAGGGGGCAAACCTGCGCTTTGCCGGAAAAGACGTGTTCCTGAAATCACACGGTTTTGACCACCTGTATGGCTCAGAAGAGTTAAAAACGACGGTTGCCGATCCGAGCTACCGTAACGACTGGGGCTTCTATGACGATACGGTACTCGACGAAACCTGGAAGAAATTCGAGGAGCTTTCCCGCGCGGGCAAGCGTTTCTCCCTCTTTGCGCTGACGGTGGACACCCACCATCCGGACGGGTTCGTCTCGCGCAGCTGCAAACGCAAAAGCTATGACGTGGATGGCAAAAACAACACGTCTTTCAGCGCCGTGACCTGCAGCCAGGAGCACATTGCCGCGCTGGTCGAGAAAATCAAAGCCTCGCCCTGGTTTAAAAACACCGTCATCGTCGTTTCGTCTGACCATCTGGCGATGAAAAACAGCGCCTGGGATCGGCTCAACAAGCAGGATCGCAGCAACCTGTTCTTCGTCCTGCGCGGCGACCAGCCGCAGCAGGAGGTCATCGCCACCAAACGCAACTCCATGGATAACGGCGCAACCGTGCTGGACATTCTGGGCGGCGACAACTTTATTGGCCTGGGCCGCAGCACGCTGTCGGGGCAATCCCTGTCGGAAGTGTTCCTCAACATGAAGGATAAAATCCTCGCCTGGAAGCCAGACATTATCCGCCTGTGGAACTTCCCGAAAGAGATGAAGGACTTCACCGTCGATCGGGATAAAAACACGATTGCCTTCTCGGGCAGCAGCTTCCGTCTGCCGCTGCTGGTGCGCGTGTCGGCGGGGCGCGTCGAGCCGCTGCCGGAAAGCGAATATTCCGCGCCGCTGCGCTATCAGCTGGCCGATTTTGCCCCACGCGATAATTTCGTATGGGTCGACAGATGTTACAAGATGGGCCAGCTCTGGTCGCAGCCGCTGGCGCTTTCTACCGACTGGTGCGTCTCTCAGGGTCAGCTCGGCGGAGAGCAAACCGTACAGCACGTGGATAAAGCCCAGTGGAAAGGCAAAACCGCGTTCAACGATACGGTGATTGATACCGCGCGCTATCAGCGTAACGTCGACATGCTGAAAATCAGCGATAACGACATTCGCTACAAAGCGGACAGTTTTATCTTTAACGTGGCCGGCGCGCCCGAGGAAGTGAAGCAGTTTAGCGGCATCTCGCGTCCGGAGTCCTGGGGGCGCTGGTCCAACGCGCAGCTGGGTAATGAGGTGAAAATTGAGTACGCCCATCCCCTGCCGGAACAATTCGACCTGGTGATCACCGCCAGAGCGTATGGCCCCAACGCTAACAAGCCCGTACCGGTTCGCGTGGGCAGCCAGGAGCAGATGCTGACGCTCGGGAACGACGTCAGCACGCACACGCTGCATTTTGAGAACCCATCGCGCAGCAATACCCTGGTGATCGTGCCGCCGGATCCGCAGTCCACCAATGAAGGGAATATTCTCGGCCATTCACCGCGCGAGCTCGGCATTGGCATGGTCGAAATTAAAATTGTGAGTCGCGCAGGCTAATGGTCGACCTTAACCTCACCGTCCGCCCCACGCGTCCCGGCGACGTTGCCTCCCTTCCCGCCATTGAACGCGCGGCGGGCGAGCGCTTTCGTGAAGACCCGTGTCTCGCCTGGCTTGCCGACGGTGAGGTCATTTCCGCTGAGCAGCACCTTGAGTATGCCGAACGTGGGCTAAGCTGGCTGGCGCTGGCGAACGACCAGCCCGTCGGGTTTATCCTTGCCGAGGCCCACCCTTCATCACTGTTTATTGTCGAACTCTCGGTTGATCTGGACTGGCAGGGAAAAGGGATCGGCAGGCAGCTTATCGCCTGCGTGGCAGACCATGCCCGCACGCTGGGGCTGGCGTCGCTGACGTTGACGACGTTCAGGGACGTACCGTGGAACGCGCCGTTCTATGCAAAGCTGGGGTTTGAATACGTAGCTGAACTCACGCCTGAACTGCGTGAAAAACGTGAAGAAGAAGCAGCGCACGGCTTAGCGTATAACTCCCGCTGTGCCATGCGTCTGCCGCTTTGATATCGCCCGGTGGCGCTGCGCTTACCGGGCCTGCAACAACCTTCCGTAGGCCGGGTAAGGCGTAGCCGCCACCCGGCACAACGCACCGGGTTAGAACGTTTCCCAGTTATCGCCTGAATCGGCCGTCGCGGCTTTACGCGCCATCACCGGCGTGGAAACCGCTTTAGCCGCAGCGAATTCGCGCGCTTTCATCTGCTCCTGCTGTATGCGGAACACCGCCACGGCCTGAGTCAGACGGCTCGCCTGCTCTTCCAGTGCGGCCGCCGCTGCGGCAGATTCCTCTACCAGCGAGGCGTTCTGCTGGGTCACGCGATCCATCTCAGCGACCGCCAGACCCACCTGGTCGATACCGCGGCTCTGCTCGTCAGACGCAGAGGCGATTTCACCCATGATGTCCGTTACGCGGGTCACCGCGTTCACGATCTCACCCATGGTTTCACCGGCGCTTTCTACCAGCGTTGAGCCCACTTCCACGCGGCCCACGGAGTCTTCAATCAGGCTCTTGATTTCGCGAGCCGCCTGGGCGCTGCGCTGGGCCAGGTTACGCACTTCACCTGCCACCACCGCAAAACCACGGCCCTGCTCGCCCGCACGCGCCGCTTCTACCGCCGCGTTCAGTGCCAGAATGTTGGTCTGGAAGGCAATGCCGTCGATCACGCTGATAATGTCGGCAATTTTCTGCGAACTACCCGCGATATCGCGCATGGTCTGCACCACGTTATCCACCACTTTGCCGCCTTTCTGCGCGGTTTCAGAAGCGCTCAGCGCAAGGTGGCTCGCCTGACGGGCGTTTTCGGCGTTCTGCTTAACGGTTGCCGTCAGCTGCTCCATGCTGGCAGCGGTCTCTTCCAGGGAAGCGGCCTGCTGTTCAGTACGGGAAGAGAGGTCGTTATTGCCCATCGCAATTTCGCTCGCGCCGCTGTAGATCGCGTTCGCGCCGTTACGCACGTCGCCGACGGTACGCACCAGCTCACTCTGCATATGGCGCAGCGAGTCGGCCAGTTCACCCATCTCGTTGGTGCCCTGAACCTCAATGCGCTTCACCAGGTCGCCGCTGGCGATATGGCGAATGTTGTCGATCAGACGATTCAGCGGAGAGATCAGCGTCTGCTTGATGTTGAGCCAGACGGCCACGATCACCACCAGCACGGCAATCAGAACGCTGATCAGCACCCAGATAGCCTGGCTGTAGGAGCTGTTGCTGTCTTCGACCGCCGTCTGATACAGCTTGTCGTTCTGCTGCAGGTAGCTCACATACTGCTTCTCAAAACCGTCCTGATAGCTCTGGGTCGGCTGGTCGAAGAAGGCGTTGATTTTGCCGGCACCCAGCAGCTGAATCAGCTCCGCCAGCGCACCGTGGTAAATATCATAGTTACGCTTGATCTCCATGGCATCCGCATCGCTTTGACGCGGATCGCGCGGCAGGGCTTCGTAGGCAGCCCAGTTTTTTTCCGCCTGTTTCAGAGACGTAGACGCGATTTGCATCAAATCGTTAACGGTCGCGCCGCTGCCGATATTGCTCTGATCCATCATGTAGCGGATACCCGCACGGTTCAGGGTATTACGGGTTTGCAGCAACGCTACCCAGCTGGCGTTCAGCGTGGATTGTTGCTGGCGAATGGTTTGCAGGACGGTGAAATTCTCTTTGTCATTCTTAAGGGCATTAAAGAAAAGACCACCGGACGTGAGTTGTAAAAGGCCAAATATCGCTAAAACCAGCATTAAGCTGGTGACAATCTTGATACGGTTTAACATGTTTTCTCTTTCCTCAGACAGATACAGAATTTTCGGCCTGGAAAGGGAAAACTTTACGAAAATCATTCTGGAATTTGTGGTTTTTACTCTTCTTCCCGCGCTGCGTTATGCCGGTTTCCGAGTTCAATAAACTCTTCCAGCAGCGCCGTCAGCTGTTTCATCTTCTCCGGCGTGTATTCCGCCTCGATCTGCTGATACGCCTCTTCGACCTGCGCCTGGGCGTGTTCATACAGCGTATTCCCCTCTTTGGTCAGCGACACGTACAGCTTGCGCTGGTCGTTCACCGGCTTTAGGCGCAGCACCAGGCCGTCGCGCTCCATGCGCGTCAGGATGCCGGTCAGGCTCGGGCGAAGGATGCAGGTGCGAAACGCCAGATCGTGAAAATCCATCGACGGATGCTCAGCCAGCACGCGCACGATGCGCCACTGCTGCTCGGTCAGGTTATGGCGCTTCACGATCGGGCGGAAGTACGACATCGCCGCTTCCCGCGCCTGCAGCAGCGCGATGGTTAATGAATCATGCATAGCCTTTCCCCTTCCCATCATTAACAAGTAAACAATCCCTAAAAGATGCTTTTATAAACAACACGTTTTCCGTCAAAAAGTCTAACAGAAACCCATCAATTTTATTAAGAACATGATTTTATTATCAATAAAACCCAATATGTAAATTTATTGTTATTCACATCACAAATATTTCACTTCTGATTGCGAAATAAACAGCAAAAGCATAAAACCAGATCATTAACATATTAATGAAATCACAACCCGGACCACCGGGGTGAGGAGTATATGAATGAAAGGTACCGTTTTTGCCGTCGCCCTCAACCATCAAAGCCAGCGTGACGCCTGGCGTGAGGCCTTTGAAAAAGCTCCCTACAACACGCCGCCGAAAACGGCGGTGTGGTTTATCAAACCGCATAACACGGTGATTCGCGCGGGCGAGCCGATCCCCTTCCCGCACGGGGAAACGGTATTAAGCGGCGCGACGGTGGCGCTGGTCGTGGGCAAAACCGCCAGCAAGGTGCGCGTGGAGGACGCCGCGGAGTACATCGCGGGATATGCGCTCGCCAACGAGGTGAGCCTGCCGGAAGAGAGCTTCTACCGCCCGGCCATCAAGGCCAAATGCCGGGACGGATTTTGCCCGCTCGGTGAACTTGTCGCCGTGGATAACGTGGATAACCTGACCATCATCACCGAGATCAACGGCCGCGAAGCGGACCACTGGAGCACGGCCGATCTTCAGCGCAGCGCCGCCGAACTGCTGAGCGCCCTGAGCGAGTTCGCCACCCTCAATCCCGGCGATGCGATCCTGCTCGGCACCCCGCAAAGCCGCGTGGAGATCCGCCCGGGCGATCGCGTGCGCGTTCTGGCGGAAGGTTTTCCGCCGCTGGAAAACCCGGTGGTGGATGAACGCGACGTCGCCATTGCGCACAGCACGCCGCCGCACGCCACGCTGTTTGCCCTCGGTCTGAACTATGCCGACCACGCCAGCGAGCTGGACTTCAAGCCGCCCACCGAGCCGCTGGTATTTATCAAAGCCCCGAACACCTTCAACGGCGACGGCCAGACGTCGGTGCGCCCGAACAATATCGAATACATGCATTACGAAGCGGAGCTGGTGGTGGTCATCGGTAAAACCGCGCGTAAGGTCAGCGAAGCCGAGGCGATGGACTATGTTGCGGGCTATACGGTCTGCAACGACTACGCCATCCGCGACTACCTGGAAAACTACTACCGACCGAACCTGAGGGTGAAAAGCCGGGACGGGCTGACCCCCATTTCCCCAAACATCGTGCCAAAAGAAGCCATCCCCGATCCGCACAACCTCACCCTGCGCACCTTCGTCAACGGCGAGCTGCGCCAGGAAGGCACCACCGCCGATCTTATTTTCAGCATCCGGTACCTGATTGCGTACCTGAGCGATTTTATGACCCTGCAGCCGGGCGACATGATTGCCACCGGCACGCCGAAGGGGCTGTCCGACGTGGTGCCGGGCGATGAGGTAGTGGTGGAAGTGGAAGGCGTGGGACGCCTGGTGAACCGAATTGTCAGCGAGGAGACTGCAAAATGAAAAAGATTAACCACTGGATCAACGGTAAAAACGTCGCCGGAAGCGAGTACTTCCACACTACCAACCCGGCCTCCGGCGAGGTATTAGCGGAAGTCGCCGCCGGCGGTGAAGCTGAAGTTCACCAGGCCGTCGCCGCCGCCAAAGAGGCGTTCCCGAAATGGGCCAACCTGCCGATGAAGGAGCGCGCGCGCCTGATGCGTCGTCTGGGCGACCTGATCGACCAGAACGTGCCCGAGATCGCCGCCATGGAAACCGCCGACACCGGCCTGCCGATCCACCAGACCAAAAACGTGCTGATCCCGCGCGCCTCGCACAACTTCGAGTTCTTCGCCGAGGTGTGCCAGCAGATGAACGGCAAAACCTACCCGGTCGACGACAAGATGCTCAACTACACCCTGGTGCAGCCGGTGGGCGTCTGCGCGCTGGTGTCGCCGTGGAACGTGCCGTTTATGACCGCCACCTAGAAGGTCGCGCCGTGCCTGGCACTCGGAAACACCGCGGTGCTGAAGATGTCTGAACTCTCCCCGCTGACCGCCGACCGTCTGGGCGAGCTGGCGCTGGAGGCGGGCATTCCGGCGGGCGTGCTCAACGTGGTGCAGGGCTACGGCGCGACGGCAGGCGACGCGCTGGTGCGCCATCACGACGTGCGCGCCGTCTCCTTCACCGGCGGCACCGCCACCGGGCGCAACATCATGAAAAACGCCGGGCTGAAGAAATACTCCATGGAGCTGGGCGGCAAATCCCCGGTGCTGATTTTTGAAGATGCCGACATCGAGCGCGCGCTGGACGCCGCCCTGTTCACCATCTTCTCCATCAACGGCGAGCGCTGCACCGCGGGCTCGCGCATCTTTATCCAGCAGAGCATCTACCCGGAATTCGTGAAGCGCTTTGCCGAGCGCGCCAACCGCCTTCGCGTGGGCGACCCGACCGATCCGAACACCCAGATCGGCGCACTCATCAGCAAGCAGCACTGGGAGAAAGTCTCCGGCTACATCCGCCTCGGCATTGAAGAGGGTGCAACCCTGCTGGCGGGCGGCCCGGACAAACCAACCGACCTGCCTGCACACCTGAAGGGCGGCAATTTCCTGCGCCCGACCGTGCTGGCGGACGTCGACAACCGCATGCGCGTGGCGCAGGAGGAGATCTTCGGGCCGGTGGCCTGCCTGCTGCCGTTTAAGGACGAAGCGGAAGGCCTGCGGCTGGCCAACGACGTGGAGTACGGCCTGGCGTCATACATCTGGACCCAGGACGTCAGCAAAGTGCTGCGCCTGGCGCGGAATATCGAAGCGGGGATGGTGTTCGTCAACACCCAGAACGTGCGCGACCTGCGCCAGCCGTTTGGCGGCGTGAAGGCCTCCGGCACCGGCCGCGAGGGCGGCGAGTACAGCTTCGAAGTGTTCGCGGAGATGAAGAACGTCTGCATCTCCATGGGCGACCATCCGATTCCAAAGTGGGGGATCTGACCATGGGTAAATTAGCGTTAGCGGCAAAAATCACTCACGTTCCGTCGATGTACCTCTCCGAGCTGCCGGGGAAAAACCACGGCTGCCGCCAGTCGGCCATCGACGGGCATAAAGAGATCGGCAAGCGCTGCCGCGAGCTGGGCGTGGACACCATCATCGTGTTCGACACCCACTGGCTGGTGAACAGCGCGTACCACATCAACTGTGCGGACCATTTTGCGGGCGTCTACACCAGCAACGAGCTGCCGCACTTTATCCGCGACATGACCTACGACTACGACGGCAACCCGGCGCTCGGCCAGCTGATTGCCGACGAGGCGGTGAAGCTCGGCGTGCGCGCCAAAGCGCACAACATCCCGAGCCTAAAGCTGGAGTACGGCACGCTGGTGCCGATGCGCTATATGAACGCGGATAAACACTTCAAAGTGGTCTCCATCTCGGCGTTCTGCACGGTTCACGACTTCGCCGACAGCCGCAGGCTGGGCGAGGCCATCGTCAGCGCCATCGAAAAATACGACGGCACCGTGGCGGTGCTCGCCAGCGGCTCGCTGTCGCACCGCTTTATCGACGACCAGCGCGCGGAGGAAGGGATGAACAGCTACACCCGCGAGTTCGACCGCCAGATGGACGAGCGCGTGGTGAAGCTGTGGCGCGAGGGGCAGTTCAAAGAGTTTTGCAGCATGCTGCCGGAGTACGCCGACTACTGCTACGGCGAGGGCAACATGCACGACACGGTGATGCTGCTGGGGATGCTCGGCTGGGACAAATACGACGGCAAGGTGGAGTTCCTCACCGAGCTGTTCGCCAGCTCCGGCACCGGCCAGGTCAACGCCGTTTTCCCGCTGCCCGCGTAAGGAGCCACCATGCCGCACTTTATTGCTGAATGTACCGACAATATCCGCGAGCAGGCCGACCTGCCGGGGCTGTTTGCCAAAGTGAACGAGGCGCTGGCCGCCACGGGCATCTTCCCCATCGGGGGCATCCGCAGCCGCGCCCACTGGCTGGACACCTGGCAGATGGCCGACGGCAGGCACGATTACGCCTTTGTGCATATGACGCTGAAGATTGGCGCCGGGCGCAGTCTGGAGAGCCGGGAAGCCGTGGGGGAAATGCTGTTTGCGCTGATCAAAACGCACTTCTCGGCGCTAATGGCGAGCCGCTATCTGGCGCTGTCGTTCGAGCTCGAGGAGCTGCATCCGACGCTCAATTACAAACAAAACAACGTGCACGCGTTGTTTAAGTAATACCGTCCCCTCTCCCTTTGGGAGAGGGTTAGGGTGAGGGGAAATCTCTGCGGCCTGATGCCCTCACCCCGTCCCTCTCCCACGGGGAGAGGGAGAAAACAAACGTAAAACAGGATATCGCCATGCTCGACAAACATACCCATACCCTGATCGCCCATCGTCTGCATCAGGCGGAACAGTCCCGGGAGCAGATCCGCCAGATCTCCCTTGACTACCCGACGATCACCATCGACGACGCCTACGCCGTACAGCGCGAATGGGTCAGCCTGAAGATTGCCGAAGGACGCGTGCTGAAGGGCCACAAGATCGGCCTGACCTCCAAAGCGATGCAGGCCAGCTCGCAGATTAGCGAACCGGACTACGGCGCGCTGCTGGACGACATGTTCTTCCACGACGGCAGCGACATCCCGGTCGATCGCTTCATCGTCCCGCGCATCGAAGTGGAGCTGGCATTCGTGCTGGCAAAACCGCTGCGCGGCCCGAACTGCACCATCTTCGACGTCTACAACGCCACGGACTACGTGATCCCCGCGCTGGAGCTGATCGACGCCCGCTGCCACAACGTTGACCCGGAAACCCAGCGCCCGCGCAAGGTGTTCGATACCATCTCCGATAACGCCGCCAACGCGGGGGTGATCCTCGGCGGCCGTCCGATTAAGCCCGACGAGCTGGATCTGCGCTGGATCTCCGCCCTGCTCTACCGCAACGGCGTGATCGAAGAGACCGGCGTCGCCGCTGGCGTGCTTAACCACCCGGCGAACGGCGTGGCGTGGCTGGCGAACAAGCTGGCACCGTACGACGTGCAGCTTGAGCCCGGCCAGATTATTCTCGGCGGCTCGTTTACCCGCCCGGTGCCCGCCAGCAGAGGCGACACCTTCCACGTCGACTACGGCAACATGGGCTCCATCAGCTGCCGCTTTGTGTAAGGAGACAACCATGCAAAACGCATTCAAAGCGGCGCTGAAGGCGGGCCGCCCGCAAATCGGTTTATGGCTGGGGCTCACCAGCAGCTACAGCGCCGAGCTGCTGGCCGGGGCAGGCTTCGACTGGCTGCTGATCGACGGCGAGCACGCGCCGAACAGCGTGCAAACCGTCTTAACCCAATTACAGGCCATCGCGCCCTATCCCAGCCAGCCGGTGGTGCGCCCGTCGTGGAACGACCCGGTGCAGATCAAACAGTTGCTGGACGTGGGCGCGCAAACCCTGCTGGTGCCGATGGTGCAAAACGCCGACGAAGCGCGGCTGGCGGTACGTGCCACCCGCTACCCGCCCGCGGGCATTCGCGGGGTCGGAAGCGCCCTGGCGCGCGCCTCGCGCTGGAACCGCATCCCGGATTACCTGCAGCAGGCCAACGACGCCATGTGCGTGCTGGTGCAGATTGAAACCCGCGAGGCGCTAAAAAATCTGCCGCAGATCCTCGACGTGGAAGGCGTCGACGGCGTGTTTATCGGCCCGGCGGATCTGAGCGCCGACATGGGCTTTGCCGGCAATCCGCAGCACCCGGAGGTGCAGGCCGCCATCGAGCAGGCTATCGCGCAGATCCTCAGCGCGGGCAAAGCCCCCGGCATCCTGATGGCGAACGAGCCGCTGGCAAAACGCTACCTCGAGCTTGGCGCGCTGTTTGTCGCCGTCGGCGTCGACACCACCCTGCTCGCCCGCGGCGCCGAAGCGCTGGCGGCACGCTTTATCGAACAACCGGTTACGTCAGTTAATAACAATAAATCCGTCTACTAAACGTAAGATCTGGAGCGCACCATGACGACCTCTACCCTGCAAACCCATGATAATAAAGCTGTTGAACATCGCGCCATTAACAAGCTGTTCCGACGCCTGATCGTCTTTCTCTTTATCCTGTTTGTCTTTTCGTTTCTCGATCGTATCAACATCGGCTTTGCCGGGCTGACGATGGGCAAAGATCTGGGCCTCACGTCGACCATGTTTGGCCTGGCCGCGACGCTGTTTTACGTCACCTACGTGCTGTGCGGGATCCCGAGCAACATCATGCTGGCGAAGATCGGCGCGCGGCGCTGGATCGCCGGGATCATGGTGGTGTGGGGCATCGCCTCCACCTGCACCATGTTTGCCACCAGCCCTGAAACGCTCTACGTTCTGCGCATGCTGGTGGGTATTGCCGAAGCGGGCTTCCTGCCGGGGATTTTGGTCTACCTCACCTGGTGGTTCCCGGCCTATCACCGCGCCCGCGCCAACGCGCTGTTTATGATCGCCATGCCGGTGACCATGATGCTCGGCTCGATCCTCTCCGGCTACATTCTGGCGATGGACGGGCTGTGGAACCTGAAGGGCTGGCAGTGGCTGTTCCTGCTGGAGGGGCTGCCGTCGGTGGTGCTCGGCGTGGTGACCTGGTTTTATCTCAACGACACGCCGGATCAAGCTACCTGGCTCGACGACGACGAAAAGCAGGCGCTGAAAACGATGATCGCCCGCGAGCAGGAGGTCGCCATTGCCCAGTCCGTCACGCCGCGATCGACGCTGCGCGAAGTGCTGACCCCGGCGGTGCTGCTCTACACGCTGGCCTACTTCTGCCTGACCAACACGCTCAGCGCCATCAACATCTGGACGCCGCAGATCCTGCAAAGCTTCAACACGGGGAGCAGCAATATCGTCATCGGCCTGCTGGCGGCGATCCCGCAGTTTTGCACCATTCTCGGGATGATCTGGTGGAGCCGACGCTCCGACAGGCTGAAAGAGCGAAAAAAGCACACCATCCTGCCGTACCTGTTCGCCGCGGCGGGATGGATGCTGGCCTCGGCCACCGATCACAGCCTGATCCAGCTGCTTGGCATCATTATGGCCTCAACCGGATCCTTTACCGCCATGGCGATATTCTGGACCACGCCGGATCGGGTGATTAGCCTGCAGTCCCGCGCGGTGGCGCTGGCGGTGATCAACGCCATCGGCAACGTCGGATCCGCCGTCAGCCCGCTGCTGATCGGCATTCTGCGTGATGCGACCGGCAGCTTCAGCTCCGGACTGTGGTTTGTGGCCGGGCTGCTGGTGGTCGGCGCGCTGGTGCTGACGCGCATTCCGATGACGCAGCGGGATCAACAGAGGAACGAGCATGTGCCAGAGCCCTATCGCCAACATTGATATCAGCAAGGAGTACGACGAAAGTCTGGGCACCGACGATGTGCACTACCAGTCGTTCGCGCGCATGGCGGCCTTTTTTGGCCGCGACATGCAGGCGCACCGTCACGACCAGTATTTTCAGATGCACTTTCTCGATACCGGGCAGATTGAGCTCCAGCTCGACGATCACCGCTACTCGGTGCAGGCCCCGCTGTTCGTCCTCACGCCGCCGTCGGTGCCGCACGCGTTTATCACCGAATCCGACAGCGACGGACACGTGCTGACGGTGCGCGAGGATCTGATCTGGCCGCTGCTGGAGGTGCTCTACCCCGGCACGCGGGAAGCGTTTGGCCTGCCGGGGATCTGCCTGTCGCTGGCCGACAGGCCGGACGAGCTGGCGGCGCTGAAGCACTACTGGCAGCTCATTGCCCGGGAATCCACGGAACAGCTGCCGGGGCGCGAACATACTCTGGTCCTGCTGGCGCAGGCGGTGTTTACCCTGCTGCTGCGCAACGCGAAGCTCGACGACCACGCTTCGGGCGGCATGCGCGGCGAGCTGAAGCTGTTCCAGCGCTTTACCCAGCTGATTGACGTTCATTACCACCAGCACTGGACGGTGCCGGAATACGCCAGCGAGCTGCACCTGACCGAATCCCGCCTGACCGATATCTGCCGCCGCTTCGCCAACCGCCCGCCGAAGCGGCTGATCTTCGACCGCCAGCTGCGGGAAGCCAGGCGGCTGCTGCTCTTCTCCGACAGCGCGGTCAGCGACATTGCCTGGCAGCTGGGGTTTAAGGACCCGGCCTATTTTGCCCGTTTTTTTAATCGCTTAGTGGGGTGTTCGCCGAGCGCGTATCGGGCGCAGAAAGTACCGGTGTCGCCTGTTCCCCTCTCCCAAAGGGAGAGGGAGTAACCGTCCCCTCTCCCTTTGGGAGAGGGTTAGGGTGAGGGAAATCACACTCTGCGATCTCTCGCGAAAAGTACCCGTCGTTGTCCCAATCGTCCCTTCACGTTCCGCCCCTCTCAGGCTTCAATTAAACAACAAAAACAAAACATAAATTTAACAACCTTATTACGATACGAGGTCCCTATGAAGCCTGAAGATTTCCGCGCTGATGCCAAACGTCCGTTAACCGGCGAAGAGTATTTAAAAAGCCTGCAGGACGGCCGTGAGATTTATATCTACGGCGAGCGCGTCAAAGACGTCACCACCCATCCGGCGTTTCGCAACGCGGCGGCCTCCATCGCACAGATGTACGACGCGCTGCACAAGCCGGAGATGCAGGACACGCTCTGCTGGGGCACCGACACCGGCAGCGGCGGCTATACCCACAAGTTCTTCCGCGTGGCGAAAAGCGCCGACGACCTGCGCCAGCAGCGCGACGCCATCGCCGAGTGGTCGCGCCTGAGCTACGGCTGGATGGGCCGCACGCCGGACTACAAAGCCGCGTTCGGCTGCGCGCTCGGCGCCAACCCGGCCTTCTACGGCCAGTTCGAACAGAACGCCCGCAACTGGTACACCCGCATTCAGGAAACCGGCCTGTACTTCAACCACGCCATCGTTAACCCGCCGATCGACCGCCACAAGCCGGCGGACGAGGTGAAAGACGTCTACATCAAGCTGGAGAAAGAGACCGACGCCGGGATTATCGTCAGCGGCGCGAAAGTGGTGGCAACCAACTCGGCGCTGACCCACTACAACATGATCGGCTTCGGCTCCGCGCAGGTGATGGGCGAAAACCCGGACTTCGCGCTGATGTTCGTCGCGCCGATGGATGCCGAAGGCGTGAAGCTGATCTCCCGCGCCTCTTACGAGATGGTGGCAGGCGCAACCGGATCCCCGTACGACTACCCGCTCTCCAGCCGCTTCGACGAGAACGACGCGATCCTGGTGATGGATCATGTGCTGATCCCGTGGGAAAACGTGCTGATCTACCGCGATTTCGACCGCTGCCGTCGCTGGACGATGGAAGGCGGCTTTGCGCGGATGTACCCGCTGCAGGCCTGCGTTCGCCTGGCGGTGAAGCTCGACTTCATCACCGCCCTGCTGAAGAAATCCCTGGAGTGCACCGGCACCCTGGAGTTCCGCGGCGTGCAGGCCGATCTCGGCGAAGTGGTGGCCTGGCGCAACATGTTCTGGGCGCTGAGCGACTCCATGTGCTCCGAAGCCACCCCATGGGTCAACGGCGCGTATCTGCCGGATCACGCCGCGCTGCAAACCTACCGCGTGATGGCGCCGATGGCCTACGCCAAGATCAAGAACATCATCGAGCGTAACGTGACGTCCGGGCTGATCTACCTGCCGTCCAGCGCCCGGGATCTGAACAACCCGCAGATCGACCAGTATCTGGCGAAGTACGTGCGCGGCTCCAACGGCATGGATCACGTCGAGCGCATCAAGATTTTGAAGCTGATGTGGGACGCCATCGGCAGCGAGTTCGGCGGCCGTCACGAGCTGTACGAAATCAACTACTCCGGCAGCCAGGATGAGATCCGCCTGCAGTGTCTGCGCCAAGCGCAGAGCTCCGGCAACATGGACAAAATGATGGCGATGGTCGACCGCTGCATGTCCGAATACGACCAGCACGGCTGGACGGTGCCGCACCTGCACAACAACAGCGATATCAACATGCTCGACAAGCTGCTGAAATAGCGCAGCGGGAGGTTGCAATGCATTCAGATGAACAACGCCTGCGTTTTCGCGACGCAATGAGCAGCCTGTCGGCGGCGGTCAATGTGGTCACCACCGAGGGCGAGGCGGGCCGCTGCGGCATTACCGCTACAGCCGTCTGTTCGGTGACTGACACCCCGCCGTCGATTATGGTGTGCATCAACGCCAACAGCGCCATGAACCCGGTATTTCAGGGCAACGGCAGGCTGTGCGTTAACGTACTGAACCACGAGCAGGAGATCATGGCTCGCCATTTCGCCGGGATGACCGGTATGACGATGGAGGAGCGCTTCGCCCTCTCCTGCTGGCAGAAAGGCCCGCTGGCGCAGCCGGTGCTCAAGGGCGCGCTCGCCAGCCTTGAGGGCGAGATTAGCCAGGTGCAAACCATCGGCACGCATCTTGTCTACCTTGTTGAAGTTAAGAACATCATTCTGAGTGACGCGGGACACGGTCTGATCTACTTCAAGCGCCGTTTCCATCCGGTCATGCTGGAGGCGGAAGCCGCCGTGTGATCCCCCCTCGCGCTGGCCTTTTTTTCCGGCCAGCGCCGCTTTCTACAAAAACTCCTAAGGTTTCCGCTAAATCACGCCGTTATATACCCATAAGAGAAATTTTCTGTGACTGAATACTGACACCCTTTGTCAGTGCATCCGCATCATTCAGCGCATACCTAAATATACAGGATGACCTTATGGCTAAAACGACGCGGAGCCGCTCGGCTGAACGTCTGGTCGATATTCTGGTTGAGCTACATTTAAACGGTGTGGTAAACCGCAGTGCGCTAATGGAGAAATTTAAAATTACCGAGCGTACCGTCTACCGGGATTTAAATGCCCTCTCTCCCATTGTTGAACATACCGGTAACGGGCTATATCGGCTGATCCATTCTGCGCAATCGCCCGGCGGACAAGGCTTACATCACACCCTCGCTAACTTCCTGAATGCTGACAGCTTTTTCCCTGAAAGAAATATGGAATTCTGGCAAAAGCTTGAAACGCGCGTTGACGAAAACCATATTCTTATTCTTGGCAATGAGGCAGAACACACGGTAGAACGCGATATTCGCCGTCATTTAACGAAAATCGAGAAATCGATTAAAAACCATAATGTTTGTCAGATCGTTTATAAGGGAAAAACCCGTCTGATTAATCCCTATAAACTCATTAACAAAAAAAATATATGGTATTTACAAGCCACCGAAAATAGCCGCCTGAAATCCTTCTCATTGAGCCAGATTAGCTGGTTTGATATTCAGAAAACGACCTTTACGCCCGAAGAAAATGTCCTTGAGCTGCTGGAGAAAAGCCTCGATCCCTGGGTGTCTGAAAATACTTTCGCGGTGAAAATATTTATCAAAGATAATATTTCACATTACTTCCTGCGCCGCGATCTTCTGCCGGAACAGGAGCTGCTGGAGGAGCAACAGGGCGGCGTCACGCTGCGCTGCCAGGCGGCGCACGAGAACCAGATCCTGCCGCTGCTGTTCTACTGGCTGCCCCACATTCAGATTCTGGAACCGAACTGGCTGAAGGAAAAACTGATTAGAACGCTGGAGAACTATCTGGCGGTGGAGCGTAACCCGAATAATCAAGTGATCTCAATCACATAATTTCGTCCCCTGGCGGCGAGCCGGAACCGCTCGTCGCCCCCTTTGACCGCTCACCCGGCACTTTCAACCACTCATTCATTTACCGTCCTTTACACGCGCGAGGATCTGGCACGATCGCTCCAGCATTAATCAATACCTCCTCACAACGAACCCTGACCCTTTTTTCTTTACATAAAAAACCAGGTCTTACTATGGATACTAAAAAACTACTGAAGCACGTGCCCTGGGCCTTACTCGGGATCCTCGGCGCTTTCTGTCTGGCGGTTGTCGCATTACGCCGGGGCGAACACGTAAGCGCCCTGTGGATCGTGGTTGCGTCCGTTTCCGTCTATCTTGTTGCTTATCGCTACTACAGCTTGTACATCGCGCAGAAGGTCATGAAGCTCGATCCGACGCGCGCCACTCCGGCGGTCATTAACAATGACGGCCTGAACTACGTGCCAACCAACCGCTACGTGCTGTTTGGTCACCACTTTGCCGCTATCGCCGGCGCAGGCCCGTTGGTGGGCCCGGTGCTGGCCGCGCAGATGGGCTACCTGCCGGGTACCCTGTGGCTGCTCGCCGGCGTGGTGCTGGCGGGTGCGGTGCAGGACTTTATGGTGCTGTTTATCTCTTCTCGCCGTAACGGCGCCTCTCTGGGTGAGATGGTCAAAGAAGAGATGGGCCGCGTGCCGGGGACGATCGCGCTGTTCGGCTGCTTCCTGATTATGATCATCATCCTAGCGGTGCTGGCCCTGATCGTGGTGAAAGCGCTGGCCGAAAGCCCGTGGGGTGTCTTCACCGTCTGCTCAACCGTGCCGATTGCGCTGTTCATGGGTATCTACATGCGCTTCCTGAGACCGGGACGCGTGGGCGAAGTGTCGGTGATTGGTATCGTGCTGCTGGTGGCCTCCATCTACTTCGGCGGCGTGATTGCGCACGACCCGTACTGGGGCCCGGCGCTGACCTTCAAAGACACCACCATTACCTTCGCGCTGATTGGCTATGCGTTTATCTCCGCGCTGCTGCCGGTCTGGCTGATTCTGGCCCCGCGTGACTACCTCGCGACCTTCCTCAAAATCGGCGTTATCGTCGGTCTGGCGATCGGTATCCTGGTGATTAACCCGGACCTGAAAATGCCTGCGGTAACCCAGTACATCGACGGTACCGGCCCGCTGTGGAAAGGCGCCCTGTTCCCGTTCCTGTTTATCACCATCGCCTGCGGTGCGGTCTCCGGCTTCCACGCCCTGATTGCCTCCGGTACCACGCCTAAGCTGCTGGCGAACGAGAAAGACGCGCGTCTGATCGGCTACGGCGCGATGCTGATGGAGTCCTTCGTGGCGATCATGGCGCTGGTTGCAGCCTCCATTATCGAACCGGGTCTCTACTTCGCGATGAACACCCCGCCTGCTGGCCTCGGCATCACCATGCCAAACCTGCACGAAATGGGCGGTGACAACGCGGCGCTGATTATGGCGCAGCTGAAGGACGCGAGCGCACACGCGGCGGCGACCGTCAGCTCCTGGGGCTTCGTGATTTCACCTGAGCAGATTATGCAGACGGCAAAAGACATCGGAGAACCGTCCGTGCTGAACCGCGCCGGTGGCGCGCCGACGCTGGCCGTCGGTATTGCACACGTGTTCCACAAGGTGCTGCCGTGGGCGGACATGGGCTTCTGGTACCACTTCGGTATTCTGTTCGAAGCGCTGTTCATCCTGACCGCGCTGGACGCCGGTACCCGTGCGGGCCGCTTCATGCTGCAGGACCTGCTCGGTAACTTCGTGCCGTTCCTGAAGAAAACCGACTCTCTGGTGGCGGGCATTCTGGGTACTGCGGGCTGCGTAGGCCTCTGGGGCTACCTGCTGTATCAGGGCGTTGTCGACCCGCTCGGCGGCGTGAAGAGCCTGTGGCCGCTGTTCGGTATCTCTAACCAGATGCTCGCAGCCGTTGCTCTGGTGCTGGGTACCGTGGTCCTCGTGAAGATGAAGCGCACCAAATACATCTGGGTAACCGTTGTTCCTGCGCTGTGGCTGCTGCTCTGCACCACCTGGGCGCTTGGCCTGAAGCTGTTCAGCGCCAACCCGCAGCTGGAAGGCTTCTTCTTCATGGCTAACCAGTACAAAGAGAAGATTGCCGCAGGCGGCGCGGACCTGACCGCGCAGCAGATTGCCAATATGAACCATATCGTGGTGAACAACTACACCAACGCGGGACTGAGCATTCTGTTCCTGGTGGTGGTGTACAGCATCATCTTCTA
The DNA here is from genome assembly GCF_034427535.1 of Enterobacter sp. A103. Taxonomy (NCBI): domain Bacteria; kingdom Pseudomonadati; phylum Pseudomonadota; class Gammaproteobacteria; order Enterobacterales; family Enterobacteriaceae; genus Enterobacter; species Enterobacter sp. A103. The sequence goes on from NZ_JAXQPQ010000003.1 coordinate 265,493, forward strand.
CGGCATCAAAACCTGGCTGAACGTGCGCAACGCCGACGGCCGTACGGATAAAGAAACCCCGTACGTGCCGGTGCCGGAAGGCGGCGTGAAGACCTCTTCACACCATTAATCCGCAATCCTCCCCCTCTCCCTTTGGGAGAGGGCTGGGGTGAGGAAAACATAAGCCCAGCGGACTCACATCGCCGGGCTTTTTCTGTCTGGAACCCACAATGTTTGGTAACTTAGGCGAAGCAAAAAAATACCTCGGTCAGGCGGCGAAAATGCTGATTGGCATTCCGGACTATGACAACTACGTTGAGCATATGAAGACCAACCATCCGGATAAGCCCTACATGACCTACACCGAATTCTTCCGCGAGCGTCAGGAAGCGCGCTACGGCGGAAGTGGAGAAGGCGGCGTTCGCTGCTGCTAAAGGAGAGACCATGACCCCGATTGCCGTTACCCTGCTGACCGGTTTCCTCGGCGCCGGTAAAACCACCCTGCTGCGCCACATCCTGAACGAACAGCACGGCTTCAAAATCGCCGTCATCGAAAACGAATTCGGCGAGGTCTCCGTTGACGATCAATTGATCGGCGATCGCGCCACCCAGATCAAAACCCTGACCAACGGCTGCATCTGCTGCACCCGCTCTAACGAATTAGAAGACGCCCTGCTGGATCTACTCGACAGCCGCGATCGCGGCGAGATCGACTTTGACCGCCTGGTGATCGAGTGCACCGGCATGGCCGACCCCGGCCCGATTATTCAGACCTTTTTCTCTCACGAAATCCTCTGCCAGCGCTACCTGCTGGACGGCGTGATTGCCATGGTCGACGCGGTTCACGCCGACGAGCAGATGAACCAGTTCACCATCGCCCAGTCTCAGGTGGGCTACGCCGACCGCATCCTGCTGACCAAAACCGACGTGGCGGGCGAAAGCGAAAAACTGCGCGAGCGCCTGACGCGCATTAACTCCCGCGCGCCGGTTCACACGGTGACGCATGGCGACATCGATCTGTCTCAGCTGTTCAACACCAACGGCTTTATGCTGGAGGAGAACGTCACCGCGAAACCGCGCTTCCACTTTATGGGAGACAGGCAAAACGACGTGGCGTCGATAGTGGTGGAGCTGGACTACCCGGTGGACATCAGCGAGGTTTCGCGCGTGATGGAAAACCTGCTGCTGTCGTTTGCCGACAAGCTGCTGCGCTACAAAGGGATGCTGTGGATTGACGGCGAGCCGAACCGCCTGCTGTTCCAGGGCGTGCAGCGCCTGTACAGCGCCGACTGGGATCGCCCCTGGGGCGAGGAAGCACCGCACAGCGTGATGGTGTTTATCGGTATCCAACTCCCGGAAGAAGAGATTCGGGCGGCGTTTGCGGGGCTGAAGAAATAACAGCCATGCATCCCCTCTGCCCAGTAATTTATTAACCTGAAGCGATGAACGTTGCTTCAGGTTAATTAATGACTTACAGCGACGCCCTGGTCCGGCTGTAAATCGCCGAAGCGTTTCCGTAAGGCCGGGGCGAGGCGCAGGGATGCGCCGAGAGGGCGTGGCCTGCAGGGATGCAGGCTCATGCCCGACCCGATAGCCTGAAGGAATAAGCTGAGGGCACCGCGAAGCGGCGATTTACCGCCGGGAGCCCGGGTCGCCAGGGTGGTGGTGATTGAGCCACCCTGGCACGTTCACCGGTCATGCCGTTACAGAGTAGCAAGGAACATGAAGTGAACGGAATGACCACTAGAGCCGTATGTTCCCCCTCACCCCAGCCCTCTCCCTCAAGGGAGAGGGGGCGTCTGTGCAGGCATTATTTTGTGGGGATACTTATTTCACCGCCTCCGGCAGCGTCACAATCCACAGCTCGCTGTCCGACTCCGGCTTCTTCAGCGGCTTCACGCTGAGCGTGGTTTCCACCGGCTTATCATCCAGCGTCAGCTTGCCTTCCGCGTTCACCCGATAATCCTTGAGCTTCTTGCCCTCGACCGGGTTTTGCATCGCCACCTTTACGCCAAAGTCGTTATCGTTCGCTACCGCAAGCGTTTTGCTGTCGATCAGCGCCAGCCCTTCGGCCTTTTCCTGCTGCCAGCCCAGCGCGCGCAGGTCGACAACCTGCGTTTTAGCCGCAAGGGTAATGCCGCGCTGCGCCAGGGTTTTCTCATCATCAAACTCCGGGTACTCGCCCGGCTTGTCGAAGGCGGAAAGGTCGCTCGCCTTGCTGAGATCCACCTTGTAAATCAGGTTACGCATCCCGTCGTTTTTATCGCTTCCCTGCTCAATCAGCAGGATGTGCTGGTTATCGAGCGCCACGATGTCGCCGATTTTGGCGTCGCTGTTTTTGCTGTAGGCCGCGCTGTCGATAGGGTAACCGTACATCGCCGTTTTCCCGGTCGCCGGGTCGAAGCTCACCAGACGCGTAAACAGCGCCTGCTTTTTGCTCTTGCCGTCAATATCCAGCGTGCTTTGCACGGCGGCGATAATCCGCCCATCCGGCATCCGGGTCAGGCCTTCAAAGCCCCGGTTCGCCTGGCGCCATTTGATAATGTTTGGCAGGCCACCCGCGATGGATTTCTCCCCTTCCGCGGCCTGCGGCCCGTGGATCGCCAGGATCTTCCCTTTGCTGTCGACGTTAATCAGGAACGGACCATATTCGTCGCACAGCCAGTAGCCGCCTTTGCCGTCCGGGGTGATGCCTTCCGTGTCCAGGCCACGGTTGTCGCCCTTCAGGATCTTGAGGGTATCGCTGAACGCCACTTCATTGGTGGAGCCAATCACGCCGCTTTGCAGCGGCAGACCGTTAATCTCGCCTTTATCATCATGCAGCGGGCGGGCGTCGACAGCCTCCGCTTTGCCGTTCTGAACGCGGATGGTCATCAGCAGCGGCGCGAAATCAGGTGTGACAAATATTTTGGCTTCGTTTTTACCCATTTTTGGCGCATCGGCGTTTGGACCGCGATCGGTCACGGTCGCAAAGGTCAGGGCGTCGCCCTGCTTGCCCGTAAACAGCAGGCCAGAACCGATTCCCACGGGGAGTCCGTTCGGAAACGCGCTGGCAAACGCGCCGCTGTAGCTCACGTGGGAGCCTTCAGGGAAGCTGACGACATAGCGCTCAGCAGTGGGCTGCGCCGCCAGGCCAGAGAAAGAGAGCGCACAGCCGATAAGTACAGGAATAATTTTTCTTTTCATATTGTTAGCATCCAGTTAGTGAAGCCAACAACGTAAAGAATAAACGTGTCAGAAAAATGACATGGAAGGGAAACCGGCCTGCGCGATTGAACGTATATTCATCGCTCGAAATGTAAGGCTTTGTTGTTTTGTGTGACAGGCGAAACATTTTTGGAAATTATTAGAAACCCAATTAATTCATCTCAAATCACTATCCCCGCCTCGTTCAGTTTATGTTTAGTCAAAAAACTAAACGGTTCCTAAACGCTAAAAACATCCCCTGTTGACACCCCGACAATCAAACATCATTGCAACAACTTCAATAAAAAAGTTAACAATATCAGTATAAAAGCTCGATTTATATCACATTTGCAGTCATTAACATCGCTTGTTAAGGTGCGCCCAGATGAATTTAATGACGAGGCAAAAAACATGAAAAAACTGAATATCCTTCTTCTTTCTGCTCTGGCTGCCGTATCGGGTTCCGCACTGGCGATGGGCGGCACCGTTGAGCAGGGTAAAAACTTTACCAACCTCAATCTGGAAATGGGGAAATCCTCATCCGGTGTTTATCTCGAAAGTAACTGGCTGAAAAACACCGACGACGGTACCCAGACCGGCGGCGTGGGCGCAGGCTACAACCTGGGTCTTGGCCCGGTGATGCTGAACGCGGGCGCAAAAGCCATCTACCTCGGCCCGAAAAAAGGCGATAACGGCGTGGCGTTCCCGATTGGCGGCGGCGTAAACGTTGCCCTGACCGACAGCATCCACGTGTACGGTGAAGGCTATGTCGCACCAGAAGGCCTGAACAACAGCGTGAAAAACTACGTCGAAGCCAACGGCGGCGTAAGCTGGACGCCAATTACGCCAGTGACCCTGAAAGTGGGCTACCGCCACGTGAGCGTGGACGGCAAAGACGGTCGTCCTGGCCACACGCTGATTGACGGCGCATATGTAGGCGGTGGAGTCACCTTCTGATGAAACACCGCATGACCGCGCTTTGCGTTCTGAGCCTCACGCTGATGCTCGCCGGCTGCGTCCAGTACAAATGGGTGAAACCGGGCGTCAGCGATGCGGAAATGAATAAAAAGCTCGCGGAATGCGAAGCGCAGGCGCTGATCGATCTGCCCCCGGATAACGTCGTAACCGGATCCAGCTCGGAAAAAACGGACAAAAAGAACAAGAAAAAGGATATTTCCACGAGCTACACGGTTGAAGACGCGAATGAATATCGCCGGGATACGTTAGTTGACAGCTGCATGTTCAAAAGCGGCTGGGACAAGATCGAAGTGCAATAATCCCTTTAAAAAAACCTGCCGGCTGGCAGGTTTTTTATGACCTCTTACTTATGCACCACCACCAGCTTCTGGTTCACAAACTCTTTGATCCCCAGATCCGACAGCTCGCGCCCGTAGCCGGAGCGCTTCACGCCGCCGAACGGCAGCTCTGGCGCGGTATCGGTGAGCCAGTTGATGTACACCATCCCGGTCTCAATCCGCGACGCCATTTTCTTCGCGCGCTCGATATTCTGGCTGAATACCGCCCCGCCCAGGCCGTAGTGGGAGTCGTTCGCCAGCGCGACCGCCTCGTCGTCGTTTTTCACCACGTACATCTGCGCCACCGGGCCGAAAAACTCTCCGAAATACGCCGGGTTATCGCGGGAGATATTCGTCAGGATCGTCGGTTCGAAGAAACTCCCGTCGCGCTGCGCCGGTTTGCCGCCATAGTGCAGCGTGGCGCCGTTTTTCACCGCCTCGTTAACCTGTCTGGTCAGCGTTTCGAGCGCATCTTTAGACGACAGCGGCCCCAGCGTGGTGCTTTCGTCCAGCGGATCGCCAATCTTCACCTGCTTAAACGCCTCGGTGAATTTGCTCAGGAAGGCCTCTGCAATCTTTTCATGCAGGATAAAGCGCTTCGCCGCGGTGCAGACCTGCCCGGCGTTGTTGAGTCGCGCGTTAACGCCAATTTTCACGGCCTTCTCAAGGTCTGCGTCATCCATCACCACGAACACGTCATTACCGCCCAGCTCCAGCGTAGATTTCTTGATGTGCTTCGCCGCCTGCGCCGCCACCACGCTGCCCGCCTTTTCGGAGCCGGTTAATGCGGCGCCCTGCACGCGATCGTCGGCAATGATGTTCGCCACCTGCTCGGACGAAATAAACAGGTTGGTCCATGCCCCTTCCGGCGCCCCCGCCTCGCGCACCAGATGGGCAAAGGTCTCGGCGCAGTGCGGCACGATGCTGGCATGCTTGGCGATGACGGGGTTACCCGCCGCCAGGTTCGGCGCCAGGACGCGCATCAGCTGGTAATACGGGAAGTTCCACGGCTCAACGGCCATCAGCACGCCGATGGGGTGATGCTCCACCCAGGCTTCACCGAGTTCTGAGTCATATTTCACCGGGGCCAGGAACCGCTGCGCGTTGTCGGCGTAGTAGCGGGCGATCTGCGCGCACAGCTTCACCTCGCCGCGGCTCTGTTCGATGAGCTTACCCATCTCCTGGCTGGCGATTTTCGCCAGATCCTCCACGCGCTCGTCGATCAGATCGGCAAGCTTATAAAGCACCGGCAGGCGCTGGCTGATGTCGCCTTTCGCCCAGTCCGAATGATAAAGCGCATCGGCCGCGCTGAGCGCCGCTTCGATATCCGCGTCGGTATGTGAGGGGTATTCTTTGATGAGCTGGTTAGTGGCAGGATTTACTGTCTGATAAGCCATGTCGAATCTCCTTGTTTTACCGCTTAGGGTATTAAGGGTAGTCAACATGACTGGCTGTGGACGTAAAGTTGGGTATATCCGGAAGGTTCTTAATGAAGCGCTGCCGGACGGTTCGCTGACGTGGTATAAAAAACCTCCAGAAGGAGCGTCCATGACCGATACCCGACATATCCGCCAGACTTTTCACCACGCCTCAGGCCTTGAGCTGCGCAGCACCTGGCAGAGTACGCAGGCGTACAAACGCCACAGTCACCCTCAGCTTTCCATCGGCGCGATTGTGGAGGGCCAAACCTGCTGCGTGTGTCATGACAGAGAGTACATCCTTAACCCCGGGGACCTCATCGCGATCCCGGCCGGTGTGCCGCACAGCTGTAACCCCGTCGCCGGGCAACCGCGCAGCTACCATATGCTCTACATCGACACAGGGCTTCCGCTGGCGCTACAGGTGATTCGTAGCCCAACCCTGTTTGCCCATTACCTGGACGTTGTTGAGACCCTGTCTCCGGCATCACTGGAAACGCTGCTTTCTTCCCTTCCCCGCACCGCGGATAACGCTGACGCGCTTCGCGCAACCAGCCAGCAGGTTCAGCAGGCATTCCTTTCCGATCTCGCCTGCCCGCCTTCCCTCGACGAGCTTGCCCAACGCTTCTCGCTGCGCAAGGAGACGCTGATTCGCACCTTCAGACAGGACACCGGCCTGACGCCGGGCAACTTTCTCAACATCTCCCGCGTGGAGTACGCCAAGGCGCGGCTGCGTGCCGGGGATGATATTGCCGACGTTGGCTACCAGAGCGGCTTTGCCGACCAGAGCCATTTTCATAAGACCTTCGTCAGCTATACCGCCGCCACGCCGCGCCAGTACGCCACCGGCCGATCAATATCAGACAATAAATAGGTTCTGCAGCGCCGTACTCTGACCTCGGATTGTTAACCGAGGTCGCTATGGAACTGTTCTTCCCTTCCGCTTTTCTCGCCCTGGCGCTGGCGCACTTTGTCGCCCTGTTAAGCCCGGGCCCGGATTTCTTCCTGCTGGTGGGCTACGCCGCGCGCTATCGGCTGCGCGGCAGCGCCGGACTGTGCCTCGGCATTGCCGCGGGCAACGCGCTTTATATTCTTCTGGTGATTATCGGCTGGAGCGCGCTGCGCCAGTTTACGTGGCTGTTTACCCTTATCGAACTTTGCGGGGCGCTGTACCTGCTGTGGATCGGCTCGCATCTGATTCGCAGCCGCCAGCAGGCGCTGGCGCTGAATGAAACCCACCAGCGCTTTCCCTCGCTGCAAAAGCAGATCCTGCTGGGGCTCGGTTCGGCGCTGCTAAACCCGAAGAACGCGCTGTTCTATCTGGCGCTGATGACGGCCTTGCTGGGTCCGGACGTCACGCTGCTTCAGCAGGCGACCTGCGGCGTCTGGATGGTAATGGTGGTGCTGGTGTGGGATCTGGCGCTGGTATCGCTGATGGGGCTATCGTCGGTGCAAAAGAAGCTCAGCCGTTCGCTGTGGCTGATAGAGCGCACGGCGGGGGTGGTGCTGATGGGATTTGGCGGGTGGGTGCTGTGGCGGCTACTGGAAAATATACGCTGAGATAGCGGGCAGCCTGACGCCGCCCGTTGCTTATTTTTTGTTTTGATCGCGCAGCATAGCTTCACGCAAAATGGCATTGAGCCTCGTCTGGTAACCTTTTCCAGGCCGTTTAAGCCACTCCATCACGTCAGCGTCGATACGTACAGACGCCTGAGTTTTGAGTGGCCGATAGAACTTCCCTCGCACCGCCCCTGACCACTGTTCATCTTCCATGGCAGGGATATCGCTGTAATCAATCTCTGCTTCCGATTTTTCGGCTAGTGCTTTGAGCTCAGCCTCACGGCGAGCACTCATCTCAGGCGCACTACCGCGTTTATGTTTAACCATGCTCATAACGGCTCCTCTCTTTACGGTCCGCCTTTCGTGCGCTAATGATTCGAATGACTTCGTCACCACTTTCAAAACGTACCGTGTGTGCGACCATAATGACAATTAGACCATGTACAAGGCCAATGGTCTGCCAACGGAACTCTCCATTTTCATGACGATCCTGCAAAGATAAATGGTAAGGATCGTCAAACACCAGAACAGCTTCTTCAAAGCGGATCCCATGCTTAATGAGATTGCTTTTCGCTTTGTTGGTATCCCATTCAAACTCCGTTGGCATAGTGTACCCTTCCCTTATTGTATATACAAAAAAGCATATACAAAACGTTCGTAAATTGAACCGGTCGACATCGTTCAATTTCAATATCTGAAGGCGCATTCCAGAAGCTGAAACGCGGAGGTCCTTCTCCTTCTTTGCACTTTCCCCCCGCTTCCCTCTATCCTTAACCCATGGAAAAAATAGCTGAACTCAAACGCGCCAAGCTGCTGGCGCTGTCGCTGCTGCTGGTTGCCGCCGCAGCGTTTATCACCACCCTGTTCCTGCCGCAGACCTTCTGGGTGCGCGGCGTGAAGGCCATTGCCGAGGCGGCGATGGTCGGCGCGCTGGCAGACTGGTTTGCCGTAGTTGCGCTGTTCCGCCGGGTGCCCATTCCGTTTATCTCGCGCCATACGGCGATTATCCCGCGCAATAAAGACCGGATCGGCGACAATCTCGGCCAGTTTGTGCAGGAGAAGTTTCTTGATACCCAGTCGCTGGTGGCACTCATCCGCCGCTATGAACCTGCCCAGATGATCGGCGCCTGGTTCAGCAAGCCCGACAACGCTCAGCGCGTCGGGCTGCACTTGATGCAGGTGATGAGCGGTTTTCTCGAACTCACCGACGATGGACGCATTCAGCGCCTGCTCAAACGGGCGGTGCATAAGGCCATCGACAAGGTCGATTTCACCGAAACCAGCGCCGTGATGCTGGAGAGCATGACCAAAAACAACCGCCACCAGGTGCTGCTGGATGCGATCATCAACCGTCTGATTACCCTGATTCAGCGGGAGAGCACGCGGGACTTTATTGCCGATCAGATTGTCCACTGGCTGAAGACCGAACACCCGCGCAAAGCGATGGTGCTGCCCACCGAGTGGCTGGGCGATCAAAGCGCGGAGATGGTGTCGAACGCGGTGAACGCGCTGCTGGACGATATCAGCCACGACCGCACGCACCAGATCCGCCAGGCGTTCGACCGCGCCACGCTGAAGCTTATCGACAACCTGAAAAACGATCCGGAAATGGCGGCGAAAGCCGACAACATCAAGCACTACCTGAAAAACGATGAGGCGTTTAACCGCTATCTGGGAGAGATGTGGGCCGACCTGCGCCAGTGGCTGAAAGCGGATATGCAAAGCGAGGATTCGCGCGTGAAGCAGCGCATCGCCAACGCCGGGCTGTGGTTTGGCGAAACGCTGTCTAACGACGCCAGCCTGCGGGCGTCGCTGAACGAACATCTGGAGCAGGCCGCGCACCGCCTCGCGCCGGATTTCGCCGCGTTCCTGACGCGCCACATCAGCGACACGGTCAAAAGCTGGGACGCCAAAGACATGTCCCGACAGATTGAGCTCAATATCGGAAAAGACCTGCAGTTCATCCGCGTCAACGGCACGCTGGTCGGCGGGACGATAGGCCTGATCCTGTTTTTACTCTCGCAGCTGCCTGCCGTGCTGGGGCATTAATCTACTTTGGGCGGCGCGATGACGTAGCGCGTCGCCTCAAAGCGGTTGAGGATCAGGTGCACCAGGAAGACCATCGTCAGCGTTGCGACCAGCGAAAAGGTAACGGAGGTGATGCGGTAGAGATCGCTGAACACCAGGTCAGTGTCCGGGTGCATGTTCTGCCCGAACATAATGCCGATGGTCGTGATGCTGGAGAACCCCACGCCCGCGCCCACCTTTTCCATCACGTGCAGACGCGCACCAAACGCCAGCCCGAGGCCAATCAGCGGCATCATCAGCAGCATATGGCTGCTGTGATCGTAGAGGATCAGCTGCACCACCAGAATATAGAGGCAGCCCAGCACCACGCCGACCACGCGCCAGATCGAGCTCATCACCGAACCGCGGTAGTGCATGGGGAACAGGATCAAAATCCCCGCCATCAGCGCCGAAAGCGAATCGCTTAAGTCGCTAATCTGAAACACCACGAATATCAGCGTCGCGACGGTGCCGGAGAGCAGCGACTCGTGGCGCACGCGGGCATCGTCTTTCTCAATCAGCGGCGGCGGCCTGCGGGGCTCCACGTCCGGCAGGAGATAGTTCATCAGCGCGCTCAGGCACACCGCCATCACGCTCGCTTCGATGTTGGAAAACAGCAGCGTGTGCCAGCTGGTAGTGGGGTAGCTCATAAAGTTGAGCATCACGCTCTGGCACACCACGCCCATTGAGCCAAACAGGAACAGCGGCCCCTTGCTCATAAAGCGAAAACGCATCACGTACAGGGCAAACACCACCAGCGTCATGATGACCGGCCATTGCGACAGATAGCCGATAATGAAGATCATTTCGACGCAGTTTAGCGCGGCGCTGAAGATAAACTGCTTCGCCACGTGGCGGTTAAACACCGGCACCAGCGACAGGAGCATGATCGGATAGACTACGAAAAATACGCCGTAGCTGGTGTTGTAGAAGCTGGAGATGCTCAGCGCAATCATCCCGGCGAAGACGATGCGCAGGGTCTGGCGAAAGTCGTTTGCCGTATAGACGATGTTGCCGTGCGGGGTAAACACCCGCGCCAGGGTGCTAATAGACATAGTGAAGCAGGCTCACCAGGTGGATCTGCATCCCCGAGAAGAAGCGCGCAAACGGCCCCTCGCTGTTGTAGAGCTGCACGGTGGCGCGCGCGCCGGTCGGCAGATGCTTCGGCAATTCTTCGTCCAGCGTCACGTGAATGCGCATGCGTTGGGCATCGCGCACCCAGCGGTTGGAGGTTTCCGGCTCGGACAGCTGACCGTTAACGGCCTCCTGACCCGCCAGTATACCCGCGTCGCTGCTGGTCACGTGGGCGCGGAAAACGTGCCCCGGGAAGGCGTCGAACACCACGGCGGCGTCGGTGCCCTGATGGGTATGGCGCAGGCTTTTTTCGCGAAAATCGGCGACGATATCGGTCTGGTTGTTCACTAGCGCCAGCGCGGCTGAACCCGAGGAAGCGTAAAAGCCCGGGCTTAACTGCAGGTTACTGACCGTGCCGTCCGCCTGGGCATAGACCTTCGTCCAGCCGAGGTTAAGTTCCGCCTCATCCAGCGCGTTACGGTATTTTTGCAGCGTCACGTTGCGATGCTCGTCCCGCTCGCCGCGCTGAATGCGCAGGTTATGGATATTGGCCTGGATAGAGCTGACGGACTGCTCGCTGCTCTGCCAGGTGGTGCGAACCTTATCCAGATCCGCCTGCGAGACGTTCTGCAGGGTGCTCAGCTTCTGGTAGCGATCGAAGGTCACTTTGTCGTTACGCGCGGTCAGCACGGCGGTTTTCAGGCTGGCCTGCGCGGCAGCGATCTGCGCATCCAGCTGGTCGTTGGAAAGGCGTGCCTGCTCAAGCGCGATTTGCGCCGCTTCCACTTTATTGCGAAACGGCGTGTCGTCGAGCTCAAACAGCAGATCGCCTTTCTTCACCTGGCTGTTGTTGTGGACATGTACCGCCGCCACGTAGCCGGAGACGCGCGGAGAAACCGGCGTCACCACGCGCATCACGGTGGAGTCCGGCGTCAGCGGGATCCAGATATCCGCGACGATAAAGTAGACAAACATCAGCAGGAAAGAGGCAATACTCACCCTTACCCAGCGGGCAAACTTTTGTTCAGGGGTCATTATTTTTCGGTCTTGTTATCTTCTTCGCGGATTGTCCGCAAATTGCAGGCGAATTGATTCAGGGTGGCGCTGAAAATGTCGATATGTTCCGGCGCGATGTTTTGCGATACGCGCGCCTGATAGGTCTCAATCACCTGAGTGAGCCTTTTTAATATGGCTTTTCCCTCAGGCGTCAGCGTCAGAAGCCGGATGCGCTTGTCATAAGGCGATACGGAGCGCAGCAGGTAACCCTGCTTTTCCAGCTGTGTCAGGGTGCGCATCAGCGGCGGCAGTTCAATGCCCTGCACCTCCGCCAGCTCACTCACGGAGACGTTATCCCCGAGCTGATGAAGCTGCATCATCACCGTCCAGCTCGACTGGGTTAACCCGGTATCGAGAATGGCGTCGTCGATGACGGCACGCCACTGGCGCACGATCATCGCCATCCGCATGCCCATCGGCCTGCGGCTAAACAGTTCTTCTTCGCTCATGGGGAAACCTCTCGTCACACGCGGTAACGATAATAGTTATCAGGGTAAGTATCAAGAAACGAGAGGTAAAAGAGCAGGAATTGCGAAACGATTTTCTCCCTCTCCCCGTGGGAGAGGGTCGGGGTGAGGGCACCAGCCCGCAGCAGAGTTTAGCGGCTAAAAAGTCTCTGAACGGCACTTTTCCCCGAAGCCGTCACCACCACCTCCCTGTACCCAGCCACCCGCTGGATCCACCCTTTGCTTTCCAGATGAATGAGCAGCGCCGCGCCCGCCTCACCGCCCAGATGAAACCGCCGCTCGCTCCAGTCCAGACAGGCGCAGCAGGCTTTTCGGCGCGGGTGAGCGCTTAACGAAACGCCGAGCGTCAGGAACTGCTCGCGGCCATACGGCGTGAGCGCTGAACCGTCTGCCTCCAGCCAGCCTTCCGCCTGCATAAAATCGTAGATTTGCACCGCAACCCTTCCGGCAAGATGGTCGTAGCAGGTTCGGGCCTCGCGCATGGCTTTCGGCGCGCTTGTTTCCGGCGGGGTGATGCGGCTCCAGGAGAGCCCCATCATCTGCTCCACCAGCGCCGCCACGTCGTGCCCCGCCAGACGATAATAGCGGTGCCGCCCCTGCGACAGGCAGGTAACCAATTGCCCTTCCACCAGCCGGGCGAGATGGCCGCTGGCGGTCGACGGCGCAACGTCTGCCGCCGCGCTCAGCTCGGTGGCGGTCCACGCCCGCCCGTCCATCAGCGCGCACAGCATCTTTACGCGCGACGGATCGGCCATTGCGGCAGCCACCGCGGCAATGGCCTGTTCCAGCGCCGCGCCGTTATCAGGAGGTAGGCTCGTTTTTAACATGTGTCGCCCAGGGTTCGGTGATCTCTGCGGCCAGCTTATCATCATCCGTCAGCAGAATGAGTTGAACGTCATACATCCGCGTGCCCTCCGGTTTCGGAACTGTACTCCCGCACCAGCTGCGCCACCCGAATGCGGTAGTACGCGAAAATCGACTCCCGCCCTTCGGCCTGCGCCGCCTGATGGAATACGTTCTGCTTCCAGCGGCGGACGGCCTCTTCATCCCGCCACCAGGAAAGCGACAAGATTTTGCCGTCGGTCGTCAGGCTCTGGAACCGTTCGATATCGATAAAGCCGTCGATGTCCGCCAGCAAAGGTTTGAGTTCGGCAGCGAGCTGCAGGTAGCGCGCCTGATGGGCGGGCGCGGCTTTGGCTTCGAAAATGACTGCAATCATGATGGTCTCTACGTAGTGATGTTGGGGAGATAATGCAGGGTAGAGAGGAACGATGCTTCGGCAAAGAGCGAAGTGTTGTGCCGGATGGCGCTGCGCTTATCCGGCCTGTGGGATGATGTAGGCCCGGTAAGCGCAGCGCCACCGGGCAGGTTTTAGCTTAGAATCGACCTGGGCTCCATAAACGCCCGAATTCCCCACTCGCCCATCTCGCGCCCCACGCCGGAGTGCTTAAACCCGCCGAACGGCGCCTTCGGCTCATGGGCAAGGGTATTCACCAGCACGCGACCGGAAACAATCTGCTGCGCCACGCGTCGCGCGCGGTTCGCATCGCCGCCCAGCACCATCGCGCTCAGTCCGTAGTCGGTATCATTGGCAATGGCGACAGCCTCCGCCTCGTCACGATAAGGGATCGCGCACAGCACCGGGCCGAAAATCTCATCACGGGCGACCGTCATCTGGTTGTTCACGTCGGCAAACAGCGTAGGGCGCACAAACCAGCCGTCTCGCGTGCCGTCTGGTCTCCCTTCACCACCCGCCAGCAGGCGCGCTCCCTCTTCGATTCCTTTACGGATATAGCCCTGCACCCGCTGCCACTGCTTTTCGCTGACCATCGGGCCGACGTCCGTCGCGCTATCGCGCGGATCGCCCGATTTCACCGCCGCCACGGCCTGCGCCAATGCGGCTTCGATCTCCGCATTGCGCGCCTGCGGCACCAGAATGCGCGTTCCGGCCACGCACGCCTGCCCGCTGTTCATAAATCCGGCCTGAATCACCAGCGGGATCGCCTGCGCCAGATCCACATCATCCAGCAGGATCGTCGGCGATTTACCGCCTAACTCCAGGGTAACGCGCTTAAAGCTCTCCGCCGCGTTGCGCAGGATCGCCTTGCCGGTATTCGTCGAGCCGGTAAACGAGATTTTTGCCACGTCGGGATGACGGCTGATGGTTTCACCGACGGTTTCGCCGCGTCCGGTGACGATGTTAAACACGCCCGCCGGCAGCGCGGCATCGCGCAGCGCTTCGGTGACAATCCGGGTTTGCAGGGCGCTCATTTCGCTCGGCTTGATGACGGCCGTACAGCCCGCAGCCAGCGCGGCCGCCAGCTTGCCGCAGATAAACCCCGCGTCGCTGTTCCACGGCGTGATGAGCCCGGCCACGCCAAGCGGCGTCATCTGCACCGTCGCTGCGCCTGCGGGGGTGATAAATTCAAACGCCTCCAGCGCCTCAATGGCCTGAGCAATCACCTCCGCCGGATAGCTAGCCATCCACGCAGAGCGCGAGGCGGGCGCGCCGTACTCTTCAATGACCGCTTCCAGCAGATCGTCGTGACGGGCGGCCACGGCGGCGTGCATACGTTTTAGCGCCGCGAGGCGTTCCTGTTTAGTGGTCTGCGACCACGCCGGGAACACCGCTTTCGCCGCCGCAACGGCACGCTCCGCGTCAATCTCATCCGCCAGACGAACCTGGCCGATGACCTGCGCCGTCGCCGGGTTGTACAAATCAAACCACTCGTTGCCGTGCGGGGTAACAAATTCGCCATTAATAAAGATCTGTTCGATGGTGTGCATATAAACCTCCTCAGGCTGTGTGAGCACAGTCTGTCACGGCTTCTCTGTTGCGATAATCCACGCTATGCTGCAAGGGTTGTTTCGATTTTCAGGATAATCTATGCATCGTTCAGGTCTGACAGAGCTGGAAGTGGTGATGGCGGTCGTGCGACGCGGCAGCTTTCGCGCCGCCGCGCAGGAGCTGGGCATGTCAGCCACGGCGGTAAGCAACGCCATCGCCGGGCTGGAGAGCCGCCTTGATACCCGCCTCTTTAACCGCACCACCCGCAGCGTGGCGCTCACCGACGCCGGACAGCGCTATGTGGCGCGTATCGGCCCGGCCCTGCAGGAGATCCGTCTCGCCAGCGAGGAGATCCACAGCGACACCGGGGAACCCGCCGGCACGCTGCGTCTGAACGTGCCGAACCATATCGGCACCCTGTTTCTGGACCAGCTGCTGATCGACTTTATGATCCGCTACCCGAAGATGCGCGTAGAGACCGTCAGCGAAGCGCGAATGATCGACATCGTCGCGGAAGGCTACGACGCGGGGATCCGCCTTGAAGAGTCCGTGCCGCAGGACATGATCGCCGTGCCGCTGACCGGGGAGATCCGCCAGCTGGTTACCGCCACGCCGGACTATTTTGCCCGTCACGGCATTCCGCAGACGCCGGACGATCTGCTTTCGCATCAGGGGATCGGCATGCGTATGGCCCACGGTGGGATCTACCGCTGGGAGCTGGCGCGTCGGGGGGAAACGTACGCCCTTGCCGTGCCACCGCGCTTTGCGACGTCCGATCTTTTTGCCTCGATCCGCGCCGTAAAAGCGGGATTAGGGGTGGGATTTTTGCCGGAACTGTATATCCGTGAAGAGCTGGAGCGTGGAGAACTGGTGAGCGTCCTAAACGACTGGGCGCAGCCCTTTGCCGGACTGCGCCTGTACTACCCCGGCCATCGCCACGTTCCGCCAGGCCTGCGGGCGCTGGTGGCAACGATCCGCGAGCGCGGGATTATTCCAGGTTAGCCTTGTTCAGCCCGTAAGCCGCGTCCAGCGAGCCCGGCGCCATGCGGGAGGTGATCCCCAGACGGTTCCAGGCGTTGATCGCCACGATGGCGAAGTTCAACTCTGAAATCTCCACGTCCGAGAAGTGCTCCGCCACGCTGCGGTACAGCGCGTCGCTCACGCCGTGAACACCAATCTGGGTCAGCGCTTCGGTGAAGGCCAGCGCGGCTTTCTCGCGGGCGCTGAACAGCGGGGACTCGCGCCAGGCCGCCAGATGGTACAGGCGCAGCTCGCGCTCGCCGGCAATTTTGGCCTCTTTCGAGTGCATATCCAGGCAGAAGGTACAGCCGTTCAGCTGCGACACGCGAATGTCGATCAGGTGCTTCAGCGCCGGGTCGATGGAGGTTTTTGCCACCTCCATGCTCAGGGCGGACAGGGCGTTAGCGAGGGCAGGTGTAGCTTTATGGTGGTTGACGCGAGTGCTCATTGTCTTTCCTCTTTTTGTGCGGCATATGTCATGCGATACAGCAAATCTACGCCGTTCATGACATAGTAAAAAGATACAAAAAGCGCGAAACGAGGTAGGACATGAAGCCGGGCTATCACGAGATTTATTCCCGCTATCGCGACAACATCACGCGCGGCGTGCTGAAGCCGGGCGATAAGGTGCCCGCCATCCGCGTGCTGGCGGAAGAGCTGAAGGTGGCGCGTAAAACCGTCGAAACGGCGTACGCCATTCTGACGGGCGAAGGGTATCTGGTGAGCCAGGGCGCACGCGGCACGCGGGTGAACCCCGATTTACTGTTGCCGGATAACAATGCCCCTGCGGAACAGACCACCGGCACGCTTCCGGCATCCCTCATCAGCCAGCGCGAGCGGGCGGGGTTTCTGCGCCCCGGCATTCCCGCCCTCGACAGCTTTCCGTATAAAAAATGGCTGCTGCTGGCGGGCCAGGCGACGCGCGCCATGCGTCAGGAGGAGATGCTCAACCCGCCCGTTCTGGGCTGGTATCCGCTGCGCCAGGCCATCGCCAGCTATCTCAACATCTCGCGCGGCTTGTCCTGCAGCGCCGAACAGGTGCTGATCACCAGCGGCTACAGCGGCAGCCTGCGGCTGATCCTCGACACCCTTGCCAGCCGCAGCGACAAGGTGGTGTTTGAAGATCCGGGCTATTTTATGGGCCAGCAGCTGCTCAAGCGGATCGTGCCGCGCCTGCACACGGTGCCGGTCGACCGTTCAGGTATCGATACGGATTATCTGCTCCGTCACCACCGCGACGCCCGTTTTGCCATCGTCACCCCGTCGCACCAGAGCCCGCTGGCGGTCACCCTCTCGCTGCCGCGCAAGCAGCAGCTGCTCGACTGGGCCAGCCAGAACGAGGCGTGGATCATCGAAGACGATTACGACGGTGAGTTTCACTACACCCGCAAGGTGCTGCCGTCGCTGAAAAGCCTCGACCAGCACGACCGGGTGATTTTTATGGGCACCTTCAGTAAAACCATCATGCCGTCGCTGCGCACTGGCTACGTGGTGATGCCCGCCAGCACCGTCGGGGCCTTTACCGACTGCGCGGACATTACCACCAGCGGCCAGCCGGTGCTGACGCAAAAGATCCTCACCGCGTTTCTCAACGAAGGGCATTTTTTCCGTCACCTGAAAAAGATGCGCGCGCTGTATCAAACCCGCCGCGACTGGATGATTGCCGCCCTGCGCGAGGTGTATGGCGATCTGTTTTTCACCGAGCAAAATGACGGCGGGATGCATATCGTGGCGTTCCTGACCAGAGGAAGCGGTGACCGGGAGATCGCCCGTTGCTGGCAGGAACAGCAGCTGCAGGTGAATGCGCTTTCGGAGTGGTATCGCGGCTCGGGCAAACGCTACGGGCTGGTGATGGGCTATAACAACGTGCGGTCATATGAAGAGGCGCTGGCGTTGCTGGAGAGGCCGAAGCGGCAGACGCTTGCGCTGTTGAGCTGAAATCGCCGGGTGGCGGCTACGCCTTACCCGGCCTACGGTTTAAACATCATTGCGGGATAAACCAACGTCCTTGAGCTGCTCGTCGCTCATCTGGCTCAGGATGCGGCGAGTGCGGTTGATGCGATACCAGTTGCAGATCGTTTTGCCGATCCAGACAAACACGACGAACGGACGTTTTGAACGATTCTCATAGAATTCCATGATGCTCTCCTCACTGTACCAGTGGGGTTATCATCCTGGAAATCGGCCTGTGCAATACAGACTCAAAAACACCTTTTGTTTAACATACAGATCCGCTAAAACAGTATCTGCATGCCAATTTTTACGGCAATCTGTACTGGTTTTGTAATCTGTATGGTGAAAACAAAGGATACAGCATGACGCGCTATCAACATCTCGCCAACCTTCTGGCAGAACGTATTGAACAAGGGCTGTATCGCAGCGGCGAACGTCTGCCGTCGGTGCGCACGCTGAGCCAGGAGCACGGCGTGAGCATCAGCACCATACAGCAGGCCTATCAGATCCTCGAAAATCTCCAGCTGATCACCCCTCAGCCGCGCTCCGGCTATTTTGTCTCGCAGCGCAAGGCCCAGCCGCCGGTTCCGGCCATGACGCGCCCGGTGCAGCGCCCCGTGGACGTCACCCAGTGGGATGAGGTGATGATGCTGCTGGACGCCCGCGCCGACAAAGAGATGATCTCCTTCGGCGGCGGCTCGCCGGATATTAACCAGCCGAGCCTGAAGCCCCTGTGGCGCGAGATGAGCCGCATCGCGCAGCATAATCCTGCCGAGATGCTGAGCTATGACGTGCTCGACGGCCGCCTGGAGCTGCGCGAGCAGATCGCCCGCCTGATGCTGGACGGCGGATCCACCGTGGCGGCGAACGAGATTGTCATCACCAACGGCTGCCACGGCGCGCTGTCGATTGCCCTGCTCTCGGTGTGCAAGCCGGGGGATATCGTGGCGGTGGAGTCGCCGTCGTTTCACGGCACCATGCAGATGCTGCGCGGGTTTGACATCAAGGCGATTGAAATTCCTACCGATCCCGAGACCGGGATCAGCATCGAGGCGTTAGAGCTGGCGCTGGAGCAGTGGCCGATCAAGGCCGTGATTCTGGTGCCCAACTGCAATAACCCGCTCGGGTTTATCATGCCGGAAGCGCGGAAAAAGCAGGTCTTAGCCCTGGCCCAGCGGCACGATATCGTGATTGTGGAGGACGATATTTACGGCGAGCTGGCGGCGGAGTACCCGCGCCCGCGCACCATTCATTCGATGGATATCGACGGCCGCGTGATCCTCTGCAGCTCGTTTACCAAAACCGTGGCGCCGGGCCTGCGCGTCGGCTGGATTGTGCCGGGGCGCTATTACGACCGGGTGATGCACATGAAATACGCCGCGGGCGGGTTTAACGTGCCGGGCACGCAGATGGCGGTGGCGGCGTTTATTCGCGACGGCCATTACCATCGCCACGTGCGTCGTATGCGCCAGATTTATCAGCAGAATATGGAAACCTACACCTGCTGGGTGCGGCAGTATTTTCCGGCAGAGATTTGCGTCACGCGCCCGCAGGGCAGCTTCCTGCTGTGGATTGAGCTGCCGGAAAAGGTCGACATGGTGTGCGTCAGCAAGCAGCTGTGTCGGCTGAAGATCCAGGCCGCGGCCGGGTCGCTGTTTTCCGCCTCCGGGAAGTACCGCAACTGCCTGCGGATCAACGTGGCGCTGCCGCCGACGGACAAAAATCGCGAGGCGTTGAAGAAGATGGGTGAAGCGATTGTGATTGCGATGGAAGAGTAGTGCGGCCTGATACCCTCACCCCGACCCTCTCCCACAGGGAGAGGGAGAAAACCGATCCTGTAGGCCCGGTAAGCGCAGCGCCACCGGGCAACAGGCAGGTTACTCGTCGAAGTACCAGTATCCCTGGTTAATCAGCCCGGTGAGCTCTTCAACAAACGCCGGGTTTTTCAGCGCATCGCCCAGCTCGGCCTGACCGAGTTCGGTGTAGCGGCACAGCGCATCCGCCGCTTTCGCGTCTACCGTCTCCAGCTGTTCGCTGTTGATAAAGAAGCTGCCGTTGACGTTCAGCACGCGCAGGCCGCTCAGGCGAGACAGCGTTTCGCCGCCCTGCAGCGCGTCCAGCACCTCTTCCGGCGCGTACGGCGGCTCGGCGGTCGCGATATCCAGCTCGTGGCGCGGCGTAGAGACAAAGCTGCCGAACCATTTTGTGAAATCATCCGGCTTGCTAATCATATCGAACATCATCTGGCGAATGCGATCGAGTTCGTACTGCTCCACGCGGCCAGGGTGTTCGCGACAGGTCAGATCCGGATCGCTGTAGTGCTCGCCGCCCAGATCGTTTTCCAGCGCATAATCGGCGAAGCTGCTGATCAGATCGCGACCGTTCGGCCCGCGGAAACCGACCGAGTAGTTGAGCGCCGTCTCATGGGTAAAACCGTCGTGCGGGAATCCAGGCGGGATGTAGAGGATATCGCCCGGGGCCAGATCTTCGTCGATGATCGGCTCGAACGGATCGACGTGCAGCAGCGCCGGATGCGGGCAGAACTGACGCATCGGCAGCTTGTCGCCGACGCGCCAGCGGCGGCTGCCCATCCCCTGAATGATGAATACGTCGTACTGATCGATATGCGGGCCCACGCCGCCGCCCGGCACGGAGAAGGAGATCATCAGGTCATCCAGACGCCAGTCCGGCAGGACGCGGAACGGACGCACCAGCTCCGCGGCGGGCATGTGCCAGTGGTTCACCGCCTGCGCCAGCAGCGACCAGCCGGTTTCTCCCAGATCGTCAAAGTGCTCAAACGGACCATTGCTGGCCTGCCATTTGCCATTGAAATGGCTCACCAGACGGCTATCGACTTCCGGCTCCATCGCCAGCCCTGCCAGCTCGTCCGGGGTAATCGGGTCGACAAAATTCGGGAAGGCATTTTTCAGCACTACGGGTTGTTTTTGCCAGTATTTCTCAAGAAATTCCGGCCAGTTCAGGTTCAGTTGATACGCCATGGGTAGCACCAGTGAGAGGGGAAACAGGCGCGATTATGGTGGAGAGCGTGGAGGGCTGCTTTGTCGTGGGTCAAGCGCAGATGATTTGCCTGCCACGCGCGTGTTGGCAATGATTAAACCTGGTCATTAGGTGAAGTAGTATTAAAGTAAAACTTAAATGATACTTTTTCCTGAACCTTTTCCCCCGTCCGACGTTTACTTTTACTCAAGGCATCTTACCTCTTAAAACTGGTAGTTTTTTAATTTTAAGAACAAGATTAGCATTAGAGATTGTCATTCTTTATATTTAGCTCTAAGCTATTTTCTTTTGCATACCTGGCTCATTAAAGGCAATGATTAGAATCACAAGGACTGTTGAAAGCGAACATTGCTTACAAGAATATATTTCAACGTTTTCTGCCTTAAATAATCTTATTGACCGACACCTTTCTAAAACTTATCTCAATCTTTTTGCCCGCCCTCAGCAGGCTGAAGATGGTGCGGTTGAATGGTATAGCGAAATAAATGGTAAACCCCAACGCTTTAACGCTTTAAACGTCGTTGAGCGAGACAAAATCGCCATACTCCTCTCACAAAAGCTGGCGGCACTCACTCAACTTCATCAAACACTCTCGACTAGCGCGCAGACTTCTCCCGAAACACTGCAGTTACTGGCAAAAATAGCCAGACAGCCCTCACCAGAAAGAATATGGATCGTTGACGGTCAGCCTGTGATTACAGGCTGGGACATCATGCCTGAAACTAAGTTGCCGGCAGAACCGCTGGCTAAAAAGCGTGGGTGGTTATGGCTGGGGCTTTTAGCACTGGCTCTGCTTCTGGCTCTTGTTCTCCTGCGCGGCTGCTGGCCGACTGTCAAAGTAGCCACTCCTGCCGTTTCTCCCGTCCAGCCAGCCCCTGAGCATCAGGTCAAAATGCTCTGCCCGGCACAGCGGACAAAACAGCAGGCACCTGAAATGGTTATTATTTTTGATGCTTCTGGCTCTATGGCCATGAGCATGGATGCCACACCAGAAGAGATAATGCGGTGGATGCAGGATAAACCTGTACCCGGTATCGATCGTGAACCTCGTCGCATTACGCTCGCGCATCAATCCGCTAAACACATTATCGATGACGTGCCAAATGACATGGACATTAGCCTTATTGCCGCAGCTAATTGCCACCAGGTGAACGCAACTCCGGCTTTCCTGCCGGAACAACGCGCTGAGCTAAAAAAGTTAATTGATAAAATCCAGCCGGTGGGTAAAACCGCTCTGGCAGAGGCGTTAGAAGAGGCGGGGAAACGAGTTAATGGCGTTGACCGTGATGCCATAATTCTACTGGTGACGGACGGGGAAGAGACATGCGGAGGCTCGCCTTGCGATGTCGCGCTTGAGCTAAAAAAACGTAAGCCCCGATTACAGGTCAATGTTGTCGATATCATGAATACCGGCGCCGGAAACTGTATTGCCAGCAATACAGGTGGAAAGGTATTTGCTGTCAATAATACGCAGGAGTTTAATAAGATGATGAACAACGCCGTGAAGGAATATATACCGCAGGGTTGTGATTAACACATTAGAGAAAATGAATACATTGCCAGAAATATAGTTTCACAGCGAAACTTTTTTTGCGGCAATCGGATAGGCGCACGTCCCAATAATAAGTTTAGTTTAGGTCTAAACGTTTTCGGCCATTTGCCGATAATACTCAATATTTTGTTGCCATAAACAATTGACGCAGATTACCCGGCGTATTTGCGGCGTCCTTTTCCACAGTGGAACTTGCTTTCACTTGTTCGTTTAACAGCAAAGGCATGCAGCGTGAAAGAAATTTTTCTATGCAGTGACAAGCTCGATAAATATCAGTCGATGGGTGAGAATGGACAGGCAGTATATATTTCCGCATTACAGCTGCGTGAAACCCTACGACTTAGAAAACAAACGGCGGTTGCTGACACTTTAGCCATCCCGCAAATCAGCGAGCATGGCGATCGAATCGACTGGTATGCCCCGCTGGCCGGTGACGTTATTCCATGGACGGCCGCAACGGAAGCTGAGCGCCAGGCCGCGCTCGCACAACTCGAAACCACCCATGCAGCGTTTCGCCAGATAAGTAATGAATTTGCCCAAAGCCAGCAGCCGGAACGCCGGCTCTTTGGGAAATTACTTGAAAAAGCGATGCAATTCCCCGATCAGCAGCACGTGTGGCTGGTAGGTGGAAAGCCAGTCATCAGTTTTTGGGGATTTGTGAACGCCACTAACCAGGCCCGCATCGAGCCGTTAGACTGTTTGCGTCCAATATCTACAGCCTTGCCTCCGCAATCAGCCAGTATTGAACCGGTGATACCAGAACGCACTTTCACGCATCAAAGGCCCGCCAAAGGACGCTGGTGGTTGCTCTTACCCGCATGGTTGCGTTGGCTACTGCCGCTACTTCTGTTACTCTTTTTAGCACTACTGTTCTTACGGGGTTGCATGCCAGGCATAACGATACCTGGTATTTCATCTTCCGTACCCGCTTTGCCCGCGCCCCACCTTCCAACAGCCGAATCTCTTGCGCCGTCGTCAAGGGCCATCATCAGCACAACAACGTCTAAGGCGAACCTGCATTCGACAACGGGCAGTGAGATTTTAAGCACCACGGGCACTTCACTCACAACGTCACAAGAGCAATCAGCATTACAAACGCCGTCACAAAGCGCAGCAGCAACGGCATCTGCTGTGGATCCTGCGTCAGCCACGAATAGCCCTCATCCCGGCGGAACAGCACCTGCTCTCGAAGAGCCATCGGCCAATACCTCAACTGGCGCTAAAGTCCCGTTGACCCTGCCCGCATCTTCACTGGCCCAAGGAAACACCCGTTTTCTGGACGGGAACTGGCACGCAGGGGCTGGTATTCAGGACCAACGCACAGGAAAGCCCCTTAGTCTGAGTTACCAAATCAATGACGGTAAGGGCGAAGTACAGATGATCCGTGGCGACGGTGTGACCTGTCGTGGCGCGGTCAACGCGGCTATTCAGTCAGGTCATCTCGCCATTAACAATCAGGGAGAAGCACTGTGCTCCGATGGCTCACGCTACCAAATGCCAGAAATTCTGTGTGCTCCCGGCGCGCAAAACATTGCGGATTGCAAAGGCCGTTACGACGCCAAAACACTTTTCCCTATTTCGATGAAGCAGGAGGCAAGTCAGTAAATGCTCGCTGAACTCACTGATTTTAAAAAACAGGTCAAACTTATTCGCGACAGCGGGATCCAGTTCCTTGATTTCGCCTTTACCCTGCCAACGCGTAAAGAATATGGGGAATTTCTTCGTCAACAGGGCGACGAGGCTATTATGCGGCTTATCTATAATGAGAGGGAAGATAAGCTGCAGATCCCTCAGCCTGACAGCGAACCTCCTCGCTACGCAGACTCCGACTACACATTGACGACCGAAGAGTCGCTACGCCTCTATCGCGGCCTCTGGTTACCGCTGCCATTTTTCCGCTTCAACCCGCCACGAGCCTTTGCTCACGGGCCGTATAACTGGTCACGCGTCCAGTTCCATGAGCTGCCTGAGCCGGATGAAAAGGGCAATACCTGGCGCGCTACTCTGATTTTTGATACCAAAATTTTCCCGGATCGCGAGAATACGCAGTATCTCGCACCGGGCGAGGATGATATCCGTTCAGGGGCGGGATTTGCTCTGGCACGCCATCCTCACGAGATGGGGGAGTTTCTCTCACTGCCATGGGTGAATGAATGGCTACGGGAAATTTTCAGTACTCAGGCTCGCGAAGTATTACGCCAACATATTGATGACATTGATGAACAACTACTGCAGAAGGAACATCAGGCGCATTATCTTAACCTGCTGCATGTCCTGGCGACGACGATTGTCGTTCCTGAAGTACAGGTCAACGACGTAAAAATCCGGGACTCAGCGATACCTGTAGACCTCGTGCTGGACATTGGTAACTCACGTAGCTGCGGCATCCTGATCGAAGAACATCGTGACGACAATAAAGGGCTTTCTCAACTTTATCAGCTTCAGCTCCGAGATTTGAGCCAACCGCAATTTGTTTATAACGAGCCTTTTGACAGCCGTCTCGAGTTTGCCCAGGCCGAATTCGGCAAGCAGGATTTCTCGCTAAAAAGCGGGCGCAGCGATGCCTTCACATGGCCAACCATTGGACGCGTCGGCGGAGAAGCCTTCAGAATGGCGGCTCAACGCCTGGGTACCGAGGGCTCAACAGGGATCTCCAGCCCTAAACGCTACCTCTGGGACGATCAACCCTATTCACCGGGATGGCGCTTTAGCCAGGCCTTCGTGAAAAGTGACAGAGAGCCGTTAGCCACTGCAGCACCGCTGCTGTATATGGTCAACGATCAGGGGAAATTGCTCATTCGCCTGAAAAATGAAGAAGACCGTATGCCCGTCTTCACGCCGGTATACAGTCGTAGCTCGCTGATGACGATGATGTTGTCAGAGGTATTAAGCCAGGCTCTCATGCAAATCAACAGCCCTTCACAGCGGCTGAAGATGAACCACGCCAGCACACCGCGTCGTTTACGAAATGTCATTATGACTGTCCCTCCGGCGATGCCAAAGCCTGAGCGCGCTATCTTTGAGGAGAGCATGCATGACGCTATCCGCATGGTCTGGAAAGCGCTCGGCTGGGAAGAGATGGATTATGAAGGCGATGACCCGCAATGCTTGAAATACGCCCATCCAGGCGTACACGTGAAGTGGGACGAAGCCACCTGTGGGCAGTTGGTATATCTCTATAACGAAACGCAGAACTACTTTGGCGGTCGCACGGACGAATTTTTTGCAGCTACTCGCCGTCCCGATACTCAAAAGGACACCAGCGATACACGCTCATTAAAAATCGCGTCGATTGACATTGGCGGAGGAACGACCGATCTCGTCATTTCTCGCTACACGCTGGATGAAGGCCAGGGCATTAACGTCCGGATTACCCCGAAACAGCTTTTCCGTGAAGGGTTTAAGGTAGCAGGCGACGACATACTGCTGGATGTTATACGGCTTTTCCTCCAGCCAGCAGTAAAAGCGGCCATGACCAAAGTCGGCCACAGCGATCTTGCAGCCGAATCAATGATGTCACAACTGTTCGGTAGTGAATCGATCGAAGCCGGAAAACAGGTATTACGTCAGCAGCTTACATTGCAGATCTTCGCGCCTCTGGCGTTATCTATTTTGCATCGCTATGAAGAGTACTCCCCGGAAAATGGTCGGGAGATACTGAATTACACCTTCCGTGAGCTACTTGCCGATAATCTTCCAACCGAGAAAGTACAGGATTACGTCAACGACGTTGCCCGTTCCGGACAGCTTGCGAGCGAAGTACCGTTCTCCATTCTGGATGTACCGCTGGAGTTGGATCTTGCGCGTCTGCACAATGAATTTATCGACCCTCGCAGCGGGCGAATGAACATTTGCCACAGCCTGCGCGCGTTGTGCGAAGTGCTTTGGCACTACAACTGCGATGTATTACTTTTAACCGGTCGTCCATCCCGCCTGCCGGGAATTCAAGCGCTCATTCGCCAGCTTCAACCTGTTCCCCCTTCTCGCGTGCTGCCACTCCACGGTTATGAAACCGGTGGCTGGTATCCGTTTAACAAAAAAGGATGCATTGACGATCCGAAATCGACAGCCGTTGTGGGGGCGATGCTGTGCCTGTTAGCGGAGAAATCCAGGCTCAACAACTTCTTCTTCCGCACTGCGAACTTTAAGCCTTATTCAACCATCCGCTATGTCGGGATGCTTGATGGAAACAATGTGATTAAAGACAGCAATGTCGCCTATCGCGACGTTGATTTGGACTCCGCTGATTTCCAGTTACCGGAAGGGAAAGGCTTTGAAGCACGGGGGGAAGTGCGTATCGGTTTCCGCCAGCTTGATAACGAACGCTGGCCATCGACCGCACTTTACACCCTAAAAATTACCAGTGCGAACCTGGCAAGCGAGCTGTCGGGTGATGCTGTAATAAGCATCGGTTTAACCGCAGAACAGGGACGTGGACGTAGTAGCGAAGAACCGGTCAGTCCGGAGCGCTTCCAGATTGGCTCGATGGAAATGAAAAACGCACAGCGCGGTTATGGTCGTAGAGATGTTGCATTCCAGTTGAACACAATGGTCGGTAATGGGCTGAGTGAAACCCATTACTGGCTGGATAGCGGGAGTATTAAAAGCTAATGAGCACTATTCATCCCAACACCATTATCCAGGGCTGGAATGGCGTCGAACAAGGTGCAGGCCGGGCCATTGACTGGATCGCAAGCGTTCGTCAGGACGCGCCGCGCCTGAACACTGAAGCCGATCGCCTGACCATGAACTTGCGCCGCAGCCGTAACAAAGCACGCAGATTGGCGCAGGCCGCAGCGAAACCGATGACAATCGGCTTCTTTGGCTTGTCGCAGGCAGGCAAATCGTATCTCATTTCCGCGCTGGCTGCGGGTGAAAACGGAAAGCTGGAAACACGCCTCGGCGGCAATCAGCTCGATTTTCTGACCCACATCAACCCGCCTGGCGGCGGCAAAGAGGCGACGGGTCTTGTTACCCGGTTTAGCCGCAGTGCTCAGAGCTCAGACGACCGCTGGCCTGTCACGTTACAGCTCTTCAACGAAGTGGAAATGGGGAAGATCCTCGCCAACGCATTCATCCATGACTTCAACCAGGAAAAATTTGACTGGCAGTTCGATGAAAAACGCATCAGCGATCTGTTAACGTCCCTGTCGAAACGACGCCTGACCTCCCGCAGCCCTGGCGTGACCGAAGATGACGTAGTTTCTTTTTGGGATTACCTCATCCGCCATGCTGAGAAAACGCAAAGCCGTTTTGCCCTGACCTACTGGCCACAGGCAGTAAGCCTCGCACCATGGCTTTCTGTTGAAGATCGCGGCCAGCTTTTCTCCGTTTTATGGGGCGAAGTACCAGAACTAACCAATGCCTATATCCGTTTTGCCAACACGCTACAGCGTCTCGGTGGAGTGCAGGAGCTGCGTGCCCCACTGAGCACGCTGGTTCGTAACGAAAACGGCCTGCTTATCCAGCGGGATAGCATCATGAACGTCGATATGCTGGAGCGGCTGAATACCCCGTCGGATCAGACTATTGAAGTCTGTCCTGTGGTAAATGGGCAAACGGGTGCGTCTATTTCGCTATCGCTGGCAGAGCTCACTGCGCTTACCGTTGAATTGCATATCCCGTTAATGGCTCCGCCTCGCGAAACAATCTTCGAAGCCGTCGACTTGCTTGATTTCCCGGGTTATCGCGGCCGTCTGGCGGTGGAGTCCATGAGTGATGTCACTCGCGAGGTTAAAAATGCAGAGAGCAACCCGCTAGCGCAGTTAATTTTGCGCGGAAAAGTGGCCTATCTTTTTGAACGTTACACCGAAAACCAGGAGATGAATGTCCTGGTGGTGTGTACGGCCTCAACAAAACAGTCTGATGTCAAAGAAGTGGGCGGCGTTCTGGACGAGTGGATCCGTTACACCCAGGGCGCCGATGCCGACGCGCGTGGTCGTCGCTTACCTGGCCTAGTCTGGGCATTAACCATGTTTGATCTGCGCATTAGCCAAAACCTTTCCCATGACGAAGCACTTCTTCGCCAGTCCTGGGGGCTTGGCGGGATGATCAAAATGGCGATGACCGAGCGTTTTGGCCAGTACAAATGGATGCAGGAATGGAGCCAGGGCCAGGCGTTCAATAACACGTTCCTGGTACGCAAACCGCGCCAGCAAACGCCCTTTATCCGCATGAACGCAGGTAGTGAAGCGGCTTTCAACGACGACAATGGCGGGCAGCTCGCACTGATGCGGAAAACCTTCCTTGAAGATGAAGCTGTCGCTCGCTACATCGCGAACCCTGCTGAAGCCTGGGATGCGATGCTCACCCTCAACGACGGTGGTATGCGCCGAATGGCCGATTATCTGGCCCGCGTCGCCCGTCCTGAACTGAAACTGGAGCGGATCGCAGAACAGCTCGACGAGATCCGCCACGAACTGGTCGAAGGGGGACTGGGGAACTGGTACCAGCCGGACGGCGAAGAAGAGCTGTCCAGAAAATCCCGAATTGCGCAAGAGATCCTTGCCACCCTGAAAAAACGCAGCGGCATGCACGGCGAACTGCTGGCGCGGTTGGTTCCGGCACGCCGCGATCTCCATGCACTTTACATGCAGCAAACGACCCTGTCTGCGCATGAAGCAGAAGAAGAAGATGCAGGATTCTTTGATATCGGTGTGGAAGATGCTTTCGAAAGCAGCGCAACTGCGGTGACGACGCACAGCCATGAGATCGCTTTCGCGCACCAGAGCGTTCAGCTCTGGATTAACCATCTGCGCGGCCTGCCTGAAACCGCCGCCATGCTCAACTACATCAGTCTTCCGCGCCCGATTGCCGAAGCGCTGGTAGACGAATTGATCACGGGGTTATTGCGTTCACGTGTCGAGGACGTGCTGGTCAATGCAATGAAAAATACCGAGCAGGCTGGCGTTCGTCGCGAACGTATGGTCGAGCGTCAGGTTTCACGCGTGCTTCACGTGATGAGCGATTTCATCACCTGGCTGGGCTATCAAAATATGCCGGAATCGAAACGCCCGGCCCGTCTCAACCAGCCCGAACAGCCGATCTTTACCCGTCCACCAACGTGCGACAGCGTGGTCTGGAAAGGTGATGAACGCCTGGCACGCCTGACGCCGCAACAGCTGAACTACAGTGCCTTCTTTATCATCGACTGGCTGGTTGGACTGGAAGCACTCATTACCGAAAACGCAGGTCATTCTGCCGGACGCGAGATTAGCGTCGCGCAGAACGAAAATCTGGGCGTCATTCTCCGCCAGATTAAATTGGCAAAGGAGTAACTGGACGTGATCAAACCTGAACTTAAGACGCTGACCCCTATACAACCAGGATTCGCATTGCTCTTGTTGAAAGGCTGGAAAGGCGATGCCGAGGGCGTCACAATCTCGGTAGTACGTAATCAGGATCGCCTGTATCTGGATAGCCACGGTGATTGGGTCAGTGGCGAGATTTTCCTCGCCCTTCCTCCACTGATACAAAATGAGGAGACGCCCTGCGTTCAGGTCGGCCCTTCTCTGATCGATCCACTACTCGCCAACCGCCAGGCGGCCTATCGCATCACCATCAAAGATGGAAGTAATAAGGATATGGGGATTCTGACCATCGCTGAAGGGCTACTCAGCTCCCAGGCCGGTGGTGAAAACCCACTCCCGGAAAATATACAGACGCTGAATGATACCCCCATCGTGCAGCCGATGTCCGTTCAAGAACCGGAACCTGTCGTTTTAGAACCTGTCGCAGAAAAGCCTGTATCTCAACAGCCGCAGAAGCCGAAAAGTAAGCTGCCGTTATTTGCGGGATTAGCCATTCTATTGCTCCTGCTGGCCGCTGCTGGGTGGTGGTTTACCCGTAAGCCAGAGCCTGCAATTCCAGCGGCACCTCCCGCGCCCGTCGCGAAAATTACCGGGCCGTGTGGTGATGAACAAATGGCGAGCGGCAATGAAATGGCGTTCGTTAAAGGGTGCCTGCGTAGCCAGCCAAGTAGTGCACAACTGCTGGACGTCATCGCAAAAGCGAAAGCGGCAAAACATTGCGATATCGCTCAGCGCCTTTACGCCTATAAAGCCCAGTCCGGCGATACGCAGATGGCCGTTCGTTATGCACAAGAATATGACCCGAAAACCGCAAAACCAGGGGGATGCTTCAATCCTGACGCAGAGACAGCGGCGTATTGGTATGAGTCGGTTGTAAATCTGGATCCGCAGAATAACGAGGCCAAAGCCCGTTTAGCTGAGCTGAAGAAATAGGATAAACAATGAAATACATGCATTGGTTCAGTAGCCTGGTGTGTGCCGCAACGCTGGCATCCCCCGCCTGTGCCGCGGGTAAACAGCCGCTTTTGCAGGAAGGTAAACATGCGTTATTCCAGCGGGTACTGACTTACCCAGGCTGCCAGCTGTCCGCCAAAGCAGGTGAAGCAGGTAAAGAGCAGCCGGCCTTCAGTCGATTCTATGTTTACCAAAGGACAACGCAGGGTCAGGACACGTGGCTGCAGGTTGGGCCGGACAGCTTTGGTCATACCGCTGGCTGGATGAATTCCTCCTGCACCGTTGACTGGAAAATGCAGCTGACGCTGGCGTTTACCAATCCTGCTGGCCGTCAACCGATGCTGTTCTTTAAAGAGAAATCCGACGTTGAGTCTCTTCTGAACAGCAAAAACCCTGCGGCAACATTGCAACCAATGCTCAACAGTTTGAGCAGCCATAAACCGGTCCCGCAGGTTCTGGCACGCGAGCCTGATTACATGGTGGATCAGTTAAAAAACTTTTATCTCTTACCTGTTCTTGGCTCAGATGATGTGTTTACCGATACCGGCTTCCAGGTACGTGTACTCAACGTTGCCTCCGTCAGCGAAAAGTCGCCCGCAAAAAAGGCCGCGTCCGCTGCTGATGAAAAGAACATGATGAAAGGGTTCTCCGCCTCGGTTGTCTTTGTGATCGACTCCACCATCTCGATGGGGCCGTATATCGATCGCACTAAAGAGGCGATCGATAAGATCTACAAGAGGATCGAGAAGGAACACTTACAGGATCAGGTCAAGTTTGGCCTGGTAGCTTTCCGCTCCAGCGTGAAAGCGGTGCCGGGTCTTGAATACGACAGCAAGATGTATGTCGACCCCAATACCGTTAAAGATGGTAAAGACTTCCTCGCTAAAGTACATGACCTGAAGCAGGCTACCGTTTCCAGCAGCAAGGTTGATGAAGATGCTTACGGCGGGGTCATGACAGCGCTGGACAAAGTGGACTGGACGCAGTTTGGCGCCCGCTACGTTGTACTGATTACTGACGCAGGCGCGCTTGATGGCACAGATAAGCTCTCGTCAACCCATCTGGATGCCGCCCAGGTGCGTCAGGAAGCCGCCTATCGTGGCGTTGCGCTGTATGCGTTACATCTGAAAACCTCTGATGGTAAGAAAAATCACAGTTCTGCTGAAGCCCAGTATCAGGAGCTGACGTTAAATCCATTCCTGCACAAACCGCTCTACTATCCTATTGATTCAGGTGATGTAAATAGCTTCGGTAGTATGGTCGATAACCTGGCGAATGCCATTACCGGCCAGATTAAAACAGCCTGGAGCGGCGAAGAAACGGCGGGGAGCGCGCTGGGGGCAAGCCCTAAATATGCCGGTAAGAAAGAAGATCCCCTGCTCAGTGATGCCGACAAGTTAAGTAAGGCAATGCGTCTTGCCTATCTGGGTGAAAAGCAAGGCACCACGGCACCACCGGTATTCAAGTCATGGATAAGCGACCGCGATCTGATTGACCAAAACATCCCGGCGACCGAGGTGCGCGTACTGCTCACGAAAAGCGAGCTCAGCGATCTGAGCGATGTCATGAAGAAGATCGTCAATGCCGCCAATGAGGGGATGATCTCTCCGGATGACATGTTTGCCAGCCTGCGTTCTCTGGCGGCAACCATGGGCAACGATCCAAACCAGGCGAAAGGGAAAAATGCGACCCGACTCGGAGAGATGGGACTGCTCGGTGAATATATCGAGAGCTTACCTTACCTCAGTGAAGTATTGAGCCTGGACGAAGAAACCTGGAAAAGCTGGGATGGCCTTGAGCAGGAGCGTTTCATCCGCAGGCTGAATACCAAGCTTAATTACTATCAACGCTACAACCAGGATGTAGACCGTTGGGTGGCATTAGCGCCCGATAGCGACCCACGCGATAACGTTTATCCGGTACCTCTGGAGAACCTGCCCTGATGTTGAGGATCCGCGATATGGAGATCAGCCGGGGCGGGACGCATGGCTATAGCGTCGCCCTCCCGCACCTCTCGTTGAAAAAGGGAGAGGTGGTCGCTCTAACCGGGCCTAGCGGGTGCGGTAAAAGCACGCTTCTGGAGATGATAGGGGCGATCCTCCGCCCAGCGCATCTTGCCGAATACCGGCTCGCCGGTCGCGATATTTCAATACCGCTCATGGCTGAAAACGAGCCTGTCCTGGCCGCGCTTCGCGCACGCGAGCTTGGGTTTATGCTACAGCACGGCGGCTTGTTGCCCTGGTTACCCGTGATAGAAAACATCACTCTGGTTCGCAGGCTGGCAGGACTTAGCCTACAGTCAGCCTGGCTCGATAAGGCCATCGACAGCCTGGGCGTGCGACCGCTGCTGACAAGAATGCCTTCCCGGCTTTCTATCGGCGAGCGCCAGCGCGTTGCCTTCATCCGTGCGATTGCCCACCAGCCACGCTTACTCCTTGCCGATGAACCGACTGCGGCGCTGGATCCTGATAATGCAGACCGGTTGTTTGACCTGATGATCGGCATGGTGCGCTCACTGGATATGGCAGCCATTGTTGTGAGCCACGACTGGCAGCGCGTGACGCATTTTGGGATTGACCGATATCAGGCCGTGACCGGAGAGGGAAAAAGTGTCTTCTTACCCAGCTGATATGCCAGCGTCAGGCACCCTGCTATGCCGTATGGCTCTGCGCGATCTCATTCACGATCGCAAGGTCGCGCTGTGCATCATCTTCTCTTTGATTGCCGTTATCGCACCGTTATTGCTGCTGTTCGGATTGAAGAATGGCATTGTCAGCCAGCTTCGCCATCAGCTTCTCGACGACCCTCGCACCCGGGAAGTACGTATAACGGGTAATGGTAATTATGATTTTGCCTGGCTTGATAAGCTCGCCCGCCGTTCAGAAGTCGGATTTTCGATTCCGTTAACCCGTTCGCTGAACACTCAGGCCGATCTGGTCCGGGACGGGCAACACTTTGTCCCGGGTGCTGAAGTGATCCCGACGGCCAAAGGCGATCCTCTTTTGCAGGATGTCAGAGCACCGGTCAAAGACAGCGATACCGTACTCAGCGCCAGTGCGGCACGGCGCCTTGGCGTGCAGCCAGGAGATATCCTGCGCCTGATGGTGAGCCGAAAAAGCGAAGGGAAAAACCAACGCGCCACGTTCGCTTTAACCGTTACCGGCGTGCTGGATGACGCAAAATTTTCACGTCAAGGTGCCTTTATTACATTGTCTTTGCTTGTTGCTCTGGAAGACTACCGCGATGGCTTTCAGGTTCCCTTGCTGGGGGTCAGCGATGGCAAGCCGCCCAGAGAGAGAACCCGCTATTCAAGAGCACGTATCTATGCCAGTTCGATAGATGACGTTTCACTCCTCGCGCGGTGGCTGGAGACGCAGAACATTGAGGCTATCACTCAGTCAGCTCAAATTGAGTCTGTGCGTGCCATCGACCGTGTGCTGGGGATTATCTTTGGCGTGATTGCCTGGATCTCTGCATCAGGGTGCATCGCCTCGTTAGTCGGTGCCTTCATCGCCAACATTGATCGTAAGCGCAAAGATATGGCCGTGCTGCGCCTTCTGGGTTTTCGCCGTCGCGCTGTGACGCTTTTTATTATTATTCAGGCGCTGTGTTTGACCGGCGTCTCATACGGACTGGGTGTGATCATCTACCTGCTGGGCAGCGCATTGTTCAACCATGTGTTGGGCAGTTCTTTACCGGACCAGGCATTCGTCTGTCACCTTGACCCCCTTCATTTTATCGCCGCATTGCTCTGTGTCCTTGCCGTGGCGTTAGGCGTGGCCGCTATCGGAGCACTGCGCGCACTGAAAATCGAACCTGCGGAGAGTTTACGTGAAATCTAAACTGGCGATGAGCCTGGCTATCATTGGACTCGGGTACGCCTGCGCGGCGAATGCCACCTGGGATGAAAAGTTCTGGAACCCAAAACCTCTGGCCGATGACGTGATATTGCCTATGCCGTGCGACGGTGCCATGGCATTTCGCAAAGTCGCTATCCCGCTGAATAAACCGCTGGAAGATTACAACATCACGCTGGGGCAAGAAGGCGACGACTGGGGATACGTTGAACAATCTCGCCAGGAACACATTGCAGGCAGTTTCCCGGAGAAGGGTGGTAAGGGCCGTTATTACCTGATGGCCAAATATGAACTGAGCGACCTGCAGTATCGCGCGCTTTCTGGGGAATGCCCGACGACGGATATGAAAGGACGTTTACCGAAGGTGAGTATTGGCTGGATGGATGCCATGGTATTCGCAAATCAATACAACC
Organism: Enterobacter sp. A103; assembly: GCF_034427535.1. NCBI lineage: Bacteria > Pseudomonadati > Pseudomonadota > Gammaproteobacteria > Enterobacterales > Enterobacteriaceae > Enterobacter > Enterobacter sp. A103. Next base: position 300,460 of record NZ_JAXQPQ010000003.1, read on the forward strand.
TGTGGTTACGAAAAGAAAAACTTTCTGCACTGCCTGAAGATGATGGTCAGGCGGGATTTTTACGGCTTCCGACAGAAACCGAGTGGGAGTTTGCCGCACGCGGCGGGCTCGCGGTTTCCCCCGCAGAGTTCCGCGATCGCCACTTCCCCATGCCTGAAGGATTAAACGGTTATGTCTGGTTTGCGGGGGCACAGTCTGCAAATGGAAAACTTCAGCTTACCGGCCTGCTGAAACCTAACCCGCTGGGATTGCACGACATACTGGGCAACGCAGCAGAGATGATGTTTGACCCGTTCCGCCTGAACAAGCTCGATCGCCTGCATGGTAAGGCTGGGGGCTATGTCGTTCGGGGGGGCAGTTATATGACTCCTCAGGCGGATATCCGCAGTTCACTGCGTGGAGAGGAGCCGTACTATGCCAATGCGGGCGAGAATACAACCAAAAGCACCGGTGTTCGTCTGGTTTTAGTTTCCACAACCCTGACATCACGCGAGCGGGTGAAAGAGATTGAAAAAGAGTGGCAATCATTAGGCACGGGTAAAAAGGAGACACCTGCAGGCAAAGCTGATGATTCGCTAAAAAACCTGAATGCTATCTCGGCAAAAGTCCAGGATGACGCACTGAAGAAACAACTTGAGCAACTGCGTGGTGAGCTGCGCGCAAATAGCCAGCTTCGGGATGAACAACGGGATCAGGCAATACGCACATCGTTACAGTTGGGCGCCTTTTTGTGCACAAAAATGAAAGATGACGGCGAGTTTTACGATCGTCTCAACCAGCTCTTCACCAAAACCTGTGCCGCAGGCAGCCAGCTTGATGCTAATTGCTCCCGCCGTCAGGAACAGCTTGGTCAACATCAAAAAGCCCTTGATTTTATTACCAGTTATTACGCTGACACCCTGGTAGACATGGGCACAACCTATGACAAACCCCTCATCGAACCGCAGGTCGCTGTCGTATTGCAACAGATGGCTGCACGCGGAAAAACCAACCTTAACGGTTATCTCAATACCTACTGGAAGAACCTTCAGGGGTACTGGAAAGATGGAAAAGTTGCGCGCGAGGCGTGGCTTAGTTCATGTAAAAAAAATAATTAAATAGTTCAGGAGATTGGAATGTTAAAGGTTATTCGCACAGCAGTGATAGCAGGAATGATGGTATTTCTGGCGGGGTGCCAGAATGGCAGTACGGGAAGTAGTGGCGGCGTCGACCCGCGCCTTGCCAATAATCAGGACGTTGAGTTTTTCAATAAATCAGGCTGGCAGGCCTGTGCTGGCGGCGCGGTAATCGGCGCACTGGCTTGCGCTGTCAGTAACTCCAGCAACAAAGCGGTATGTATGGCCGCCGCCGCTATCGCCGGTTGCGGTGTGGGTATGGGGGCTAACGCCTATCTGGATAATCAGCGCAAAAAATACGCCTCCCAAGAGCTGCAGTTAAACGCAACGATTAAGGATGTTGAAGCCGAAAACAAACGCATTCAGAACGCAACCAGCGTTGCAAAATCGGTTATCGACTCTGATAAAAAGACCCTCGCTCAAATAGAAAAAGATATGGCTGCAAACACGGTGAAAAAAGACGCCGTACAGAAGCAAATTAAAGGAGTGGATGCCAACATTGCTTACCTTCGCGGCACCATCACCGACATGAAAAAACATGAGAAGCAGTGGCAGGACGTTTCTGCAGACATGAGCAAATCCGGCAGTGATACCCAAAATCTGGATAGCGAGATTGCGTTGATGCGCGACAAAATTGGCTCTCTGCAGGGCGAGCTCGATAGCCTCTATACCCAGCGCACCGCGCTGAAAGTCGGTTGAGGGGAATAGCAATGCGTTATATTTTTCTTGCACTCAGCGCACTCATATTAGCCGGCTGTGCCACTAACGCGCGAGATTGTGACCCGACAACCGGTGATGTCAGCATTATTACCAAATTTAACTGCAACTACTCCGGCACCTGGGATAAGCGCGTTGAAGATAAACAAAAAACGCTGCAACACGATCAGGAACTGAATAAAGAGTTCAAAGCGGTGAATGATGCGATTGAAAAAGAGAAAGCACTGAGCAATGCCAACGTAGCCAGTAAACAAAAATCGCAGCAAGAACTGCAAAAGTCGATGAACAATCTGGTCGCCCAGTTGAAGAAAAAAACAGCTGGCCGGGCTGATGCTCAAAAGCAAGTTGCAGACCTGGAAAAAAGTATGAAGGAGGCGCAAAACAAACCAAGCGCTTCCGAATTGCAAAAACAGATGGAACTGCAGAAGCTGCAGGGACAGCTGAATGAATTACAAGAAACACTGGCTTTACAATAATAAAATAGCAGCCGGATTACCGGCTGCTTTACCTGCTAAGGAAAAATAACGTTGAAATCTCAATTACTCTCTGCTGGATTATTGACACTTCTGGCGACAACTCCAAGCGTTCATGCTGCACCGCCTGAGCCTGAACTTATTTTCAACTGCGAACTCACGAACGGAAAATATGTTATCGTCCGTCTGGATCATGATGTTCCTACTTATTATTACGGCTCACTTGAAAAAGTAGAAATGACTCTCCCCCAAAATGAGGGAGACAAAACGCAGGTTCGCCTGGGTGAAATGACGTTCTCGGGTGGCGGCGCTTATTATTATCGTTTCATCAATGGCAACTACAGCTATGTTGTTTATAGCGGCACGGGAAAAGGATGGGATTATACCGGCCTGAAAGTATATAAAAACCAAAAGCTCATCATGAAAAAAGAGTGCACTAATGGGGGGTTTTTACCTAATGAATATCGCGGTCAAGGCCTCGTAAAAGAAGCGGACACCGGTGATGATGCAACATACGGTTATGTTGATTAATACATCATTTTCAGGATGATAAAATATGATGAGCCGTTACTTACACTGTAGCATAGTATTCGCATGTCTTTTATTCGCTGCTCCAACTCATGCGATTGAGATCTGGCACTCAAACACCGTCTGGGCAAATCAAGGGATGTGCAGCGCCACTTTCACGCTGGACAGTGGCATGGAAAGCGTTGGTTCGTTAGAGATAGGCTTTGACCTCGTTGATGCAAAAAATAACCTTGTAGCTCATGATACTTTGCAGGTAGACCCATTCGGCGATTCTGATGCCACGCGATACCAAACGGCTTTCGCCGAAGGCGAGCATTATTGCGAAAGCAATCTCACGCTGCGCCTGACGTCACTGGCGTTAGTTAACGGAAAGACCAAACAGCCTTTACCTCTCAGTTTGCTTACACCAAGGGCATTTATTCCATTCCCTATCATTAACCCGCAGGCAGATCACTAATATGTCTATAGACGCTGAAGCAAACTCAACACCTGACAATAATGGGCCTGGCCTTTGCTTTTTGTTATTACTTATCTTTGGCGGGTTCATTTTCTTTATACCTGCAAGCATTGTGGTCGCCTTCCCGGCCGTTCTCGCCGGTTCCTTCCTGTATTTTATCTGGTATCTTATTTCGGAAGGGCATTTAGGCAATATTCTTGGCAGTATGATCGTCAGCATGATACTTATGGCTATCGCCGCAGCTATTCCTGTCATTGGCTGGATATTGTTACTTCTGTGGATCTTCTACAATATTGCGAAAGCCTTTGAGACGATAAAAACATTACTTCCCGATGCGCTCTTTAGCGCTGTTCTCTATGGATGTTTGCTCTTTCCCGTTATCCAGGAAATGGCAATGGACGGGGAGAGCAACATGGCTGCCACTATCGCTTGTGGTGTCGTGTACGTGATAACTGCAGGGCTTTATTGTTCCAGGTTAACGCAGCTGGCAACCAACACTAAGCAAAGTATTTTCTATTTTTCAATTATGTGGCTTTCGGTCCCACTTATCGCACTTCTGATCGTCTCGATTGTGGCATCCTTACGCGCGGCATTCAGAACCGTGCTGACCCCGGTGCAGACCGTGGTCAAAACCCCGCAAAACGTATCAGCGCATATGCGAGGAGGGAGCCATGTCAACGCTTACACCCGAACTGTGACCACCATTCAACATAGCGTGACCTCCCAGACGCTTCCGGGGATGGGAGCTGTTGGTGCCTCTATGGTTGGTTCCGTATCGGAGGCAACGATAACAACACCACAACAGCCACAGCAAACCTTGCCAGCGCTGGAACACAAACCAGCCGGGGGTGAATTAACACAGTATGCGACGAACAAAGACCACAATTTTTACCGCTACGACAATCTCAACGCGAAAAAAATAAGCAATTTCGTCCAGGCGGCCAGTCATCGTCAATCGCTGCCTCCTCTCACGGAAGATGCGATCCTGTTCTACTACGACGAAACGGTTTTCGGCCAAGGGGATCATGGTGTGGTATTAACCGATGACGGTGTTTTTTGCGTGTTGGGAAAATTGTATGAAACTTTCTACGCCCGCTTCAGCGAAGTCAGTAGCGTAGTCATAAAAGGATCCTTTAATAAAAAAATTGTCCTGCATATGAAGAATGGCCAGAAACATAATATTGAACTGACTCAATCAAATGCCGGGGCAAAAAAAATCTACGAACTTATCAGCATCGCAGCCCAGAATTAAGTAATCCTCCAGGCACCCGCTCAACGGGTGCCTTTCAGACTTCTGCATGACACATTCTGACAGTTTCACGCTTTATCGTGATCGCCATATTTACAGCGGCTTATATCGTTACGTTAAGAGAGAACTGTCATGAGGCCTGAAATGAGCGATTTCACTGAACTGCCGGTCACTGGCTTTGTTAAGACCAAAACAGCGGTCTACACGCGTAAACAGAACCCCTCGGTATTCTCGCCCGTGGCGCGTGAACTCCCTGCGGGAAGCCAGCTGACGGTGCAGGCTGCGGTGATGGGGGATGCTGTGGAAGGCAACGCGCACTGGTATCGCATTGATGAGGATACATACATCTGGGCGGGGGCATGCACACGGCTCGATCCTTACCCGGCGTTTCCGCCAGGCACGCGAACGAACTGGATGGCGGTGGTGTTCGAGGTACGCTAGGTCCGGCGTAGGTCGGGTAAGGCGAAGCCGCCACCCGACACAAACACGCCGCGAAAACTTAATCCAGCTTCAGCTCGTCATAATGGGTAATCAGTTTACCCACGATGCCGTAGTCCAGCGCTTCTGCCGGAGACATCCAGAAGTTGCGATCGGTGTCTTTTTTCACTTTTTCCAGCGGCTGGCCGGTGGCGTCAGCGATCAGCTTGTTCACGCGATCCAGCATGCGGATGATCTCGCGCGCTTCGATCTCAATATCCGTCGCCTGACCGCGCACGCCGCCCAGCGGCTGGTGGATCATAAAGCGGGTATTTGGCAGCGAGTAGCGGTGCTCTTTTTTCGCCGCCAGGAAGATGGTGATCCCGGCGCTCGCCACCCAGCCGGTGCCGATGACGTGCACTTCCGGGCGGATGAACTTGATGAAGTCGTGGATGGTATCGCCCGCTTCCACGTGGCCGCCCTGGCTGTTGATATACAGCTTGATCGGATCGTTGCTGACGCTTTGCAGCAGGATCATCTGGGTGATGACCTTCTGCGCCAGCTCCTGGTTGATCTCACCGGAGATCACAATCGAACGAGACTCCAGCAGTTTTTGCTGCAGAGCGCCCGCGCCGTTTGACCCTTCCGCTTTTTCCTTGTCGCTATCTTTCAGTGTGTAGTGCATTGTTATTTCCTCAGCTTGTCGCGCTCAAAACCAGAGTGTAGCCTGTTTTACCGGTGAAAGTCCTCACAGACAAATAACGAGGGAGCTTATGAATATTGCCCATGTCGCACTCTGGACCCGCAGCCTGAACGCGCAGGTTCAGTTCTGGGAAACGGTGTTTGGTGGCCGCAGTAACGAACGCTACGTCAGTAAAAATCGTCCCGGTTTCGAATCACACTTTATTACGCTGGATAACGGGCCGACCATCGAGCTGATGACGCTGCCGGATCTGTCCGACGCCCCTGCGCACCCGGAGTTTATCGGCTGGGCGCATATCGCCATCAACGTCGGCAGCAAAGCGCAGGTCGACAGCATGGCGGAGCGGGCACAGGCCAACGGCACGCTGCTCAGCGCCCCGCGCATGACCGGGGACGGCTTCTATGAAGCGGTAATTGCGGATCCGGACGGCAACCGCATTGAGCTTGTGGGTGCATAAAATCAGCGTTTCGTTGCTTAGCCGCCCCGGTCACGTATCGCTATACTTCATCTTCATACGGTTATCATATTGTTAAATGATAATGATAGTTAATGTGTTAAGATGAAAGTCAGCATAAACAGTCCCTTACGTAACCGGCGGGATTGTTTGCATCCTCGACATGTAAATCAGCACCGGGGCGGTGAATGGAACACATTGTGTATGTGGTTGATGACGATGACGCAGTCAGGCAGTCCGTGATCGGGCTGCTGGATTCGGCGGACCTGAACGCCGTCGGCTTTTCATCGGCAGAAGCGTTTCTTCAACACCGCTTTGAAGAGCTCCCGTCGTGCGTGGTCCTCGATATGCAAATGCCCGCCATCTCGGGCTTTGAGGTGGCTGACGCCCTAAAGGACAGCGGGCGCGAGATCCCGATTATTTTTCTTACCGGCCACGGCACTATCCCGATGTCGGTGCGCGCCATTAAAGGCGGCGCGTACGAATTTCTCACCAAGCCCGTCGAATCCACCGCGCTTATCGACGCCATTGAGTCCGCGCTTCAGCTGGCGGAACACAACGCCGCGCGCAATAAAGAGCACTACGCCCTGAAGCAGCGCCACATGTCCCTCACCCCGCGCGAGCACGAGGTGCTGACGCTGGCGATAAGCGGCATGCTGAACAAGCAGATTGCCGCCGAGCTGGGCGTCAGCGAGATCACGGTGAAGGTGCACCGCCGCCGCGTGATGGAGAAAATGCAGGTGCGCTCCGTCGCGGAGCTGGTCAGGGCCGTTGAGCGCCTGACCAATAGCCAGCCTGCGGAGTAACCTTTACCCTTCCTGCGCCGCCAGCGGCAGCGCAAACGCGAACACCGTGCCGTACGGCTCCCGGCGGCGCGCGCTCAGCTTCCCGCAGTGGCGCTCGATGATGCTGGCGCTGATGGTCAGCCCCATCCCCATCCCCTGCGCCTTGGTGGAGTAGAACGAGTCAAAAATCTGCTCCAGCCGCTCGGGCTCAATGCCGCTCCCGGTATCGGCGATCTCGACGATCACTTTCCCGTCCGCGTTGGCGGTGCTGAGGGTAATGGTGCTGGCGCGATCCTTCACCTCGGCCATCGCCTCAACCGCATTCATCACCAGATTGAGCAGCACCTGCTGGATCTGCACGCTATCGCCGGTGATAAAGCTGTCCTGCGCCCTTAACAGATAATCAACGCTAATGTGTCTCTGCTCCAGCTCGCTGCGCGAGAGCGTGATGATATGGTGGATCAGGTAGTGCATGTCGATGCGCGAGAAGGTGGGATCCTGCTTGCGCGTCAGGGACTGGATGCTGCGAATGATCTCCCCCGCCCGCGCGCCTTCCGCGGCGATCTCCTCCAGCCCCTCACGCACTTTATCCAGACGGGCGGGCTCGCGGTTGAGCCAGCGCAGGCTCGCCCCGGCGTTCGAGACGATCGACATCAGCGGCTGGTTGATCTCGTGGGCGATGGAGGAGGTCAGCTGCCCGACGGTGGTGGCCCGGGAAACCCGCGCCAGATCCGCCTGCGCGACCCGCATGGCATCCTCCGCCGCGCGCTGGCCGGTGATATCGGTGATGATGCCGTAATACTCGTTCACCTCGCTGCCCACGCCCACCGGATCGCCAATCCCGAGGATGTAGCGCGTTGAGCCGTCGGTACGCTTAACGCGAAACTCCGCGCGCATGGAGAGCCCGTCGCGCACGCTTTGGGTGACGATGGCGCTGATGCGGGCGTAATCGTCCTCATGGACGAAGGTCAAAAACTCCGCCATGGAGATCGTCTTTTGCTGCCCGGGCAGGCCGAGAATGCGGGCGTACTCTTCCGAGACAAACATCAGATCCTGCTCCAGCTCCCAGCGCCAGCTGCCGGTGTGGCTGATCTGCTCGCCGAGCATCAGCGAGGTCTGGCTGGATCGCAGCTCTTTCTCCACCCGTCGGCGCTGGATGTTCTCCGCCAGCAGCTCGGCGTACAGCCGCGCCGTCTCAAGGGATACCGCGGCCTGCGCGCCCAGCAGGCTCACCACGCGCGAGTGCTCGGCGGTGAAGACCTCCGGCATCAGGCGGTTTTCGAGGTAGAGCACGCCTACCAGCCGCGCCTGTTTGAACATCGGGACGCACATGACCGCCGCCCCCGAGGTCACCAGATAAGGGTCCTGACTGAAGGGATGGAACTCCTCCGGCCTGCCGGTGCGGATCTCCTGCCCGGTGCGGATCACCGCCGCCAGCACCGACAGCGGCAGGTCGGTCGCCGTCGGCACGTCTTTCAGGATCCGCACCCGCACGCCCTCGGTGCTGGTCCAGGCGCTGGCCTCAATCTCCGGGATGAGGCTCTCGCTCACGCGCAGCAGCAGGCCCCGCTGCGCCCCGGCGCGTTCGAGCAGGATGGTCATCAGATTTTCAATTAAGCGCTCCAGGTTAATCTCTTCCGACAGCGCGCGGGAGGCTTTGATGACGCTTTGCAGATCGCGGATGGTCTCGTTCTGGGCGAACGCCACCGTGTCGTAGGCGCTGGCCTGCCCGGAGGCCAGCAGGTGCGGGAAATCCTGCTCCAGCTGGCGCACCTTGGCCTGCGCGCCCGCGCGGCCCCAGGCGGCAATCGAGCCGCGGAAGTGGGCGTCCGAGGCGGTCGGGTAACCGCACGCCAGCGCAAAGCGCCCCGCCAGCTCGTGGGCCAGCGCGTTGATCGGGTTAAACCCGCCCTCGCGGGAGAGCCGGACCGCCTTCTCATACTGCTCGAGCGCAATGCTGTTCATTCCGTCCAGACGCACGATTTCGGCGTAAATCAGCGCCTCTTTATCCGCGAACGTGCCGGGATTAACGCGCGCCCAGAGGGCGATTTTGTCGTAGTGGGCGTGAATGCTGCGGCGGTGGTTCGCCGAGAAGGTCTCCGGCGTCAGCTGACGGGAGAGCGCCAGGGCGCTGTAGAGATGGTAATCCAGCAGATGGATGTGGCCCGGCGCAGACCACGCGTACCAGCCCGCCATCTCGAGATCCGCCTGCGCGTCGGCATATTCGCCGCAGGTAAAGTGCGCCATGCCGCGATACAGCCAGTACCAGAAGAGCATGGTGGAGTTTTTCTCCGGCGCCTGCTCCGGCGACGCGGGAAGCAGCGCCTCCGGCAGCACCTGCGACGCGGTCCAGGTGCCGATGACCGGCGTTCGCAGAAACTCAACGTAGCCGCGCTGGACCATCAAAATGGTTTCCACGTCCTGGAAGTGGGTTTTACGCACGAACGCCAGGCCGCGATCGATGCTGGTCAACACCCCGTCCAGGTGATCGCCCCGCGAGAGGAAGTTAATCACCTGGTGGCAGGCCGCAAAGCAGGCCATCGTCATATCCCCGTGGGTCACCGCCGAGGTGAAGCAGGCCTTCGCGCACTCGATGGTAAACGATAAAGGCTGGGTCCAGACGCTGAGCTGGTCGAGCGGCAGCAGGGTTTTGGCTTCGAACGCGTCGTAGCCGTGGCGATTCACCAGCTCGCGGGCCAGGGTGCCGTACCGGAATCCGAGGCGGTACTCGGCGTAGCGGTGGCCAATCAGCACGCCAAACCAGGCCATCGCCGTGGTGGAGGCGCCGGTAATGCCGTGGTCGAGGGTCAGGTGCATCATGCGGCAGAGCAGCAAAAAGTGCAGGCGCGGGCAGATGAAGCTGGCGCAAATGCTGGCGCTGTAGAGCAGGTTCATCACCGCTTCGGTTTCCGGATTATCCATCCGCGACAGCTGGGCAAACAGGTTTTGCGGCGCGTCGGCCGTGCGGTTGCAAAAGAGCGCCCAGGCCTCGTCGCAGTCGGCATCTTCCGGATAGCGGCTAATCTGGATCCCGAAAATCCCCAGCCAGCAGAGCGCCGCCTCCAGCGCCAGACGGCTGTCCGACTGGCGAATGTACACCTCCACCAGCAGGTTCGCCGCCAGCGCCTTTTCGGTCAGCCCGCCGGGGCAGCCGAGAATGGCGTCACACAGCTCGCGGGTCCGCTCCAGGTGCCCCAGCGCAAACTCGCAGCCCGCCTCTTCGATGTCGAGCATAAAGTCCGACACCGTCCCGGCGTTGCCCAGCGCTCTGGCGGTCTGGATATAGCCGAGCGCCGAAAGGTAATCTCCCGAACGCTTCGCGCGCCGCGCGGCCAGCAGGCTCAGCTCGCGGAACATTTCGCGCTGCGGTGCGGGCTGGATGCTGTCCAGCGCGGCCGTGACGTGGTGAACGGCGCGGAACAGCAGCTCGTTGCCCGCCGCCTGACGCGCGGCGTCGGCCAGCAGGCTGGCGGTGGTCAGGTGAATATGGCTTCTCTCATGCCGATCGAGCAGCGCAAAGGCCGCCTCCTGCACCCGGTCATGGGTGAAGGCGTACTTTTTTTCCGCCAGCACGATGAGCTGGGCCATCACCGCCGGGTGCAGCGCATAGCGCATTTCCGCCATCGACATGCCGACCACGCGGCAGATCATCTCTATCTCGCCCGTGCCGCCGAGACAGGCGATGCTGCCCAGCAGGCGGCGCGTCTCGTCGGGGAGTTCTTCAAGCTGCTCCAGCACCAGGGTGACGAGGTTTTCGGTGTAGTGCCTGGCGCGGATCGCCTGCAGATCGTAGTGCCACTTGTCCTGATATTTGTTGTGCACCACCAGGCCGTCATCCACGATGCGGCGGAAAAACTCGTGCACAAAGAGCGGGTTGCCGCCCGTCTTCTCGTGGATCAGCGTGGCGAGGTCGGTCGTCGCCGCGCTGCGGGTGCGAAATACCGTCGCCAGCCAGCGCGCCACTGCTTTCACGGAAAGCGCCTGCGGGACAATCTCGCTCGCGTTTTGCGCCGCCTCCGGCAGGCCCGCCAGCAGCGCCTGCAGGGCGGCGTCGGGCACGGCGCTGATATCCCGGTGGGCCGCGACCACCAGCAGCGGAACAGCGCCGCAGTTCATCAGCAGGTATTTAAGCGTATGCAGGCTGGCGGCGTCGCTCCACTGGAGATCGTCGAGCACCAGCACCAGCGGGCAGCCCTGCGAGGCAAAGGTTTTTACCAGCGCCAGCACCATATGGCTGAAGCGCGCCCGGGCATCTATGGAAAACGTATCGGCCGAGAAGCGCGGCTTGCTCTCCAGCAGCAGGCCCAGCTCGGGCACCAGGCTGACGGCCAGCGCCTCGTGCCCCTCCAGGGCGCGAGACAGGCGGATTTTCCACTTCGCCACCTCGTCTGCGGGCAGCCCCAGCAGGTGCAGCGTCAGGGTGCGGAACGCGGAGCTTAATACGCCGTAGGGCAGCGACGGCGAAAACTGGTCGACTTTGCCCACCGCCAGCAGCACCGTACGCTGCTGCAGCGTTTTGAGCGCCGTCGCGATGATCGAAGATTTGCCGATCCCCGACGGCCCGCCGATTGTCACCAGCTCCGGCACCAGGTTCTGACTCACCCGCTCAAACGCCGCAATAACGTCGTTCGCCTGCGGATGCGTCGCGAAGAGGGAGTCCGCCAGATGGATCGCCGGGGTGCGGTCCTGCTGGCCGGGGGTAAAGGCGACGATCTCGCCCTCGCAGGTCAGCGTCGCCTGGCAGCGGCGAAGGTCGGCAATCAATCCGTCGACCGTCTGGTAGCGGTTATCGGGGTGCTTTTCCAGCAGCTTCAGGATGATGGTCGACAGCATTCCCGGCACGTCCGGGCGGATCGCGTCCGGGGCCAGCGGCGCGGAGGCAATATGGTAGTGCGCCCAGTTGGCCCGATCGTCCTCCCCCAGCTCAAACGGCAGGCGTCCGGTCAGAAGTTCGTACAGCACCATACCGAGGCTGTAGAGATCGCTGCGGCCGTCGACGGGGCGCTGGGTGCGGGTGGTGTGCTCCGGCGACATATACGCGGGCGTACCGCCTGAAACGGCAAGCCGGGTCTGGGTGATGGCATCTGAGAGACTGCTTGAAAGGCCAAAGCTGCCCAGACGGCAGGTGGCGTCGTGATGAACAAAAATACTGCCGGGCTTGATATCGCCGTGGATCAGGTTTTGCAGATGCATCTGGCGCAGGGGAACGCAGATCTGGATCGCCATCTCGAGAAAGCGCGTGATGCCCGAGATCGCCCTGCCCGCACGCCGCGCCAGCAGCTCAAACGAAAACGGGGCGTACACCAGCGCGAAGCGCCCCCGGTACTGCGTTGACGCAACGGCGCGAATGGCCCAGCTGTCCTGCAGCACGTCGCGCAGCGCAAACTCGTTTTTGAGCAGCCGGGTGGCCCGCTCTTCCTCTTCGTCGCTGACCGCGGTAGCGATAATGAACGAGCCGCCGGAATGAGGATGTCGCGCGTGCATCCAGGCGATTCCGCCCTCCTGCGCCAGCACGGTAAAAATCACATCCTCTTTAAGGACAAAAACCCGCCCCTGGTGAAGATTCCCCAGGGCGGGCCAGAATGCAGGCTGCTCGTGTTCGTTCATCCGCGATCCTTATTGTCGGCGGGCCATCTCCCGCTGAATATGATCCAGCAGAATATCGATGTTAATGGGCTTACGCAAAAATGCAGCGGCGCCCAGATCAAGAGCGTACCGCTGCATATTTTCATCAGCATGACCGGAGATAAAGAGCACGGGCGGAGGCGGTACGGCCAGCAGCCGCAGCTTTTCAAACAGCTCCAGGCCGCTCATGCCCCGCAGCTTGATGTCGGTGATCACCAGCGCCGCACCGGACAGGGCGAAAGGATGGCTCAGAAACACCTCTGCCGAATCAAACGTATCGGCGGCATAGCCTTCCGACTCCAGGAGATTACTCAGCCCGCTGCGGACGGATCGTTCGTCATCAATGATGGCAATGCGCCACGGCAGCGTCATGCTGTCTTTCCTCTGGTAAATCATTAAACGTCGCGATCGTCCTTCGCGGGCGCAGGAGGCGCCGTGCCGCTGATTTTCGGCACGCATTCGTGACGAAACCAGGCGAGGGTAAGCGGTTCGCGACTCAGTAAACGCCGTCCCACCGGGATGAGCTGTTCGCCCACCAGCATGCCAAACAGGCCAAGCAGGGCGACAACCGGCGGCGCCGGGGAATGCACGTCGAGCAGGGCGTAAATTACCCCAGCAACCACGCCGCACACCAGCGAAATTATCCATGCTTTCATGACGACGCTCCCGTCTGCGATTTGACCTGCGGAACGGTCACCGGAGGCGGCGGCGCGCCGTCGCGGGATAACAGATGGCGCGTCGCCTGTTCACCCGCCAGCATCCCCAGCAGGCCAATCAGCGCCAGCGCGGGCGGCGCGGGGGAGCGCACCTTCAGCACGGCATACATCAGGCCAATCAACACGCCTGCCGCAAGGGATATCAGCCCAGTACTCATTGTGAACTCCAGAGAAAGAGGCAGCGGCGAGCCGGATGAGGGACCAGCCCGCCAGCGGAACTTAGCGGGCCGGGACCGGCGCTAAGGTGCGGTGCTCGCTCTTCTGGCGAGACGGCGCTTTGTGCACCATGGTGTAGGCGTAATCGACGCCCATGCCGTACGCGCCGGAGTGCTCGCGCACGATGTCCATCACCGCGGTGTAGGTCTCTTTACGCGCCCAGTCGCGCTGCCACTCCAGCATCACCTGCTGCCAGGTGACCGGGATCACGCCCGCCTGGATCATGCGCTGCATCGCGTAGTCGTGGGCTTCTTTGGAGGTGCCGCCGGACGCGTCCGCCACCATATAAATTTCGTAGTCGCCTTCCAGCATCGCGCACAGGGCAAAGCTGTTGTTGCACACTTCGGTCCACAGGCCGGCAACCACCACTTTCTTCTTGCCGTTGGCCTGCAGCGCGTCGCGCACCTTCTGGTCGTCCCAGGAGTTCATGGAGGTACGCTCCAGAATGTCCTGGCCCGGGAACACGTCCAGCAGCTCCGGATAGGTATTACCGGAGAAGCTTTCGGTCTCAACGGTGGTGATGATGGTCGGGATGTTGAACACCTTAGCCGCTTTCGCCAGCGCCACGGTGTTGTTTTTCAGCACCTGACGGTCAATAGACTGCACGCCAAACGCCATCTGAGGCTGGTGATCGATAAAGATTACCTGACAGTTCGCAGGGGTTAACACTTCGAGCTTTGAAGAGGTCATAGCATTTTCCAGTGGTTAAGGGTGAAATCGCCGCGAGCGCCGCGACGATAAAGTCACCCTCATCCTGCGGTTTTCCGTCCCTGCGCGTAATTATCTCTTCGTATAGTTAACCTTAAGTATAGTTATACTTTGGTATACCTATCCTATTGTATAACTGGATCTTTGCCGAAACCGGTTCCCATAATCCTGACCATTCCCCTCTCAGTCAGGAGCAGTTTATGGTTACCCTCGGTAAAGCCGATCTCATTCTGGTTAACGGCCAGTTTCACACCGTCGATCGCGAGAACCCTGTCGCGGAAGCCGTTGCCGTGCGCGACGGAAAATTTCTGGAAGTGGGTACCGTCGCCGAGGTGATGCAGCACCACTGCGAAGGCACCAAAGTGGTCGACTTAAAAGGCCACACCGCCATCCCCGGCCTGAACGACTCGCACCTGCACCTGATCCGCGGCGGGCTGAACTACAACCTTGAACTGCGCTGGGAAGGCGTGCCGTCGCTGGCCGACGCCCTGCGGATGCTGAAAGAGCAGGCCCTGCGCACGCCGTCGCCCCAGTGGGTGCGCGTGGTGGGCGGCTGGACCGAGTTCCAGTTTGCCGAGCGCCGCATGCCGACCCTGGACGAGATCAACGACGCCGCGCCGGACACCCCGGTCTTCATCCTGCACCTGTACGACCGCGCCCTGCTCAACCGCGCCGCGCTGAAGGTGGTCGGCTACACCAAGGACACGCCAAACCCGCCGGGCGGGGAGATCCAGCGCGACGCCAACGGCAACCCGACCGGGATGCTGATTGCCCGTCCGAACGCCATGATCCTCTACGCCACGCTCGCCAAAGGGCCGAAGCTGCCGCTGGAGCAGCAGGTTAACTCCACCCGCCAGTTCATGCGCGAGCTGAACCGTCTGGGGCTGACCAGCGCCATCGACGCGGGCGGCGGCTTCCAGAACTACCCGGAAGATTACGAGGTGATTGCCGAGCTGCACGAGAAAAAGCAGATGACCATCCGCATCGCCTACAACCTGTTTACCCAGCGTCCGGGCCACGAGCTGGAAGACTTTGAAAAATGGACCGACATGCTGACGCCGGGCCAGGGCAGCGACTTCTTCCGCCACAACGGCGCGGGCGAGATGCTGGTCTTCTCCGCCGCCGATTTTGAAGACTTCCTCGAACCGCGCCCGGACCTCGCGCCGGGCATGGAGGACGAGCTGGAGCGCGTGGTGCGCCATCTGGTGGAGCACCGCTGGCCGTTCCGCCTGCACGCCACCTATAACGTATCCATCAGCCGCATGCTGGACGTCTTCGAGAAGGTGAACCGCGACATACCGTTCAACGGCCTGCACTGGTTCTTCGACCATGCGGAAACCGTTACCCAGGCCAACATCGACCGCATCAAAGCGCTCGGCGGCGGCATTGCCGTCCAGCACCGCATGGCGTTCCAGGGCGAGTACTTTGCCGAGCGCTACGGCATCGAAGCCACCCGCCACACGCCGCCGGTGGCGAAAATGCTCGAGACCGGCGTGCCGGTGGGCTTAGGGACGGACGCCACCCGCGTGGCGAGCTACAACCCGTGGACCGCGCTCTACTGGCTGGTCTCCGGCCGCACCGTCGGCGGGATGCAGATGTACGACCACAGCGCCCGCCTGGATCGCGATACCGCCCTGATGCTCTGGACCCAGGGCAGCGCGTGGTTCTCCAGCGAGCAGAACCAGAAGGGGCAGATCAAGGTCGGCCAGCTCGCCGACCTGGCAGTGCTCAGCAAAGACTTCTTCCGCGTGCCGGAAGAGGAGATCAAGGGCATCGAGTCCGTCCTCACCGTGGTCAACGGCGACATCGTTTACGCCGCTGGCAGCTTTGGCCCGCTCGCGCCGCCGGCCATTCCGGTCCTTCCCGAGTGGTCCCCGGTGGTGAAGGTACCGGGCCACTACCGCAGCGCGCCGCCGCAGGCCGCCCGCGTCGGGATGAGCGCCATCCATCACTGCAGCGGCCCGTGCGGGGTTCACAGCCACCAGCATGATTTCGCCCGCACGTCAGAGATGCCGGTGTCCGACGATAACGCTTTCTGGGGGGCGCTGGGCTGCAGCTGCTTTGCATTCTGATGAAAAACACCTTTGCTCCGCCCCGGGTCGACCTGGGGCTGTTCTTCCTGCGCCTGACCGGCAGCCTGCTGCTGCTGTACGTGCACGGCCTGCCGAAGGTGCTGCACTTCAGCGAAGAGCTGACGCGCATTGAAGATCCGTTCGGCTTCGGGCCTTACGCCAGCCTGATCCCGGCGATTGTCGCCGAGGTAATCTGCCCGCTGTTTATCATTGCGGGCGTGTACACCCGCCTGGCGTGCGTGCCGATTATCGCCGTGCTGCTGGTGGCGATGCTGGCGGTCCACCCGAACTGGTCGATTGCCGAAGGGCAGTTTGGCTGGCTGCTGCTGATTATCTTCACCACCCTCGCCCTCACCGGGCCGGGCCAGTGGCGGCTGCAGCGTAAGGCAACGGAGAGGTTCGCATGACCCAGGTTAACGACGTTCGCGACGCACACGTCGAGACGACGCCCGCACCGACGGTTTCGCCCTGGCAGCCGCTGAGCCAGCCGGTGTTCCGCATGCTGTGGATCGCCACGGTGGTCTCTAACGTCGGCTCATGGATGAGCGACGTCGGCATCAACTGGAGCATGCTGACTCTGAGCGCCGACCCGCTGGATATCGCGCTGGTGCAGGCGGCCAGTAGCCTGCCGATGTTCCTCTTTGCCCTGCCGTCCGGGGTGATGGCGGACATCGTCGACCGACGTAAATACCTGCTCTTCTCCCAGCTGTGGGTGTTCATCGCCGCCGCCGGGCTGACGGTGCTCTCCTTCACCGGACACGTCACCCCCACCGTTCTGCTGGTGGCGACGTTCCTGCTGAGCGTGGGCGCAGCGATGAGCTCGCCGCCGTTCCAGGCCGTGGTGCCCGATCTGGTGAGCAAGCCGGAGCTGGGCGCCGCCGTGGCGCTGAACTCGCTGGGGGTGAACATCAGCCGGGCGATTGGCCCGGCGCTGGGCGGTTTTCTGCTGTCGCTCGCCGGGCCGTGGATGGTGTTTGCCCTCAACGCGCTGTCCGTGGTCGGCGTGGCGTGGGTGCTGTGGCGCTGGCGTCCGGCACCGTCCATTCAGCGCCTGCCGCCGGAGCACTTCTTCTCCGCGGTACGCTCCGGGATTCGCTACGTGCACGCCGCGCCGGTGCTGCGCAACGTGCTGGTGCGCACCGTGGCCTTCTTCGTTTTCGGCAGCGCGGGCTGGGCGCTACTGCCGCTGGTGGCGCGCCGCGAGCTGGGCTTAGGCCCGGCGGGCTACGGCGTGATGCTGGCGTGCATTGGCCTGGGGGCGATTGCCGGGGCGATCCTGCTGCCGCGCCTGCGCCAGCGGCTCGACGCCGACCGCCTGATGGTGGCCGCCAGCCTGACCTTTGCCCTCACCATGCTGGCGCTGGCGTTCGTGCGCCACGTCTGGCTGCTCAACCTGTTTGAATTCTTCACCGGCTTCGCGTGGATTGCGGTGCTTTCAACGCTGAATCTCGGCGCGCAGCGCAGCGCCGCCCGCTGGGTGAAGGCCCGCGCGCTGGCGGTCTACCTGACGGTGTTCTTCGGCTCGATGACTGCGGGCAGCGCCATCTGGGGGCAGATCGCTTCCCGCTTCGGCACCCCAACCTCGCTGGTTGTGGCCACGCTGGGGATGGTGCTGGCGAGCGCCACCGTGTTCCGCTGGAAGCTGGGGAAAGATCCGGACCTGAACCTCGACCTGAGCGGCCAGCCGCTGGACGGCGTGGAGATCGATCTGCCCAACGAGCGCGGCCCGGTGCTGGTATCGCACGAGTACATCATCGACCCGCAGAACACCAGAGCCTTCCTGGAAGCCGTCCACGAGCTGCGCCGGGTGCGCCGCCGCGCCGGGGCGATGAGCTGGGCGGTATACGAGGATATTGAGCGCCCCGGTCTGTTTATCGAGACCTTCCTGATGGGCTCGTGGATCGAGCATCTGCGCCAGCAGGAGCGCCACACCATGAATGACCTCCTGCTGCAGAGCCGCGTTCTGGCTTTTCATCAGGGCACAACATCACCGGCAATTCGCTACCTGGTCGCGCCGGTATAATCCTAATCATCACCTGCACAGGAACACACTATGGCAACGTTTAAGGCAAAAGACGGCACGCAGATTTACTACAAGGACGGCGGCGCGGGCAAACCGGTTCTCTTCAGCCACGGCTGGCCGCTGGACGGCGACATGTGGGACAGCCAGCTGAACTACCTGGCCGAGCGCGGCTTCCGCGCCATCGCCTTTGACCGCCGCGGCTTTGGCCGCTCGGATCAGCCGTGGAACGGCTACGACTACGACACCTTTGCGTCCGACATCAACGACCTGATTACCACGCTGGATCTGCGCGACGTGGCGCTGGTGGGCTTCTCCATGGGCGGCGGCGACGTGACCCGTTACATCAACAACTACGGCAGCGCGCGCGTGGCCGGTCTGGCGCTGCTGGGCGCGGTGACGCCGATCTTCGGTAAATCCGACTCCTTCCCGCAGGGCGTGGATCAGAGCGTGTTCGACGGCATTCGCGACGGACTGCGTAAAGATCGCGCCCAGTTCATCAGCGACTTCGCGACGCCGTTCTACGGCATCAACGCCGGGCAGACCGTTTCCGCCGGTGCCCTGACCCAGACGCTGAACATCGCCCTGCTGGCGTCGCTGAAGGGCACCATCGACTGCGTGACCGCGTTCGGCGAAACCGACTTCCGCCCGGATATGGCGAAAATCGACGTGCCGACGCTGGTGATCCACGGCAGCAACGACCAGATCGTACCGTTTGAAAGCACCGGCAAGCTGGCGGCGGAGATGATCAAAAACGCCACGCTGAAGGTGTACGACAACGCGCCGCACGGCTTCGCGCTGACCCATCAGGACCAGCTCAACGAAGATTTGCTGGCGTTTGTGAAGTCGCTGTAAGTCTTTAAAAGCGAAGCCTGATGGCGCTTCGCTTATCAGGCCTACATGTCCCGTGCGATTTGTGGATCCTCGGGGTTTTGTCGGCCTGTGCGATTTATTGCCTCACGGGGTTTCGTAGGCCGGGTAAGGCGCAGCCGCCACCCGGCGCTTTCGCAGACGCGTTCCGCTCCGCCAGTAGCCGACAAATCTCCGCGTGCTTCTCCTCGGTGAAGGTAAAGCGCGACATAAACACTATTCGGATCAGCGACCCTATCGCCGGCAGCAGGCAGATCCCGAAGAACAGCCCCGACAGCACGCCTTCGCTCTGGATTTGCGCCTGCGGCACGTAGCCAATCATCGTCAGGAACACGCCGATTAACCCGCCACCCACCGCCACCGACATCTTACCGGTAAAGGTCTGCCCGGAGAAGGTGATCGCCGCGCAGCGCTTGTGGGTGTGGTACTCCGCGTACTCGATGGTGTCGGCAATCATCGACGAGGTGAGGATGTTGGTCATCATCACGAACAGCGTGCTCAGGCCGAGCAGAATAAACAGCATCGTCACCTGCTGATACCCGACAAACCACATCACCACGCGCACCGCCACGTCCAGCCCGCAGAGGATCATAAACAGCTTCCGCTTCTGCATCCGGCGCGTCAGCATCGGGGCGACCAGGCACAGCACCGCCGCCACGATCCCCATCACGCCAATCGCCATCTGCAGGCTGCCATCGCCCAGGTTGTTGATAAAGAAGTAGATATACAGCCCGCCCGCCACGTTATGAAACACGCAGAAAAAGAACGACAGCAGGACGATAAACAGCGGCTTGTTCTGGCGCAGATTGCGGAAGGTGTCGCGGATGGTCACCTTTTCCGGGCTCGGCGGCACGCGCTCTTTGATCTGCATAAAGCCGTTGAGCATCAGCGGCAGGCCCACCAGCATCATCACCAGCGCCGCCATAAAGTAGCCTTTATCGTTGCTGTACTGGGCGAAGAACGCCGCCAGCTTCGGGAAGAAGATGTTGGCGCAGGCAATCCCCGCGTTGACCCCGAGCATCGCCGCCGTCACCGCGCGGGTGCGCTGGGCGGAGTCGTTGGTCATCACCGACGACATCGACCAGAACGGGATATCGGAGATGGCGTACAGCGTCCCCCACAGGATGTAGGTCACCCCGGCGTAGAGGATTTTGGTGGTCATGTCCGCTTCGATTTTATAGAACGACAGCAGCGTGACGCCGGTGATCAGCAGCGGCGCGATCAGCAAAAAGTGGCGAAACTTGCCGAACCGGCTGTTAATGGTGTCCATAATGCTGGCAAACAGCGGATCGTGAACCGCGTCCCACGCGCGGGCAATCAGGAAGATGGTGCTCGCCGCCAGCGCCGAAATCCCCAGCACGTCGGTGTAAAAATAGTTAATAAACGAACCCACTAAACCAAAGCTAAAACACTGACCTAAACCATAGCCAAAATAAGACCACAGCTCGCGAGACGGTATTTTCATTGTCGTTGCCATTGTTATATGCCTGCCTGGTTGCCCGGCGGTGGTCCGCCGGGTCGATATTATTAGCCCTGAACTTTCGGGGCGATCTTGCGCAGCTGCTGCATTAATGCGATTTCACGGCGCGAGAACGGAATGCCGTTCTCCTCGAACACGTCGTGGAACCAGAGGCGGCAGTAGTCCGTGGACTCCTTCATCACCACCGGCCACGGCAGCCACGTCTGCGTTTTGCCGCGCACCAGCCCCCACTGGTACGGCGCGACCTTCGCCGCGTACATCAGCGGGAGCTGCTCTTCGATGGTGCTGCCCACGTGGCGCGCCAGCCATTCGGTGCAGAACAGCGGGCGACCGAGCTTTTGCAGCTGCTGGATAATCGCCGTCATCCGCCCCGTGTGGGTGTAGGCGTGGAAGCTCACCACGTCCGAGAGCGCCAGCGCGGTCTGGTCCAGCGGATGCTGGAAGAACGTCTCGCCCTCCTCCTCCGGCGGCAGACGCCACGCGCAGACGGTGAGCGGCTGGGTCGGATCTTCTTCACGCACCCACTGGAAAGCCAGCTTCATCAATTCGTGCGCGCAGGTCTCCAGCTTCGCGTCGTACTGCACCTCCTGCGTGCCGGTCGCAAAAATGCCGCGGTTGCCCGGCTCGTTATACAGATCCCACAGCAGGACGCGCCTGTCGTCGCGGAACTGGCGGACAACGTCGCGGATATAGCGTTCAATGTCTGCCCAGCAGTCGGGATCGCACACCTTGTCGCGCCCCGGGCTCGCCGCCGCCTGGCTGTTGTGCTTGCCCGGCACGGGCGGCTTTTGCGGGCCGAGGTACGGCTCGTCGCCGGAGAAGCCGCAGTCGTCCATCAGGGTCAGCATGGTGCTGAAGCCGCGACCGTCGGCAATCGTCAAAAACCGGTCGATGCGCGCCATCAGCCCGTCGCGGTCATGCTCCCAGACGATAAACGGCAGGTTGATGCGCAGGGTGTTGTAGCCCGCGTCCGCCGCCCAGCCCAGCTCGCGCTCGATGGTTTCGGCATCAAAGGTCTCTTCCTGCCAGATATCGGTCCAGTTCACCGCCGTCGACGGCAGATAGTTAAACCCGCACAGCCAGCCTTTTTGCTCATACCACGACTGTGCCTGCTCCCTGCTCCACTGCTCTTTCATTACGCGTCCTCTTACTGATAATATTTAGCTAATAAATATTAGCTGCAGGACAAATGCGCAAATCACGGCGTTTAGAAAAGCGATGCCCCTCACAAAGTTCACGCTTCGATGAATGAGAAACGTGATCGACGGCGCTAAAGCGTGCGGTTAGGGTATGATGCGAAGTCGCGAAAGGGAGAGGACGGATGAAGCGAAAAACGAAAGTGACGATGAACGATATTGCGCGGGCGGCGGGCGTGTCGCAGGCGACGGTATCGCTGGTGCTTAACCAGTCACGCAACATCAAGCTCAGCGACGACACCCGCCAGCGGGTCATTGGCGTCGCTACCGAGCTCGGCTACGACCGCCTCCCCGCCGTTCACGCCCCGCGCAACCAGGAAGAGATCGCCCTGCTGGTCAGCTCTATGCAGAGCTTCGACCCGTTTATCGACGCCATCAGCCAGGCGCGGGAAGCCGCGTGGCGCAACGAGACCCTGCTCACCGTCTACGACTACGGCGACGACATCGAGCTGGCGCTGAACATCATCCGCCAGCTGGAGAAGCGCAACTGCATCGGGATTATTCTCGCCTCACCGGTCACCACGCTGGTGGACATGACGGCGTTCCAGGACTGCACCCGCATCCCGCTGGTGCTGCTCAACCAGCGCGACCCCGGCTCGCCGCTGCTGCCGTCGTTTATCCCGGACGACTACGCCAATGCCTTCCAGGTGACTAAACACCTCATCGCCTGCGGGGCCACACGCATCGCCCACATCACCGGCGAGATCTGGATGGAGGCCTCCCGCCAGCGTCTGGCGGGCTACCAGGCGGCGCTGCAGCAAGCCGGACTCGCGTGCGACGACGGCCTGGTGCGCCAGACCAACTGGCAGTTCAGCGAGTCCTTTACCGCGACGACCTCTCTGCTGGAACTGGCCGAGCGCCCGGACGCCATTTTCTGCGCCAGCGACTGGCTGGCGATTGGCTGCTACCAAGCGCTGGCGGTGAACGGCGTGCGCATTCCGCAGGACATGCTGCTGGCGGGCTACGACGACCAGAAGATCTCCGAGCAGCTCACCCCGCCGCTGACCAGCATCCAGTTGCCCTACAGCGAGCTGGGGCGGCTGGCGGTGGAGTACCTGTGCAATCAGGAAGATGCCGCCACGCACGTGACGCTGGCGGGCAGGCTGAAGGTGCGCGCCTCAAGCCTCGTCTGAGGTAAACACCATACCCGCATAGGGCTTCTCGCGACACGCCGCCAGCCGCGCGGCGAGGCTGCCCACGTGCAGCTCCAGCTTGTGCCCGTCCGGGTCGAGAAAATAGAACGACGCCCCCTCGCTTTTGTTCTGCTTCCAGACGGTGACGCCCGCCTGCTCAAGCCTTTGCGAGAGCGGTTCAAAATCTTCTTCCGCCACGGTAAACGCGTAGTGGGTGTAGTCGCTCTCCTGCGGCGGCACGTACTCGCGCGCCTCGTCGTACGACAGGCAGACCCACAGATCGCCGCAGGTGAGATAGGCCCCGGTATTCCAGCGGGCGTGCAGCGCAAGCCCCAGCAGCTCGTGCCAGAAGGTGACGCTTTTTTGCAGGTCGCTGACCGCGAGGGTCAGATGGTTGAGAGATTGCAGCATGACGTGCCCTTTTGTTTTTCGCGCCGGACGTGGTACGGTAAAGAAATGAACATAAACCACGCCGTGCTCACCGTAAACCGCTGGTGGCTGCCTTCTTAAAGGCGGCACGGAGTAGTTTTCCCCATTTTCAGATAGCCGCCGAAAGGCGGCTTTCACATTTCTAAGACCCCTTTCGGCAACTGCATATTAAGGAGTCTTTATGAACGCACCAACCATCCTCACCGGCGATCGCCCAACCGGCCCGCTGCACCTCGGCCACTTCGTCGGATCGCTGCGCCAGCGCGTGGCGCTCCAGCAGACGCACAGCCAGTTTGTGCTGATTGCCGACCTGCAGGGGCTGACCGACAACGGCAGCAACCCGCAAAAAATTCGCGACAACATTCCCGAAGTACTGGCCGACTACCTCGCCGCCGGCATCGACCCAAACCTGACCACGATCTGCCTGCAGTCCGCCCTGCCCGCCCTCGCCGAGCTGACGATGCTGTATATGAACATCGTCACCGTCGCCCGCGTGGAGCGTAACCCGACGGTGAAAAACGAGATTGCGCAGAAGGGCTTCGCCCGCTCGCTGCCGGTCGGGTTTATGGCCTACCCCATCAGCCAGGCGGCGGACATCACCGCGTTTAAGGCCGAGTGCGTGCCCGTCGGCGACGACCAGCTGCCGATGATTGAGCAGACCAACGAGATTGTGCACAAGATGAACAGCCTGCTGCCTGCCCCGGTGCTGCGCCACTGCAAGGCGATGCTGAGCGACACCAGCCGCCTGCCCGGCATCGACGGCAGCGCCAAGATGTCGAAATCGCTGGGCAACACGCTGCACCTTTCGGCCAGCGAAGAGACCATTCATCGCGCGGTCAGCGCCATGTACACCGACCCGAACCACCTGAAGGTGAGCGACCCGGGGCAGATTGAGGGGAACGTGGTGTTTACGTATCTCGACGCGTTTCATCCGGACAAGGAGAAAGTGGCGACGATGAAGGCGCACTATCAGGCGGGCGGGCTGGGCGACCGGGTTTGCAAGAACGAGCTGGAGGGGTGTTTGCAGGAGCTGATTGCGCCGATGCGGGAACGGAGGGCGATGTACATGCAGGATAAAGGTGAGCTGATGGCGATGCTGAAGCGCGGGACCGAACGGGCGCAGGGGGTGACGCAGGCGACGTTGAGGGAGGTGAAGGTTGGGCTGGGGGTGCCGGTGTTTTGATGAGGTGAGTTGATTGAGGTTGGGCGGCGGAGTGTGTGGGATAGGCATGAAGCCGCTAACTCGATGATTACGGAAATAAACGAGTCTCAACAAATAATTAAATCCATTATTAGCCAATGCCGTTTATCATTCTTTTAAGAATGATATATTCATGATTTCTTTATATCTTTAATACGCGGCGGAAAATGATATGAGTAAGTTTATTATTTCCATGCTGAATACGTTACTTTGCGTTTTTGTGATTGTGCTATGCCTCATTTGCGTAGGTGTCACTGATAACTGGAGAGAATGCACTCTAGCTATAATCATTATTTTAGGAGGCACACATCTTACTTGTGTTTTACTGAATCGTGTATTGCCTCATAAGTTATCTATCTTAGAAGGAATACTGGAAGTATTGGGAGGACCACTATTAATTATAGGCACAATTGTGTGCCTTGATGTATTCGAACCCTGGCCGCTAAAAATCATTGGGATGTTTGTGTGGATTATTTTGATTTTCTTTGTACCTTCAATAATAAGTCCCAGGCGTTAACTCGGTCTATTAATCAATGCCTACGTCATTTCTTCACCCACGGAATCCAACATAATGTACCCCACTCTTTCGCAGGTCATTGAGGTTGTACGTCAGTCCTCTGGACATCTTCGCAAGCGCATTGATGAGAACACCCTAATCGAAGCCGACCTTGATATATGCGGCATGGATGGCGATGCCCTGATTGAAGACTGCGAGGCAGCGTTTGACGTTACGCTTGTCACTGAAGATGGCTATGAGAAAACTTTTTCCCTCGCTGAAAACGAGTTTCTTTTTAGCACCGAGGGCATAGATTACTTCGGTATCTGCCGCTTGATTCGCAGGCTACGGGGCATTCCGGAACCTGTGATACGCGATTTAACCGTTGGCGAGCTTCATGCTGTACTGGTTAAGGCTGTTAGAGAACAAATAAATCATGATTGAGCGACTTTTAGCGTAGTGCGAGCATGCGCTCACATGCCCGTGCATACTGGTTTGAAGTTTAAACAGCCTGCCCGCTGCCACGCTTAATCACCGGAACATCACCCGTATCATTCAGCGCACCCGGGAAGGTCTTCAACCACTGCGCGACTTTCTGCTTATTTATATTCACCACGCTCATCCCTTCCAGGCATCCCCATAATTCTCTTGTATGCTGTGGTGTAATCACGATGCAGTCTTTCATGGCGCGGATTTTGACGGGCATACCGTTGATAAAGCCCGCGCGGGTTAACCACTCGCCGCCCAGGAGAAGGTATTTCATGTCTATGCGCGCATAGAGTTCGCAGCAGGCGGCACTGTCCTGCGGCGTTTCGGCGCGGGGATGGACGGGCGCCGCGTTGGGCGGGTTGCCGTGAAGACGGCGGGCGCTGTTTTTGCGTACCAGCTCGCGGTTTTCAATCATG
Organism: Enterobacter sp. A103; assembly: GCF_034427535.1. Classification (NCBI taxonomy): domain Bacteria; kingdom Pseudomonadati; phylum Pseudomonadota; class Gammaproteobacteria; order Enterobacterales; family Enterobacteriaceae; genus Enterobacter; species Enterobacter sp. A103. The sequence continues at coordinate 326,425 of NZ_JAXQPQ010000003.1, forward strand.
CCGCTGAAAGCGTCTGATTCTGTTTTGCAAACAGTAAACTCTGGCTTAAAATTCGTCGCAGCCATTTTCAACTCCTTCATAGTTGTTTGTGGTTAGCGGTATGGGGGTGTTGCAGCACCTTCATATCGCGAATTCCTCGTTAAATTCTCTGTGATACTTCTTTTGCCGTTCGGCGTAATTTCTGATGCTCATTATACAGGACTGAATATAAATACAGCGGTTTGGCGTGGGGTAAATTTGGAATTTGCGAGGGGGATTCAGGAAATAGGGTTGGGTGCGTTAAGGTCATGTTTTTGTTGATTGTGGGTTGATTGGTCTGAGTTTTGCGAGCATCATCGCAATTATTTACCTTCTTCCGTAACGCGATGGCTTCCAGCAAAACTCTCGAACAGGCAATTGCCGACATCACTATCTGGCGCAAAGGCGAACAGCGTGCGCCGCATAAGCCTTTATTGCTTCTGTACGTGCTGGCGAACTATCAGCAGGGGCATGCACGACTGTTTGATTATGGAACCGAGGTACACGAGCAGTTGCTTAGCCTGTTAGAACGCTTTGGACCGCAACGGAAGACACATTACCCGAACATGCCCTTCTGGCGGCTTAAGGGGGATGGGTTCTGGGATCTTCAGAATACTGAGTTCTGCTCAACCACTGGCAGTAAACAACCGCCTGTTAAAGAACTTGTAGAACATAATGTCGCAGGCGGGTTTGATGAAGAACACTTTGCGCTGCTGAATAAGAACAAAAATCTGATCGGCTCGCTAGCGCAGCAGATCCTTGAAGCGCACTTTCCTGAAAGCATTCAGGAAGAGATCGCGGATGAAATGGGCTTTGATATCCAGCAGTACCGTAAGGTTCGCGATCCGCTGTTCCGCCAGCAGGTATTGCGTGCGTATAACTACGAGTGCGCAATTTGCGGATTCAATATGCGGCATGATAACGCCTCTGTTGGACTTGAAGCCGCGCATATCAAGTGGAAGCAGTTTGGCGGACCGTGTGAGATCCCGAACGGACTAGCGCTGTGTGCGATTCATCATAAGGCGTTTGATAAGGGATCGATTGGGCTGGATGAGAATATGCGGGTGCTGGTATCAGAGGCGGTGAATGGGAATGGGATTGTTGGGCGGTTGTTCTGGGATTTTGCTGGTAAGCAGATTGCTTTGCCGATGGTGAAAGGGAATTATCCAAGGGAGGGGTTTGTGGAGTGGCATCGGAGGGAGGTATTCAGAACTTAGTTTTGATTATTTAGCTCGTAAAATACCTTAAAAAATATATTTAAATTTAAAACAGCGTCTTACTGTCCTCTAGACTTTCGTATCAACTATATAGAAAAATTCTTAACACTATAACTTCTCAAGTCTACCTCATGAAAAATAATACTTGTAGAAGACATTATTTCACATAATGTTAATCTAGGATTGTGAATATTCTCATTCACAAGATGGCCACATCCTGTATCAATAAATAAATGATTACCTAGTAAAACCGGAGTCTGTTGAGGTGTATGCCCTGATATTATCAATGAAACACCCGGAGTAATTACAGCTTGAGATTCCTTGAGTATCTCCCTATCCCAAAGTATATTTTTAAGGTCGCTTTTAATTAATTCCTCATCATTCCGCAAAGGCCATTCGTTAAAAGGGTAACCTGAATGGATAATGCCAACATCTCCTATAATAGTTTTTACTGTCATAGATATACAAAAATTCTTTAATACAACATCCTGAAGAAAAAATCTTTCTGAATTGTTTATCTCATTCCACCACTGACCTCCATTCCGATACCAGATCTCCTTTTTATATAAATTATCCATTGCATCAAGGAGCATTGCTTCATGGTTACCTAACACTGAAAAAAACCACCCATTCTCAGATAATCTCAAACAATCAGAAGATTCTTCTCCCCTGTCAATAGTATCCCCTGTACAAAATAAACGATCAGTTTCAAAATTAAATTCAATTTTCTTTAAAGCTCTCAATAAAATCTTTAAACAACCATGCAAATCACCAACAAAAAAATCCCTACCTTTATTATTCATCTGAAATATTTTATGGTTATCTATTCCGTAATAATTACTCATACGATCCTGCTTACCGACTTAATAAATAAAATAATTGATAGATTCTTAAAAAGAATCACACTATACTATATTAGATGCATATGCAAACAGATAGTCAAAGGCCATGAAAAACATAATAAAAACAAATAGATACACCAAAAAAATCAATGTTGCGCAAGAGCCATTTGTGTCAGAGCATGCTCTGGTTAATATTTTTTCATCTTTAGTTAAAGAAGATAGTAAAAGTATCAACTTAGAGCATGAGTTCGATTGTGGTTTTGGTATTGCTGATTTGGTTGTTTTCAAAACTAATAAAGACGATCGCTTACTGGACCTTGGTAAAATCCCAGCAGATTGGGCTTATACACTTAGAGCACTACCTTTCAAAAAAACCTTTTCTAAAGAATACTTAGTATCCCTTTCTGGCACATCTGAAAGCTCAGCCAAGAAAGCATTGAATAAATTTATCGAAGCCGGATACTGTATTAAGACAGAAAATGGTAATTATTTAAAAATAAGACAACCAAAACCACTTTGTTCCTCCATCATAGCAATTGAAGCTAAGCTACGTGATTGGAAGAAAGCTTTATGGCAAGCTAGCAGGTACCGAATATTTTCGAACGAGTCGTGGGTTGTTCTAGATCAATATAGAGCAAATGCTGCCAAATTAAATATTGATGAATTCAAAAAACTCAATATTGGATTAGCAACCGTTTCTGTTAATGGAATTTATGAGGAAGTGTTTTCACCGAAACCAGAATGCCATAAATCAGAATTGGCTTTTTGGAAAGCCAATTCCTTACTAGCAAAAAAATTCCTCTCTTTATCATCTATTTGAGAACATTTTTATTGTATTTCTCCATGGAATAAGGTGTTCATCACTACCATTTTTCTCAAGGGTGAATACCTTCTTAATGCTTGTATAGTTTTCAATTGCTTGCTCAACCATTGATGCCACATAACCTACTCGCTTAACCCCTTGATATTGAGAAATATTATCTATCTGGTCGGAGAACATCAAAAAATAATGTTTATATAACAATGGATTTTGGAAAGTTATAGTCGTTGTCGCGTTAAAAGCATCTTCAGAATATTTAGTTGGTGTATAAATTTTACTCCACAACTGTGGACTCTGTTTTCTAAGTAGCTTTGCTTCTTCAAAGTTAATCCAATTCAACAGAGCAGGCATATAAATTCTTGGTTTTGGTCCCCTTCTATCTTCATCCGAAACAATAAATTTATCTAAGGAAAAAATCCTTGTGTTTTCGAATGCACCGACTGTTAAATATAAATCTCCACATAATGTATATAAAATTGATTCAGTGTTAGTATAGCCCACAATAACTTCAAGATCAGCGTCCAACGTAGATTTTATCGTATCCATATAATCCAGCAAGAAATTAGCATCTGAAATTTGCTTTGACGTTCTTTCATGCTGACAAATAAAATACACCCCTGAAATTTCGGGGAAACTTGTTATCCAGTTTAAGATATTAATCTTATACTCTTCAACATTCAACATTCCTGAGGTTATTGGGACAGTAAGAACTATTTTCTTTCTGGCTCCAATACCTATTTTTTTTATATAATTGATAAACGGAACTACAAAACTTTCACTTTGCTGCTCAATATATTTTGGATGTATTTGTTCGTAAAATCTGGCGGGTATGACAATTTTTTCAAAATTATTCTTAATCTGGAAATCCACACAACGCTTTGCTGATTCACTTGAAATAGCAGTAAAATCAATTGTATTAAATCCTTTTTCGCCAAGAATAGTATTTGGGAAAAAATCATACGACTGAAATTTCTTTTTCTGAGAACTAGGGAGGTAAAATTGAGGATCAAAAATTGAGGTTTCTTTTAGCTGTCTTTTTGTTGAATTTATATTCTTTGCAATTTCATGTACAGGGCTGTAACAAAGCCCAACACCAACACCATCTTTTTCAAATGAATCTTTATTCCATATAGAATTATGCCCCATTTGATGTAATAATTTTATAGCCATAAGTTATACCAAAGCCTCCAAGTCTTGTAAGAGAATTCCAACTGTACGATATCTTTTAAATGGTTCTTTACTCATCATTTTTGCGATAACTCTTGAAAATGCACTAGACACTCCATGTGTCTCAAGCGATGGAGGGTCATATGTACAGACGCGTTCTAAAACATCATCAAAATAGTGTTCACCCTCATCACCAAGAAATGGGTTCGCACCACTTAACATTTCATAACAAATAATACCAAGAGAAAACATATCAGTTTTAAATGATATATTCTTCTTGTCATTAGTAGCTTGTTCAGGACTTGCATAACATGGTGTACATGGCCCAATCACATTAAAGCTATTGGTCACTCCTTTCACCCCTTCCTGCCTAAGAATACCTAAATCAATTATGACCAAACGACCATCTTTTTTTACTAAAATATTATCCGGTTTTAGATCTCTATGAACAAGAGATTGAGCATGCCCCCATAGCAACTTCATTGCATTAATCATTTCTATCAAGAACAGAATAACTTTCTTCTCAGTATTATAATCCTTGATAATCTCAGTTAAATTCTGCGAATCTATTTTCTCCTCTATACTAATAATTCTCACTGGATTTAATGGTTCCTCAGTTATTGGATGAGTCGTTATTACCTCATCGAAAAATAACTTTGGAAAACAATCTGTCTTTAATGATTTTAGAATTTCAATTTCTTTTTGCAAATATGAAATAGAAGATCTAGATGTCGCCTCACTAATTTTCACAACAACCTCACCCCATGAGTCACAATTATGGGGTTCAATACTTTGATGTGAGGTAAATCGTCCAAAGTAAACAACTCGCTGTCCTGATGCTTTTGCTGTGCTATGTAAGGCAAAACTTGGGTAAATATTTTTTATGAACTCACGGAGTTCAGAGGTATCTGCAAGCATTACAATATTCCTTACTGTATATGTTTAAACATATGCCTTGCACTATCACATCTGACACTATCACCGTAGAACGAATATTCCAAGAAATAACCATAAAAAATGTAAGCGAGATAACGACTCTACAAACAGATTTTCATTAGGTCTACTGCATTTTTCCAAGAGTGCTATTGATGTAAATCTGGCTGCCAGTATTGGTGTTGAGGGTTAAGCCTAAAGACAAAACTATCATGCGTTATACCATCAAAGTGCATCATTACTGAATTCAATGTCCGTTTGGTACAGAATAGCTAACATTTTCAACAACAACCAGCCACGCCGACAACATGAATCGTATCCAAACTCTGATGTGTTAGTTTTTAGCTGAAAAATATTTGAAGTTGGTATCGATGAAATAGAGTTCAGCTTAACAGCGCCTTGCTTGTGCGAAGTTGCAATAGAGGAAGGTATAAGAATGAGTCAATTTTATTAACGAGTCGAACATACATTAATCACCCTTTGCATGTTCTGGAAAACAACATGGCATGTGAACAGAACAGACATATCAAAAGGTTGTTGTTTTTGAAGCGTTTATCGGACTTTTGCGGATGGTTATAGAAGAACTAATGGTGCGAAGGCCGGACTCAAATATAGACACAAGTCATTGTTAAATAAATATTTTTCAATATAAAAACAGATTTATGCCCCCATTTGTGCCCCCACTTTTTTTCTTCCCATCGGTAAAAAAGACGAGTTTTTAGCCATTTGTAATCAAAGCACAATTTTAATATCCCCGGTTAGGTTCCGTGCAACGGATCCAAACCAAAAGTCCTCAACACCCAAAATTACTTTTTCTTTAGAAAAGCGTGCACACTGTTCACTGCGACATAATTAACTTTAATATCAATAAAATAGAAGTTAACAATATGGTGTAGAGTGAACAGTAAACTCTACATTCATTGAAAAGAAAAAACCCGGCGTATGCCGGGTCAGTTATACGTTAATTGGTTGCTGGGCCATCGCACTTAGGTAGCCAGTCAGCATTGCTTTCCTCTCTGAGTGCCAGATTGGTCTGCATTCCCTGATTGGTCCGCCGCTTCTCGTACTGCAGCCCATACTCTTTCAGCATTAACGGCAGCCCCTTGCCAAACATGGTCAGACTGAGCGTATTTTTATAGCCGTTGGCTTCCATGTAGACCAGATAGGCATGGTAAAGGTATGTACGAGGCTGACGTGGGACAATGTTAGCGTTCCCCATAAACATTCCCGTGGTGTCAGGTAAGACTTCAAGGTATCCGCAAAAATCAAACGCTGAATCAGCATCACGCTTGATGGTGAGCGCTTCATCGGAGTTCTGCTGCGACTGAAGTAATGTCCTGGCACTCATTGGGTCGCTGAAACGTTGCATAAGCTGGCGAACAATCACCGCCAGCTCGCTGGCAATTTTCTCTTTGAGCTGGGTATCGCGTTCCTCCGGGGCTATCTGGTCGGGAAAATGCAGGATCACCCTTCGGCGTGAAACTCCACCACTACGATCAGTGAAACGCATCGGGTTATTGTTCACAGCCAGAATAACTGCAGGAATGTGGGTTGAATAGGCGTTCTGGTATTTGGGATCAACGGATACCGCATCGCCGCCAGTGATGGCTTTTAGGCCGGCCCCGTCACCGCTCCACTTTTCCTGGTCGGGAAGTCGAATCAGTGAAAAACCAATTAATGCGGCTCGTTCTCGTGGTGACTCAAGCATTTCAATGGTTGCAGAGGTAGCATTATCCTCACCTGCCAGCATTGTTGCTATTTCAGCCAGAATACTCTTTCCGCTTCCGCCAGGGCCAGTGACCTCCAGAAACAGCTGCCAGTCATAACGGTTAGCCAGCACCATAAACAGTGCCGCCAGGATAATGTCCCGCTTTTCTGGTTTGAAACCTGCGGCGCGATCCAGCCAGCGCCAGAATGCCGGGGCATGAGTTTCCAGTGCCTCGCCGTCTACAGGCTGCGTGTAATCCACCTCGCACAGCGTACGTAACCAGTGCTTCTTATCGTGCAGGCTGAACAATCCTGTCCGGGTATCGAGCACACCGTTGCGAAACCCGATCAGCTGCCGCGCTGGATTCTGCTGTTGCGGAACAATCAGTTTGAGGGTTTCCACGATAGAGGCAATTTTCCCGGATGAAAAAGGTGCGCCAAGGCGCTGAAACAGCGCAGCCACATCACGGGCAAAATCGGCGTAAGAGATAACTTTCCAGGCCCCCGCCTCATAGCGTGAAAGGAGCTGCCCATTCGGGTCTACTGCCAGTGCATTTTTATAGTGATCCACTACCCTCTGCGCTTTTTCACTGACGCTCAGCGCGCTAAATTCAGCTTCGCTCATTGTGTCGAACGGGCTGGCAACGGCTGGTTTTATGGCCTCATAAATTGCCTGCCGGGTGGCTTCTTCGCCATTCTGCGTGAATGCATCATTCCAGTCACCAAACACAGGTGGGAGCGCCATTGTGCAATTGCAGGCCTTGGCAGCAGCTACGCCCCTTGTTTGCCCCGCACCGTTGAGATCGCGGTCAGCAGCAATAATTATCTGGTGCGTTGGGTACTGACTGCAGGCAACGCTCGCCAGGGAAAGGAAATTGACGGATGAAAAGGCCACCATGACAGCATCGCCAGTCAGATGGTTGAGAGTAAGTGCAGTGGCATATCCTTCCGCTATCCAGAGCCGTTTAGCTGATTTGGCAGTACCTTCAACAAGGTAAAAGGCATTCTTAACCTGACCGCCTTTAAGGAAGCATTTGCCGCCATCAGCCTTGATTAACTGCAAATTTACCAGATCCCCATCTGCATACAGTGGAACGATAAGATCTCCCATACGGAATGTCACACCACCGACTTTATGCACGGCGGTTAATTCCCGGCAAGGCAGTGCAGAAAACCCTTTGCCCGTCAGATAGGCATTGCCAGTGGTCTGACGAGATTTCTCAAACAAACGGGCAGCCAGCGCTGCTGCAGTTTGTTTCCCGGTCTTATTATCAAGAGAACCGGATTCAAGCCTTTCCTGAGATACCGGTGGCAGATTTCCGGTAATGCCGTTTATTCTGTCTGCCGCTTCACTAACGCCTACATCCAGTACTTTACTCACAAGCGCCAAACCATCACCTGCCCCGCACTTGTTACAGAACCACGTTCCCCGTCCTTCCTGGTCATCAAATCGAAAGCGGTCTTTCCCGGCGCATACCGGACAAGGCTGATGACGATTTTTCAATACGTTTACGCCCAGTGCGGGTAAGATACTTGACCAGTGACCTCGAGCTGCTTTCTCAGCCTGGCTAACTTTCATTCCTGACATTGTGCGGCCCTCCTTAATGCAGCGCTGGTTTATTGAGGTGATGGGAGCAAAGTTCATCCATTACCGTCACTCCGAGCAGTGAGAGAACCGGACAGGCCTTAAGCGGCCCCGACTCCATTAGATCCGAAAGCAACGCGCAGGCAATTTCCAGTCCCCTTTGCTGCCCATGCTGGCGCAGATAGAACCCTTCCAGCTCGCGGGCGATGGCATCTTCAAGTTCAGCGAGTGTCAGGCCGGAATAACGTTCCCGCTGACTGCTGAGAGTCAGCCAGGCACAAGCTACGGCACGTCGATACAGAGCGGCGCGAAGTGCCAGATGAGATTCACAGGATTGCATCAGGCCACCTCCGCATTCATCAGGTCGTCATGGCAGCGCTGCACCACACCATCCAACTGCTCTGTCATCAGATAGATGAGGGAAACCAGTTGTTCACATTGGGCCCCCGCTGGCTGTTCATAACAGTCCTGCAGGGCTGCCATGCCAGTGACATATTCACCCACATTGCGTAAATGTTTCAGCCTTACAATATCGTCGTAGGAGATCTCAAACTGGTTCATAGTGTCACCTCTTTGGCAGGCAGGCGTGCAGAAAGGGAGAGCACATAATCACGAACCAACGAAAGGCGTGCGGAACGCTCATCGCAGGCCACAGTGCGGAGCATACAAATGCGAGGTTGAGTGTCTGCACGGCGGATTGCGGCAAACACAAAGACATATTTCGGGTGTGACGAGGTGAGGATTGTAGCCATTATGGCAGCCTCCATTGAGTGGCGGTTATTGCTACCACCGGAAACGCCAATTTCACTGGTGGCAGCCCGAACGGGGTTGGCGTAACCGGCCTCAATGGATACCGGCCAGCCCGAAGGCTGCCCCGCCCGGACTGCCATTATCACGATAGAACCACGGTGTACACATAAACACCACAGCCCGGAAAATGGGTGTGCCTGAGCTACGACGAAAAAAAAGACGCCTGGCGCGTCTGGTGTCGCCATTGAGTTTCGCGGAACGCCAATTCCGGCTGCCGATTTTGCGACAGCGGAAAGACTATACATAGAAATGGCGACAGTAAGCAAGCCTGAGAAAAGGTATTTAATGTGTTCAGGTATCATCATGCATCACATCCCCGCCCACGGGCGCTGATACGGTCCGCCATCCATGCGCTGACCTCAGACTGTGCCCAGGCGACATTTTTTCCGCCAAGCGGGATCTGCTTCGGAAACGCATCGCGGCTGATCAGATCGTAAATGGTCGAGCGAGACAACCCGCATAAGTGCATCACCTCAGGCAGGCGTAAAAAACGCTCATGCTGGTTCGGAATAGGAAATAATGGCGCAGCCGGAGCTGGCGCAGAAACAGAAATATTATGCATTTGTCTACCCTCTTAATTTCAACAAAAGTCCGGATAAATTCATACGGATTCAGGTAGTTCCTTATTATGTGTATATAGCTTGCTTGCGCACGCATTATTTATTTAGCGTCACGTATTGATTTTATGGAACTTAAAATCCGATCAAACCTTATAAAATGACATAATAAACACTATGCCTGCGGGCTATAAATACAGGAGCATTAATAGGAACTACCATTCATCTAATGGTTTACTAACCCCATGAGTCATTGCACGTAATGCTGCTGCCTCCGGAGTTCATACAGCAATGCTGCATAAATACTATACGGGGCCTTGCATTGCAGGTCCCTACATACGGACATATTCACGAAACGCATCCAATGTATAAAATTTTGGCCTGCATAAAAAACTTGATGTTAAATAACTCCACCTTAAATCTTAAAATATATCAAAAATGAATCCATACAGAACCGGACAGCTCTAGTTTTATAAAAATCAGTATGAAATGCAACACCATGGCAAGAGGCAAAAATGTTATTTTCCAGCCAAAAGATGCAGTCTGTTTATGTGCCTGTTGAATACTACTGAATAAGGGTGAATAGTGGTGGGGAGCAAAAAATGAATACCCATGAGGAATAAAACAGCCATCCATTATGAAAAAATACTATAAATGATTTTATTCCATGTGAACAGTTATGAACAGTCGATGAATACTGCTTTGCCACCCCTTCACTTTTTAACTTACTGTATTATCTATTATTTTATCTAAGTGAATAGTAGTGAATAGTTAAAGTAAGTCTGAAACAAACTCAGCTAAGCGAGACCTTTCTTGGCTAGCCAAAAAGAAGTCTTTGTCTAGTCGCTCGCACAATGGCGTTCAATGGCAGCTTTGTATGCATGACAGCACAATTGACAACACGACAAACCACCAGGTGCTGACATGACTACCGGAACCATTAATCAGGAAGCTCTTAACGATTACCGCGCGGCGATAAAAAGCTGGCTGACACTACGTAATGTGCAAAGTACCAGCCAGCTTCGTTTGGCGGCTCTTCTGGATACTGAAGAAAAACCGGCAGCATATGCCAGCCAGCTTGAAAATCTTCGTGAGCGCCTTGCACTCCTCGAATGGCAAATTAACTGTGCCGCCCGGGATGGTCTTTATGCTCACCAGATTGTGCTGGAAAGCTGTGTTACAAGCGCAGCTGAAAACTTCATGAGCGAGCATGGTGATGCACTCACTGACGCTCTGGCTCCTTTTCTTTGCGCACCATACGGGCTTGAGGCGGCAATGAAAATATTACGCACCGCTGTAGTCCGACAAACCGAAATCCGTACTCCTGTAATTTCAGCAGCATATAAGAGCGTTATCGACGAAACCGGATTAACGGTGGATGCATCAATGCGAGCTGATGCTTCAGCCACTTTCACTCCGGCAAAACATAAAGTTTTCCTGGCCCGCCTCAACAGGCTTAATGAAAAAGGAGGGTATTGATATGGCCCTGAAGTGTCCTGAATGTGGCACGGTCGCACACGCCAGAACCAGCGCATATGAAGCTCCATCGGTTAAACGCTCATGGTATCAGTGCCAGAATCTTGAATGCTCCTGCACATTTACTGCCCTGGAAAGTGTGGACACGATAATTATGAAGCCCCATAAACCAGCGGCGCCTGAGCCTGAATCACAGAGCGATTCTCTTGTACGTCAGCCGCATACACTGGGCCGCTACGGTTCAGCCTGTACCCTTAAAGACCGTCATGCACAATAAAATGAGGAGGAACAACGATATGACAGAACAACAATTGACGGAAAACCAGATTCAGGCCGCAACCGGACATGTAGTAACACTTCTCGCGAGGGCAAAAAAACCGCTTCAGGATGCGGATTGGCTCATGAGATTGCCTGCAAATGAAATAGCCCGCGAGACGGAAAAACTGACAAAAAGCCTTTCCTCGGAATGGCAGTCCCGAATTATCGACCTTTACCAAAAAATGCAGACCTGGGTGGAGGCCAGACAGGCCGAAGAAGCAGCCATTGAGAACCTTCGGGCTCTGCGCCAGCATCAGACCGAAACTGAGCAGGTCAGCAAAGACAATCGGGCGCAGTTCAGGGAATTGCTTAACCAGAGCGGCGGCATCGTAACGCCGGAGATGAAAGCTCTCCGGGCTGAGTATCTGGAACAACAGGAAACAGCCACAGAACTGGCCGGGCTGATTACTGAAAAAGAAGAGCAGCTGCCGGTACTGGCTGCAGCGACCGCGCGTAAGGCAAACGTCTATATAAACTGCCATCATGGCATCACTGAGGAGCGTATCGATGAGCTTTTACGAGATTTTTTTATTTTCCACGGTGCCGAATTGAGCAGCCTGCTCAGGATGAAGTACAGACAGTTTGAGCGGAATAGCTCAGCGCATATACCGGGCATTATTGAAGGGACAAATGATGCAGATACGTTGTATCGTGAATTTATCCTGAATCTAATGCTGAAGTGGACGAATGAAATATTGCCGTTGAGATTCCGGGACGACGTGATGAGTCTGATCGGTTCAGCACCGGTATCAGGATCACATGACGACAGAAAAAAAAAGAAAGCTGTTCTGACCTGAACAGAAAAGCTCACTTAAGCCCGGCCAGTGCCGGGTTTTTTGATGTCTGTAGCATGAGTGCATGCCTATACTGCATGAAATCGCATGACTATATGCACTTGCATTTTTACTTCTCAGGCCAGATTAGGCGCGGTTAAGAGCCTATCATGCAACTGCATGAAAACCACTCCATAAAGCGGGCAGGCGTGGCGGGGCTACGAGTGCGCGCTGTGGGATTAAATGGTGTTGATCATTCAAATCCCGAGGAGCCGACAGGGTCAAGATAGGGGTAAATCTCACCGCTTTGGGGCGCTGTCGAAACGCAAGTTACTAGGGTGAAGAGCAGCTGGCCAGAGCAGAATTACGCGGCAGAAAGCATTTCAGGCCTGTTGCTGCTTAGTGAGTTAATAATGGTGACAAAATCACCACTAAACAGAGCGGGATTTATCTCCGTCGCCACGCTGACCGTGCAGCAGCCCGTCAAACAACCTATATAAATCCAGTTATTTCCCTCAATTAAGCCATGCATCCAAAGGGGGCATGGTTTTACATGCGTTTTCCCGTCCCTGCACTACAGCGCCAGTCTTGGGGCAGCCTGAGAACACCATTACACCTGTATTAAAAGTGCCCCCTGCGTGCTGGCGTGCTGGCGTGCTGGCGTGCTGGCGTGCTGGCGTGCTGGCGTGCTGGCGTGCTGGCGTGCTGGCGTGCTGGCGTGCTGGCGTGCTGGCGTGCTGGCGTGCTGGCGTGCTGGCGTGCTGGCGTGCTGGCGTGCTGGCGTGCTGGCGTGCTGGCGTGCTGGCGTGCTGGCGTGCTGGCGTGCTGGCGTGCTGGCGTGCTGGCGTGCTGGCGTGCTGGCGTGCTGGCGTGCTGGCGTGCTGGCGTGCTGGCGTGCTGGCGTGCTGGCGTGCTGGCGTGCTGGCGTGCTGGCGTGCTGGCGTGCTGGCGTGCTGGCGTGCTGGCGTGCTGGCGTGCTGGCGTGCTGGCGTGCTGGCGTGCTGGCGTGCTGGCGTGCTGGCGTGCTGGCGTGCTGGCGTGCTGGCGTGCTGGCGTGCTGGCGTGCTGGCGTGCTGGCGTGCTGGCGTGCTGGCGTGCTGGCGTGCTGGCGTGCTGGCGTGCTGGCGTGCTGGCGTGCTGGCGTGCTGGCGTGCTGGCGTGCTGGCGTGCTGGCGTGCTGGCGTGCTGGCGTGCTGGCGTGCTGGCGTGCTGGCGTGCTGGCGTGCTGGCGTGCTGGCGTGCTGGCGTGCTGGCGTGCTGGCGTGCTGGCGTGCTGGCGTGCTGGCGTGCTGGCGTGCTGGCGTGCTGGCGTGCTGGCGTGCTGGCGTGCTGGCGTGCTGGCGTGCTGGCGTGCTGGCGTGCTGGCGTGCTGGCGTGCTGGCGTGCTGGCGTGCTGGCGTGCTGGCGTGCTGGCGTAAGTATTGCGCAAAACTATATTGATAAAGTCATCTTACAGTGCAAAAATATCCCTCAACCAACTATCACTTAATAATAGCGTCAATTTCATCAATCATTTTTGAATATGACTCTATTTTCTCATCAGGAATGCAATCATATCTGAGGTTAAACTTTATGAACGATATTAAATAAGCACGATAGCCGCAAAGCTTATTACGAACCTGGGTTTTATAAAATTTTTGTTTAAACGCTCTAGTTATCGGGAAAGCAAAATTATCAGGCTTTATTTTCTCCCTAAAAATCCCCTCCATGATTTTAGTGTAATCTACTGGCTTTTTATTAAATTCATGGATGATTTTTTTTAACTTTATTATCTTCTTGTTTGAAATAAAAACACCACTTATATCGTTAACATTCTTCCTATTTGTCAATGAAGAGGATTGGATAACATATCCATTTAGAGATATCCTATGCTTCGCCTTAACGATTTTTTTCTCATTTACCTTTAATTTATGTGATGAAAGAATCACTTTAATTTCATGCTCAAAAGAATCCGAATGAATGTACTTGTCAGCGCGAGAGGATGAAAATAGCATATCATCGGCATATCTAGTATATGTTATATTATACAGCGCACATGTTCTTTGGATAATTATGTCAATTTTACGAAGAAAAATATTTGATACGAACGGAGACGCAGGAAAGCCAACAGGTAAAATTCTTTTTCCTTTATCATCATCATTCCCAAAGGAACTGCCGACATGAAACAATATCAAATTGAGGAATGATGAAATTAATTTTTGCTTATTTTTGGGGTCAATACACTCGTCTTTAAAATATGATGAAAAGCAATCCCTCAACAACTTTTCGTCAATTGAATGGAAGAAGTTTTTTATATCAAAACGAAGGAAGTGATAGTTATTCGAGTGAGGCTCAAGAAAATTCAAATAGCAGGCGCCCTTCCTAAAACCTACTACACTATCATTTAAATCAATTCTTCGTAACAACACTTCAATTAAATTTCGCTGAGCAAGCAATGCAGGGGATTTATTTTTTAAAGCATATATGTATCTTTTTTTTATCTTTTTTTCGAGCACGCTAGAATATGGAATCGATGGAATGACATCATCCTCCAAAAGATCCTTTGGTGCAATTTGAGTTTTGAACAAATTTTTATCGATAATATGCATTATAGTAGCAACCTAATAATGTATAAAATGTGCTTCGTCCCGATACCAAGAACAACTTTTCACGGGCAGTGAAACTAAAAGCTCATCCAAGATAATCATAACATCGTAGGAGGAACTGGTCTTTATTAGGGCTAGTCAAGTCTGACGAATCAGATCTTGAACCATTTTCATGGCCCCTTACCCTCTATCGAGACGAAGCTTATCTATCATACTATAAAACTCTGGGAAAATTAAAGAAAATTTACTATCAAACGATGTAGATGTTTTTGCTGCTTCCAATTCAAGATGGGCTATAGCGAAATCAAGAAATGAAGTGACCCATCCACCAGTTTTCCCCGTATAAAAACACTTCTTCTGAATTTCTCTTTCGACAATATTTAATAAACGCTGCCCAAGTTTAAAGTCTTTGTTTTTTAGATGTTTATAGACTAAACCAGTTGTTGCCTTTCCATTAAAAATCAACCGTAAATAAGTAGCAAGAGTTCTGTAATTGAAATATGTTAGCCCCTCTAAGTTTTTAAGTATGTTATCGACATCTATACCATTGGAATGATGAAGCCAAAGTAAAAACAATGGAAGCGAATTCTCATTTATTAAGCACTCTTCAAAAGTGCTACTTAACACTATAATATTCTTATTTGATAAATAACTATCTATATTATCAACAAGTTTATTCACATATGCTTTACTGATATTATCAAAGTCTAACGTTTTATTATTAAAAGATAGAACCTTTCCTTCTGAAGATTTAATATCATTCAAGATTGAAACTTGAACCCTGTATTCAGAACTATATCCCTTCATATAGTATTCTATTTCAGAGTCTAATTTCTCAGGTTTTAAACTGAATAACCCCCCATTTCCCTGAAGCATTACTTTACACTGCCGCTTAGTAACCTCGTATTGTAACGTTTTGTCTCTATCAAATAGGTAAAAATACGGAATTGATAATTTTGATCTGTTCGGATTTAAATTTTCAAGATATACATTTGATCCTGCCTGATAAAGTTCCACATTATTCATGTGAGGATATTTTTTAGAAAGTGAAAAGTTTGAGAACGCTTCCAGTTCAGTATCGCCTTCAACAAATAAGATAATATCACTAAAAAATAATCTTGCTTCATTATCATTAAAGATATTTAAAAAACGCCTATCTTCATATGTAGACTTCATTACACCAACGCGAGTATGATTTTCTTCAATCCTAAAATGAAGTATCTGATGATTATCTTTAAAATATTTGATAATATGTTTGGCTATATTTGCTGAATGGGTTGCGATAAAAATTTTTGGCAACGGAGTTGCATATTTACCCTTTTCAAAGGATTCTTTTGTTTTTTTGAAAGATTCATAAGATTGATAAAGCTCATAGATTAGTTTTTCATTCGCCTTAGGATGAAGCCCAATTTCAGGCTCATCAATATAAACTATTGGTGAAATGTATTCTCTCCGAGTTAAAGAAACTAAAAGCTTTAAGAAAAGTGATAAATATTCTAAAGAATTTGTTCCATCCGATTGAGTAGTAAGGTCTTTACCGCCAACATTAAACGTTTGACCATTTAACCCAATTTTTACATAGTTTAATACCCTCTCTCTATAGCTATAGGATGATACCTTTGTTATATCCTGAATTTTAGAGGTGAAATCCTTATATGCATTACTATTAGGAGAGATTTTTTCATTCAAGAAATCAATAATTTCTTCTTTTTTAACCCCATCTACTTTGAACGACTTCAATCTGCTAATTAGATCCCATAACTTATCCCAATCATACAAATTTATATGCCTAGTTTCTATTTCAAAAAATGGAAATAAATAGCCAATCAAATCTATTTCAGAATTATTTTTGGTTGACCAAGAAAATGCATTATTACTATGGATTGTCAATTTAAGCGTAAAAGTTGTGTCATTGATTCTGTTAGTGAAAAAATCTTTCTCAACCCCCATTGGTGAACCTTTAAAAAAGGTGTTGTATATATGTTTAAAAAAATCTGTTTTTCCTTTTCTTTTTGAAGTTACTATATTTTTAATTCTTGTTAAATCATATTGTATTGAAATACTTCCATGACTACTATAATTTGAGTGTAACTCAGGAGGTATGCATTTAATATTATCGATTTTTTTGTAAAAAAAGGACAATAGTTTTAATAAATTGCTTTTACCTACATTATTTTTCCCAATTACACAATTTAAATCTTTAATATTATTTATTATTAACGTATCATAAGATAATAAATTTTCAATCCTGATTGATTTAATGCTCATCTACTCTCCTTCGCATGCACTGAGAAAATAATTAATTTTTAGCGAAATCATAAGGTGTTATATAGTTATGTGTATTCTCTTCCAGATAGTCCGCCCACCATTGTACCATCAGGCGACGCTCGTCTAAATGCTCGGAAGTATGAATATATGCAGCACGCACGTTATTACGTTCCGAATGACTTAATTGTCGCTCTATTGCATCCTCACTCCATAATCCTGATTCACCTAGCGCACCACGCGCCATCGTCCTGAATCCATGCCCGCAGACCTCGGTTTTCGTGTCGTATCCCATCGCACGTAATGCGCTGTTTACTGTGTTTTCGCTCATAACTTTAGTTGCGTCATGATCACCCGGAAAAAGCAGCTCTTTATCACCACTAATCTGCTTTAACTGATCCAACAAAATCACCGCCTGCCGACTAAGCGGAACAATATGCTCCTCTTTCATCTTCATGCCACGGTACGAGTAACGCACGCCTTTAATTTCTTCTCGTTTTGCTGGTACGCGCCAGAGAGATTTATCAAAGTCGAACTCATTCCAACGCGCGAAGCGTAACTCACTGGAGCGCACGAAAGTTAGTAAGGAAAGCTCGACTGCGATCCGTGTCATTACACGGCCACGATATGCAGCAAGACGAGCAAGAAACTCAGGGAACCGGCTGGAGGGTAAAGCGGGATAATGTCGCGCCTTAGTTGTCGATAACGCCCCGGCCATGTCACTGGCTGGATTAGAGTCGATGTAATCGTTCTGTACTGCATAACGCATAATAGCCGTGACGCGCTGTTGCAAGCGCTGAGCTACGTCATGCTTACCACTGGCATCAACTTTTTTAATCGGGGCTAACAGGTGACTGGTTTTGAGCTGGCGAATGTCGGACGAACCGATATGAGGGAAGATATAAAGCTCAAGATAGCGAAGAACGCGCGATCGATGGTCTTCACTCCAGCGCTTGTTACTTTCATGCCATTCGCGGGCAATGATTTCGAAAGTATATGCCCCCGAATTCTCTGCCTGAGCTTCTTTCTGTTCAGCTTTAGGGTCAATGCCCTGCACTAGCATTTTTTTAGCTTCATCACGCTTTGCTCGTGCCTGAGCAAGCGTTACCGTAGGCCAAACACCAAAAGCGAGGCGATCCTCTTTTTTGTCAGAGGGGCGTCGGTATTTCATGCGCCAATATTTAGAGCCCTTGGCCGAAACCTCGAGATACAAACCGCCGCCATCGGCCATTTTGTAGGTTTTGTCTTTTGGCTTTGCGGTCTCGACCTGTCTGGCGTTGAGCTTCATTTGGGGGCACATTTCTAATCGAAGTTAAGATGCCCCCAATTATGCCCCCAATGACATCCGGATTTCAACGGACAACCTCGTACAACTCAGGACGTAAAATCGCTGCAAGCACTGATTTTTAAGGGATAATTGGACTTTGTCGGATGTTCTTGGAAGTACTAATGGTGCCGAAGGCCGGACTCGAACCGGCACGTATTTCTACGGTTGATTTTGAATCAACTGCGTCTACCGATTTCGCCACTTCGGCACTGAAGGGGATGCGGAAACGTTGTGGATTATACCTGTCGCGCGCCGCCATGCAAGCGACGACGCGCTAAACCCGCGCTAAGTGCCCAAAAAACCAGCGCCCTTCGTCACTCCAGCTCGGACACCGCCAGACGAATCACCCCCGCCGCCTTCTTCTCCGGCAGCGACAGCACCTTGGCCCACATCTCCTGCACCATATCGCAGGAAAGCTTCTCTTTGCCCGCCGCTTTCTCCGGCATCTGCAGCAGCTGGATGTCCTCGCCGTACTTATCGGCAAGTGCCTTCATAATCGGTCGCACGTCCTCGACGGCCGCCTCGCGTTCGGCCGGGGTCACGGTGTGGCGGTTTTTGCCGTAGGCCGCGCGCATCATGTCGGCGTCGGCCTGCATGCGCCGCGCCATCAGGTCTTTATCCAGCATGCGCATCGGGTTCACGCCGCCCTTCACCGTCGGGTAGAGGAAGCGGAAGCAGGCGTCGTCGCTCACCTTCTGGATGGCGGCGGTATGCTCCATGTTGATGGTCATGTAGTTCACCACGTTAGCGTCCGGGGCGTTTTGCAGGCGCGACATCTGCAGATGCAGGATCTGCGGCTGGATGGTGTCGATAATCTGCTGCTCCGGCTCGCCCGCTTTTTGCAGGGCGGCCATCTGGTCGAGGATGCGCTGATGCAGCGCGGGCTCCTGCTCCTTAATCACCTGCCAGGCGGGCATCGCGTTAAGGGCGGAATCCATTTGCCGTTCCGGAGCGCGCTGCCTGTCGAAGAACACCCAGAACGCCACGGCGGCGGCCACCACAACAACCATCGCGGTACGGGTCCACGTTTTATTCATCTCGCATCCTTATCCTTGAGTTGTGCCGGTTTACACCGGTACGCCGCTGTGGAAGCGAAACTCGTTGTCCGGTGTCGAGATAAGTGTGGCTTCAATTTCGCCAAAAAGCTTTATGCGCGGTGAGATATCGTCGTCGCTCACCTGCTGGGCCAGCGTCAGGTAGTCCTGATAATGGCGCGCTTCCGAGCGCAGCAGCGAGAGATAGAACTTCTGCAGGTCGTCGTCGAGGAACGGGGCCAGCGCGGCGAAGCGTTCGCAGGAGCGGGCTTCGATGTAGGCGCCGCAGATGAGCTTGTCGATCAGCGTCAGCGGTTCGTGGGTGCGCACTTCCTTCAGCATCCCTTTGGCGTAGCGGCTGGCGGTGATTTTGACGTACGGAATGTCGCGGGCCAGCATCGCCTCGCGCACCTGCCAGAAGTGGTGCAGCTCCTCTTTAATCAGGAGCACCATGCTGTCGATGAGCGCCTGGCCCCACGGGTCGTCGGTTTTGGGCATCACGCTTTTGCCAATCTGCCTGTGCAGGGCGATGAAGTCGGGCTCCGGGCCGTCGCGGAAGGTGAACTGTTCGTAGGGCTTGAGCCAGTCGAGCAGCGCGTCGGCACCGCTTTCGTCGGCGACGTATTTACGCACCAGCAGCAGCGCGGTCTGGGCGGCCTTGAGCTCGCACACCATGTGGTCGGTGAGCAGCAGCGGCAGGTTCGCCGGGTCGCGGGCTTTATCAATCCATGCTTGCGGGGTCGGGCACTGGAGGAAGTTGAGTACGGGGGCGAGTATCTGCGGGTAATCCATGGTTCTGCCTTGAAAAAGCGGTGGCGAGCGCCACCGCCTGAAACGCTTAGTGACGCACGCCGTCGTCGTCTTCGTCGACGTAATCTTCGTCGTCGCCTTCTTCGCCGTCTTCACCGTTCGGATCTTCGAAGTAGGTTCCCCAGCCGTCGTATTCCACTTCAAACTTCTCGGCCAGGTTCATCAGCTGTTCTACCTGCGCGTCGATAAGCTCTGCCTTCAGCGCGCCCTCGCTCAGGATGTCGCAGCAGATGACGGTGTCGCCCTCTTCCACTTCCAGCTCTTCCGGCTCGGTCACTTCGTAACCCAGCTTGAAGGCTTCCACGGCCAGTTTTTCCAGGGCGTCGAAATCATCCGCAGAGAAATGGTGCTCGATGGTGTACAGCGCGTCCGGATCGCTACCGTCTTCCAGCAGTTCTTCAATAATCAGACGCGTCTCTTCGCGTTGCTCTTCCAGGTGTTCCGGGTTTGCCATGGCTCAATCCTCTTTAAAGTGCGGCAGATACTTCTATTTTCACACACGGACGGGTTTGCCTCCACCTTTGTAAGAAAGAATTGTGAAACGGGGTTGCAAATGAATAATTACACATATAAAGTGAATTTTAATTCAATAAGTGGCGTTCGCCATGCGAGGATAAAATGTCCGATTTATACAAGAAACACTTTCTGAAACTGCTCGACTTTACCCCTGCACAGTTCACTTCTCTGCTGACCCTTGCCGCACAGCTCAAAGCCGATAAAAAAAATGGCAAGGAAGTACAGAAGCTTACCGGTAAAAACATCGCGCTCATCTTCGAAAAAGACTCGACCCGTACACGTTGCTCTTTCGAAGTTGCCGCATTTGACCAGGGCGCGCGCGTCACGTATTTAG
Organism: Enterobacter sp. A103; assembly: GCF_034427535.1. Classification (NCBI taxonomy): domain Bacteria; kingdom Pseudomonadati; phylum Pseudomonadota; class Gammaproteobacteria; order Enterobacterales; family Enterobacteriaceae; genus Enterobacter; species Enterobacter sp. A103. The sequence goes on from NZ_JAXQPQ010000003.1 coordinate 347,519, forward strand.
GGCCGAGCGGCAGCCAGATTGGGCATAAAGAGTCAATTAAGGATACCGCGCGGGTTCTCGGGCGGATGTACGACGGCATTCAGTATCGCGGCCACGGCCAGGAAGTGGTCGAAACGCTGGCGCAGTACGCGGGCGTGCCGGTGTGGAACGGGCTGACCAACGAGTTCCACCCGACGCAGCTGCTGGCGGACCTGCTGACCATGCAGGAGCACCTGCCTGGCAAGGCGTTTAACGAGATGACGCTGGTCTACGCGGGCGACGCGCGCAACAACATGGGCAACTCGATGCTGGAAGCGGCGGCGCTGACCGGGCTGGATCTGCGCCTGGTGGCCCCGAAAGCCTGCTGGCCGGAAGAGAGCCTGGTGGCGGAGTGCAGCGCGCTGGCGGAGAAGCACGGCGGGAAGATCACGCTGACGGAAGACGTGGCGGCGGGCGTGAAGGGCGCGGACTTTATCTATACCGACGTGTGGGTGTCGATGGGCGAAGCCAAAGAGAAGTGGGCGGAGCGGATTGCGCTGCTGCGCGGGTATCAGGTGAATGCGCAGATGATGGTGCTGACCGGCAACCCGAACGTGAAGTTCCTGCACTGTCTGCCGGCGTTCCATGACGACCAGACCACCCTCGGCAAGCAAATGGCGAAAGAGTTCGATCTGCACGGCGGGATGGAAGTGACGGACGAGGTGTTTGAGTCGGCGGCGAGCATCGTGTTCGACCAGGCGGAAAACCGGATGCATACGATTAAGGCGGTGATGGTGGCGACGCTTGGGGAGTGATGGACTCTTCTGCGGTCTGATGCCCTCATCCCGGCCCTCTCCCACAGGGAGAGGGAACTTTTACACCCTCTCCCCTGTAATGAGGGGAAATTACTCAACCAGCATTTTAATAACCACTTTCCTGACCTGCGCCGGTGCCCCCACCGCGCACAGCGGCTTATGCACTTCGCCCGGCCAGAACACCACAAAATCCCCTTCGCTCAGCACCACTGTTTTCTCCTGCTCGCCTTCCGGCAGGAACGCGATGTCTTTGTCCGCCAGCCAGTCGGTGTCCGGCGTACCGTGCGGCAGGGTGCTGAAGGTCATCCCTTCCTGGCCCTTCATAATAATCTGGATGTCCAGATAGCGCGCGTGGTACTCGGCGCGGCGCCCGGCGAACGGCTGGGTCATGTCTTCCGAGACCAGATAAAACAGGCTGCTGCCGTTGATGTCGTGTTTCCCGAGCGGCGTGGCGTCGGTGACGTGGGCTTTAACGTGCTCAATCGCCTTGCGCAACTCGTCAGGCAGCCAGGGCTGCAGATGGTGGATGTTGCCGATAATCATGTGAAATTCCTCTACGTAAAACAACGTTTCATTTTTATCTTTTATACGAGAGTTAAGACTGCCATACCAGCCCTTTTTTGAAGAGGTTTGCGCGAGCGCATGTTTATCGGGAAAGGTGTTAACCCACTGTTAATCCTGCCCAGGCAATTATGCAGGGGTTATGCATAACCTCGATCAACGCTTATCGGACGGCTGTTCTAACCTCTTGATCATGCTCTCTTATTAACAAAACTCGTTGCCGTCTCACACTTTACTGTTTTGATAATTTGCTCTAAAAAACCATAATTATTTATTGATTTTTCTTAAGTCAAAAATAGTTAATTACGTTAATTGCATAGCCATTCTTGCTTATAATATTTATCATTTAAAATCAGACACATAACAACTTATTTCAAACGATTAAAATCTACAAAATAATAACAACCTCAAATAATGCCAGCAGATCATGCTTAGCTATTCACCCCTCAATAATATGAAATTAATCATTATCTGATGCGAATCATGCAAATGAAAACAAACAGCTAAATATCCGGTTTCGCGTGAGCAATATCACAATACGGATTATTTAACTGCCTAGTATGAATCACGAAATCAATTGAGCTTAGCCGCCATGAAATTAAACACATCACATGGCGCATGCCCTTTTTATTCTGAAAAACAGTTAAAGGAATAATTATGGAAAAGCATTACGTCGGTTCTGAAATTGGTCAATTGCGTAGCGTTATGCTGCATCGTCCTAATTTAAGTCTGAAACGTTTAACGCCATCGAACTGTCAGGAGCTGCTTTTCGATGACGTGCTCTCGGTTGAGCGGGCGGGTGAGGAGCATGACATCTTCGCCAACACGCTGCGCGAGCAGGGTGTGGAAGTCCTGCTGTTGACCGACCTTTTGACACAAACCCTTGATATTGCAGAAGCGAAAGCCTGGCTGCTGGATACTCAAATCTCCGACTATCGCCTCGGCCCCACCTTTGCCGGCGACGTGCGCGGCTGGCTGGCGGATATGCCGCACCGCGAACTGGCGCGCAGACTGAGCGGCGGATTAACCTACGGCGAAATTCCGGCGGCGATTAAAAATATGGTGGTGGATACCCACACGGCGAATGATTTTATTATGAAGCCGCTGCCGAACCATTTATTTACCCGCGATACCTCGTGCTGGATTTATAACGGCGTCTCTATTAACCCCATGGCGAAACCGGCCCGTCAGCGTGAAACCAATAACCTGCGGGCAATATATCGCTGGCACCCGGCGTTTGCCGACGGCGATTTTATTAAGTATTTCGGCGACGAGAATATTAATTACGACCACGCCACCCTAGAAGGCGGCGACGTATTGGTTATTGGACGCGGCGCGGTGCTGATCGGCATGTCAGAACGCACGACGCCGCAGGGCGTGGAGTTCCTCGCCAACAGCCTGTTCAAACACCGTCAGGCCGAGCGCGTGATCGCCGTTGAGCTGCCAAAACACCGCTCCTGCATGCACCTCGACACCGTGATGACCCACATCGACGTGGACACCTTCTCGGTCTACCCGGAAGTGGTGCGCAAGGACGCCCAGTGCTGGACTCTCACCCCGGACGGACGCGGCGGCCTGCTGCGCACCCAGGAAACCGACTTGCTGCACGCCATCGAGAAAGCGCTCGGCATTAACCAGGTGCGCCTGATCACCACCGGCGGCGACGCCTTTGAAGCCGAACGCGAGCAGTGGAACGACGCCAACAACGTGCTGACCATCCGCCCGGGCGTGGTGATCGGCTACGAGCGCAACGTCTGGACCAACGAGAAGTACGACAAAGCGGGCATCACCGTGCTGCCTATCCCGGGCGACGAGCTCGGACGCGGCCGCGGCGGCGCGCGCTGCATGAGCTGCCCGCTGGAACGCGACGGAATTTAAAGGAGCCATCATGGAACGAAAACCCACTCTGGTTGTTGCGCTGGGCGGCAACGCGCTGCTCAAGCGCGGCGAGCCGCTGGAAGCTGAAATCCAGCGCCAGAACATCGAGCAGGCCGCCCGCACCATCGCCGGGCTGACGGAACAGTGGCGCGTGGTGCTGGTGCACGGCAACGGGCCGCAGGTCGGGCTGCTGGCGCTGCAGAACAGCGCCTACGACAAAGTGACGCCCTACCCGCTGGACGTTCTCGGCGCCGAAAGCCAGGGAATGATCGGCTACATGCTCCAGCAGGCGCTGAAAAACAATCTGCCGCAGCGCGAGGTGAGCGTCCTGCTCACGCAGGTGGAAGTGGACGCTGCCGACCCTGCCTTCAGCAACCCGACCAAATACATCGGCCCGGTGTACAGCGAAGCCCAGGCGAAAGCGCTCGCCGCGGAAAAAGGCTGGGTGTTCAAGGCCGACGGGAGCTACGTCCGCCGCGTGGTGCCGTCACCGCAGCCGAAACGCATCGTCGAGAGCGACGCCATCACGGCGCTGATCCAGCGCGATCATCTGGTGATCTGCAACGGCGGCGGCGGCGTGCCGGTAGTGGAGAACGCCAACGGCTATCGCGGCATTGAGGCGGTGATCGACAAAGACCTCTCCGCCGCCCTGCTGGCGCGCCAGATCGAGGCCGACGCCCTGCTGATCCTGACCGATGCCGACGCGGTGTACCTCGACTGGGGCAAGCCGACCCAGCGCCCGCTGGCGCAGGTGACGCCGGAGCTGCTCAGAGGCATGCAGTTCGACGCCGGATCGATGGGGCCGAAAGTGGCCGCCTGCCGCGAGTTTGTAGAAGCCTGCAACGGCATTGCCGGGATCGGCGCGCTGGCCGACGGCGCTGAGATCCTGGCGGGCGAGAAAGGCACGTTGATTCGTAATTGAGCACACTCTCCCCTCACCCTAACCCTCTCCCTAAGGGAGAGGAGACGATTACACCCTCTCCCCGTGGGAGAGGGCTGGGGTGAGGGCACCAGACAGCTAAATTTTTAAAAGGATTTCCCACATGACCATCAATCTGAAAAACCGCAACTTCCTGAAACTGCTGGACTACACCCCGGCGGAGATCCAGTACCTGATCGACCTCGCCATCGAGCTGAAGGCCGCCAAAAAAGCCGGACGTGAAAAGCAAACCCTGGTCGGAAAAAACATCGCCCTGATCTTTGAAAAAACCTCCACCCGCACCCGCTGCGCCTTCGAAGTGGGCGCGTTCGACCAGGGCGCGCAGGTCACCTACCTCGGCCCAAGCGGCTCGCAGATCGGCCATAAAGAGTCGATGAAGGACACCGCCCGCGTGCTGGGCCGCATGTATGACGGAATCGAATACCGCGGCTACGGCCAAGCCATCGTTGAGGAGCTGGGCGAGTACGCGGGCGTGCCGGTGTGGAACGGCCTGACCGACGAGTTCCACCCCACGCAAATCCTCGCCGACCTGATGACCATGCTGGAGCACGCGCCGGGCAAAACCCTGCCGGAGCTGAGCTTTGCCTACCTCGGCGACGCGCGTAACAACATGGGCAACTCGCTGATGGTCGGCGCGGCCAAGATGGGGATGGATATCCGCCTCGTCGCGCCGAAATCCTTCTGGCCGGAAGCCGGGCTGGTTGAGCAGTGCCGCGCCATCGCGAAAGAGACGGGCGCGCGCATCACCCTCACCGACGACGTGGAAGAAGGCGTGCGGGGGACCGATTTCCTCTACACCGACGTGTGGGTCTCCATGGGCGAGCCGAAGGAAGCCTGGGCCGAGCGCGTCAGCCTGATGAAGCCGTTTCAAATCAACGCGGACGTGATGAAAGCCACCGGCAACCCGAACGTCAAGTTTATGCACTGCCTGCCGGCGTTCCACAACGAGCACACCAAAGTGGGCCGCGAGATCGAGATGGCCTACGGCCTGAAGGGGCTGGAGGTGACGGAAGAGGTCTTCGAATCACCGAACTCCATCGTCTTCGACGAAGCAGAGAACCGCATGCACACCATTAAAGCGGTCATGGTGGCGACACTCGGCGACTAATCACCGCCCGGCGCGCCGCGCGGTGCGCCGGGTTTAAGGAGAACATCATGGGCAAGTTTAAGTTTCCCTCCGCTTACACCATTCTCTTTTTCCTGATTGCCGTTGTGGCGGCGCTGAGCTGGGTCGTCCCCGCCGGTCAGTACCAGATGGCGATGAACGAAACCCTCGGTAAAGAAGTCCCGATTGCCGGAACGTACGCGCACGTGGCGGCACATCCGCAGGGGCTGGTTTCCGTCCTGATGGCGCCCATCGCCGGGCTGTACGATCCGGTCTCCGGCCAGGCCGGGGCGATCGACGTCGCGCTGTTTATCCTGATCATCGGCGGTTTTCTCGGGATCGTCACCAAAACCGGGGCGATTGACGCCGGGATCGAGCGCGTCACCACCCGGCTGCGCGGGCGCGAGGAGTGGATGATCCCGATCCTGATGGCGCTGTTTGCCGCAGGTGGCACCATTTACGGCATGGCCGAAGAGTCGCTGCCGTTCTACACCCTGCTGGTACCGGTGATGCTGGCCGCCCGGTTCGATCCGGTTGTCGCCGCCTCTACCGTGCTGCTCGGGGCGGGGATCGGCACGCTCGGCTCTACCATTAACCCGTTTGCCACGGTGATCGCCGCCAACGCCGCCGGGATCCCCTTCACTAACGGCATTGCCCTGCGCGTGGCGCTGCTGGTCATCGGCTGGGTCATCTGCGTGGCGTGGGTGATGCGTTACGCCCGTAAGGTGCGCCAGGATCCGTCGCTGTCGATCGTCGCAGACAAACAGGAAGAGAACCGCGCCCATTTCCTCGGCGACAAGGGCGAACAGTCGCTGGAATTCACCCCGGTGCGCAAAATCATCCTGGTGATTTTCGCCCTCGCCTTCGCGGTGATGATCTACGGCGTGGCGGTGCTGGGCTGGTGGATGGCAGAGATCTCAGCGGTGTTTCTCGCCAGCGCGATTATCGTCGGCCTGATTGCCCGCATGAGCGAAGAGGAGCTGACGTCGACGTTTATCAACGGCGCGCGAGATTTGCTGGGCGTCGCGCTGATTATCGGCATCGCGCGCGGTATCGTAGTCATCATGGATAAGGGCATGATTACCCACACCATTTTGCACAGCGCGGAAGGGCTGGTCAGCGGGTTGTCCACGGTAGCGTTTATCAACGTGATGTACTGGCTGGAGGTCGTGCTGTCGTTTCTTGTGCCTTCTTCATCCGGCCTGGCCGTTCTGACGATGCCGATCATGGCGCCGCTTGCCGATTTCGCTAACGTCAACCGCGACCTGGTGGTGACGGCTTACCAGTCGGCCTCCGGCATCGTTAACCTCGTCACGCCCACTTCTGCCGTCGTGATGGGCGGGCTGGCTATCGCCCGCGTGCCCTACGTGCGCTATCTGAAATGGGTGGCGCCGCTGCTGGGCATTTTAACTGTGGTGATTATGGTGGCGTTAAGTCTGGGTGCCTTGTTGTGATTTGCCGGATGGCGCTGCGCTTATCCGGCCTACGGATCGGTGCGGTGCCACCGGTTATTTCAGGAACTGATATGGGAACTATGATGGATTACGAAGAGTACTCTCCCAAAGAGCAACTACAGCTGACGGTCTGCCAGCGCCTGATCGCAGAAAAGAGCTATCTCTCTCAGGAGGAGATCCGCCGGGATTTGCAGGAGCGTGGTTTTGAGACCATCAGCCAGTCCACCGTTTCACGTCTGCTTAAATTGCTCGGCGTCATAAAAATTCGAAATGCCAAAGGGCTAAAGATTTATTCGCTGAATCCCCAGCTGCGCCCTGCCCCCGACGCCGCGCGTACCGTGTCCGAAATGGTGGTCAGCGTCGAGCACAATAGCGAGTTTATCCTTGTTCATACCGTCGCCGGATATGGCCGCGCGGTGGCGCGTATTCTGGATTATCACCAGCTACCGGAAATTTTAGGCGTGGTGGCCGGCAGCAGTATCGTCTGGGTCGCTCCCCGGGTCGTGAAGCGCACCGCACTGGTGCATAAGCAAATTAATTATTTACTCAGAACGCATTAATATTCATAAAGAACCGTTTGCATTGAGTAAAGCGTGCATTAAATCGCTTGATCCGAAAAGCGAGCTGCGTATAATGCCCGACAATTTGCCGGGAGGAAGCATGGTCAAGCGTGTACGACATAACGTCTTACCGCGTCTGAAATCAGACGCTGGCCTGCCGTTTTTCTTCCCGTTGCTAAACCTATTCCCAGAGCCCCTCATTTGAGGGGCTTTTTTTTGCCCGGCGTCAGGAGATAAACATGAATCCGCTTTATCAAAAACACATCATTTCCATAAACGACCTCAGCCGCGAAGAGCTGGAACTGGTTCTGGAAACCGCGGCAAAACTGAAGGCCAATCCGCAACCGGAGCTGCTGAAGCACAAGGTGATTGCGAGCTGCTTCTTCGAAGCCTCGACCCGCACCCGCCTCTCCTTTGAAACCTCCATGCACCGCCTGGGCGCGAGCGTGGTGGGCTTCTCGGACAGCAGCAACACGTCGCTGGGTAAAAAAGGCGAGACCCTGGCGGACACCATTTCAGTGATTAGCACCTACGTCGACGCGATTGTGATGCGTCATCCGCAGGAGGGCGCGGCGCGCCTGGCGACCGAATTTTCCGGCGGCATCCCGGTGCTGAACGCCGGTGACGGTGCCAACCAGCACCCGACGCAGACCCTGCTGGATCTGTTCACCATTCAGGAGACGCAGGGCAAGCTCGAGAACCTGAATATCGCCATGGTCGGCGACCTGAAATATGGCCGCACCGTCCACTCCCTGACCCAGGCGCTGGCGAAATTTAACGGCAACCGCTTCTTCTTCATCGCGCCTGACGCGCTGGCGATGCCGCAGTACATTCTCGACATGCTGGATGAGAAAGGCATTCAGTGGAGCCTGCACGCCAGCATCGAAGAGGTGATGAGCCACGTGGATATTCTCTACATGACCCGCGTGCAGAAAGAGCGTCTGGATCCGTCCGAATACGCCAACGTGAAGGCACAGTTCGTGCTGCGCGCCAGCGACCTCGAGGGCGCGCGCGACAACATGAAGGTGCTGCATCCGCTGCCGCGCATCGATGAGATCACCACAGACGTGGATAAGACGCCGCACGCCTGGTACTTCCAGCAGGCCGGAAACGGCATCTTCGCCCGCCAGGCGTTACTGGCACTGGTTCTGAATCGCGAATTGGCACTGTAAGGGGAAACGACCATGACACACGATAACAAACTCCAGGTTGAAGCCATCAAGCGCGGCACCGTGATTGACCACATCCCTGCGCAGGTGGGCTTTAAGCTGCTGACGCTGTTCAAACTGACCGAAACCGACCAGCGCATCACCATCGGCCTGAACCTGCCGTCGGGCGAGATGGGCCGCAAGGACCTGATTAAAATCGAGAACACCTTCCTGACCGACGAGCAGGTCAACCAGCTGTCGCTGTACGCGCCGGACGCCACCGTCAACCGCATCGACGAGTATGAAGTGGTCGGCAAATCCCGTCCGAGCCTGCCGGATCGTATCGAAAGCGTGCTGGTCTGCCCGAACAGCAACTGCATCAGTCACGCTGAGCCGGTTTCTTCCAGCTTTGCAGTGAAAAAACGCGCCGATGACATCGCGCTCAAATGCAAATACTGCGAAAAAGAGTTTTCTCATTATGTGGTGCTGGCCAACTAATTGAGGTTGGTAATGAAATCCCGGCTGTTATAATGGCCGGGAACATTCTTAACGCTGTAATTCTGGAGAAAACATGAGCAAAGTACTCGCGACGGAAAATGCACCAGCGGCTATCGGCCCTTACGTTCAGGGCGTTGATCTGGGTAGCATGATCATCACTTCCGGGCAGATCCCGGTGAACCCAAAAACCGGCGCGGTGCCGGAAGACGTCGCGGCACAGGCGCGTCAGTCCCTGGAAAACGTGCAGGCTATCGTTGAATCTGCCGGTCTGAAAGTGGGCGATATCGTGAAAACCACCGTTTTCGTGAAGGATCTGAACGATTTCGCGACCGTTAACGCCACTTACGAAGCGTTCTTCACCGAGCACAACGCCACCTTCCCGGCGCGCTCCTGCGTGGAAGTGGCCCGTCTGCCAAAAGACGTGAAAATTGAAATCGAAGCGATCGCCGTACGTCGCTAATTCGCTTTGGCGATAAAAAAGGCAGCCCAGGCTGCCTTTTTTGTTGCTTGCTACTGATTCCGCGTCGCCCTGAGCAGCGTCTCCAGCGGATAGACCGCCGCAATCACCACTTCGTCCTGAACCTTCGCCGCGTTATCCAGCTCGCTCTGAATCGAGGCTATCTCTTTATCATCCAGCGTGCCCTGGCGCGCGACCAGATCCGTCAGCCGCAGGCCAATGGAGGCCAGCTTATCTACCTCCTGGATCACCGGCTTCATCGCCTTCAGCTGATAGCTGTTTTCGCTTAACGCCAGCGCGTCGCTGGTGTTGCTCTGCCAGCGGTTAAAGACGTGGCGCAGCGCGTCGGCGCTTTCCGCGTCTTCCGCATCGCTCACCAGGCGGTCCGCCCATTTGTTCATCTGCCGCACGGTGGCGCTTTCGGCGTTCAGCGCATCGGCGAAGCGGTTGAGCGGTTCGAACTGATGATAATTTCCCGCCTGGAACTTCAGGTGCTGACGAGTGTAATACTGCGCGGGCTCTACCGCCTGCGCGAGGATCTGCAGCGGCAGCGTGTCGGCATTACCGGCAAGGCGCGTAAACTGCACCTGCTGCTGGGTATGCTGCTGCAGCCCGACAGACACCGTCGACCAGCTGTCCATCGCCTGCAGGCGAGTGTACATGTTCTCGACGTCGTTGACGTCCTGCGCGGACCACAGCCGCTCCGCCACCGCGAAGGCGCGCGGCCACAGGCGGATATCCAGAACCGGCGCCACCACGTTTTCCGCCCACAGCGCGGCTTCCCCGCCGAGCAGGTTGGCCTGATTCGCCACGTCCGGCACGACGGGCGGAATGCCTTTCGGCACCGCGTCCAGACGCGTGCCGCTGATTGGGTAACGCGTATTCCCCACCAGGAAATAGCCGGTGAGCTTGTCGTTATCAACGGAGACCACCGGGCGCGTCTCGCCCATCCACGTATCGACGGTGAAGGTCACCTGGCTGTCGTCACGCCATTCAATATCCTGCACCGCGCGGCGCGATTTCCCGGCAAAATCAATAAACCCGCGCCAGCCTGCGTCCCCTTTCACCAGCGTGAAGCTCCCCTCCACCGGCTTGCCCTTCAGGCGCGGCATGGAAAAGGCCCAGCTCTGGACGCTGTCCGTGTCTGCAATCACATCCACGCCGTTCAGCCCCTGCGGGACAATTTCGTTGCGGTAGTGATAGGCGGTGGACTGGGGCTGGTCGAGATAGAAGCCGGTGGAGAGAATGCCCTTGTAGCCGTTCTGCGCCACCTGCCCCAGCGCGTCCTGCCCCTGCCAGGACTGGATCAGAATGCTTTTCGGCAGGTCGGGATGATAGATCTCGTCCCAGCCGACCATCTGACGGTGATGCTTCTCAAGGATCGTTTCCAGCTTGCGGTTGAAATACGCCTGCAGCGCGTGGCTGTCCGCCAGCCTGTTGTCGCGCATGAAGTTCTGGATCGAGGCGTTCGCTTTCCACTGGCTGTCGTCCACCTCATCGCCGCCGATATGCAGATACGGATCGGGGAAGATCGCCGCCAGTTCGCTGACTATCGCATCAGCAAAGGCGTAGGTTGCCTCTTTTGTGGGATCTAATACCGGCTTCAGCACGCCCCAGTGGCGCTCCATATCGTACGGCCCCGGGGCGCTCATCAGCTCCGGATAGGCTACGGCAATCGCCGAGGCGTGGCCCGGCATGTCGATTTCCGGCACCACGCGGATACCGCGCTCGGCGGCGTAACGCACCACCTCGCGCATCTGTTCAGGCGTGTAGAACAGCCCGTCGCTGGCAAGCTGCGTCAGCTTAGGGTAGCGCTTCGAGCTGAAGCGCCAGCCCTGGTCGTCGGTCAGGTGCCAGTGCAGGACGTTGAGCTTCGCCGCGGCCATGCCGTCGATCTGGCGCTTGATATCCGGCAGCGGAATAAAGTGACGAGCTGAGTCGAGCAGCAGCCCGCGCCACGGGAAGCGCGGCGAATCTTCAATGGTGACCCACGGCAGCGAGGTGTTTTCCGCGCCGTTCTGCATCAGCTGGAGCAGGGTTTCCATGGCGCGCAGCGCGCCGAAGCGAGTGTTGGCGGAGATATCGACGCCGCTGGCGTCCACCGTGAGTCTATAGCTTTCATCGCTGTCCGGCAGCGGCTGCGGCTTGACCTTTTTGGCAACCGCGATGCGGATGGTCGGCTTTTCAGGCTTGTCGGCCTGCGGCTGCAGCGTCCAGCCGGTTTGCAGGGCCATGCGCTGGCGCAGGCGGTTGACGGCGTCACCGAGATCGTCCCCGCTGACGCTAATGGATACATTGTTGTTGAGCACCAGCGCGCCCTGGGTCGTCGGGCGTTCGACCTTCGCAGGCCAGGGCATCAAAGGGAGGTCGCCTGCCGGGGCGGCAAAGGCTGAGGCGCCGAGCATCAGCCCGGCGGTTAAGAGACTGTACCGTAACATGAATGTTCCTTATCTGACGGGCCAAATAAAGGCAAAACATTCTGTTAACATGCGCTCAATTTGTCGTCAAGCGAATGCGCCGACGGAGATCACAGGTTGTTGAATTTGGGAGGAAAGCCAGCCCCCTTACCCCGGCCCTCTCCCCAAAGGAGCGAGGGTGAAAGGCGGCACCGAGCGGTCCCCTCTCCCTTCCAGGGAGAGGGTTAGGGTGAGGGTAAAAAATTACTGCCACCCGTACCGACGCGCATAGAATCCTTTCACCATCTGCGTCAGCACCATATAGCCCGCGAGGATCGCCACCAGCCACGGGAAGTAGCTCAGCGGCAGCGCCTGCAGCTGCAGGTAGCCTGCCAGCGGCGAGAACGGCAGCGCGATGCCGAGCGCCATCACAATCCCCGTCATCACAATCAGCGGCCACGCGGCGCGGCTCTGGATGAACGGAATGCGGCGGGTGCGGATCATGTGCACAATCAGCGTCTGCGACAGCAGACCCACCACGAACCAGCCGGACTGGAACAGCGTCTGGTGTTCCGGGGTGTTGGCGTGGAACACAAACCACATCAGGCAGAAGGTCAGGATGTCGAAGATGGAGCTGATCGGCCCAAAGAACAGCATAAAGCGCCCCAGATCCGTCGGGTTCCAGTGCTGCGGCTTCTGGATCTGCTCGTCGTCGACGTTATCAAACGGGATCGCTACCTGCGACACGTCGTACATCAGGTTCTGGATCAGCAGATGCAGCGGCAGCATCGGCAGGAACGGCAGAAACGCGCTCGCCACCAGCACGCTGAAGACGTTACCGAAGTTGGAGCTGGCGGTCATCTTGATGTACTTGAGCATATTGGCGAAGGTACGGCGCCCTTCGATCACGCCCTCCTCCAGCACCATCAGGCTCTTTTCCAGCAGGATAATATCCGCCGCTTCGCGGGCGATATCCACCGCGCCATCGACGGAGATACCGATATCCGCCGCACGCAGCGCGGGCGCGTCGTTGATGCCGTCGCCCATAAAGCCCACCACGTGCCCTTCACGCTTAAGCAGGGTGACGATGCGCTCTTTGTGCATCGGCGTCAGGCGGGCAAACAGCGTGGTACGCTGGGCAAGCTTCGCCAGCTCGTCGTCGGACAGGTGCTCAATATCGCTTCCCACCACCACGTCGCCCGCGTCCAGCCCCACTTCATGGCACACTTTGGCCGCCACCAGCTCGCTGTCGCCGGTGAGAATTTTGACGGTAATACCGCTCGCCTTCAGCGCTTTCAGCGCCGGCGCGGTGGTCTCTTTCGGCGGATCGAGGAAGGCGATGTAGCCCTCGAGGATTAGATCGGATTCGTCGATACGCTGATAGTCCCCCTCGCGCGCGGGCAGGAACTTGCTCGCGACCGCCACCACGCGCAGCCCCTGACGGTTCAGGTTGTCGGTGACGCGCTTGATGCGGCGCAGCATGGTGTCGTCCAGCGGCACGATGTCGCCGTTATAGCGAACCTGCGTCGACACGTTGAGGATCTCCTGCAGCGCCCCTTTGCAGATCAGCTGATGCACGTCCGTCTGCTCGCTCACCACCACCGACATGCGGCGGCGCTCGAAGTCGAACGGGATCTCATCCACCTTCTGCCAGCGGCCGGAGAGCGTGCGGGCGGATTCCTCGTCCACCCCTTCCAGCACCGCGACGTCGAGCAGGTTTTTCAGCCCGGTCTGGTAATGACTGTTCAGCCACGCGCTGTGCAGGACGCGCTCGCTGGTTTTGCCGGAGATATCGGTGTGGTTCTCCAGCACGATTTTGTCCTGCGTCAGGGTGCCGGTTTTATCGGTGCAGAGGATGTCCATCGCGCCAAAGTTTTGAATGGCGTCGAGGTGTTTAACGATTACTTTCTGTTTAGAGAGCTTCACCGCCCCGCGCGCCAGCGTGGAGGTGACGATCATCGGCAGCATTTCCGGCGTCAGGCCAACGGCCACGGAGAGCGCGAACAGGGCCGCCTCCCACCAGTCGCCCTTGGTGTAGCCGTTGATCAGCAGCACGATCGGCGTCATCACCATCATAAAGCGAATCAGCAGCATGCTGACGCGGCCAATCCCTTTCTGGAAGGCGTTTGGCTCGCTCTCCTGCTCGCTGACGCGCCCGGCAAGCTGACCAAACCAGGTGTCGCCCCCGGTGGCGGTGACAATCGCCTGCGCGGTGCCGCTGACCACCGTGGTGCCCATAAAGCACAGGGTGTCACATTCAAGCGGGTTCATCTGCTGCGGGTCGCGGCTGCGCGCTACCTTTTCAACGGGCAGGGATTCCCCGGTCAGGGAGGCCTGAGCGACGAACAGATCGCGCGCCTGGATAATGCGTAAATCCGCCGGGATCATGTCCCCCGCGGCCAGCTTCACCAGATCGCCCGGCACCAGCTGGTCGATAGGCAGCTCCACCCAGGCGTTTTCGCCGAGATCGTTAATCACGCGCGAGACGGTCGCGGTGTTGCTGACCATCGCCTTCAGGGCGTCCGCCGCTTTGGTGGAGCGGGCTTCCTGAATAAAGTTCAGCAGCGTGGAGATACCCACCATCAGGGCAATGACGCCTGCGGCAAACAGATCTTCCGTCGCGTAGGAGATGAGGCCGAGCACGGTCAGCAGCAGGTTGAACGGGTTGCGGTAGCAGAGCCACAGGTGCACCCACCACGGAGACGGCTTTTGCGCCGGGATCTGGTTATCGCCGTGCACGGCGCGGATTTTTTCCACTTCGGCCGCGTTTAGCCCTTCCGGGTGTCCGCCGAACGCGCGCCAGACTTCGTTTTCATCCATCGCCGCCACGTTCAGGCAGCGTTCGGTCAGGGACGCGGGGATCGCCGCCCCCGCCATGTTTTTGGCGTTTGGCAGCGGGTCGCGCTGAACAAGACGGTGTGGCAGGTGGCGGCTCAGCAGGGCCTGCAGCTGCCGGGTGATATTTTTAAACATAGTCATTCCTCCGCATCCGCGAATGCGGACGCAGCAATTCCTTCAGGCGTGGCAAAGCCGTACCTGAGAGGCACTCAATTTTTCAAGCAGGAACGTTTAAGACGTTGCTGCCTCACGCCGGTGAGACAGCAAAAGCTGGCTTACCGGAAAGAACGCATTCTCCCGTTCAGGAGAGGTGTGGGATCGGGATCCATGAAGCCTCCGGTAAGTAAAAAAACAGGGTGTCGCTGCGCAGTATAAGGATTTAAGCGTACCCTTTATGACGATTCGGGCGGTATTATACCCCCCTGCAAATAAACCGAACGTAAACCAGACTTTGCCCATAGCGAAATCGCGCTATAGCATTAGGCTCAATTCACTACATCGTCGTTGTTACAGGGAATACAGCATGCAGAACCGCCTTACGATTAAAGACATCGCGCGTTTAAGCGGCGTGGGGAAATCGACCGTCTCACGCGTGCTGAACAACGAAAGCGGCGTCAGCGAACGCACCCGCGAGCGCGTTGAGGCGGTCATGAATCAGCACGGTTTTTCCCCTTCCCGCTCCGCGCGCGCCATGCGCGGGCAGAGTGACAAAGTCGTCGCCATCATTGTTTCTCGTCTGGACTCTCTGTCTGAAAATCTCGCCGTGCAGACCATGCTACCCGCCTTCTACGAGCAGGGGTATGATCCGATCATGATGGAGAGCCAGTTCTCTGTGCAGCTGGTTGAAGAGCATCTGGGGATGCTCCAGCGGCGCAACATTGATGGCGTGGTGCTGTTCGGTTTTACCGGCATTAAGGACGAGATGCTGAAACCCTGGCAGCCTTCGCTGGTGCTGCTGGCGCGCGATGCACACGGTTTTGCCTCCGTCTGCTATGACGACGAGGGCGCGATCATTACCCTGATGCAGCGCCTGTTTGACGAGGGCCATCGTCACATCAGCTTCCTCGGCGTCCCGCACGCGGACGTCACCACCGGCAAGCGTCGGCATGAGGCCTATCTGGCCTTTTGCAAAAAGCACAACCTCTCCGCCGTGGCCTCCCTGCCCGGGCTGGGCATGAAGCAGGGCTACGAGCAGGTCGCCAGCGTTCTGACGCCGCAGACCACGGCGCTGGTGTGCGCCACGGATACCCTGGCGCTGGGTGCCAGCAAATTTCTGCAGGAGCAGCGCATCGATAATCTGCAGGTGGCGAGCGTCGGCAGCACGCCGCTGATGAAGTTCCTGCACCCGGAGATCATCACCGTCGATCCGGGCTACGCCGAGTCCGGCAGACAGGCCGCCGCGCAGCTGATCGAGCAGATAAACGGGCGTTCAGAGCCTCGTCAGATCGTCATTCCCGCTCACCTTTCGTAACCCCTCTAAAACAGATTATTGTGATCTTCGCCTGATTTCGGGAACGTTCCCATTTTCGCCGTCACGCTGAAGGAGTAGGCTTGCGCTCAGGTCATTACACCCCCTCACCATCTGTCATGAGGTTTCATGATGAGTAAAGTCAAACAAGCAGATATCGATCGGCTGATCGTCCTGGTCGGCGGACGCGAAAACATCGCCACCGTCAGCCATTGCATTACCCGCCTGCGCTTCGTGCTGAACGATCCGGCCAAAGCCAACCCGAAGGCCATTGAAGAACTTTCCATGGTCAAAGGCTGCTTCACCAACGCCGGGCAGTTCCAGGTCGTTATTGGTACCGAAGTGGGCGATTACTATCAGGCTCTGCTGGCGACAACCGGGCACTCTTCTGCCGATAAAGAGCAGGCGAAGAAGGCCGCGCGCCAGAATATGAAGTGGCACGAGCAGCTGATTTCCCACTTCGCGGAAATTTTCTTCCCGCTGCTGCCCGCGCTGATCAGCGGGGGCTTAATCTTAGGCTTCCGTAACGTCATCGGCGATGTGCCGATGAGCGACGGCAAAACCCTGGCGCAGATGTATCCGGCGCTGAAAACCGTTTACGATTTCCTGTGGCTGATTGGCGAGGCGATCTTCTTCTATCTGCCGGTCGGGATTTGCTGGTCCGCGGTGCGCAAAATGGGCGGCACGCCGATTCTCGGTATCGTGCTGGGCGTCACGCTGGTCTCTCCACAGTTAATGAACGCTTACTTACTTGGTCAGCAGGTGCCTGAGGTGTGGAACTTCGGCCTGTTTACTATCGCCAAAGTGGGCTATCAGGCGCAGGTCATTCCGGCCCTGCTGGCGGGTCTGGCGCTGGGCTTTATTGAAACGCGCCTGAAGCGCATCGTGCCCGATTACCTCTATCTGGTGGTGGTGCCGGTCTGCTCGCTGATCCTGGCGGTGTTCCTGGCGCACGCCTTTATCGGTCCGTTTGGCCGCATGATCGGCGACGGCGTAGCCTTCGCGGTGCGTCACCTGATGACCGGCAGCTTCGCGCCGATTGGAGCCGCGCTGTTTGGCTTCCTGTACGCCCCGCTGGTGATCACCGGCGTGCACCAGACCACGCTGGCCATTGATATGCAGATGATCCAGAGCCTCGGCGGCACGCCGGTCTGGCCGATTATCGCCCTGTCTAACATTGCACAGGCGTCGGCGGTCACTGGCATCATCATCGTCAGCCGCAAGCACAACGAGCGTGAGATCTCCGTTCCGGCAGCCATCTCTGCTTACCTCGGCGTCACAGAACCGGCGATGTACGGTATCAACCTGAAATACCGCTTCCCGATGCTCTGCGCGATGATCGGTTCCGGTCTGGCGGGCCTGGTGTGTGGTCTGAACGGCGTGATGGCGAACGGGATTGGCGTCGGCGGCCTGCCGGGCATCCTCTCCATCCAGCCCGCTTACTGGCAGGTGTTTGCCCTGGCGATGGCCATCGCGATTATCGTCCCTATGGCGCTCACCACCGTGGTTTACCAGCGTAAGTTCCGTCAGGGCTCGCTGCAGATTGTTTAACTTCTTCTTTCGGGGCGCAGTTGCGCCCCTTCGCATTTGCAGGAACGCACTATGAATACCCTTCCTCACTGGTGGCAGAACGGCGTCATCTATCAGATTTACCCAAAGAGCTTCCAGGATACCACCGGCAGCGGCACCGGCGATCTGCGCGGCGTGACGCAGCGTCTGGACTACCTGAAAACCCTCGGCATCGACGCCATCTGGCTGACGCCGTTTTATATCTCCCCGCAGGTGGATAACGGCTACGACGTGGCGAATTACACCGCCATCGACCCGGCTTACGGCACGCTGGATGATTTCGACGAGCTGGTTGCCCGGGCGCACGAGCGCGGCATCCGTATCGTGCTGGATATGGTGTTTAACCACACCTCCACGCAGCACGCCTGGTTCCGCGAGTCGCTGAACAAAGAGAGCCCGTACCGCCAGTTCTACATCTGGCGCGACGGCACGCCGGAGCTGCTTCCCAACAACTGGCGCTCCAAGTTTGGTGGCAACGCCTGGCGCTGGCACGCCGAGAGCGAGCAGTATTACCTGCATCTGTTCGCCCCGGAGCAGGCGGATCTCAACTGGGAGAACCCAGAAGTGCGCGCCGAGCTGAAAAAGGTGTGCGAGTTCTGGGCCGATCGCGGCGTCGACGGCTTGCGTCTCGACGTGATTAACCTGATTTCGAAAGATCAGGATTTCCCGGACGACAACACCGGAGACGGCCGCCGCTTCTACACCGACGGGCCGCGCGTTCACGAATATCTGCAGGAGATGAGCCGCGACGTCTTCACCCCGCGCAACCTGATGACGGTGGGCGAGATGTCCTCGACCTCGCTGGAGAACTGCCAGCAGTACGCCTCGCTCGACGGACGCGAGCTGTCGATGACCTTTAACTTCCACCACCTGAAGGTGGACTACCCCGGCGGCGAAAAATGGACGAAGGCGAAGCCGGACTTCGTGGCGCTGAAAACCCTCTTCCGCCACTGGCAGCAGGGGATGCACAACAGGGCGTGGAACGCGCTGTTCTGGTGTAACCACGATCAGCCGCGCATCGTGTCGCGCTTTGGTGACGAAGGGGAATACCGCGTACAGGCCGCGAAGATGCTCGGCATGGTGCTGCACGGCATGCAGGGCACGCCGTATATCTACCAGGGCGAGGAGCTGGGGATGACCAACCCGCACTTCAGCCGCATCACCGACTATCGCGACGTGGAAAGCCTGAACATGTTCGCCGAACTGCGCGCCAACGGCCGCGAACCGGATGAACTACTGGCGATTCTGGCGAGTAAGTCCCGCGATAACGGGCGAACCCCAATGCAGTGGGACGCTTCGCACAATGCGGGCTTTACCGAGGGCGAGCCGTGGATTGGGGTCTGCGATAACTACGAGACGGTGAACGCCCGCGCGGCGCTCGACGACCCGGATTCGGTGTTCTACACCTACCAGTCGCTGATCGGCCTGCGTAAAACCCTGCCGGTGCTGACGTGGGGAGATTATGAGGATCTTCTGCCGGAACATCCTTCTCTTTGGTGCTACCGTCGTCAGTGGCAGGGGCAGACGCTGATGGTGGCGGCGAACCTGAGTAATACGCCGCAGGAATGGCAGACAGACGCTCTCAGCGATAGGTCGCAGGTGGTGATGAGTAACTACCCTGCACCGCAAACGACGTCGCTGCGTCCGTTTGAAGCCGTCTGGTGGTTGCAGCAGTAATTCTCTCTACCGGGTGCGGCTCAGCACCCGGCTTACTTTACTGTTTTTGTTGAGTAAATAATCAGATTTTTCTCTCGCGCCTTTACAATCGCTGAAGCGCCCGTCGTTTGTACTCTCGTCTTTTTACTTTGTTCTGCATCAAATAAATCGCAAACATGTTTGATGCAAATCACTATATGTAGCACTTAAAATGCACGCCGACCCAACATCTTGTATTTATCGTCTACTATTCCAACAACAAGACGGCGCTTACGCTGGCCGGAATTGTGGATAACACGAGCTGGGAACGCGGGAAGTCTTTGGCCCGGCGGGGAATATGCCTGGTTATGACTTCTCCACCTCTGTGGATAACCTGTTTTCAAAAAATGGAGTGATCATGACACCGCATGTGATGAAACGTGATGGCTGTAAAGTGCCGTTTAAATCAGAGCGCATCCAGGAAGCCATTCTGCGTGCAGCTAAAGCAGCGGGAGTCGATGACGCAGATTACTGCGCCACCGTCGCAGAAGTCGTTAGCAGCCAGATGAACGAACGCAGCCAGGTCGATATCAGTGAGATCCAGACCGCGGTTGAGAACCAGCTGATGGCGGGGCCCTACAAGCAGCTGGCGCGCGCCTACATTGAGTACCGTCACGATCGTGACGTGCAGCGTGAGAAGCGCGGTCGTCTGAACCAGGAGATCCGTGGCCTGGTGGAGCAGACCAACTCCGCCCTGCTCAATGAAAACGCCAACAAAGACAGTAAAGTGATCCCGACTCAGCGCGACCTGCTGGCCGGTATCGTTGCCAAACACTATGCCCGTCAGCATCTGCTGCCGCGCGACGTGGTCTCGGCGCACGAGCGCGGTGAAATTCACTACCACGATCTCGACTATTCGCCGTTCTTCCCGATGTTCAACTGCATGCTGATCGACCTGAAAGGCATGCTGACCCACGGTTTTAAAATGGGTAACGCCGAGATTGAACCGCCTAAGTCGATCTCCACGGCCACCGCCGTCACCGCGCAGATTATCGCTCAGGTCGCCAGCCATATTTATGGCGGCACCACGATTAACCGCATTGATGAAGTGCTGGCCCCGTTCGTGACGGCAAGCTTCAACAAGCATCGTAAAACGGCCGAAGAGTGGCAGATCCCGGACGCCGACGGCTACGCGCACTCCCGCACCGAGAA
The DNA here is from genome assembly GCF_034427535.1 of Enterobacter sp. A103. NCBI lineage: Bacteria > Pseudomonadati > Pseudomonadota > Gammaproteobacteria > Enterobacterales > Enterobacteriaceae > Enterobacter > Enterobacter sp. A103. The sequence continues at coordinate 368,011 of NZ_JAXQPQ010000003.1, forward strand.
AGAGTGCTACGACGCCTTCCAGTCGCTGGAGTATGAGGTAAACACGCTGCACACCGCCAACGGCCAGACGCCGTTTGTGACCTTCGGCTTTGGGCTGGGCACCAGCTGGGAATCACGCCTGATCCAGCAGTCCATCCTGCGCAACCGCATTTCCGGTCTCGGCAAGAACCGCAAAACGGCAGTGTTCCCGAAACTGGTGTTCGCCATCCGCGACGGCCTGAACCACAAGTTTGGCGATCCGAACTACGACATCAAACAGCTGGCGCTGGAGTGCGCGAGCAAGCGCATGTATCCGGACATCCTGAACTACGATCAGGTCGTCAAAGTGACCGGTTCGTTTAAAACGCCAATGGGCTGCCGCAGCTTCCTCGGCGTGTACGAAGATGAAAACGGCGAGCAGATCCACGACGGGCGCAACAACCTGGGCGTCATCAGCCTGAACCTGCCGCGCATCGCGCTGGAGGCGAAAGGCAATGAAGCGGAATTCTGGACGCTGCTGGACGAGCGCCTGCAGCTGGCGCGTAAGGCGCTGATGACCCGTATTGCACGTCTGGAAGGGGTCAAGGCCCGCGTGGCGCCAATTCTCTATATGGAAGGGGCCTGCGGCGTACGTCTGAAAGCGGATGATGACGTGTCTGAGATCTTCAAAAACGGTCGCGCGTCCATTTCGCTGGGCTATATCGGTATTCACGAGACCATCAACGCCCTGGCGGGCGATACGCATATGTACGACAGCGAGGCCCTGCGTGAGAAAGGCATCGCCATCGTTCAGCGCCTGCGCGACGCGGTTGACCAGTGGAAAGAGGAAACCGGCTACGGGTTTAGCCTCTACAGCACGCCGAGCGAGAACCTGTGCGACCGCTTCTGCCGTCTGGATACCGCCGAGTTCGGGATCGTGGAAGGCGTGACCGACAAAGGGTATTACACCAACAGCTTCCACCTCGACGTGGAGAAAAAGGTGAACCCGTACGACAAGATCGACTTCGAAGCGGCCTATCCGCCGATCGCCAGCGGCGGCTTCATTTGCTACGGCGAGTACCCGAACATTCAGCACAACCTGAAGGCGCTGGAAGACGTGTGGGATTATAGCTATCAGCACGTGCCGTATTACGGGACCAACACGCCAATCGACGAGTGCTACGAGTGCGGCTTTACCGGTGAGTTCGAGTGTACGAGCAAAGGTTTTACCTGCCCGAAATGCGGCAACCACGATGCGGCTCGCGTCTCCGTGACCCGTCGCGTGTGCGGCTATCTCGGCAGCCCGGACGCGCGTCCGTTTAACGCCGGGAAGCAGGAAGAGGTGAAGCGTCGCGTGAAGCATTTGGGGAATGGGCAGATCGGGTAAGTTCGGCGCAGGGTTCTCCCCCTCACCCTACCCCTCTCCCTCAAGGGAGAGGGAACTCTTCCCCCTCTCCCTGTGGGAGAGGGTCGGGGTGAGGGCATCAGCGCGCACAAATTCTCTGGACATTTTCTATGCGATATCATCAATACTACCCCGTCGACATCGTCAACGGCCCCGGCACCCGCTGCACCCTGTTCGTTTCAGGCTGCGTCCACGAATGCCCCGGCTGCTATAACAAAAGCACCTGGCGCTTAAATTCCGGCATGCCGTTCACCGCCGAAATGGAAGACCGGATCGTCAACGACCTGAACGACTCGCGCATCAAACGCCAGGGGATTTCGCTCTCCGGCGGCGATCCGCTGCACCCGCAAAACGTGCCGGAGATCCTGAAGCTGGTGAAGCGCATTCGCCGCGAATGTGCAGGCAAAGATATTTGGGTCTGGACGGGATATAAGCTGGATGAACTCAATGCGCAGCAAAGAGAAGTAGTGGATCTGATTAACGTCCTGGTCGACGGCAAGTTCGTGCAGGATTTAAAAGACCCGGCGCTGATCTGGCGCGGCAGCAGCAACCAGGTTGTGCATCATCTGCGTTGAAAAAAGGCGGATGTTATCCGTCCGCCCTTACCTCAAAACCGGCTCAAACTCTCCATCGCCACCGCCTTAAACCCGGCAAAATCTCCGCAGCTACAGAGCCGCGACATCGCCCGTTCACGCAGGAAGGTGACGAAGATATCGTAAATCGCCATCGCCTCTTCGTATTCGCTTTTGCTGATGGCGAGCAGGAAGATGACGTGCGCGGTTTCATCTCCCCACTGAACGCCGTGCGGGGCGAGCACGGTATAGACCACCGTTTTCTGCGCTAAAAGGCCGAGGGAGTGCGGCAGCGCGATGCCGTCGCCGAGCATGGTGCTGACGATGGCTTCACGCTCGACGACAGAATCCAGGAACTCCGCGCCGACAAACCCCTCGCCTTCAAGCTGCGCGCACAGTTCACGGAACAGCGTTTGCTGGTCAACGGGCTTGTCGATAATGCGGAAATGGGCCGCGTCGAAGTATTTATCCAGCATCCACGGGCGGGTGCGGTCCACCAGCACCAGCTTGCCGATCTGTTCTAACTGGTAATCGGTCGGGAATGGGGCGATCATCACCACCGGTTTAGATTTTTCGCTCACGCGGGCGGTGGAAATGACAAAGTCCTCGCCGATGGAATCCGCCAGCTCGTACTCGCGCAGGGTGAGCGTGCGGGCCACCTCAATCTGCGGGTACTTGCGCTGGAGCACCGCCTCGATCATGCGGACCATAGCATTCCCGGCGTCGCATACCAGCAGCACCCGCGGCTGGCGCTGGTAGCCGATGTTGTAATGGCGCTCCAGCCCGACGCCGATATGCAGCACCAGGAAGCCGATTTCGTTTTCGCTGATCACATACGGCGTGTATTTTCCCCAGCTCGACACCGCCGCGAGGGTCATATCCCACGCCATCGGGTAGTGCTGCTTGATGTTATCCAGCAGCGGATTGGGGATCATGATTTGATACCGCACCCGGGTGATCATGGTTTTGATGTGCGTGAGCAGGTCCGCGTGCAGCTGCGCGTCGCTGAGCAGGTTGTAATTATAGTGGGTGTTGATGTAGCGCAGGATGTAGTTGACCAGCGCTTCGTCGTCATCCGCGTTAATGGCGCTCGGGGCAATCTCCTGGATCTGCCGCGCCGCAATGTGCACGCACAGCCAGCTCTCCTCTGAAGGTGAAAGCGCTTTGCCCGCCAGCTGCTGGATAGTGACGGCGATATCCTTCGCCGCCTCGCGCACATTCTCTTCCACGTCTTCGGCGTGGAATTCCGGCAGCGGATAGCCCTCGCTGATGCGCCGCACCGACACCGCGCAGTACAGGCGCAGGAACAGCTCGCCTTCATCGGTCAGACGGATGTGATGACGCGTCAGCGCCTCGTGCAGCACGGGCACCATCTGCTCCGCCACGCCTGCATTCAGCGCCACGTCGGTCACCAGCGGGTTCAGGCTGTCCTGCTGCGCAAGCTCCCAGAGCAGATCGGTCAGGCAGGCGCGGGTCGACATCTCGCTGCCAAACAGCTTCATGCCGTGGCGAGGACGCGTTTCCAGCGTCAGGTTATAGCGGTGGAACCACTCGCGGACTTCGGTCATGTCGCTCTGCAGCGTGGCGCGGCTGACGAACCACTCGTCCGCCAGATCCTCGAGCTTAAGAGAAAATGCCGAGGTCAGAAAACGCACCACCAGATAGTGCACGCGCTCCGGCCCGGTCCGGGGAATACGCAGCGCGCGCGGGTGGGATGCCTGCAGCTGCTGGTAGCGCTGGGCATCATCAATTTTGAGCTGATAGCCGTTGCCCCGGCTCAATATAAACTGCGCGCCGTGGCCTGCCAGCAGCGCGTTCAGGGCGGTGATATCGGCACGGACGGTTCGCGTGGAGACCGACAGCCGCTGCGCCAGCTCGTCCTGCGGCAGCGTCTCGTTTTGCAACAAATCGAACAGTTGCGCTAAACGTTGGTTCGGAAATCGCACGGGTTTGTCCTCTTACAGCTTAAGGTGAAATGACCATCTGAGATGGGCTGCCGACCGGGGTATAGTCCGGCTCGAAGCTTAATTTCCCGTCCTGCGCCACGCGGAAACGGGTGATGTTGTCGCTGCGCTGGTTCATGACGTACAGCCAGTGTCCCTGCTTATCGAGCGTCAGGGTGCGCGGGTAGTCGCCGCGCGTCCACACGTCATCCTGATGCGTCAGCGTGCCCTCCGCTGTTACGGTAAAGTGCCCGATGCTGTTATGCAAACGGTTAGCCACATACAGCTGTTTACCGTCGGCGCTTAATGCGAGCCCGGCAGCAAAGCTGGTGCCTTTGTAACCTTCCGGCAGGGCTGAGAGCGTTTTGCCCTCTTTCAGGGTGCCGTTAGCGTTCACGGTATAATGGGTGAGCGTAGACGCCTCTTCGTTAATCAGCCACAGGGCATCGCCTTTTGGCGTAAAGACAAAGTGGCGCGGCCCGGCGCCTTTTGAGGAGGCGCTGATAAACGGCGGATCGTTCGGCGTCAGCTTCCCTGTTCGATCGTCAAAACGATACTGGTAGAGGCGATCCAGCCCAAGATCGGTGGAAAACACGTATTTCCCGCTCGGATCGGCGGCGATCATGTGCGCGTGGGGGCCGTTATGATCGCTGATGGCAAAGCTTCCTTCGACAGCCGCTTCCGGCTTCGCCGCGCCCGGTTCGCCCTGATCCTGACGTTTATCCGTAGCCTCACCCAGGCTGCCGTCTGCGTTGACTGGCAAAACGGCGATCGATCCGCTGACATAGTTAGCCACCAGCAGATGTCGACCGTTCGGCGTCAGCGACAGGTAAACCGGCCCCGCGCCGCCGGAGGCCACCTGATTAAGCTCGCTCAGCGCGCCGTTATCCCCCACCCGCAGCGCCTGCACCACGCCCTGCTCCACTTCACTTGCCAGATAGAGCGTTTTGCCGTCGTGCGAGACGGCCAGCTGCGCGGCGTTCGGCAGCCTGCTCACCAGCGTTTTATTCGCCAGCGCGCCGCTTTGCGGGTCAACGGTAAAGCGGTACAGCCCTTCGCCGTTGGGGTTGTAGGTGCCCACCCAGGCGTACTGCGGCTGGGCGATAGCGGCGGTGGCGAGCATTGAGAGTGAAGCAACAAGCAGGGTACGGGTGTGCATGGTGGCTCCTTTATATTTGTGCGGTTTGTTTTCCCTCACCCCGGCCCTCTCCCAAAGGGAGAGGGGGTAAAAGTTCCCTCTCCCTTTGGGAGAGGGTTAGGGTGAGGGCAGATACTACTTCACCAGCTTCTTCGTCATCGCAAGCAGCGTACGCACGTCTTCCGGGCGCGTGTCGCCGCTGGCTTTGTCGATAATCGAGCTGTAGATATGCGGGATGATTTTGCTCACGCCCGCGTCGAGGGCGATCTGCAGGATCTCCTCATAGTTTTCCAGATCGATACCTCCGGTCGGCTCCAGCCAGAAGTCGTGACGGGCGCAGGCTTCCGCCACCGCGTTGTACTCATCACGGCACTTGAGGCCGCCCATCGGGAAGTATTTGATGGAGCTGCCGCCGAAATCCTTCAGCAGGGCAATCGCGGTTTCAACCGGTACGATGCCGTCCGGTGCGTTGCTGCTCAGCGGTCCGGTGGAGATTTTCACCATGCCCACGGTGCCGGTCGGAGAGACCAGGCCGTTGACCACCGACTCATTCTGCCCCAGCAGCGCGCGGCTGGTGGCCACGCCGGTGAAGACCTGGTTGACGTGCTGCGGCTGCACCTGACGGGAGATCTCGCTTACCATCGCCGACTGGTTCGGATCCCCCGCGCCGAGGCCGACGGAGAGTGCGTTATCGATCAGCGCGGCATATTCACGCATATCGGCAACGGCGCTCGCCACGTCCGGGTAATTTTTGGAGAGCACGCCCACCAGCACGTGACCTTCCGCCGCCTCGTAAATGGCGCTGGCGTTGGCTTTCGATCCTGCCAGCACGTTCAGGCAGACGCGGTCACGGTAAAAGTTGGGGGTCAGTTTCATGCTTTTTTCTCCTGTCCTAATACTTCGCTAATGCGGCGATACACGATGTTCAGCTGGTCAGCATTCACGCTGCGCACGTCCGCCTCGATAATCCCTTCGTTGGCCTTGTAGCCACGGAAGTAAATGGCGTATTCCCCCTGCTTGAGCTTCGCCACCAGATCGCCCGTGCCGACGCCCGTTGTGGCTTCGTCGAACTTGATCTCGGTGCGGGCGATATCGCGACCGGCGCTGTCCCAGACCACGCGCGCGGTCACGCCGTTCAGGGTGTTGAGCGCGTCGATAAACGGCGTCATCTTCGCCACCATCTCGGCGCCGCTCTCTTTGGTCGCCGTCAGGTAGTGTTCGATGGCGCAGGTCAGGCCAAGAATGCCCTCTTTGCCCACCTTCATCGCGCGGCCAATGCCCGCCGTCTGGCGCTTCACCCACTCAACGTACTGGGTTTTACCGATCACCAGCCCGCTGGTTGGGCCTTCAATCGCCTTCGCGCCGCTGTAGATCACCAGATCGGCGCCGGATCGGTAGTACGCGTGCAGATCTTCTTCCGCCGCCGCGTCGACGATCAGCGGGAGATCGTGCTTGCGCGCCACCACCGCCGCCTGCTCGACGCTGAGCATGCTTTTCTGCACGCAGTGGTGCGATTTGATGTAGAGGATCGCCGCCGTGCGCGGGGTGATCGCCGCAGCCAGCTGATCGGCAGAGCATTCGTTGGCGTAGCCCGCCTCCACCAGCTTGCCGCCGCCCAGCGCCACCATGGTGCCCACCGGCGCGCCAAAGTTTACGTTGTGGCCTTTCGGCAGGACGATTTCGTTGTTCTCAATCGGGGTCACGTGCAGGTTTTCCAGCAGCCAGTCGCTGTCTTTCACCAGCACCGCCGCCACCGACTGGGCTATGCCCGCCGACGCGCAGGAAACCACCGTCGCGCCTTCCACATGCAGCAGCTTCGCGATGTATTCCCCGGTTTTATTGACCAGATCCTTCATCTCGAAATAGTGATTCATGCCGTCCATCGCCGCCTGCACCACTTCCGGGCGCGGCGTGGAGACGCCCAGCGCCGTCATGCGGCCAGAGGTGTTGATAACCTGCTTTAAATGGTACTTCTCATAAATCGAAGGCATGTTCCGTGCTCCCTTGTTCGGTCATGTAGCCCTTGCCCGCGCGGATCGCGGCAAGCGGCACCAGAATGTGTTCAGCCTGCAGGCTGTCGTTTTCGGCATCCGTCAGCACCGTCGGCTGGCGTTTAATCGTGAACAGCGTCAGGTCGGCGTCGAGACCCGGCTGGATGCGGCCCTTGCGCGCCAGGCGCAGGCCGTCGGCGGCGTTGGCGGTCACGCAGTCAATCACCTGCGGCAAGGACATGCCGATGGCGAGAAACTTCGACATCACGCTTGCCAGCGAGCCGACCGGCCCGTTGATGCGGTTGCGGCAGTAGATATCCGAGCTGATGGTGTGCGGCAGAATGCCCATCGCGATGGCGCGTTTCGCCACCTCAAAGCTGAAGCTCGCCGTACCGTGGCCAACGTCCAGGCGCACGCCGCGCTTCAGGGCGGAGGTGATGGAGGCGCGCAGCTCGCCGGAGGGCGTCAGAATGCGGTTGGGTTTGCCGTTATAGCAGTGGGTGATGATGTCGCCGGAACTCAGCAGCTCGGCGATTTCGTCGAGGTTCGGCGGGTTGTTGCCGATGTGCACCATCAGCGGCAGGTCGCCGTTCTCTTTCTGAATGGCTTTAGCGCGCTCCAGCGGCGTAATGCCGTTTTCACCGACCACGCTGCTGCTCATGCGCGCCTTCAGGCCGACGATAAAATCAGGGTGGCGCTTCACCGCCTGCTTCACCGCGTCGGCGTCAATATTCGCCATGTTGGCCAGTTCGTTCTGGGCAATCAGCCCCACCCGGGAGATGTTCAGCAGGGCAAACACCTCGGTGGAGGCTTTACGGGTGATTTCGTAGAAATCGTCCACGTCGTCGGCACCGGTACTGCCCGCGTCCACCACGGAGGTGACGCCGGTGGCAATGCCCACGCTGTCCGGCTCGTCGTGGTAAATCGGGGAGTTCGGGTAGCAGTGAACGTGGGAGTCAATCCAGCCTGCGCTGACGAACACGTCGCCGTTCAGCTCAACCGTTTTATACGCGGGGGCGTCAATCTTGCCCAGCGCCGCGATCTTCCCGTCCTGAATGGCGATATCGGTCAGGGTATCGTCGGCAAGGCGCGCACGGCGCAGGAGTAAATCAAACATGAGAATCTCCTGATAAGGCGGGCGCCTGAGCGCCCGCGGGTATTAAAGGGCGACCGGGAACAGCCAGCCCAACAGCATTGCGCCGAGGATCGCGCCACCGGTGATCGGCTTCTGCCAGATGTAGAACACCAGCGCACCCAGCAGGGAGCCGACGCCGATAGGAATGGAGGCGGTCATGGCGCTGAGGATAATCAACGGCCCGAGGAAACGGCCGGAGGCGTTACCCGCGCCCATCATCACGTCTGCACCGTAGGTGGAGTTGCTCTGGTTGATGGTGAACTTACGCGCCAGGATGATGACGTAGCCAATCGCCAGACCAATCACCAGGCCGGTAATCAGCGCGGCAATGAAGTTGGTCACCGGGAACATGATGCCCGCGCCCAGCAGCAGCGCCGGAACGCCGAGACCCACGCCGGTCTGGATGGCGCCGCCGATGTCGAGAATACCCACCAGCGACCCTTCGATAATGCGGGCGAACAGGAAGCTCGCGCCGAACGCCGCCACCGCGCCGTAAACCCCGGTATCGATCCCCGCTTTCAGCATCGCCACGAAGGCCACTTCGTTAAACGCGCCGATGCCGTAGAGGTAGTACATGTGCGTCCCGGCGAAAACGCCGGAGGAGAGCAGGCCAACGAAGATCGGGAACGACCAGTCGGCATACCAAAAACCTTTATTCTGTTCCATTTAGAGGCTCCTGTTATTTACCGCTGAGCGAGTTGTGGATCATGTCGAGCCAGTTCGGCACGGTCAGATGGAAGGATTCGATCATCTTCATGTCGAAGCCGCGGAAGAAGCCGCTCAGCACGAAGAGCAGGACGATCGCCGCCATCATCACTTTGGTGACGTGGTTCCAGCCGCTCTCTTCCACGCCTTTACCGATCAGGATCCCCAGCACCAGGCCCGGTACGGCGTTCCCCATAATCAGCTGCGCCGCGCCGCCAAAGATGGTGGCCCAGAAGCCCGATTTTTTACCCGCGTCGATAGCTGCCAGCCAGAAGATCACCGGCATCACGGTGTTCACCAGCAGGTTTGCCGCCGGTACCAGAACCTTCACGGCGGTGACCTGAAGCGCTGCCGGCACGGAGGAGGCGGTCAGGTTCAGGAAGGTGACGACGAGCATGCCAATCACGCCGCAGGCAATCGCCATTTTGCGCGGGTCGTGCAGCGTTTCGCCGACGTTACGGTTTTTGATCATCAGCGCAGCAGCACCCCAGTTCGGGATGATGCGGTGGTCAACGTCCTGTGTGAAAGCCCCTGCGGCCACGGAAGAGGCCCAGGCGTTAAAGAAGAAACCTAACCCAAAGGAGAAGTGGGACGCCGGATCCCCTTCGCAGGAGTTCAGTTCCCCCAACGTACGAAACGCGCCCATACCCTGAGTGGTAGGCGCATGAAACATGCGTGCAGCCCCGGCTCCGACACCGACGCCAACCAGGCCGCCAATGATGAGCGATTTTATTAATATAATTAAGAACATCAGTCTGCCCTTTTATGAATAATCAGCGTTGCGTGACGAAATCCACCTGGTCAAGATTGATAGCGGTCACGTTGACGGTCACATCCAGCTCCACGCTGTAGGTGCGTCTTTCCCGGCGCAGAAAGAAGAACAGAAACGCTTCTTTTCGCACCGCTTCTTGCGCCTGAACGACCTGCACATCCTGTGGCTCAATACGCAGTAAGATATGCGGTGAGGCTTTCATCACCGCGGCCTGAACGTGGTTGAGCGCGTCGGCAAAGGCGCGCGCTTTGGCGTCGCCTTTGCCCTTCACTCTCACCGTGGTTGTGAACTGTTCTTTCATGCTTATGCGCCGTATTTCTTCTGCCACGCCTGCACCAGACGCTCGCCCAGCTCTTCTTTATCCATAAAGCCGAAGCCCAGCACGTTGCAGCCTTCGTTGATGGCGGTCACGCCCTCTTCCACCGAACGCATGCCGTATTTGGCCTTGTAGCCATATTTGGTTTGGGCAGTGATGGCACCCGCGCCGCCGCTGCCGCAGAAGGAGATGCCGAAGGTGGCGTTTTCCGCTTTCATCACGTCGCCGAGCTTCATGTCCGCCGCCATGCCCGGTACAACCACCGCGCGTCCACCTGCTTTTTCCACACCGGCAGCCACTTTCTGACCTTTACCCAGGCGATCGCCAATCACGACTGTAATCTGTTCCATGTGTTGCTCCTTAAAGGTTGTCTTTCGCGACTTCAAAGTGAACGGAGAGCAGCCAGGCTTCTTCATCAGGAAGATTGCCAAACTGCGCGACCACTTCACGGGCGAGCCGCATTGAATCCGGTGAAATTTCGTCAAACAGCTCTGCTTCAACCTCCGGCAGCGGCTCGCCGGTCACGGACCGGTGCGCCATTGCGCGCACGTGGGAGGTGAGCATCTGCTCCTGTACCGCATTGGGGATGATGTTGTTTCGGGCCAGCAGGGCATAAACCTGCTGCAGCATGGTGTTCGCGAGCTGTTCTGTTTGCTCTGCCTGTTCCCCAACGTCGTTCATTACCGCTCCGTTAATCACTGGTCTTACCCCGTTAATGGCTCTGGAATAAAACTAACGTTGGGGGGGAATTGTTTGTAGCGAGTTGTTTTCCACTTCGAAGTGGAAAGGCGAGCCGCAGCAGTGATCTGTGCCACATAAATGCGGTGAATCTGAATTAATCCCGGTATTTGCGTGATGAATATCACGTATTCCAGCGGCAAAACGCGCGCCGGGGAAACGAAACGTTCAGGCGCGGTGACGCAAAAATGTGATGGCGATAGGGTTTACTTATTACCGCATAAAAAAAAACGGGGGCCGCTGGCCCCCGCTGGTTGTTTGTCAGATGCGCGATCGGTTAACGGTATTTCTTGTGATAGGTGTTACGGGTCGTCACAAACTGCTCGGCCGCCGCCTGGGCTTCCTTCACTTTGCCTTCGTTAGCCAGCTTCAGCGCGCCGTCGATCTGGCCGACCAGCACGTCAAAGCCGTGGCGATAGTCTTTCATTTCTGCGCTGTCTGCCGCTTTGCTTTCCAGCTTCGGAGGCGTCGCTTTTTGTGCGTCCAGCGCCGCTTCACGCATTTTGGTCAGCGCGTCTTTCATTTCAGCCGCATTGTCGGTTTTCTGCACCACCTTCAGGTTTTGACCGAGGATGCCCATGTCGTCTTCAAGATCGGCAGCAAACGCAGAAGAGCCAAGAACCAGCGTTGAAGCCGCGACGATCGCTAACAGATGTTTACGCATTGCTCACTTCCTTTTTTATTATTAAAACGCCTTTACGGGTATTACTGACCGGCGATTTTCATTTCCGGCAGAAGTACAGAACCACACTGTATATTGCTACGTGTTTCAATATCGTTACCGACCGTAACGATATTGCGCCACATGTCCTTCAGGTTGCCAGCGATGGTAATTTCGCTCACCGGATACTGGATTTCGCCGTTTTCCACCCAGAAGCCCGCCGCGCCGCGCGAGTAGTCTCCGGTAATGCCGCTTACGCCCTGGCCCATCAGCTCGGTGACCACCAGACCGGTGCCCATCTCTTTCAGCATCTGCTCAAAGTTCAGGCCCTGTCCGGCAATGCGCCAGTTGTGGATGCCGCCAGCGTGTCCGGTGCTTTTCAGCCCCAGCTTGCGCGCGGAGTAGTTGGTCAGCAGCCACTGGGTCAGAATACCGTCTTTGATGATATCGCGACGTTCGGTGCGCACGCCTTCGCTGTCGAACGGCGTGGAGGCCAGCCCTTTCAGCAGGTGCGGATGTTCTTCAATGGTGAGCCATTCCGGCAGAATCTGCTTGCCCAGCGAGTCGAGCAGGAAGGTCGATTTACGGTAAACCGAGCCGCCTGCGATAGCGCCCACCAGATGGCCAAACAGACCGGTCGCCACTTCGTTGGCAAAAATAACCGGGGCCTTCATGGTGGAGAGTTTGCGCGGCGACAGGCGTGACAGCGTGCGTTCGGCACACTCTTTACCCACCCACTCAGGAGACTGCAAATCCCCCAGCGCGCGGCCAATGGTATAGGCGTAGTCACGCTCCATGTCACCGTTCTCTTCAGCGATCACGCAGCTGGAGAGCGAATGACGGGTAGAGCAGTAGCCCTGCAGCATGCCGTGGCTGTTGCCGAAGACTTTGATGCCGTAATGGCTGTTGAAGCTGCCGCCTTCGGTATTGGTGATGCGCTTATCGGCCTGCAGGGAAGCCTGCTCGGCGCGCGCGGCGAGTTCGATCGCTTCGTCCGGGGTTACTTCCGCCGGGTGGAAAAGATCGAGATCCGGCGCGTCAAACGCCAGCAGGTCTTTATCCGCCACGCCTGCGTAAGGATCCGGAGAGGTATAACGGGCGATATCCAGCGCCGCCTGCACCGTACGGGCAATGGCATCCGGGCTGAGATCGGTAGATGACGCGCTGCCTTTGCGATTCTGGTGATACACCGTGATCCCAAGCGCGCCATCGCTGTTGAATTCTACGTTCTCCACTTCACCATAGCGGGTGCTCACGCTGATGCCGGTGGTTTTGCTGACCGCCACTTCGGCGCCATCTGATTTTTCTGAAGCAAGCATCAGCGCGGTGGAGACGGCTTCTTCAAGAATCTTACGCTGCGCTTCAACTTGTGAGGTTACTTTCATCGCAAATGCCATACTGTAAGAGAGAGTTATCTGAAGTCTAACAGAGAACCGTTTTTCAGTGCGCGTCTTAACTGGTAACATTAGCCTCTTTTTTTAAGGAGCCTGACATGACTAAGCAGCCCGAAGACTGGCTCGACGACGTTCCCGGTGATGACATCGAAGACGAAGATGATGAGATCATCTGGGTCAGTAAAAGTGAAATTAAACGTGACGCCGAAGAGTTAAAACAGCTTGGCGCAGAAATGGTAGAACTGGGTAAAAACGCGCTGGACAAGATCCCGCTCGACCAGGATCTGCGTGATGCCATTGAACTGGCACAGAAAATCAAGAAAGAAGGCCGTCGTCGCCAGCTTCAGCTTATCGGGAAAATGCTGCGTCAGCGCGACGTCGATCCGATCCGCCAGGCGCTGGACAAGCTGAAAAACCGCCACAACCAGCAGGTTGCGTTTTTCCATAAGCTTGAGCAGATCCGCGATCGCCTGATTGAACAGGGTGATGATGCCGTACCGGAAGTGCTGAACCTGTGGCCGGATGCCGACCGCCAGCAGCTGCGTTCCTTGATCCGCAACGCGCAGAAAGAGAAAGAAGGGAATAAGCCGCCGAAGTCTGCGCGCCTGATTTTCCAGTATCTGCGCGAGCTGTCTGAGAACGAAGAGTAATCAGTTCCCCCCTCCCCGGAGGGCGAGGGAGGAAAGAATGTAGGCCCGGTAAGCGCAAGCGCCACCGGGCTTTTTTTTACTCTGCGGCTGCCGCTTCCGCTTTCTTCGCCAGACCGTCCAGCAGCTTCTGATGGATCCCACCAAAACCGCCGTTGCTCATCACCAGAATGTGATCGCCAGGCTGAGCGGCTTTCACCACCATATCCGCGAGCGCATCCACATCCGCGCTCCAGTGCGCGGGCTGAATGCAGGCATCGGCCACTTCGGCCACCTGCCACGGAATATGCTGCGGCTGCAGCAGGAAGACCTCATCGGCACGTCCTAACGACGGCGCGAGATCATCTTTGCAGATGCCCATCTTCATGGTGTTCGAGCGCGGTTCCAGCACCGCGAGGATGCGGGCTGTGCCGCCGACCTTGCCGCGCAGGGCGGCAAGCGTTGCCAAAATGGCCGTCGGGTGGTGTGCAAAATCGTCATATACGGTCACGCCGTGGGCTTCACCGCGCAGTTCCAGACGGCGACGGGCGTTAATGAACGAGCCCAGCGCATTGGCCGCATCCGCAGGCAGAACGCCAACGTGACGCGCCGCAGCAATAGCCATCAGGCCGTTGTGCATGTTGTGCTCGCCCACCAGGCCCCACTTCACCTCACCCACTTTTTCACCGTCGAGCAGCACTTCCCACTCGGAGGCATCGGCGTTGAGCTTCTTCGCCTGCCAGTGGCCCTGCTCGCCCACCAGCTCCTGCTCGCTCCAGCAGCCCATCGCCATCGTCTGCTTCAGGTTGATGTCGTTTTCCGGCAGGATGATGCGCCCCTGGCCCGGAACAATGCGCACCAGGTGGTGGAACTGTTTCTGGATCGCTTTCAGGTCGTCAAAAATATCCGCGTGGTCGAACTCAAGGTTGTTGAGGATCAGCGTGCGCGGGCAGTAATGCACGAACTTGGAGCGTTTGTCGAAGAACGCGCAGTCGTATTCGTCGGCTTCGATCACGAAGAACGGGCTGTCACCCAGACGCGCAGAAACGTCGAAATTACCCGGTACGCCGCCAATCACGAAGCCCGGCTTGTAGCCGCAGGCTTCGAGGATCCAGGTCGCCATGCCCGCAGTCGTGGTTTTGCCATGGGTACCGGCAACGGCAACCACCCAGCGGTCGCGCAGGACGAAGTCATGCAGCCACTGCGGGCCGGACATGAACGGAATATTGCGTTCCAGAACCGCCTCGACGCACGGATTGCCGCGGGTCATGGCGTTGCCGATGATCACCAGGTCCGGCTCGGGATCCAGCTGGCTGGCATCGTAGCCCTGAATTAACGAGATGCCCTGTTTCTCCAGAAGTGTGCTCATTGGCGGATACACATTGGCGTCCGAACCTGTCACTTCATGGCCCAGCGAGCGCGCCAGCATTGCCAGTCCGCCCATGAAAGTGCCACAAATCCCCAATATATGAATGCGCATACGTCACTATCCTTCTTCAATGTGGCGCACATTTTACTCACATGTTAGCGGCTGTGAAACGCATTTCAGGTAAATCCGTATGTTGCTGGCGCGATTCACCTCTGCGCTAATATTTGAATGTTTGTTAAGATTGTTGGGCTTTAGTCGTTTTAGTGAACATACAATCGCTCTACTCACAAAGATGCAGGGAAAGTGTTATGAAAACGTTAGGTGAATTTATTGTCGAAAAGCAGCACGAGTTCTCTCATGCTACCGGTGAACTCACTGCTTTGCTGTCGGCAATAAAGCTGGGCGCTAAGATCATCCACCGCGATATCAACAAGGCCGGTCTGGTCGACATCCTGGGTGCCAGCGGTGCCGAGAACGTTCAGGGCGAGGTTCAACAGAAGCTCGATCTGTTCGCAAATGAAAAATTGAAAGCTGCACTGCGCGCGCGCGACATCGTTGCGGGTATCGCCTCTGAAGAAGAAGATGAAATTGTTGTTTTCGAAGGGTGTGAACACGCTAAATACGTTGTTCTGATGGATCCGCTCGACGGTTCCTCAAACATCGACGTTAACGTTTCTGTCGGTACCATTTTCTCCATCTACCGCCGCGTCACGCCTGTTGGCACGCCGGTGACCGAAGAAGATTTCCTGCAGCCGGGCATTAACCAGGTTGCTGCCGGTTACGTCGTTTATGGCTCCTCCACCATGCTGGTGTACACCACCGGCTGCGGGGTTCACGCCTTTACGTACGATCCTTCACTGGGCGTTTTCTGCCTGAGCCAGGAACGCATGCGCTTCCCGGAGAAGGGTAACACCTACTCCATCAACGAAGGCAACTACATCCGATTCCCGAACGGCGTGAAGAAGTACATTAAATTCTGCCAGGAAGAAGATAAAGCGACCCAGCGCCCGTACACGTCCCGCTACATTGGCTCTCTGGTCGCGGATTTCCACCGTAACCTGCTGAAAGGCGGTATCTACCTCTACCCAAGCACCGCCAGCCACCCGGACGGGAAGCTGCGCCTGCTGTACGAGTGCAACCCGATGGCGTTCCTCGCCGAACAGGCGGGCGGCAAGGCGAGCGACGGTAAAGAACGTATTCTGGATATCGTGCCGGAAAGCCTTCACCAGCGCCGTTCATTCTTCGTCGGCAACAACCACATGGTTGAAGACGTTGAACGTTTTATCCGTGAGTATCCGGACGCGTAATGCCTCTCTACAGGGGAGCCGTTCTGGCTCCCCTGGTCATTTATATATTTTACCGTATAAGTGTTTATAAAAAACAGGCTTTAATATTCACCACTGCTCCTGCATTATTTCCATAACAGTTTGACAGATATTTCGTGGAGCAGAATCGCAATGAACAATTATTCCCGTGCTAATACCGGCATTGATTTAAATCTTATCCCTGTCTTTATTGAAATCGTCCGCTGCGGCAGCATGGCTAAAGCCTCTTTGCGTCTGGAGATGTCACGTCCGGCGGTGAGTCTGGCCCTAAAGCGTTTTAATCAACTCTTTGATGAACCGTTATTTTTCCGCAAAGGTTTATATCTTGAACCGACGGAAAAAGCGTTAGCCTTAACCAGCTCACTGGAAATATTAATGGGTGAAATTCACGATAATATTGCGGCAGTTAATTCCGGAAAAAATAAAACCCCGGCACAGAACGTACCGGGGCTGGGTAATATTATGCAGCGGTCTGAGTCGTCACTTTGAATGATGACATGGCTTCCATCAGCTGACGCGACTGCTCTTCAAGGGAGCGGGTCGCGGCGGAGGATTGCTGCACCAGCGCCGCATTCTGCTGCGCGGTTTCGTCCATCTGATTCACCGCAATATTCACCTGCTCAATGCCGCGGCTCTGCTCCTGAGACGCGGTCGCAATCTCACGCATCAGTTTGGTCATCCGCAGCACTTCTGTTGCGATTTCGTCCATCGTTTCGCCGGCCTGCTGTGCCAGCTCGCTGCCCTCGTTAACGTGGGTCTGCGAATCACTGATAAGCGATCGGATCTCTTTCGCAGCGTCGGCGCTGCGGCTGGCAAGGTTTCGCACTTCGCCCGCGACGACGGCAAACCCGCGCCCCTGCTCGCCCGCGCGCGCCGCTTCCACGGAGGCGTTAAGCGCCAGAATATTGGTCTGGAAGGCAATACCGTCGATCACGCTCAGGATGTCGGCGATGCGCGCCGAACTGCCGGAGATATCGCGCATTTTTTCAATTACGTAGCAGACCATTTCGCTGCCGTGATCGGCCGTGTCGGACACCGACTTCGCCAGCTGGTGCGCCTGCTCGGCGTTATCGGCGTTGAGCTTCACCGTCGCGGTGATCTGTTCCATGCTGGCCGCCGTCTGCTCCAGCGACGTGGCGGTGGATTCCGTACGCTCGGCAAGATCGCGGTTTCCCAGCGTCAGCTCGCGGCTACCGGTGTCAATTTGCGAGCTGGCATCGCGTACCCGCATAACCGAGTTCATCAGCGACTGCCGCATCTCCTCTATCACCGCATTGAGGCGGTTAAACTCCTGGCTCGCGGGGGCATTCAGCGTATGGGTTAAATCCCCCGCCGCCACGTTCTCCAGCTGAGCGATCGATGCAGAGAGCGGCTTGAGCAGCATATGGCGCAGCACCAGCCACGCGAGCACGATAATGCCCGCCGTCAGCAGCGCTGCGACGATAATCAGGATCAGTACGCGGGTTTTACTCGCCTGCACGGCGCTCACTTCCGCCTGACCACGCGCTTCGCTCCATTTCTGAAACGCCTGCATGTCGTTATCAAACTGCTTCGCCACCGGAATCAGCGTCTTCTCCAGAAGATCGTAGTACCCGTCCGCGCTCTGATCATTCAGGGTTTTCAGCATCGGGTTGATCCCCTGCTGGCTATACGTCGCCAGGCTGGCCGCCACTTTATCGAGCAGCTGTTGCCCCTGCTCGTCAGCCACGCCGCCGTCGATCACGCCTTTCAGCGTTTTCTGGGCCAGGGCAACTTCCTGATTGATGTTTTTTACCGCTTTGGCCGCATCGTCCAGCATGCCGATTTCCATCATGCGGACGGCCTGGCCCGCCTCATTGCGCGCGCGCAGGATCAGCGTATAGCCTGAATTAAGCTGCACCATCTGCTCACCCTGAAGGTGATTAATACGCTGCAGTGAAGAAGAACTCTGTGTGAGGGCATAAATGCCAATGCCGCTGACAATCAGCAGCAGAAGGGTCATAACGGCCAGTAAAGAGAGCAAGCCGGTACGAATCGATAGCGTTTTAAGCATGATATTATTTCCGGTAGCGAGATATTTCTGGGCATAAAAAAAGAGTATCGGCCGCTACCGGAAAATGTTTAGACTTTAAGCAAATTCAGCGTGTTATCGCTCTGTTACCGATGTGTTTACGCGGGTAACAGGCGAGCTTTGACGGTTCTCCCAGAGCACCGTCAGGCCACGCTGCAGGGCAATAAAAATAAACAGCAGAATGCCGATGGCGATCTTCGTCCACCAGGAGCTGAGCGTGCCGTCAAAGTTGATATAGGTTTGTATCAGCCCCTGGATAGCCACGCCGAACAGCGTTCCCAGCACCGTCCCCACCCCGCCGCTGAGCAGCGTGCCGCCGATGACCACAGAAGCAATCGCATCCAGCTCCACGCCCACGCCTGCAAGGGCATAGCCCGCCTGGGTATACACCGAGAAGACGATACCCGCCAGCGTCGCCAGGCCGGTCGAGAGCATATAGATGCGGATGGTGGTGCTGCGGGTGGAGATCCCCATCAGGTTTGCCGACGTGGCGTTACCGCCGATGGCGTAAACCTGGTTGCCAAACCGGGTACGGTGGGCGAGGAAGATGCCAATCACCACCACGCCCAGCATCAGCAGCCCCATCGCGCTCAGGCGGCCGCCGCCGGGAATTTTCCACGCCAGGCTGGAGAGCGTGTCGTACACCGGATGGTTAATCGGAATCGACTCTTCCGACACCAGATAGCTCACTCCGCGCAGGAAGAACATCCCGGCGAGGGTAATGATAAACGCCGGGATCTTTAACGCGTCAATCAGCAGCCCCATAAAGGCGCCAAACGCGCAGCCCATCGCCAGCACCAGCGGAAACGCCACCAGCGGAGAGATCCCCCAGAAGCCGATCGCCTTCGCGAGGAATACGCCCGTGAACGCGATCACCGAGCCAACGGAGAGATCGATCCCGCCGGAGAGGATCACAAAGGTCATCCCGACGGCGATGATGCCTAAAAAGGCGTTATCGGTCAGGATATTGCAAATCACGCGGGTCGAGGCAAAACCGGGGAATTGGGTGAGGCAGTAGAGATACCCCAGCACAAACACGCCCAGCGTGATCATCAACGGTAAATTACGTTTTATCATGGCCACGGATCCCCTTAATGATGCTGACAAAGCGCGGCGACTGGACGATCAGCACGCAGAGCACGACCACCGCTTTCACCACCTGGTTGAGTTCCGGCTGGAACCCCGAAAGCAGGATCCCGGTGTTCATTCCCTGAATGATCAGCGCGCCAATCACCGAGAGCAGCAGGTTAAAGCGCCCGCCCATCAGCGATCCACCGCCGATCACCACCGCGAGGATCGCGTCCAGCTCCAGCCAGAGTCCCGCGTTGTTGGCATCGGCCCCGCGAATATCAGCGGCGACGATGACCCCGGCGATGGCGGCGCAGACGCCGCTCAGCACGTAGGTCAGCATCACCATCAGACGGGTGTTGACCCCGGCGTTGCGCGCGGCGCGGATGTTGATCCCGACGGCTTCAATGAACATGCCCAGCGCCGTTTTGCGGGTGAAAAGCCAGAAGACAACGAGCGTGACCAGGGCAACGATCACCGGCGTCGGGAAGAACAGCAGGTTGCCGCTCCCGATCCACGCCAGGCTCGGCGAGTTAAAGGTGACAATCTGCCCGGAGGTAATCAGCTGCGCCACGCCGCGCCCGGCCACCATTAAGATAAGGGTGGCGACAAAGGGCTGAATTTTCAGCACCGCCACCAGAATGCCGTTCCATAATCCGGCCAGCACGCCGGTGCCTAAGGCCGCCAGCAGTACCACCGGCAGGCTGTGTCCGGACACGGTCATGGAGGCTGCCGTGGCCCCGGCGATAGCCATCACCGCGCCGACGGAGAGGTCAATCCCGCCGGTGGCGATGACCAGCGTCATCCCGATGGCCAGCAGCGCCACGGGCGCGGCACGGTTTAGAATGTCTATCGGGCTGCCAAACAGGCGCCCATCCTGCACGATAATCTGGAAGAAATGCGGCGCGACCAGGCTATCCACCAGCAGAACCACCAGCAGCGCTGCGATTTGCGGCGTGCCGGTTGGCCAGCTGAAGCGGCGCTTAGACTCACCGGTTTGCGAAAGCGAACGGGGCATCACGATTTACTCCTTATGCCGCGATGGCATTCATGATCGCCGGAACGGACAGCTTATCCAGCGGGATCTCTGCCACCTGTTTGCGATCGCGCATGATGATGACGCGATCGGCATAGCCCACCAGCTCTTCCAGCTCGGACGAAATAACCAGCAGCGCCAGACCGTCCGCGCACAGGGTTTCGATAAGCCGGATAATTTCGGCGTGCGCCCCCACGTCAATGCCGCGGGTCGGTTCGTCGAGGATCAGGAACTGGGGTTTGGTCAGCAGCCAGCGGGAGAGCAGCACCTTCTGCTGGTTGCCGCCGGAGAGGAACTCGATAGGCTGTTCCGCGCTCGGGGTACGAATACCCAGCTGACGGATAAAGCGCTCGGCAATGGCGTTTTGCTCTTTACGGGGGATCGGGCGCAGCCAGCCGCGCTGGGCCTGCAGCGCCAGAATGATATTTTCCCGCACCGAAGCCGCGGCAATAATGCCGTCCGTTTTCCGATCTTCCGGGCAGAAGCCGACGCCCAGACAGGAGGCCTGATGCGGGGATCGCAGGGTTTGCGGTTTGCCCTTGATCAGCGCGGTGCCGCTGTCGGCCGGCTTGATTCCGAATATCACCTCGGCGGTTTCGGTCCGGCCGGAGCCCAGCAGGCCCGCCAGCCCGACAATTTCGCCAGGGCGGACTTCCAGATTAAACGGCGAGATCACCCCTTTCTTACCGTAATCGCTGAACGCGGCGACCGGTTTCTCGCTGAGCAGCGTGCGCCCGGCGCGCTGAAGGGCGTTGGTTTCCAGCTCGCGGCCCAGCATCATTTTCACCAGTTCGATCTGCGGCAGCTCGCGGGTTTCGCGGCAGCCGACAAAGCTGCCGTTGCGCAGCACCGTGATGCGATCGCTTACCTCATATACCTGATCGAGGAAGTGGGTAACGAAGATCAGGCTGACGCCCTGATCGCGCAGCTGGCGCATCAGGGTAAAGAGCATCTCAACTTCCTGGGTATCGAGGCTGGCGGTGGGTTCGTCGAGGATGAGTACCTTCGCGGAGAGATCGATCGCGCGACAGATGGCGACGATCTGCTGCATCGCCACGGAAAAGCGGTTCAGCGGCTCGCGGACGTCAAGGGAGAAGCCGTACGACTCCATCAGCTTTGTCGCCCGCGCCTCCATCTCTTTGCGGCGCAGCAGGCCAAAACGTCGCGGCTCACGGCCAATAAACAGATTATCCGCCACCGACATATTCGGCAGCAGGTTTACTTCCTGGTACACCGTCCCGATCCCCAGCTGCTGGGCATGGGCGGTATTTTTCGGCGAAATGGCGTTGCCTTCCAGCCAGATGGTGCCGCGATCGGCGTGATAAACGCCGGTGAGGGATTTAATCAGCGTCGATTTTCCCGCGCCGTTCTCACCCAGCA
Organism: Enterobacter sp. A103; assembly: GCF_034427535.1. Classification (NCBI taxonomy): domain Bacteria; kingdom Pseudomonadati; phylum Pseudomonadota; class Gammaproteobacteria; order Enterobacterales; family Enterobacteriaceae; genus Enterobacter; species Enterobacter sp. A103. Next base: position 389,593 of record NZ_JAXQPQ010000003.1, read on the forward strand.
GCGCCATGATCTCACCGCGCCGCAGGCTGAAATCAACGTTATCCAGCGCCTTTACGCCGGGGAAGAATTTGCTTAAGCCCTCTGTGCGGAGGATTTCCTGGTGTTGTTCAGTGGTCATGGTTTTCCCCCTCACCCTGACCCTCTCCCCGGAGGGGAGAGGGGACTATTCGTGCCAGTCTATAAATTTCTGCCCAAACCGCCCTTTTCCCTCTCCCCTCCGGGGAGAGGGCTGGGGTGAGGGGCGCGGTTCTTAGTAGCCCATATTCTTCTTCTTCTCTAACTCTTCTTTCGCCGTGTCAGGCAGGTAGAGCGTGGACTTGGTGACCGTCACCTTCTCAGGCATCGTGCCGTCTTTCTTGAATTTCTCCAGCGCGTCGAATGCCGGGCCCGCCATGTTTGGCGTCAGCTCCACGCTGGCGTTGGCTTCGCCGTCGATCATCGCTTTGTAGATGTCCGGCACGCCGTCGATAGAGCCGGTGAGGATATCTTTGCCCGGCTTCAGGCCCGCTTCTTTAATTGCCTGAATCGCACCGATCACCATGTCATCGTTGTGGGCGTAAACCATGCAGATGTTCTTGCCGTTGTTTTCAGCTTTGATGAAGCTCTCCATGACCTCTTTACCTTTACTGCGCGTAAAGTCGCCGGACTGAGAGCGGATAATCTTGATGTTTGGCGCTTTAGCGATGGCCTCAGCAAAGCCTTTTTTACGGTCGATGGCCACGCTCGCGCCGACAGTGCCCTGCAGCTCAACGACGTTACACGGCTTGCCGTCGACCTGTTTCACCAGCCAGTCGCCAATCAATTGCCCTTCCAGCACGTTGTTGGCGGTCACGGTGGTCATATAGAGGGATTTGTCTTTGACGTCGATGGAACGGTCGAGCAGGAAGACAGGGATCTCAGCGTCTTTCGCTTCCTTCAGGACGGGTTCCCAGCCGGTCGCCACGACGGGTGCAATAAAGATGGCATCCACGCCCTGGGCGATAAAGGAGCGCACGGCTTTGATCTGATTCTCTTGTTTTTGCTGACCATCGGCGATTTTCAGGGTAATGCCGCGTTTCTGAGCCTCGCTTTTGGCAACGTTGGTTTCTGCCGCTCGCCAGCCAGATTCAGAGCCGACCTGCGAAAAACCTACGGTTAAGGGAGCGGCCATCGCCATAGACGACATGGCTGCCGAAACTGCTGTGACAAGAAGTAAGCGCTTCCACATATGAGCGTCCTCGTAGGGGTGTTTATTGTTGGTTAAAAGATGTTCTGCGAAATGACTATAGCCCATGAAATATGTAACGAATTGCGTTACATCACACTTCAGAAAAGTGAATAAAACGTTAATCACAAGTTTGTAATCGCTTTCATTTCACCATGAAAAATGCGGCTGAGTTTATGGATTTTTCTGTCATGGAATCGGTCTGAAAAGTGGAGAAAGCGGGGAGAGAAAGCGAAAACAGGCGGAGACATTCAGCGCGAGTTGGCTATAATACCTGCCACTTGTTTACCATCCATTTTAAAGGACACCGACATGAGCTTACTCAACGTCCCAGCGGGTAAAGAACTGCCAGAAGACATCTACGTAGTTATCGAAATCCCGGCTAACGCAGATCCGATCAAATACGAAGTGGACAAAGAGAGCGGCGCCCTGTTCGTAGACCGTTTCATGTCTACCGCGATGTTCTATCCGTGCAACTACGGTTACATCAACCACACCCTGTCTCTGGACGGTGACCCGGTTGACGTGCTGGTCCCAACGCCATACCCACTGGAGCCAGGCTCCGTCATTCGCTGCCGTCCAGTTGGCGTGCTGAAAATGACCGACGAATCCGGTGAAGATGCGAAGCTGGTTGCGGTACCGCACACCAAGCTGAGCAAAGAATACGATCACATCAAAGATGTGAACGACCTGCCAGAGCTGCTGAAAGCGCAGATCACTCACTTCTTCGAGCACTACAAAGACCTCGAAAAAGGCAAGTGGGTTAAAGTTGACGGCTGGGACAACGCAGAAGCGGCGAAAGCAGAAATCATTGCCTCTTTCGAACGCGCAGCTAAGAAGTAATTCTTACTGCTGTTAATGAAGGCCCCGCGAGTCGGGGCTTTTTTGTGCCTTTAAAAAACACATAAACTCCTGACCGTCGCGATCGTGAGCGTTATACATGCTAAGTTTCTTTCTTCAAAGCATAAAGATGGGCTACATAAAGGCGTTTGACTGTTACGGTAAAGACAGTAAATGGCAGTATCTCTGCATCATGACATTCCAGCTTGCCTGGTTTTTGTTTTACTTATGGATCCCTTATCGAAGCGATTATGTGATTCTGCTGTTTTTACTGTTTTTCCTGCCCGTCATTTCAAGCAATACGCGGTGCATAAACTACTATGGCCGTTCACGCGCCTTGTGTTTTTTATGGCTTATTGCCCCGTACATCATGCTGTTCGTTCCTCTGTTTTTAACCCGACGCCGGGATACAGAAGAGAGTTGAAGAAATAAAAAAAACAACGCCACCTCACGGTGGCGTTGTTTTTTTCAGTACTGGTCTCTGTCTAACCAGTTACCGCTTACAATCCGCGTTAACCCTTCGACCGGACGCTGGTAGACGTACATCCACGCACTTCCGTACGGCGTCTGGATCAACTGGCGTGCGTATTCACCGCCCCTGGTGCGCAAGGCATCAAGTTCGGCAAGCGTCGCGTTATCAATACGATAGACTTCACCCTGTACTGTTCCTTCGCCCGGAACCGCGCCTGGATAGTGGCCCAGGCTGTACAACTGGTAGTTCTCGATATTGTAATTCCCCAGCAGCAGGGCATTGGTCATCCAGTGACTGTTGCCTTGCTTGGTTCGTAAACTGCCGTAGACAAATATTCGCATTGCTAAAACTCAAACTGATAGAGCAGATCAAGTGCCTGGTCTACGCCGGACACTGCTTCCAGATATAGCTTGGGCATCAGGCGATAGCGTAACGTGAGAGTTGCCAGTGAGTCAAAGATCCCCACACCATATTTTACCTGCAGACCCGGCAGTACATAGCCGCTGACCACCACCTGCGAGGAGTCACCCACGCCCTGGGTGTCCAGCGCCAGATTGCTTACGCCGAACGTCTCGCCGATTTTACCCACAACCTGCCCACTTTGTGCAACCCCCAGACCCACTAACATCGAGGTCATCGCCGCACTGTCGCTTTGTCCGCTGTTCAGACCTTGTCCACGCAGCAGATAAGAGAGCGCTTCCTGCTGCGACATCGCCGGGTCAGAGAAGATCTCCGCCTTCGGTTCGTCGGCGGAACCGGTGACGCGAACGCCAGCAATGACGTCATCTTCCGTCGCTTCCGGGTTACGAATCGCCTCGATGTTCAGCAGGGGCTGATCCGGTGGACCGGAGAACAGCAGCTCGCCTTTGCGCACAATCAGATCCTGACCATAGGCGTGGAAACGCCCTTCAGGAATAGTGATCTGCCCGTTCAGGCCAAGCCCTTGTTTATCCTGCGCCACTTTCAGATCGCCCGTCAGCCTCGCCTTCAGCCCAAACGCATTCAACCGCACGTTATTTCCCACGTGCACGATGAGGTTACTATTGATCGGTATGCCCGCGCTCTTCTGTTCGACAGGTTTCAGATTTTCATTGAGCATCACTTCATCACTTGAGACGCCGACCGCGCTTTCCGGCACGTCGTGAACCACGATGCGCGCCCACGGCACGTCGACGCGTCCGTCAAGCGTGAAGAGGCTTGGCGTGGCTTCAAAGACCACATCAGGCGAGACGTCCAGGCGCACCATCGGCGGTACGGTGATGCGTACCCGGCTGCCCTTCGCGGCAATTCGGGCGCTCCAGTTGTCGAGCTGGCTCCAGTCCGCGTCGCCGCTCAGGTTGATTTGCCCTTGCTGCGTCAATACCGAGCCGCTCAGCGTCGAGCTCATGCCGTTGAAGTTCATCGCGATCTGGCTGGGCTGCATGTCAAACGGCATGAAGTTACCGTCGATATCCACGCCGCTGAGCCGCATCTGACCGAACAGCTGCGGGCTTTGCACGTTACCGGCCAGGCGCAGGTTAGCGTTCAGCATGCCCTCCGCTTTTTCCCCGCGCGCGAAAATCGGGTTCACCATCGCCAGGTTGAAGTTACGGACGTTGACGTTGCCGCCCAGATTACGCCGTCCCTGCGGATCGGTAATCTGGACCTGCCCGTCCAGCTGACCGTTGTTGGTCAGGCGGATCGTCCACCCCAGCTGCGCGCGATTGTTATGCAGATCGGCACTCAGGTTCAGGGTATCGAACGCCACCGGCAGCGGCGCGTCGTTGACCTCCTGCGTCACCTTCACGTTACGCCCGGACAGCGTGACGCTGCCCTGCGGCAGCCCCTCTTTGGTGGTGTCCCAGGCCACATCGGCTTTCCCGCTGAAGACGCCGCTGGCCTGGGTCGTGTCCGGCATAAACGGCTTCAGCATCGCCAGATCGAAGCGGTTGAGGTTGATCTGCGCGCGCCCTTCCGCACCCGCATCGATGGTCTGCGGCACGCACAGCTCCGCATTCGGGTTGGTCCAGCAGTGTGGCCCAATGCTTATCTTCTGCTCAGCGTTGCGGTAGTCGAGGGCTATGGCGCGCGAGAGCGCCAGCGGCCCGACCGGCGTATTGAAACGCGTGTTATCCAGCGTCCCTTTCCAGCGTTCTTCCTTGCGGTCGAAGCTGCCGGTAAGGTGAAGCTGGCCGGAGACCGGCTCGCCCTGCACGCGCAGCTGGAGGTCGTGCTGCTTCTCGTTCCCTTTGGCGTCCAGGGTGACCAGGTTAATGTTCACGTCCGGCTGAGAAATGCGCTCCACGCGCAGGTTCAGGCTACCGCCGATCTGATCGGTGGATTTCACATCCCCTTCCACGCGGACGCGGGCAACGCTCAGCTCCTGCCAGCGCAGGTTATTGGCGGTAATGTCCGCCAGCAGCTGCGGTGCCTCCACCGTACCGCGCACTTTCACGAGGCCTTTCGCCGTGCCGCCCAGACCCGGCAGGGCGTTATCCAGATTCGGCGCGTCGATGGTGGCGTCCAGATTGAGATCTTTCACCCCCAGCTCGCCTTTGATATCCGCCGTGTTGCGGCCCAGCGCCACGTGCAGCCCCGGGATAACCCACTGCAGATAGCTGTTGCCTTTCACCGAGCCTTCAACGTTAACCTTGTTCTGCTTCACATTCCCGGTGAGCTTGATTTCCGGCACGTCCATCTGCCACGTACCGCCGTACAGGCTGCCGCGGGTTTTAATCAGGCCATCCAGCTTCGAGGGCCAGTCCGGCACCTCTTTGGCGGTGTTAATGCCCGTCAGCTTCAGCTCGCCGCGCCAGCTGATCGCCTGCTGCCAGTCGAGCAGCGCGGTCAGCTCGGTTTTGCCTTCCAGCGCCGCGACTGTCAGCTTGTCGAGGTTGACCTGCTGTTCGTTGCCCTTCGCATCCAGCGTGATATTCGCAGGCGGCACGCCCTGGCCCTTCACCGCGGTGCGGAACGAGAGCGTGTAGTCGGTCATCTTGCCGCTCAGCTTCAGCTTCAGGTCATCGGCCTGGAACTGCTTTTCGCCGGTGAACGGCCAGTAAAGCTGCTTGCTGACAACCTCCAGATTGAGCGGCAGCCCGGCTTCCGCCAGCTGCGTTTGCGCGCGCAGGACCATGTCCACCGGGCCGGAGAGATTCACCCCGACATCCAGCTTATCGCGCAGCGCCCCGCCCACTTTGACCTTCACCTTTTCGCCTTTCAGCGGATCGATGTTAAGCGCGCTGTTCAGCGTGATGTCCACCGGCCAGTTGTCGCGCAGCAGGGCATTCCCTGACGCATTCACCGAGCCCTGGTTGGTGTCGATATCCAGCGCGTCGAGCTTCATGTTGCCGTCAATGCTGCTGACTTTCAGCAGCATGTTATAGACCGTCAGATCGGTATCGCCGGTCAGGCGCAGCTGCTCGCCTTTGAACTCCTCGATGTTGAGGTTCAGCGGCAGATGAACGTCGGTCATTTCCGGCAAGACAGGCTTCGAGAAGAGATCTTTCAGCGTTTCGCCCAGCGGCTTTTCTTCCGGCTGCGGGTTCTGGATCTTCGGCTCGACGATCTCTTCCTGCGCCACGTCGGCCACCTTCGGCAGCGCGATCAGCAAGCCCTGCAGGGACGTCGGCGTCAGGGTCAGGTTTTTCTCCTGCCAGCGCAGGCCGGAGGTGAAATCCATCACCGAAACGGTAGTGTCGTCGATTTTGATATTGACGTTATCAAGCGCGACCCGATAGAGCGCGATCGGGTACGGCGTGGAGAGATTCAGCGGGCCGCTGTCCTCTTCCTCGACCGGCGCAGACTTCGGCATTTTTTTCGAATCTATCGCCACGTTGACGTCTTTAAGCGACAGATCGTTGACGCAGAGCTTGCTGTCGCGCAGGCAGCCCAGCTTCACCGCCAGGTGGAACTCCCCGGCGTTCACCGCCACGCCCGGCTGCTCGTAGCGGATATTCTTCAGACGCAGATCGCGCCAACCGCCCGTTACCTGGCCAATCTCCAGCCCCGGCACCCAGCGGTTCGCAGCGTTAAACAGCAGATGCAGCCCGGTCGTCGTTCCCACCAGAAACGCCACCGTACCGAGCAGCAGCACGATAAAAATCAGCACCCCGAGGCTTATTTTCTTCCATAAACTCATAATTCAGGCCCCAGACCGATGTAAAACTGTAATCCGTGCTCTTCTTTGTCGCCGACAGGCACGGCGAAGTCGAGCTTGATGGGTCCGACGGGTGACTGCCAGCGTACGCCCACGCCCGCGCCGGTTTTGAAGTCGCTGCGGCGGATATCGTTCACCGCTTCGCCACCGTCAACAAACATGGCGCCCCACCACTTTCCGCTGACGTTGTACTGATACTCCAGCGATCCGGTCGCCAGTTTTGATGCCCCGGTCAGCTGGCCCTTTTCGTTCTCAGGCGAGATCGATTTGTACTTATACCCACGAATGCTGCGGTCGCCCCCGGCGAAGAAGCGCAGATCCGGCGGAACGCGCTCGAAGTCTCCCGTTTCAATCCAGCCGAGATTGCCGCGCATCACAAAGCGGTGTTTGTCGTACAGCGTGCGGATCCAGACGTTTTGCGCCTGAATCACCGAGAAATCCACGTCGGAGCCCCAGGCGGAGTTGGAATAATCGATGGAGTAGCGCTGTGAGTCGCCCCAGGTCGGCATCAGGCCGCCGCGCGAGCGGGTACGGCTGATCATCACGCCCGGATAAAGCAGCATGGTGGTATTGGTGACGTTGGCCTGGGTAAAGTGGTCCAGGCTCCAGCGCAGGTTAATGGCGCGCTGCCAGCCGCTGGAGAGATCCCAGAAGCGGGAGACCGCAAGGGTCGTCGAGTCCTGCTTTGTGTCGTTCAAGTCGGTGCGCTTGAAACCGCCCTGCACAAGGTAATATTGCTCAAGCGGGTTTTTCAGCAGCGGCATTTTATAGCTGAAATCCAGCTGCTGCTCGGGCGCAGAGAGGCTCAGGCTGGTGGTCAGGCTGTGACCGTACGAGTTCATCCACGGCTTTTTCCACGAGGTTCTCACGCGTGGTCCAACATCCGTCGAGTAGCCAACACCGGTCTCAATGGTGTTCTCGGTGCGCGGCGAGACAACGCCATGCAGCGGCAACACCTTCGTTTTGCGAGACTTATCAAATTCCGGTGCGACAACCACGGAGTTAAACCAGCCGGTAGCGGAAAGACGACGGTTCAGTTCCGCCAGGTCCCTCGACTGGTAGTAATCCCCTTTTTTGAACGGCACGAGGTTTTGCAGATACTCTTCACGAATTTGCGACCCTTCAAACGTCACATCGCCAAAGCGATAGCGTTCTCCGCTGTCATAATCGATATCCCAGAAGGCCTGACGCCGATCCAGCGCAATCCCTAGCTGGCTTTTATTGAACTGGCTGTCGAAGTAGCCCTTACGCAGGGAAACGTTCGTCAGCTCTTTTTTGAAATGATCGTAGTCACCGTGGTTAAGCACGGTACCGATTTTCGGCCGCGTGCTGAGCAGGTCCAGGTAATCCCGGTCGGTACGCGCCCCGCCGCGCAGAATGACGTTCGTGCCGCCAATCAATACCGGCTCACCCGGCGAAACGCGGGCAATAAGAACCTGGCGCCCCTTCTTTGGCGGCGGGCGGAGATCGAAATCAATGGTGGGTTCGTAATACCCCAGCGCTTTCAGCCCTTCACGGATGGCGTCATCGACGCGCGCGCGAAAACGCCGGTCCGGCGTCACCTCATCACTCTGGATGGTCGACAACTGCGCACGCACGTTTTTTTCCAGCGCCCCGGATAACCCCTCAACCTGCAAACGGACATTCGCCGCGCTGGCAATCCCGCTTGTCAGCAATACACTGACTAAACATAACTGGCGGATTTTTGTCACGTTTTCTCCTGAATATCCCTGTTTCCACCCTGGAAGCAAATGAAGTACCGCTCCGCGGCAAAATACGGCCTGTTGGCCAAAAACCCAAATCACGGGTTGAAAACGGGTGTAACACCCAAATATTTCTTATGATTAAATCTAGACTCATTCAGCGCATTTATTGTGTTCAATTAAACGCTTCGTGACAACCTTAACCGAAACATCGCACCCCGGGAGGCCCCATCGTGAGTTTATTCGACAAAAAGCATCTGGTTTCACAAACTGATGCATTACCGGGACGCAACCCCCCTATGCCTGTGGCGACCTTACACGCCGTCAATAACCATTCCATGACCAACGTGCCGGAGGGAATGGAAATCGCCCTGTTCGCCATGGGCTGCTTCTGGGGCGTTGAGCGCCTCTTCTGGCAGCTGCCCGGCGTTTACAGCACGGCGGCTGGCTACACGGGCGGCTACACGCCGAATCCTACCTATCGCGAAGTCTGCTCCGGCGAAACCGGGCATGCGGAAGCGGTACGCGTGGTCTATGACCCTGCAGTCATCAGCTACGAGCAGCTCCTGCAGGTCTTCTGGGAAAACCACGACCCGGCGCAGGGCATGCGTCAGGGCAACGACCACGGCACACAGTACCGTTCGGCTATTTATCCGCTCACGCCCGAGCAGGATGCCGCCGCGCGCGCCAGCCTTGAGCGTTTCCAGCAGGCCATGCGTGAAGCGGGCGATACGCGCGAGGTGACGACGGAAATCACCACCGCGAAACCGTTCTACTATGCCGAGGACGATCACCAGCAGTATCTGCATAAAAACCCGTACGGCTACTGCGGTATCGGGGGCATCGGCGTCTGCCTGCCGCCACAGCTGGCCTGATTATCAGCCGTTAAATCGTCGCCCGTACCGGACAGCGCCACGCTGTCCGGTCTTTTTTATGCCAAATTGTGACCTCTGGCAGATTTACATCTCTTTACGCTATACTACCCGCTGAAATAATCGGCTCAACGCTACGAGCTGATTTTCAATGTGTTTTCACACAAATGGTATCAACTCCCCTTCTGAGGATCTGGCGAGAAGCCGGATAAACTATGTTAAACAGTATTTTAGTAATACTTTGTCTGATTGCCGTCAGCGCGTTTTTCTCGATATCTGAGATCTCGCTGGCCGCGTCCCGTAAAATCAAACTGAAGCTGCTTGCCGATGAAGGCAACATCAATGCCACCCGCATCCTGAAAATGCAGGAAAATCCCGGGATGTTCTTCACCGTGGTGCAAATTGGCCTCAACGCGGTCGCCATTCTCGGCGGTATCGTGGGTGATGCGGCGTTTTCCCCGGCGTTTTATAGTCTGTTTGTTAAGTACATGTCCGTTGAACTGGCCGAACAGCTGAGCTTTATCCTCTCCTTCTCGCTGGTAACCGGCCTGTTCATCCTCTTTGCAGACCTGACCCCGAAACGCATCGGTATGATTGCGCCAGAAGCTGTGGCTTTGCGTATCATCAACCCGATGCGCTTCTGTCTGTACGTGTTTCGTCCGCTGGTGTGGTTCTTCAACGGCCTGGCGAACGTCATTTTCCGCATCTTTAAGCTGCCGATGGTGCGTAAAGACGACATCACCTCTGACGACATTTATGCGGTGGTGGAAGCCGGCGCGCTGGCCGGGGTGCTGCGCAAGCAGGAGCACGAGCTGATTGAGAACGTATTCGAACTGGAATCCCGTACCGTGCCGTCTTCCATGACGGGCCGTGAAAACATTATCTGGTTCGATTTGCATGAAGATGAGCAGAGCCTGAAGAACAAAGTAGCGCAGCATCCGCACTCTAAGTTCCTGGTCTGTAATGAAGATATCGACCACATCATCGGTTACGTCGACTCCAAAGACCTGCTGAACCGCGTGCTGGCAAACCAGAGCCTGGCGCTCAACAGCGGCGTGCAGATCCGCAATACCCTGATTGTGCCGGACACCCTGACGCTCTCAGAAGCGCTGGAAAGTTTCAAAACCGCCGGGGAAGACTTCGCGGTTATCATGAACGAATACGCGCTGGTGGTGGGTATTATCACCCTGAACGACGTGATGACCACACTGATGGGCGACCTGGTTGGCCAGGGGCTGGAAGAGCAGATTGTTCAGCGTGACGATAATTCATGGCTGATTGATGGCGGCACACCGATTGAAGACGTGATGCGCGTGCTGGATATCGACGAGTTCCCGCAGTCCGGTAACTACGAGACCATTGGCGGCTTTATGATGTTTATGCTGCGTAAGATCCCGAAACGTACCGACTCGGTGAAGTTCTCCGGCTACAAGTTTGAAGTGGTGGATATTGATAACTACCGCATCGACCAGCTGCTCGTGACCCGCATCGACAATAAACCGACCGTACTGGTACCGAAGCTGCCGGACGCGGAAGAGAAGGTGTCGGCGTAAAGCGCCAGCCTCTACAAACATCAACGGCTCCCATTGGGAGCCGTTTTTTTTAACTACTGCATAGCACGTTGGTTAAGCCATCTCAGTCTGCAGACGAATAACCTGACGGTTGACTTCGGACATCACAGACAGGTGCTGTTTGTCCTTCACTTTTGGGACAAGGATCTTGCCCTTATCAAACTCAAAAGCGCCAACATCCTTGATATACAACCGTCCACGGAACAGGATCTTCACGTACTTCGCCACCTGAAGCGGGTTGTAGCGTTGGAAAATTTTCATTCTTGTATCTCCTGCGAATCATACGCTCTTGCGGTGCCACAATCGGCCCGACTGTCCTGAGCGCAAATTTTAATGCCCAATGACTATAGACCAGAACTACGGTGTTACCCAGTGTGCATAAGTTTATTTACCGTTTGATTACAATTATTCAGAATAATCTTTGCAAAGCGTGACCGGGCGCAGTATAAGCCGTCGTTTTTTCATGGATATGTGCGTTCGCCCGCAAACTGGCATCGGGATTGCGGGAAAACCCCATTGATCGCACTTATGATTAAAAGCGCAAGACCAAGTGGTCGGATCACCTGCAAACAATAAGGAAACGCCATGACCCTACGTAATATCCTTGCAGCAGCCTGCCTGCTGCTGCCACTGTGGGCTTCCGCTCACAACATTGAAAAAGGACAACGTGTACCGCCAGTCGGCATTGCTGACCGGGGAGAATTGATTCTCGACAATGATAAGTTTAGCTACAAAGCCTGGAATAGCGCGCAGCTCGCGGGCAAAGTGAGAGTTGTACAACATATTGCCGGTCGTACATCCGCAAAAGAGAAAAATGCTACCCTGGTGGAAGCGATCAAGGCCGCAAAATTCCCTCACGACCGCTACCAGACGACCACCATTGTTAACACCGACGACGCCATTCCGGGCTCCGGGATGTTTGTGCGCTCAAGCCTTGAGAGCAATAAAAAGCTCTACCCGTGGTCGCAGTTTATCGTCGACAGCAACGGCGTAACCCGTAAGGCCTGGCAGCTGGAAGAAGAGAGCTCCGCGATTATCGTGCTGGATAAAGAGGGCCGCGTACAGTGGGCGAAAGACGGCGCGTTAACCCAGGAAGAGGTGCAGCAGGTTGTCGACCTGCTGCATAAGCTGCTGGCTCAGTAAATAGAGACGCGGAAGCCGGGGTTGAGGAAGGATTCGCGCGGGGTATAGTCCAGCGGCTTGCCCTGCCAGTCATGAACATGCGCCCCGGCGGCCGCGGCAACGGCATGACCTGCCGCGGTATCCCAGACGTTGGTTGGCCCAAAGCGAGGGTAGAGCTGCGCATGGCCTTCCGCCACCAGGCAGAATTTCAGCGATGAGCCAATCGAGGTGGTCTGGTGTTCACCCAGCTGCTGCAGGTACTCCTGCAGCTCGCTGTCGCTGTGCGAGCGGCTAATCACCACCAGCGGTGGACGCGCATCGCGCACCTGGATCTGCTTGCGCACGCCGCACTCTTCCTTCCACGCCTTCCCTTCTGCAGCGCTGTACATCACCTTCATCACCGGCGCGTAGACCACGCCCAGCACCGCTTTGCCCTTCTCAATCAGGGCGATATTGACGGTGAATTCACCGTTGCGCTTGATGAACTCTTTTGTCCCGTCCAGCGGATCGACCAGCCAGTAACGCTGCCAGTGCTGGCGCTCGTCCCAGCTTTGCGGCGCTTCTTCTGACAGAACGGGGATATCCGGCGTTAAAGCCTGTAATCCTTTCAGGATCACCTTATGCGCCGCGATATCCGCCGCCGTGACCGGAGAGTCGTCGGCTTTGCTGACCACCTCCATAGGTTTACTGCCGTCATACACCTGCATGATGGCATCTCCCGCATCCCGTGCGAGCTGACAAATTTTAACTAGCATTTTCCACCTCTTTGTTAACGCAGTGAGGTTAACTCTTTGTTTTAGTTATATCGTAATGTGAACAATTCCGCTATCTGTGAAGCAATTCCGGTTTCAGGTGACTTTTTTCTGTCAGGATTCACATTTCTGTAAGCAACAAGCTATAGATACATACTCTTTTGTGCTCTGCATCGAAAAAAGGACTCCTCTGATGATTAAGTTTAGTGCAACGCTTCTGGCGACGCTGATTGCAGCAAGCGTACAGGCGGCGACGGTAGATCTGCGTATTCTGGAAACGACCGATCTGCACAGCAACATGATGGACTTCGATTACTACAAAGATACCCCGACGGAAAAATTCGGTCTGGTACGCACGGCAAGCCTGATCGATGCGGCGCGTGGCGAAGTGAAAAACAGCGTGCTGGTCGACAATGGCGATCTCATTCAGGGCAGTCCGCTCGGGGATTACATGGCGACCAGGGGGCTGAAAAAAGGCGAGATCCATCCTGTTTATAAAGCGATGAACACCCTGGACTATACCGTCGGCAACCTCGGTAACCACGAATTCAACTACGGTCTGACATACCTGCACGATGCGCTCGCCGGTGCGAAATTCCCGTACGTTAACGCCAATATCATCGACGTTAAGACGCAAAAGCCGCTCTTTACCCCTTACCTGATTAAAGAGACAAACGTCGTCGACAAGGACGGCAAAAAACAGACGCTGAAAATCGGCTATATCGGCTTTGTGCCGCCGCAGATCATGACGTGGGATAAAGCCAACCTCGACGGTAAAGTGACCGTTAACGACATCACCGAAACCGCGCGGAAATACGTGCCGGAAATGCGCGAAAAAGGCGCCGATCTGGTGGTCGTTGTCGCCCACTCGGGCCTCTCCGCCGATCCGTATCAGGCCATGGCAGAAAACTCCGTTTACTATCTGAGTGAAGTCCCAGGCGTCGACGCGATCCTGTTCGGCCACGCCCACGCGGTCTTCCCGGGCAAAGATTTCGCCAGCATCAAAGGAGCGGACATTGAGAAAGGGACGCTCAACGGCGTGCCTTCGGTGATGCCGGGCATGTGGGGCGACCATCTTGGCGTGGTGGATCTGGTGCTGAATAACGACGGCGGCAGCTGGAAGGTGACGCAGTCAAAAGCCGAAGCGCGCCCGATTTACGACGCTGCGGCTAAAAAATCTCTGGCGGCGGAAGATAAAAAACTGGTCGACGTGCTGAAGCACGATCACGACGCCACGCGCGAATTCGTCAGCAAGCCGATCGGCAAATCCGCCGATAACATGTACAGCTTCCTGGCGCTGGTGCAGGACGACCCGACCGTTCAGGTCGTCAACATGGCGCAGAAAGCCTATGCGGAACACTTTGTGCAGGGCGATCCGGATCTGGCAAAACTGCCGGTCCTGTCAGCGGCTGCGCCATTCAAGGTGGGCGGGCGTAAGAACGACCCGGCAAGCTATGTTGAAGTCGAAAAGGGCCAGCTGACCTTCCGTAACGCCGCCGATCTCTACCTCTACCCGAACACGCTAGTGGTGGTAAAAGCGACGGGCCAGGAGGTGAAAGAGTGGCTGGAGTGCTCTGCCGGACAGTTTAACCAGATTGACCCGCACAGCAGTAAGCCGCAGTCGCTGATTAACTGGGACGGCTTTCGTACCTATAACTTCGACGTGATCGACGGCGTGAACTACCAGATTGACGTCACCCAGCCGGCGAAATATGACGGCGAGTGTCAGGCTCTCAACCTCCAGGCTGAGCGCATCAAAAACCTGACCTTCAACGGCAAGGCGATCGACCCGAATGCCACCTTCCTGGTGGTGACCAATAACTACCGCGCCTACGGCGGTAAGTTTGCCGGTACGGGAGATAGCCACATCGCCTTTGCCTCGCCGGACGAGAACCGCTCGGTGCTGGCGGCGTGGATCAGCGCGGAGTCGAAGAAGGCGGGCGAAATTCATCCGGCGGTGGACAACAACTGGCGCCTCGCGCCGATCCACAGCGATACGAAGCTGGATATCCGCATAGAAACGTCGCCGTCCGATAAGGCAGCCGCGTTTATCAAGGATAAAGCCCAGTATCCGATGAAGAAGGTCGCAACGGATGATATCGGGTTCGCGATTTATCAGGTGGATTTGAGCAAGTAAAAACAAAACGGCAGCATACGTTGCCGTTTTTCGTGTTTGTTCCCTCTCCCTATGGGAGAGGGGTCCTCAGTAATTTTCCAACTCGAAGCGATGAATATTTCTTCAGAAAAATTAATGAATTGCAGCGATGCCCTGGTCCGGCTGTAAATCGCCGAAGCGTTTCCGCAAGGCCGGGGCGAGGCGCAAGGATGCGCCGAGAGGGCGTGGCCTGCAGGGATGCAGGCTCATGCCCGACCCGATAGCCTGAAGGAATAAGCTGAGGGCACCGCGAAGCGGCGATTTACCGCCGGGAGCCCGGGTCGCCAGGGCGGCGGCGATTGAGCCGCCCTGGCACGTTCCAAGGCCATGTCGTTAAAGAGTAGCAAGGAACATCAAGTGGACGGAATGACCACCAGAGTTATATGTTCCCCCTCACCCCAGCCCTCTCCCTCAAGGGAGAGGGGGTCGCCCACGCAGGCATTAGGTCAGGGTGAAGACATCAGGCCGCGCGATCGTCCCGATTCGCCATCACCTTCGGCGTATTCACCTCAATCCAGTCCGCCAGCGCGGCGACTTTCTCGCTGACCTCAATCCCCATCGGCGTCAGGCTATACTCTACGTGCGGCGGCACCACCGGATACGACACGCGATCGACAAACCCGTCCTGCTCCAGCGCCTGGAGTGACTGGGACAGCATCTTTTCGCTCACCCCGCCCATTTTACGGCGCAGATCGCTAAAGCGATGCGTTCCCTGGCGCAGGGCCAGCAGAATCAGGACACCCCAGCGGCTGGTCACGTGTTTGAGCACCTCGCGTGACGGGCACTGTTCCGCGAAAAGATTGCCATCGCGCATTTGTTCGCTGAGCGTCGGTATCGTTGTTTTCATACTTACCTTTTTGTACGTACTTACTAAAAGTTAGCTATGGTGCTAGTGTGCCACAACACCAGACAAACACGAAGGAGATTCATCATGATCGCGATTACCGGTGCTACCGGCCAGCTTGGCCATCTCGTTATCGAACAGCTGTTGAAAACCGTACCGGCCAGCCAGATTGTGGCCATCGTACGTAACCCGGCGAAAGCGCAGGCCTTAAGCCAGCAGGGAATTGTCGTTCGCCAGGCGGACTACACGGATGAAGCCGCATTCACCGCCGCGCTGAGCGGCGTGGATAAGCTGCTGCTGATCTCTTCCAGCGAAGTCGGCCAGCGCGCGACCCAGCACCAGAACGTGATTAACGCCGCCAAAACGGCAGGCGTGAAATTTATCGCCTACACCAGCCTGCTGCATGCGGACAACTCACCGCTGGGTCTGCACGTTGAACACGTTGCCACTGAAAAAGCGCTGGCGGCGTCCGGCATCCCTTATGCCCTGCTGCGCAATGGCTGGTATACCGAAAACTACCTGGCGAGCGCGCCGCCTGCGCTGGAACACGGCGTGTTTATTGGTGCGGCAGGCGAAGGCAAAATTGCCTCTGCCACCCGCGCCGACTATGCCGCGGCGGCCGCCAAAGTGATTGCTGAAGAGGGCCACGCGAGCAAGGTCTACGAACTGGCGGGCGACCACGGCTGGACGCTGAGCGAACTGGCGGCTGAACTCAGCAAACAGAGCGGGAAGCCGGTAACCTATCAGAATCTCAGTGAAGCGGATTTTGCCGCCGCCCTGAAAAGCGTCGGCCTGCCTGCAGGGCTGGCAGATATGCTGGCGGACTCGGATGTGGGTGCGTCCAAAGGGGGACTCTTTGACGATAGCCATACGCTGAGCAAGCTGATCGGGCGCGCAACGACGCCGCTGGCGCAGAGTATTAAAGCCATTCTTTAACGGTGTCACCGTTCTTTCCTGCGGCCGGGTGATTTCCCTTACCCGGCCCGCTCATATTTATTAATAATAAAAACAGATATAACGATTAAAAGTCCGGGTATTCTTTATCCGTTGCGTACGTTATCGGTTTTTCAAATCCGGGAATGGTGATGCCATTCGTATCAATCTTAATATCTTCCTCATTTATCCCCTGCTGGCCGAAAAGATAAATGACATTAAGTTCCCCCTGCGACGCCGCCTCGTCGTAGGCGTTAGCCTGACGTCGCACCTGGCGGTTACGCTGCTGATAATTCGCAAACACCGTTTCCCCATAGCGTTTGCGCAACCATTGATGGGTAAGCTTTGGCGAGTAAACCACCCCCGTGGCATTATTACCGCCAAAGCCTTTTGAATTAATAAAGGCGATTTGTCCCTGGCCTTCCTTTAATTTGCAGTCCTGAAGAGGAATGGTTAAGCGCGCATTGTTCACCTGCGGCGCGATGTGGGACACGCTTTTAATTCCCGGCAAAATACCATAGCGGAAGACGCCGAGGCAGCTGATTAGCTGGTCGCCGCTGGCGGGGCCCAGAGAGTGTCCGAGATACGATTTCACCGCCGTCACCGGCCAGTCGCGAATCGAAAAAGCTTGCGCAACGCGATCAAAAATATCCGCCTCGGAGACGCAATTCTTCGGCGTGCTTGAGCCGTGCGCCTGAATAAACGATCCCTTCTGCACCGTCTCTATCCCGGCCATCGATACCGCAGAGGCTACGGCTTTCGCCACGGTGATGTAATTCCCCGGCCCCGGTGACGCAATAGAGCGTTTAAAGCCGTCAGCGTTGATGAAGACATTCCCCACCGAACCGTGGATCTCTGCGCCAAGTTGCAGCGCCAGCTCGTCGTCCATTAGCACGACATACTGGCTGGATTCTGCGATAACAAAACCGCAGCTGTTGCCAAACGGGCGGCTGCTGTTGCGCCAGTCGGCCGTTTCCGTTTCATCAGTGTGCTTAAGCTTGCTCTCCGTTGCCAGGGCGCCCATGGCATCGAATCCTTCAATCACTTCTGAGGTGACCGGCGCTTCGGCGCTGCCAACGACGGCTACGCGAATGCGCCCCGCTTTGATATCTTCGACTGCCGCATTCAGGTTATACAGAAACGTGGCGCACGCCCCCAGCGTGGCGCTGGTATGACCGACGCTACCCAGCACATACGCATTGAGGAAATCGGCGCACATGCTGTTCAGGCCCAGCGGGCACTGTTTGGCGCTGGCGCGATGGCCTTTCAGGCGCGACTGCAGCATCCCGCCAAAGCCATAATCGTCGAGCTGCCCCATGATATTGCCCGAATAGACGCCGAGCTGATCCGGCGTGATTTTGTCCTGTATCTCTCGCCACGGGATCCCCAGGGCGTTGATGGCGTCTGACGCTCCGACAATCGCCATCTGTAACGCCCGCGGATGGAACTGTGAATTGTAATGATCGCCCGGACGGAATCCCTGCGGCAACAGCCCTGCAGCCTGAACCTCCGTGCGCAGCAACGCCTCAATTTTGCAGTCCATCTCTCCCTGAACGGTAATACGGACGCGCCGATCCGCTAATTCCTCAACGTGCCATCCCGCCGGTAAGGGTTGAGGTAATTGCCTGGCAGATATATTAAAACTGAATCCCTCTTCGCCTGAAGCCATATTCAATTTTGCATGGCTGGCAATAGCATCGACATCAAAATAGTCGCGCGTAATTTTTCTGATAAGGGTTCCCTCTAGCACCTCGTCTTTTATCCTCGCGGCAGCCTGAGCAGGTGTGAATCTTTTACCGGAAATATCGTAATGCCCACCTTCATCATATTTAAGGACGCCCATCAGGATGGCTAACGATAATAAGGTATCCTGCTGTTCCTCTTCCGATAATGATTCAATAATCATTCGACGAAATGCATGATGTGAAGAACTACGACCAGCTGGACTATAGCCGCCAAAAGCCGTTATTACGGGTAATTTCACCATAATTTATTCTCTCGTGGTCGTGGATTTATTTTATTAAGCAAGTGCGATAATTTCAGATATTAGTTTACAAATCACCAACAAAAGCTAATATGAAAATCCAGCCAAAACGCTGACTTTTTTGGCCACGGCAACGATGAGCTACCAAAAATAATAGTCAAAACAGGTATTAATCAAAAATGACAAATACACAAATAGGATTTGTGTTATGTGAACGCATGCTAAGTTCCGGTCTCAGTCTTCCGATTGAAATGTGGAAAGCGGCAGCCAGTAGCTATTTAGCTGAGCAAAAAACAACATCCCACGCAGGCACGCACAAACCGGAGAAGTCGCCCTTCAGGCTCTGTCGCCCGGAGAATATTCTGAAGGTGAATACCATTGGCATAAACAGCGAGCCCATTCTGACGCACAGTGGTTTTAGCATTACCGCCGATACCACCCTTGCCGCAGACAGGCACTATGACGTGATCTATCTTCCTGCCCTGTGGCGCAACCCTCGCGCGGTGGTCAGACAACAGCCTGAACTTCTGGAATGGCTGACCGAGCAGGCCGCGCGAGGAACCCGCATCGCCGCCGTCGGAACGGGCTGCTGTTTTCTGGCGGAGTCGGGATTGCTAAACGGAAAGCCCGCCACCACCCACTGGCACTACTTCAAACAATTCTCGCGCGACTACCCCAGCGTAAAATTACAGACAAAACATTTTCTCACTCAGGCCGATAATATTTTCTGCGCCGCAAGCGTTAAGGCCCTGTCCGATCTGACGATCCATTTTATAGAAACGATATACGGGAAACGTGTAGCCACACATACTCAACGGACATTTTTCCATGAAATTCGTAGCCAGTTTGAACGCCAATGTTACAGTGAAGAAAACAAACCCCATCCGGATGAAGATATTATTCAAATTCAAATCTGGATAAAAGCCAACTGCGCCTCGGATATATCCATGCAGAATCTTGCAGATATGGCTGGCATGAGTTTGCGCAACTTTAATCGCCGCTTTAAAAATGCCACCGACATGTCCCCACTGCAGTATTTATTAACCGCCAGAATTGAATCCGCCATGACAATGCTGCAATCCACCAATCTGTGTATTCAGGAGATTGCAAATGCGGTTGGATATCAGGATATTGCGCACTTTAATCGCCAGTTTAAGCATAAAACAACGGTTTCACCGGGGGATTACCGTAAGACCGTCCGGGCAAAGATGTTTAGTGCATAAATTCCGGTCATCTCTGATAATGAAAAGATGACCACGAGGAGGCTCAACGTGCAAGGCGTACCTGAACAGTTTAATGATGAAAGAGACAGCGCGCGCTTTCGCCATCTGGCGCAGTTGCCGGGTCTGGAGCTTTATCACGCGCATATTTCTGACTACGCCTTTGAGCCGCACACCCATGAAGCCTTCGGGATCGGCACGATTGAAACCGGTGCCGAACGCTTTCGCTATCGCGGTACCCAGCATCTCGCGGCGGAAAAATCCGTCGTCACCATGAACCCGGACGAGATCCATACCGGCGAATCCGCCACCGAAGGCGGCTGGCGCTACCGGATGGTCTATATCGAACCCGATCTGCTGGAAGAGGTGACCGGCCTCCGGCACTGGTGGTTTAGCGATGTCACGCGTCATGACCCGCTGCGCTCGCAGCAAATCGGCAGGCTGATTTACGGATTGTGGCATACGGACGATCCGCTTGCGCAAAAAGGATTACTGCTGGATCTGATTGAGACCTTCCAGCCGCTGGCCCATCACGCGCCGGTGATTCAGGAAGGCGCGCACCGCTTCGAACGCGTGCGCGAGTACCTGCACGACAACTATATGCGCGCCCTGACGCTGGACGAGCTGGCCAGCGTCGTTTCGCTCAGCCCGTACCACTTCCAGCGCCAGTTCAAAGCCCATTTTCACGTTACGCCGCACCAGATGCTGATGGCCATTCGCCTCTGGCGCGCCAAAGCGTTCCTCACCCACGGCATGCCGGCCGCCGAAGTGGCAGCCGCGACCGGGCTGACCGACCAGTCCCATTTAACCCGCGCGTTTACCCGCCGCTACGGCATTACGCCCGTGCGCTACCAGAAGCAGGTCACCCGGCGCTAATGCGCAATCTCATACAATACGCGCGCATTTTCCCCTCCTACACTGCATGCAGCGTAAATACCTGTGGATGGAAAAATGATTAGTGGAGTGTTGTATGCCCTGCTGGCCGGGATGATGTGGGGGCTGATTTTTGTCGGACCGCTGATCGTGCCCGAGTATCCGGCAATACTGCAGTCGACCGGACGTTATCTGGCGCTCGGGCTGATTGCCCTGCCTCTGGCGTGGCTGGGACGCGCGCGCCTGCGTCAGCTCAGCCGTCAGGACTGGTGCACCGCGCTGGCGCTGACCATGATGGGCAATCTTATCTACTACGTTTGCCTTGCGAGTGCCATTCAGCGTACCGGTGCGCCGGTATCTACCATGATTATCGGCACGCTGCCGGTCGTCATCCCCGTCTTTGCTAACCTGCTCTACAGCCACCGCGATGGCAAACTGGCGTGGTCAAAAATGGCGCCGGCGCTGGTATGCACCGCCGTGGGGCTGGTATGCGTCAATATTGCCGAGCTGCGTCACGGGCAGGCGGATATTGACCTGTGGCGTTACGGTTCTGGCATTGTGCTGGCGTTCATTTCCGTGGCGTGCTGGGCATGGTATGCCCTGCGCAACGCGCGCTGGCTGCGGGAGAACCCGGACAAGCACCCGATGATGTGGGCGACGGCGCAGGCGCTGGTCACGCTGCCCGTCTCGCTGGTGGGCTATGCCGGGGCGTGCATCTGGTTAGGCCAACAACAGCCAGACTTCGCTCAACCTTTCGGGCCAAGACCCTGGGTGTTTGTTGGCCTGATGGTTGCGATTGCGGTGCTGTGCTCATGGGTGGGCGCGCTGTGCTGGAATATTGCCAGCCAGAAGCTGCCGACGGTGATTTTAGGGCCGCTGATTGTCTTCGAAACCCTGGCCGGACTGCTTTATACCTTCCTGATGCGCCAGAGCGTGCCGCCGCTATTCACGGCCTGCGGCATCGCGCTGCTGGTGGTGGGAGTGGTGATGGCGGTAAGAGCGAAGCCGGAAAAACCGAGGGTCATTCCGGCGTCGGAGGCGTGATTTTTGCCGGGTGGCGGCTCCGCCTTACCCGGCCTACAAGAAGCCGTTTCGTAGGCCGGGTAAGCGCCAGCGCCACCCGGCATGATGTTAAAACGTTTCCCAGTTCCCTTCAGACGCCGCCGCTACGGGCTGCGCTTTGGGCACGTAGGTTTTCACCGGCGCCGCTTTGACCGCCTGGTTGCGGGTGATTTTGAACACCGCCACCGCTTCGTTCAGGCGGGCAGCCTGATCTTCCAGCGCCGCCGCCGCGGCCGCAGATTCCTCTACCAGCGAGGCGTTCTGCTGGGTCACGCGGTCCATCTCGGCTACCGCCTGGCCCACCTGGTCGATACCGCGGCTCTGCTCGTCAGAGGCCGAGGCGATTTCACCCATGATGTCGGTGACGCGGGTGACCGCATTGACGATCTCTGCCATCGTCTCCCCGGCTTCGTTAACAAGCTGGGAGCCCGCGTTCACGCGCTCGCCGGAATCATCGATCAGCGCTTTGATCTCTTTCGCCGCCTGGGCGCTGCGCTGGGCGAGAGTACGCACTTCCCCTGCCACCACCGCAAAACCACGGCCCTGCTCGCCCGCGCGCGCCGCTTCCACCGCCGCGTTCAGCGCCAGGATGTTAGTCTGGAAGGCAATACCGTCGATTACGTTAGTAATTTGCGCGATTTTACTGGAGCTGGTGGCGATTTCGTCCATCGTACGCACCACGCCTTCAACCACGTTACCGCCCTTCTTCGCCGTAGAGGAGGCGTCCAGCGCCAGACGGGAAGCCTGACGCGCGTTATCGGCGTTCTGCTTCACGGTTGCCGTCAGCTGTTCCATGCTGGCTGCCGTCTCTTCCAGAGACGCGGCCTGCTGCTCGGTACGGGAAGAGAGGTCGTTGCTGCCGGCAGAAATTTCACCGGCACCGGTGTAGATGGTATCCGCACCTTCACGCACCACGCCCACGGTGTTCGCCAGCGAGGTCTGCATCTCCTGAACGTTGCGCGCCAGGATAGCCATTTCGTTCTTACCTTCAGCCTGAATCGGCTGGGTTAAATCCCCCGCCGCAATGGCGCGAATATGGTTAATCACCTCTTCCAGAGGCAGCAGCAGCACGCGGCGCATGGCTACCCAGCTGGAGATAATCACCACAATCACCAGCAGCATAACCGCAGAGAGGATCCACAGGATGCGCCTGTAGTCGCTTTCATTGTCCTGGATGCCTTTATCGGTAAGCGTTGCCTGCGCTTCACGCCATTCACGGTAAACCGCCTGCATCGCGGTCTGCTTTTGCTCCGCGTTCTGCTTGAACATGTCTTCCAGATTGCCCTGGCTCAGCAGAACGTTCATTTGCGTCAGCGTTGAGGAGTAAATGCGGTACTGCTCTTCCAGACGCTTGGCCAGGTTCTCGTCCAGGCCCGGCGTATTTGGCAAGGCATAGTATTTATCGTAATGGACCTGCGCATCGGCGAGCAGATTTTTCGCCGTGTTGACCAGCTCATTGAGCTGCCCACCGTTAATCTGAGAGGCCATGCTGCTTTGCAGACGCAGCATCCCGCGGTTCAGCGTCACGCGCGCCTGGTTCAGACTGATCCACGCATCGGTAAACTCCGCCACGTTCTTGCTGGAGAGCTGCGACACGGTGAAATTGTCTTTATCGTTATTCAGCGCGTTGATAAAGATACCCGCGGAAATCACTTGCATGATGCCGAGCACAAGCAGCACCGAAATCAGAAGGGTAATGACTTTTATACGTTTAAACATGCGTTGCCTTTGTTATATGCAGGTTTGTCTGACGTGGATATATCGGCAGGCGCGGCGGGTTGTTTACTGTTTCTACACCTTTAAAAAGTTTCTAAACCACTTTCCTAAGTCCATTCAGAGAGTTAAACGGGGTATTTTTTTGTGATCTGCATCCCACTTTCCCCCTTCCCTCTAAAGGGTTATAGCGCTGGCTTAAAGATGCATTTAATATGCATTTTATATTATTGATGACGAGGTAACTGCTATGGCCTTTCGCGACCAACCCCTTGGCGAGCTGGCGCTCTCCATTCCTCGCGCTTCTGCGCTGTTCCGTAAATACGATATGGATTACTGCTGCGGCGGTAAGCAAACCCTGGCGCGTGCGGCCTCACGCAAGGAACTGGACGTTGAGGTGATTGAAGCAGAGCTGGCGCAGCTGGCCGGGCAGCCCGTCGACAAAGACTGGCGAACCGCCCCGCTCGCTGAAATCATCGACCATATCATCGTGCGATACCATGACCGTCACCGTGAACAGCTGCCGGAACTGATCCTGCAGGCGACCAAAGTTGAGCGCGTACATGCCGACAAACCTTCCGTACCGCGCGGTCTGGCGAAATACCTGACCCTGCTGCACGAAGAGCTTTCCAGCCACATGATGAAAGAAGAGCAGATCCTCTTCCCGATGATTAAACAGGGAATGGGAAGCCAGGCGATGGGGCCTATCAGCGTGATGGAAAGCGAACACGATGACGCGGGTGAACTGCTGGAAGTAATCAAACACACCACCCACAACGTCACGCCGCCGCCAGAAGCGTGCACAACGTGGAAAGCGATGTACAACGGCATTAACGAGATGATTGACGACCTGATGGAACACATCAGTCTTGAGAACAACGTTCTGTTCCCGCGGGCATTAGCTGGGGAATAAAAAAGGCCGCTGCGGCCTGATGCCCTCACCCCGGCCCTCTCCCACGGGGAGAGGGTGCAAAAACTAAAAACGGCAACCGAAGTTGCCGTTTTGCTTTTACCTTACGCCTGCCATACGTTTCTTACCGATAAACACCCAGCCCAGCCCCAGCGCGATAAACCACAGCGGCGTGACGATGAGTGCCTGACGGGTATCATCTTCCAGCGTCAGCAGAACCAGCACGAAGACGAAGAACGCCATGCACACCCAGCACATCAGCTTGCCCAGCGGCATCTTGTAGATCGATTTTTCATGCAGGTGCGGGCGCTGCTTGCGGTACACCAGGTATGAACAGAGGATGATGGTCCAGACGAACATAAACAGGATCGCTGAGACCGTGGTGATCATGGTGAACGCGCCAATCACGCTTGGGTTCACGTAGAGCATCACCACGCCGCCCAGCAGGCACATGCAGGAGAAGGTCAACCCTTTTGCCGGTACCGCGCGCTTCGACAGCTTGGCGAACGCGCTCGGCGCCACGCCTTCCTGCGCCAGACCAAACAGCATACGGCTGGTGGAGAATACGCCGCTGTTGGCAGACGAGGCAGCAGAGGTCAGCACCACGAAGTTAATCAGGCTCGCGGCAGCAGGCAGGCCTACCAGCACGAACAGCTCAACGAACGGGCTCTTGGTTGGCACCACGGAGCTCCACGGCGTCACGGACATAATGACGATCAGCGCGAAGACGTAGAACATGATGATACGCAGCGGAATAGAGTTAATCGCGCGCGGGAGAGACTTCTCGGGATCTTTGGTCTCCGCTGCCGTCGTGCCCACCAGCTCAATGCCCACGAAAGCAAAAACCGCGATCTGGAAGCCGGCAAAGAAGCCGCTAATGCCTTTCGGGAACCAGCCGCCGTCATTCCACAGATGGGTAAACGACGCCTGAACGCCCGTTGGCGACTGGAAGTGGGTGAGCACCATCACCAGACCCACGACGATAAGCCCGACAATCGCCACGATTTTGATCATCGCGAACCAGAACTCCATCTCACCGAACATTTTAACGGTGGCGAGGTTAAGACTCAGCAGCAGAACAATGACCGCCAGCGAGGCGACCCAGTCCGACAGCCCCGGGAACCAGAACTGCGCGTAGGCGGTAATCGCCACGACGTCCGCCATACCGGTGACGACCCAGCAGAACCAGTAGGTCCAGCCGGTAAAATAGCCCGCCCACGGCCCGAGCAGGTCAGAAGCGAAGTCGCTAAAGGATTTGTATTCGAGGTTCGAGAGCAGCAGTTCACCCATTGCACGCATCACGAAGAAGAGCATAAAACCGATGATCATATAAACGAATATGATCGACGGCCCGGCGAGACTGATGGTTTTGCCTGACCCCATAAACAGCCCGGTACCGATGGCACCCCCAATCGCAATGAGCTGAATATGACGGTTAGTGAGATTGCGCCGTAGCGACTGTTCAGACGACGCCTCTTCGTCGGCGACGACTTTGACCTGATCTACCATGTGATATTTTCCTGTTTATGCCTGTCTGTGTTGTTAAGGCTCTTCTGGCCTTTAAATACGTCAAAAGATGACGTTCCCTTGTAAGGGCTAATCGATATTAGGTAAGAATCGGCGGGATGAATACTATGATTTAGATATTATGTTAATAATATGTTGAAAGTGAGTGTCATATCACTCATACAGCGCGAAACAGCTCACAAAAATACACGCAACAGTTTCGTTTGCAAGATAAAATGTTGATAGCACCGTAACTATAGGTTTTTACACTATTTTCCTCTCCCCAACCGGGGAGAGGAAATAAGAAAATTCGATTACAGAATTTCCAGCAGCTCGACTTCAAAGACCAGGGTGCTGAATGGCGGGATGGACGCGCCAGCGCCGCGCTCGCCGTAGGCCAGGTTATGCGGGATAGTCAGTTCCCATTTGGAACCGACCGGCATCAGGGTCAGCGCTTCGATCCAGCCTGCGATCACGCCGTTGACCGGGAATTCAGCCGGTTCGCCGCGCGCCACTGAGCTGTCGAACACGGTACCGTCGATCAGCTTACCGGTGTAATGCACGCGAACGTGGTCGGTACGCGCCGGGATTGCGCCGTCGCCCTGATTGATCACGCGGAACTGCAGACCGGATTCGGTGCTGTTCACGCCTTCACGCTCGCGGTTCTCTTCCAGATATTTCACACCTTCGGCTGCCATCTCTTCGAAGCGCGCGCGACGCACGGCGTCAGCACGTTCGTGGATTTCACGCAGCGCACGGTGCACAACGTCTACCGGAACGGCAGGCTGTTTGCCTTCCAGCGCGTCAGCGATACCCGCCACCAGCGCTTCTGGTAACAGACCTTCCAGGCCGGATTCGCTCAGCTGCTGTCCTACCTGCAAGCCGATACCGTAACTTGCCTGCGCTTCGATAGTGTCAAAAGTCGGGGTGGTCATGGGTTTTCCTTCCATCACATTTAAAGTAGCGGGCAGCATATCAGCCATGCCCTTATGGGTAAAACTTTGTCTGAAGTTAAGGTGACAAACCGCGACGAAACAGAAACAATAGAGATAACCAGGATTAATCCCGAACTGATGTCACGGATGTCGGGTTTACTACGCCGTTCAGGCAGTTAGCAAACTATACTTCGGGGCACAGGATAAAAAATACGCGGAGCAGGAGGAGTGCCATGCCCGGGCGATTTGAACTGAAACCTACCCTGGCGAAAATCTGGCAGGCGCCGGACAATTTTCGCATCATGGACCCGCTGCCTCCTCTGCATCGCAGAGGGATCATCATTGGCGCGCTGATGGTGATCGTGGGCTTCCTGCTTCCTTCCGGGGGCGATGATGTCGATACCGCACCCGTCGCCCGCAATGCTCAGCTGGATATTCAGTCGCAGACGCGGCCACAGCCTGACGCACAGCCGATGCAGACGCAGCTTGTGACCCCGTCTAACGATCCGGGTCAGGTCGCGCCGGTTGAGCCAGAGCCCATTCAGGATGAACAGCCGCAGGATCAAGCCGCCGCCCCGTCTCAGCCTCAGACGCAACAGCCTACCGGCATTGAGCAACAGTGGCGTTCCTATCGCGTAGAGCCGGGCAAAACGCTGGCACAGCTGTTCCGCGACCACAACCTGCCGCCAACCGACGTGTATGCCATGGCGAAGGTGGAAGGTGCGGGTAAGCCGCTCAGTAACCTGCAGAATGGACAGATGGTACAGGTTCGCCAGAATGCCAGCGGGGTGGTGACAGGGTTAACGATTGATACGGGAAATGGGCAACAGGTACTGTTTACCCGCCAGCCAGACGGCAGTTTCATCAGGGCGCGTTAAGACCCGGATCTGTAAAAAGCAAAACGCCGGCACAAGGCCGGCGTTTCAACGTGAGCAGAGTAAAAAATTACTCAGCTACAACGTTAACAACCAGTTTAGCGAACACTTCGCTGTGAACCTGGAAGTCAACTTCGTGCTCACCAGTGGTACGCAGAACGCCGTTCGGCAGACGAACTTCGCTCTTAGCCACTTTAACGCCTGCTGCAGAAACTGCATCAGCGATATCGCGAGTACCGATGGAACCGAACAGTTTACCTTCGTCGCCTGATTTAGACGCGATGGTAACGGTGCCCAGTGCGTTGATTGCTTCAGCGCGAGCGTTAGCAGCCGCCAGAACGTCAGCCAGTTTGGCTTCCAGTTCAGCGCGACGTGCTTCGAAAAACTCTACGTTTTTCTTGGTAGCTGGAACAGCTTTACCCTGTGGAACCAGGAAGTTACGTGCGTAACCCGCTTTAACGTTAACCTGATCACCCAGGCTGCCCAGGTTTGCTACTTTATCAAGCAGAATAACTTGCATTACCTTATCCTCTTAAAGTCGTATTAATGGACCGTGCCCGATTACTGATGACGATCAGTGTACGGCAGCAGGGACAGGTAGCGAGCGCGTTTGATAGCGCGAGCCAGCTGACGCTGGTATTTTGCACGAGTACCGGTGATACGGCTTGGGACAATCTTACCGCTTTCGGTGATGTAGTTTTTCAGCGTTGCGATATCTTTATAGTCGATCTCTTGAACGCCTTCCGCGGTGAAACGGCAGAACTTGCGACGACGGAAATAACGTGCCATATGGCTAGTCTCCAGAATCTATCAAATCAATCTGCTCGGCATGCAGAACCATTTTGCTCAGGCCGTTCTTTGCCTTGTGGCAAGAGATGAACCCCTGAACGATTACTGCGCTACCGACCGTTAAACTGTGAGTAATGGCCTGGTTTTCGTGTCCGCTAATAATAACGGGCATTTGGCACCACGCCTGCCGGTGAAACCCGGCTTCCTCTTGCACAGAACGATGCTCAAGCACGAACTGGCAATGCGGAATTCCTGATGGACTGACCTTTCGAAGGGGAGCCCTGCATACGATGCCGGACAACGCCAGACGGTTGGTCATCAGAAATTACTCTTCAGAATCCCCAGCATCAGAATCATCTGCGGTTTCGTTTGCGAAATCATCGCGACGCTCACGGCGCTCGTCTTTCGCTTTAACCATCGGAGATGCTTCGGTAACTGCGTTTTTGGTACGCATAACCATGCTGCGGATAACGGCATCGTTGAAGCGGAAGGTAGTTTCCAGCTCATCGATCACTTCCTGCGGCGCTTCAACGTTCATCAGAACGTAGTGTGCTTTGTGCAGTTTGTTGATCGGGTAAGCCAGCTGACGGCGGCCCCAGTCTTCCAGACGGTGGATCGTACCTTCTGCACCAGTGATGGCAGCAGAGTAACGCTCGATCATACCCGGAACCTGTTCGCTCTGGTCAGGATGGACCATAAAAACGATTTCGTAATGACGCATCGAATTGCTCCTTACGGATTATTCAGCCTCCTGTCTGGGTCAGCCGAGGCCCGGGGAGGCAAGGAACGTGTTAAAGGTCGGCTGAAAAATTGACGCGTCATAATACTTGCGCGCCCCTGGAAACTCAAGCTGATTGCACAAATAATTCGCACAAAGCGCGAAGCGGGTCTAAGTGGGTGATTTAAAATTGGTCACACCCGGAAGCGTTGTTTTTTTGAACAACTGCATCAGAAATGGTCACGCATCCCCGCCGGATGAGTGATTACACTTTAATCAGAGATCGCCTGAATTAAAGAAGGAGCATCCCCCCTCTCGCAGCACGTAGTCGTGGAGCGCATATCATGAAAAAAATCGCATTAGCCATGATGGCGGCGCTTTTGCTCAGTGCAAACGCGATGGCAGCCATCAAGATAGACAGCCGACAGGCCAGAAACATGGATGATGTGCAAAGCTTGGGCGTAATTTACATCAATCATAATTTCGCCACGGAAAGTGAAGCAGATCAGGCACTAAATGAAGAAACCGATGCGCAGGGCGCAACCTATTACCACGTGATGTTAACGCGTGAGCCCGGCAGCAACGGCAATATGCACGCCAGTGCAGATATTTACCGATAACGCTTTAACGCTAGCACCAGGAAAGCCAACAACGAGAACATAGCCATAGTTGACGTTGCCCCCTGCCCGGGGGCTTTTTTTTGTGAATAGCTCCGGAATACTCCCGGTAAAAGAGCCCCCAGAGATCCTCCCGAAGCGGGAAGATAAGGGCGTCAAAGTCCTGCGCGTTACAGGTGCTGGCGGAAAAACGCCACCGTAGCGTCCAGCGCCGTTGGCGTGATGCGGTGGCGGACGCCCGGTTCCCACAGGCAGGTCAGATTACCGTCCAGCCCTTCATTGATTAACGCCTGCTGCAGACGGAAGGTTCCCTCGGGCGGGACCACATCATCCGCGTCACCGTGCCACAGCAGCAGCGGACGATCGGCCACGCGCGGCAATGCCCGGGTCACTTCCCACTCTGCCAGCGTCGCCGTCATTTCCGTTAAATCCTGAGGGGGGAAAAGGGTCTTCGCCAGCGAAGTAAAGTAGCCCGAGCCCATCAGACAGGCGACAGACTTCACTTCAGGATGATGCGTCATAATCCCCAGCGCCGTCATACCGCCCATCGATGCCCCGGCTACCGCCAGACGATTGTCGGCCACCAGCCCTGCCCCATAAAGCGCATCGCGCAGCCCGGCAAACTCGGTCAGACTCCCGTGCAGAATCTGCCAGAACTGACCCAGCCGCGCCTGTTCATTACCCGTAAAGCGTGCGCCGTGGTCGGGTGCATCTGGCATCACCACGCGAAAACCCGCCTGCGCCAGCGCTACCGCAAAATAACTGTAAACCAGCTTCGATGAGGTAAACCCGTGATAAAAAACGACAACAGGCAGCGGTTTATCACGTTTACCCGCCGGCATCGCGTGTAAAATTTCATGGTCGCCGAGGTGGCGTATTTCAATTTCAATCATTGTCGACCCTGTGCGAATCTATGATTCATAATGTTGAGAACTGGGTTACGCTTTCGCGTCATTTTCATTCGAAATATACGTCCCAGATAACACTTCGGGAACATTCCCCCAAAACTAAATTCACAGCCAACTACACTATGGCTATCAGGAAACGAGATATGGTTATGCGCAGGTTTGCTGCTTTATTGCTGGTGTTTCTGCTGAGTGGCTGTAGCGCGCTGCAGGGAACACCGCAACCCGCTCCACCGGTCGCCGATCATCCACAGGAGATTCGTCGTAATCAGACGGAAGGATTACAACGAATGGGCACCATCTCCGCGCTGGTTCGCGGTTCTCCGGATGACGCAGAATCGGCAATAAAAGCACAGGCCGTCGCCGCCAAAGCAGATTATTACGTCATCATTATGATCGACGAAACCATCATAACGGGACAGTGGTACTCACAGGCCATTTTGTACCGCAAATAATGGTTTTCCTTTGAACGAGATTTACACTGCTTTGCGTCCATAGACATTTTCCTGTCCACAATAAACTCCACGCCCGCATCAATGGAAGGGAGTTTATTAGCGAAGGATTGCCCGGCGGATACCGGATATATGTGAAATGGAGCTGACGATGAAACGAACTCTTGCTTTGACCTCACTGTTGCTCTCAGCAGGCCTGCTGAGCACCACCGCGCAGTCAGCAGAATTCGCCAGTGCTGATTGTGTGACTGGCCTGAATGAAATTGGCCAGATCTCCGTGAATAATATCTCGGGGAGCCCGCAAGACGTTGAACGTGTCGTGGCATTAAAGGCCGATGAGCAGGGTGCTTCATGGTATCGCATCATCCAGATGCAGGAAGATAACCATATCGATCGCTGGCGGGTACAGGCCATTCTCTACGTGTAAACTCCCTCCTGATAAAAGCCACTTATTTTTAGTGGCTTTTCGTTTTTGCAAATTTTTTATCTTATATAAAACCAATAAAGAACAATTGAATAACATTTTGTTACATTAAAACAGTAAACGTAATCCCCGCTCTGCCGTTGAAGAACCATAACTTTTCAATGATGAGCAATTTATGATCAACTTTTTCCGCCGTGCGGGCCTGGGGGCGAAACTCTCGCTGCTGACTGGCGTCAGTGTCGCCACGCTGTTTCTGCTATTCACTTTTCTGCTCAGCCAAAAAGCCAGCCAGCAGCTTGAAGCCCTTGCGGTCGAAGATCTGCATAATCAGTCCACCGGCATGGTCGACATGGTGCAGATGTTTAATACCAGCCTGAGTGAAGAGGTTGAGAGATATACCCGTCTGTTTACCACCTTTTTACCGCAGCCCCTGAACATTGATATTTCCCAAACCCAGACGATTAACGGGCTCAGCGTTCCGCTTCTGAAAGGCGGAGAAACCGGGCTGCATGAAAATAACACCCTTTCGGACGAGTTCCTGAACCGTACGGGAGCCATTTCGACGCTGTTTGTACGCAGCGGTAACGACTTTGTGCGCGTAGCCACTTCCCTGCGCAAAGAGAATGGCGATCGGGCAATGGGTACCGTTCTGGATAACGCCAGCCCGGCCTTTGCAGCCGTCAACAAAGGTGAAGTCTACCGCGGCCTGGCGCTGCTTTTCGGCAAACGCTACATCACCCAGTACCAGCCCGTTAAAAACGCCGAAGGGCAGGTCATTGCGATCGTCTTTGTCGGGGTGGACATCACCCACTCCTGGAACGTCATGCGCGAGAAAATCCTCAACCGCCGCCTGGGCGAGAGCGGTCGCTTCTTCGTGCTGGATCGCAGCAACGGCAAAACGCGCGGGCAATACCTGTTCCACGCCAGCGAAGAGGGAAAACTGCCGCAGTGGGACGGCGCGACGCAGCAACAGCTTCTGAGTGACAAACCCGGCACGCTGGAGCGTACAAGCGACGACGGCCGGACGCTGAAAATGGCCTATACCCCGCTGCCGGGCTGGAACTGGACTATCGTGGGCGAAGTGGATAAATCGGTGCTGCTCTCAAGCGTTACCGCCATGCGCGATCGCTTCCTGCTGGCCGGCGTAGTCTTGTCCATCCTTTTTGCTGGCCTGTTCGTGGTCATTATTCGCCGCGTGCTGACCCGACCGCTGCGCAACGTGATCCATCTTGCCCGTCAATATGCCGCAGGGGATCTCCGTTCCACCCTGCCCGTGACGCGTCAGGACGAAGTCGGCCAGCTGATCGATGCCATCAACGGCATCGGCGGCGGCCTGCAAAAAATTGTCCTGCAGGTCCGTGAGGCCGCAGGCGAGATCCATTTGGGCACCAACGCGCTGGCCGCCGACACTGGCGAGATTTCAGAGCAGATCAACAAGCAGGCCAGCAGCGTGGAGGAGACGTCCGCCAGCATGGAGCAGCTGGCCGCCACCGTGCAGCAAAATGCCGCCAACATGGAGCAAACGCAGCAGCTGGTGGGTGAAACCTCGCTCGCGGTCCATCAGGGCGGTGAGACGGTCACCCACGCGGTGTCGACCATGGACGACATTCGCGAAGCGTCAAAACGCATCGAAGACATCACGCGCGTGATCGAATCCATCGCTTTCCAGACCAATATTCTGGCGCTGAATGCGGCTGTGGAAGCGGCTCGCGCGGGCGAGCACGGAAAAGGGTTTGCGGTAGTCGCGCAGGAAGTTCGCGCGCTGGCGGGTCGCAGCGCTAACGCGGTGAAGGAGATTGAGCAGCTGATTGGCGATACGCTCAGAAAAGTGAGTGAGGGTCATGCGCTGTCTGAACGGACGCGCCTGGCGATGGACGACATCATCATTCATATTGATAACATCAGCCAGCTGGTCACCGAGATTAACCATGCCTCACGCGAGCAGTCCGCCGGGATCGGCCAGGTGAACCTCGCCATGACCCATATTGGCGAAGCGTCGCATATCAATGCCGACCGCATCTCACGCAGCGAGCAAACCGCTCAAACGCTGCGCGAGAAGGGTTCACACCTGACTCAGCTGGTGAGCCTGTTCCAGCTAAAAGGCTAGCCAACTCTGCCCGTCGCACGCAGCAGCAGGTCGCTTTGTACCTGCTCGCTCATCAGCGTGCCGCCACGGGTGTCCAGCATCATGCGGCACCACGCCTGCGCCACCGGGGGCGATGCGTGCCGCAGCATCTGGCTTCCGGCACCCAGCAAGAAAAGCTGCTGCGCGATCTCCCGCCCCTGCGCCTCCTGCGGTTTACGCAGTTTTTGCTGAAGCTGTCGCCAGCTGCGGTCGAAGTGTCTGTCCTGCCCTTTCACCTGCGCAAACTCGTCGGCAAGCAGGTCGTGAATACCCGGCTGCTTCGCCAGCACGCGCAGAACGTCCAGGCACATAATATTTCCTGCCCCTTCCCAGATACTGTTCACCGGCATCTCGCGGTACAGGCGGGGAAGTTCGCTCTCTTCGCAATATCCATTCCCACCCAGCACCTCCATCGCCTCAGCCACAAACGGGATGCCTGCTTTACAGACGCTAAATTTCGCCGCCGGGGTAAACAGCCGCGCCCAGGCGGCCTCTTGCGGATCGGCACGCTTGTCCCACGCCCGGGCCAGGCGGAACAGCAGCGCCGTTTGCCCCTCCAGCACCAGCGCCATCCGGCTTAATGCTTCCCGCATTAACGGCTGATCGATGAGGTTTTTGCCGAAGGTCTGACGCTGGTGGGCATGGTACAGCGCCACCGAGAGCGCCCGACGCATCAGTCCGTGGCTGCCCAGCGCGCAGTCAAATCGCGTCAGACCGCCCATTTTGAGGATCTGCCGTACCCCTTCGCCCTCTTCCCCCAGCAGCCAGCCGGAGGCATCAAGAAACTCCGCCTCGCTGCTGGCGTTGGAGCGGTTCCCTAGCTTGTCCTTGAGGCGCTCCAGCCGGACGGCGTTGCGCTGTCCGTCAGGCAAAAAGCGCGGCACAAAAAAGCAGGATAGCCCGCCCTTCGCCTGGGCCAGCACCAGATGCGCATCGCTTTGCGGGACGGAGAAAAACCATTTATGCCCCACCAGCCGGTAACTGCCGTCGCTGCATTTTTCCGCTTTGGTGGTGTTGCTAAGCACGTCCGAGCCGCCCTGCTTTTCCGTCATCCCCATGCCAATCAGCAGGCCGCGCTTTTGCGCACCGGGGGCGAGATGCGGATCGTAGCGATCGCTGAGCAGCGGCGTCAGCCAGTCGTGAAATGCTTTGGGGAGCGCCTGCTGCAGCAGCGGCGTGGCGGCGAACGTCATGGTGACCGGGCAAAGCGTGCCCGCCTCCACCTGAGCAT
This sequence comes from Enterobacter sp. A103, assembly GCF_034427535.1. Lineage (NCBI taxonomy): Bacteria > Pseudomonadati > Pseudomonadota > Gammaproteobacteria > Enterobacterales > Enterobacteriaceae > Enterobacter > Enterobacter sp. A103. The sequence continues at coordinate 424,538 of NZ_JAXQPQ010000003.1, forward strand.
GCAGCACAAAGCGTGCGGCCCGAGCGACAAACGCCCCTTTACGCGCCTCCTCTTCCCACGCCAGGTTATGCACGCGGTTGGCGCAAAGCCCCTGCATCAGCAGATGCCATGCCGGATGAAAACGCACGTCGTCCAGCCGCTCTCCGGCGGCGTCATAGCGTAGTAGCTCGGGCGGATTAACGTTTGCCAGCCTGCCCAGCTCCAGTGATTCCGCCGTACCCAGCTGCTGGCCAATGCTGGCGAGGAGTTCGATATCCCACTCGGCGCCTTCACGCGTAACTGCATCGCGCAGGGCGCAGTCCGAGAGGAAAAGGTTGCTGTTGGAAAGCGGTGCAGGTTGATTGAAAACGGTATGGGTCTGCCAGTGCATGCTGTCTCCCTCCTTCAGTGGCAATGACGATAAGTATGGACAGACCGCGCACGCGCTGCATGGGAGGGGAGTCACACGTTCACGATCCCGCTGATATCATTCGTGAAATAGCTCACAGAACATAAGAATAAACTATTTCATGACTCCGCTTTTGTTGAATAATTTATTCTTACCCTTTTCAGTGAGGATCGTTATGCAACCGGACGCGCACAAGCGAGCATTAATTGCAGGCTCCATTGGTAACTTTATCGAGTGGTATGAGTTTGCGGTCTACGGTTTTCTGGCGACCGTCATTGCGAAAAACTTCTTCCAGCTTGAAGGAGAGGCGGGGCTGACCAGCCTGATCCTCACCTACGCCTCGTTTGCCATCGCCTTCTTCTTCCGCCCGCTGGGTGCGGTGGTGTTTGGCCGCATCGGCGACCGGATTGGCCGTAAGCCGACGCTAATTATCGTGCTGGTGCTGATGACGCTCGCTACCGCCGCCATCGGCGTTGTGCCGGTCTACGCCAGCATCGGGATTGCCGCGCCGCTGATTATTACGCTGCTGCGCATCCTGCAGGGGCTGTTCGCGGGCGGCGAGTACGGCGGCGCGGTCTCGCTGATGACGGAGTTCGCCCCGCGCGGCAAGCGTGGGCTCTATGGCGCGTGGCAGTCCTTTACCGTGGCGCTGGGGCTGCTGGCGGGCGCAGGCATCGTGGCGCTGCTCTCCACCCTTCTCACGCCTGAAGCCCTGCACGACTGGGGCTGGCGCATTCCGTTCTTCCTGGCGCTGCCCATGGGCGTTGTGGCGCTGTGGCTTCGCGTCAGTATGGAAGAGACACCGAGCTTTGTGCAGCAGCAGGATAAACCGGCTGTCGCTCAGGCGGATACTGTCGCCACGCTCCGGGCCATCGTGATGGGGATTGGGCGCGTCATGGTCTGGTCTGCGGCGGGGTATACCTACCTGGTGATTATGCCGACCTATCTTCAGTCGGCGCTGCACACCGGGTTCAACCAGGCGCTGTTGATAGCGGTGATTTCGAATATTGGTTTTGCGCTGACCATCATTCCGTCGGGGATCCTGAGTGACCGGATCGGACGCCGCACGGTGATGATTATCGCCACCGCGCTGCTGCTGATCCTCGCCCTTCCGCTGCTGAAAATCCTGCAGGCGGAGTCGAGCACGCTGGCGGTGAAGGCTGTTGTGGTACTGATTGCGGGCGGTCTGGTGGGCATGCTGGCGGGTCCGGGCCCGGCGATGCTGTCTGAGATGTTCCCGACGCGCGTGCGCTATACGGGGCTGGGGCTGGCCTACTCGTTGTCGAACGCGATTTTCTCGGGATGCGCAGGGTTAATTATTACCGGGCTGATTAAGCAGACGGGCAACCTGGATATTCCGGCGTATTACGTGATGGCGACGGCGGTAGTGAGTATTTTCGCGCTGATGACGCTGAGGAAGGACGACCATTTGCGGTCGCTAGAGGAGTGAGGTTGTCACCGTCTGGTGCCCTCACCCCGCCCCTCTCCCACAGGGAGAGGGAGAAAACACAAAAGGCCGTCCTGTGGACGGCCTTGCTGTTTATTCTCCGCGCTGACGCACCGCTTCAAACAGGCAGATGCCCGTCGCAACGGAAACGTTCAGGGACGACACGCTGCCCGCCATCGGTATGCTGATCAGCTCGTCGCAGTGCTCGCGGGTGAGACGACGCATACCTTCGCCTTCCGCGCCCATCACCAGCGCCAGACGGCCGGTCATTTTGCTCTGGTACAGAGTATGATCCGCTTCACCGGCGGTACCGACGATCCAGATATTCTCTTCCTGCAGCAGACGCATAGTGCGCGCCAGGTTAGTCACGCGGATCAGCGGAACGTTTTCCGCCGCGCCGCAGGCCACCTTCTTCGCCGTCGCGTTCAGCTGCGCGGAGCGATCTTTCGGCACGATCACCGCATGCACGCCCGCCGCATCGGCGCTGCGCAGGCACGCGCCGAGGTTGTGCGGATCGGTTACGCCATCGAGGATCAGGAAGAACGGATTCTCGAGCTCGGCAATCAGATCCGGCAGATCGTTTTCCTGATACTGACGACCCGGCTTCACGCGGGCAATGATCCCCTGGTGGACCGCGCCTTCGCTTTTCTCATCCAGGAACTGGCGATTCGCCAGCTGGATCACCACGCCCTGCGCTTCCAGGGCGTGGATCAGCGGCATCAGACGCTTATCTTCACGCCCTTTCAGAATAAACACTTCCTGAAAACGCTCCGGTGCGCGCTCGAGAAGGGCCTGCACCGCGTGGATGCCGTAAATCATTTCACTCATTGATGGTTCTCGTAATAAGTATTTCCCCTCCCCCCGCTGGGGAGAGGGTCAGGTTGAGGGGAGAATTTACTCCGCCTGCTTTTTCTTGGCCGCGCGCTTCGCTTTAGTGGCGGCAGCGATTTTCTGCGTTTTCGCGGAAGGTTTTTTCGCTGAACGGGCTTCTTTCTTCGCCGCCTTCGGCTTCTGTTTCTTCTCGCCGCGGAACGCGCTGTCCGGCTCGAAGTTTACCTTCTTGCCCGCCTGACGACGTTTACCGCCGCCCGGTTTACCGTTACCGGTTTTTTTCGCCCTTTCACGCTCGGTTTTGCCGACGTTACGCGGCGCGCGCTCGCTGGAGATCAGGCTGAAGTCGATCTTACGGTCGTCCATATTCACGGCTTCGACCTTCACTTCCACACGGTCGCCCAGACGGTAGGTCTGGCCGCCAGATTCGCCAATCAGGCGCTGGCCGACCTGGTCGAAGCGGTAGTAGTCGTTATCCAGGCTGGAGACGTGCACCAGACCGTCGATGAACAGCTCGTCCAGACGAACGAAGAAACCAAAGCCGGTCACGCTGGCAATCACGCCTTTAAAGACGTTACCGACCTGATCGAGCATAAAGTCACACTTCAGCCAGTCCGCCACGTCGCGTGTTGCTTCATCGGCACGACGTTCGGCCATGGAGCAGTGCTGACCCAGCTGCAGCATCTCTTCCATCGAATAGTGGTAGCCACCGGTTTCGGTGGTGTTTCCTTTATGGCCCTGCTCCTGCGCCAGCAGATACTTGATCGCACGGTGCAGAGAGAGGTCAGGATAACGACGGATCGGCGACGTAAAGTGGGCGTAAGACTGCAGCGCCAGGCCAAAGTGTCCGCGGTTTTCCGGATCGTAAATCGCCTGCTTCATAGAGCGTAACAGCATCGTCTGCAGCATTTCTGCGTCAGGACGGTCGCCAATAGACTCCAGCAGCTCAGCGTAATCGCGCGGCTCTGGCTTGTTGCCCCCGGGCAGTTCCAGACCCAGTTCAGCCAGCACGGAGCGGAACGACGTAATGGCTTCCGTGGTCGGCTTATCGTGAATACGGAACAGCGCAGGCTCTTTGGCTTTCTCAACGAAGCGTGCCGCCGAGATGTTCGCCAGGATCATACACTCTTCGATCAGCTTGTGCGCGTCGTTACGCTGGGTCTGCTCGATACGCTCAATGCGGCGTTCGGCGTTGAAAATGAATTTCGCTTCTTCGCTCTCAAACGAGATCCCTCCGCGCTCTTCGCGCGCCTGATCCAGCGTTTTGTAGAGGTTATGCAGCTCTTCGATGTGTTTGACCAGCGGCGCGTATTGTTCGCGCAGATCCTGGTCGCCCTGCAGCATATGCCAGACCTTGGTATAGGTCAGACGCGCATGCGAGCTCATCACCGCTTCGTAGAACTTATAGCCGGTTAAGCGCCCTTTGGTGGAGATGGTCATCTCGCAAACCATACAGAGACGGTCAACCTGCGGGTTCAGGGAGCACAGGCCGTTAGACAGCACTTCCGGCAGCATCGGCACGACCTGGGACGGGAAGTAGACCGAGGTACCGCGGCTGCGGGCTTCGTTATCCAGCGGGGTGTGCGGACGGACGTAATAGCTTACGTCAGCGATAGCAACCCACAGACGCCAGCCACCGCCACGTTTTTTCTCACAGTATACGGCGTCATCAAAGTCGCGGGCGTCTTCACCGTCGATAGTGACCAGCGGCAGGGAGCGCAGATCCACGCGGCCCACTTTGGATTCTTCCGGCACTTCTTCGCGCAGGCTTTCGATCTGCTCTTCAACCGCTTTCGGCCAGATGTACGGAATTTCATGGGTACGCAATGCCATATCAACGGCCATCGTGGTGCCCATGTTGTCGCCAAGCACTTCGACGATTTTACCTACCGCTTTGGTGCGACGGGTTGGGCGCTGGGTGAGTTCAACCACCACCACAAAGCCCATGCGGGCGCCCATCACCTCTTCAGGTGGGATCAGAATGTCGAAGCTCAGACGGCTGTCGTCCGGCACCACGAAGCCCACGCCCGCGTCGGTAAAGTAGCGGCCGACGATCTGGCTGGTTTTTGGCACCAGAACGCGTACCACGCGCGCTTCGCGGCGGCCTTTACGGTCAGCGCCCAGCGGCTGCGCCAGGATCTGGTCGCCGTGGATGCACATTTTCATCTGTTCAGATGAGAGGTACAGATCGTCTTTACGGCCTTCCACGCGCAGGAAGCCGAAGCCATCGCGGTGACCAATGACGGTCCCTTTCAGCAGATCGAGGCGTTCTGGCAGCGCGTAGCACTGGCGGCGGGTAAAGACCAGCTGCCCGTCACGCTCCATCGCGCGCAGGCGGCGGCGAAGGGCTTCAATTTGCTCTTCACCTTCAATGTTTAATTCAACGGCAAGTTCTTCACGATTGGCGGGTTTTTCGCGTTTTGTTAAGTGTTCAATGATGAACTCGCGGCTGGGAATAGGATTCGCGTATTTTTCGGCTTCGCGTTCCTGGAAAGGATCATGTGACATGTCGGTTCCTCCGTTGTCAGCTCCGGTGGAAATTTTCTTCATTCCACCAGCAATAATTTATAAAGCGGTTGATTCTCTTCAACCAAATCGGCCAGCGTGTAGTTATCCAGTTCCATGAGAAAACTTTGCACGGCCTTTGAAAGCGCCTTTTTCAGGCGGCAAGCGGGCGTGATGTGACAGAACTCGCTGCTGCAGTTCACCAGAGACAGCGGCTCCAGTTCACGTACCACATCGCCAACACGAATACTCTGTGCCGGTTTACCGAGACGGATCCCACCATTCTTCCCGCGGACGGCAGCAACGTATCCGGCACGACTAAGTTGATTGATTATTTTGACCATATGATTACGGGATACGCCGTAGACCTCTGTCACTTCAGAGATACTGGTCATCTTCCCCTCGGGTAACGACGCCATGTAAATCAGCGCACGTAAGCCGTAATCGGTGAAACTTGTTAACTGCACATCAACCTCAGGAAAAAGGGAAAACGCGGTTAAACCGCAGAGATATTCATTAATGATGATAAACCAGCCAGATAGTGAGCGGCTAATTTATTTGACAGACGGGGCGAAAAAGCGGAAATCCAGGAGCGGTCGCCGGATGGCGCTACGCTTATCCGGCCTACGGGTCTCCCCGCAGGCCAGCAGTCACGAAGATTATGCGTCGAACGGGTCGCGCAGGATCATCGTTTCAGTACGATCCGGGCCGGTAGAAATAATATCGATCGGCACTTCGGTCAGTTCTTCAATACGCTTGATGTAATCCAGCGCCGCCTGCGGCAGGCCGCTACGCTCTTTCACACCGAAAGTGGTCTCAGACCAGCCCGGCATGGTTTCGTAGATTGGCTCAATGCCTTCCCAGTCGTCAGCAGCCAGCGGAGTGGTGGTCACTTCGCGGCCATCTGGCATACGGTAGCCTACGCAGATTTTCACTTCTTTCAGGCCGTCCAGTACGTCCAGCTTGGTCAGGCAGAAGCCAGACAGGGAGTTGATCTGCACTGCACGACGCACTGCAACCGCATCCAGCCAGCCGGTACGACGACGACGACCGGTGGTCGCGCCAAACTCGTTACCCTGCTTGCACAGGAACTCGCCGGTTTCATCAAACAGCTCGGTCGGGAATGGACCCGCACCCACGCGAGTGGAGTACGCTTTGATGATGCCCAGCACGTAATCCACATAACGTGGACCCAGGCCAGAGCCGGTCGCCACGCCACCTGCAGTGGTGTTAGAGGACGTTACGTACGGATAGGTACCGTGGTCGATGTCCAGCAGCGTACCCTGCGCACCTTCGAACATGACGAAATCGCCACGCTTGCGCGCCTGGTCCAGCAGATCGGACACATCAACAACCATACCGGTCAGAATGTCAGCGATCGCCATGACGTCATCCAGCACTTTCTGGTAGTCAACAGCGTCAGCTTTGTAGAAGTTCACCAGCTGGAAGTTGTGATATTCCATCACTTCTTTCAGTTTTTCAGCGAAGGTTGCTTTGTCGAAGAGGTCGCCCACGCGCAGACCGCGACGTGCAACTTTATCTTCGTAAGCCGGACCGATACCACGACCGGTGGTGCCGATCGCTTTCGCGCCGCGCGCTTTCTCACGCGCTACGTCCAGCGCCACGTGATAATCCAGGATCAGCGGGCAGGCTTCGGAGAGCAGCAGACGCTCACGAACAGGGATACCACGGTCTTCCAGACCTTTCATCTCTTTCATCAGCGCAGCAGGAGACAGCACAACGCCGTTACCGATGATGCTGGTGACGTTATCACGAAGAATGCCTGATGGAATAAGATGGAGGACGGTTTTTTCACCGTTGATTACGAGAGTATGGCCTGCGTTGTGACCGCCCTGGTAGCGTACAACATATTTAGCCCGTTCAGTCAGAAGATCAACAATCTTCCCTTTACCTTCGTCACCCCATTGGGTGCCCAGTACGACGACGTTGTTACCCATTTTTTTCAAAATCACCGTTTGCTTAAAAATGGATTCTACCATCGCTTTTTCAGATATACAGCACTTTTTGACCTCAAAATACGCCGATTGCGTCTACTTTTTGATCAGCCAATCGTTTTCCTCAACATGTAGTAGATCACGATGCCCGCAACCACAAGACCGCCGCCAAAACGACGCAAAATATTATCCGGCAGCTGGCTCATCGTGGCGATCATTCGGCGCCAGGCACGCGGATAAAGCATCGGTCCAAGACCTTCCAGCACCAGGACCAAAGCCAGTGCGAGCCAGATCGTTGAATTCATTTTTATTCCTTATAAAAGAAAACCACCGCTCCGTTGGGAGCGGTGGTTTGAATACTCAAACGGACCTGAGTTTATCGCGTTGCGTTAGTCGGCGTCTTCATATAACGGAAGAAATCGCTGTCCGGGCTGAGCACCATCACATCCTGGTTGCTCTGGAAGCTATTCTCGTAAGCGCGCAGGCTACGGATAAAGGCGTAGAAGTCAGGATCCTGGCTGAAGGCATCCGCGAACAGCTTCGCCGCTTCGGCATCGCCTTCACCGCGCAGGATACGGCCCTGGCGCTCAGATTCCGCCAGCGTCTTGGTGACTTCGTAGTCCGCTGCAGCACGCAGCTTCTCAGCCTCTTCCTGGCCCTGTGAACGGTGACGACGGGCTACCGCTTCACGCTCGGCGCGCATACGGTTGTAAATCGCCTCGGACACTTCAACTGGCAGGTTGATCTGCTTAATACGCACGTCAACCACTTCGATACCCAGCGCAGCCATACTGTTCGGGTTGATCACCGGCACTTTACCGTTGGTCTCCGCTTGAACGCGTTCAGCCGCTTTGGCAATCGCATCATCTGCTGCCGGCGTTGAAACTTCATCTTCAGTGCCCGCTGTACCGGAGTTCAGCGCATCGCGTACTTCCAGGGTCAAACGACCACGGGAGTCGGTCACGATGTCTTTCACATCCAGACGACCAATCTCGGAACGCAGGCGGTCAGAGAACTTACGTTTCAGCAGCACTTCTGCCTGAGAAACGTCACCGCCGCCCGTTGCCAGGAAGTAACGGCTGAAATCGCTGATGCGCCATTTGATATAGGAATCAACGATCAGGTCTTTCTTCTCTTTGGTCACGAAACGGTCGGCCTGGTTATCCATGGTCTGGATACGCGCATCAAGCGTTTTCACGGACTGAATAAACGGCACCTTGAAGTGCAGACCCGGCTCGTAAATCACCGGGCGTTTGTCGCCGTCACGCACGACGCTGCTGAACTGGAACTTAATCCCACGCTCGCCTTCTTTCACCACAAAGATCGAGGTATAAAGCGCGACCAGTACGATGACGATGATCGCAATAACTGACTTACGCATCCTTATTCCCCCTGACGCTGGTAGTCGTTACGCTGCGCGTTAGCACGGCGTTGGTCCATAATGTCACCATCGTTCGAAGAAGGCGTTGTGTTCGTGCTGGCGCTGCCTGATGAGGCTGGCGGCAGACGCAGCAGGTTGTTCGCGCCGCTGGTGTCGCCTTTCGCTGCTGGCGCAGAACTGCCTTTCAGCATCTGATCCAGCGGCAGAACCATCAGGTTTCCGCCTTTACTGTCGTTAACCAACACTTTGCGGGTGTGGCTCAGCACTTTTTCCATGGTCTCGATATAGAGACGCTCACGGGTAATTTCCGGTGCCGCTTTATATTCCGGCAGGATCTTCGCAAAGCGAGCCACTTCACCCTGAGCTTCCAGGATGGTCTGCGTCTTATACGCGCGCGCTTCTTCCAGAATACGCTGCGCCTGACCGTTAGCGCGTGGCTGAACTTCGTTGGTGTACGCTTCTGCTTCACGGATGTACTGCTGTTCGTTTTCACGGGCAGCAATCGCATCGTCAAATGCGGCTTTCACCTCTTCCGGCGGACGCGCAGCCTGGAAGTTGACGTCCAGCAGAGTAATACCCATGTTGTACGGACGAATGGTCTCTTCCAGCTCGCGCTGGGTATCGCTACGAATAACGGTACGACCTTCGGTCAGGATACGGTCCATGGTGTATTTACCGATCACACCGCGCAGGGCGCTGTCGGTCGCCTGACGCAGGCTGTCATCGGCGCTGGTCACGCTAAACAGATAACGCTCAGGATCGGTCACGCGGTACTGCACGTTCATCTCAACGCGCACCACGTTTTCGTCAGAGGTCAGCATCACGCCAGAGGCGGCCAGTTCACGGACAGATTCCACGTTTACCGCGGTCACATCGTCAATGAAGGTCGGCTTCCAGTTCAGACCCGGCTCAACCAGATGGCTGAACTTACCGAAACGGGTGACTACGCCGCGTTCTGCTTCTTTAATGGTGTAGAACCCGCTGGCTGCCCAGATGATGACTACCGCAGCGGCCACGATGCCCACTACGCGGCCACCCATTGGCGGGCGCGAACTCTGAGTGGAATTGCCACCCGAGCCAGAACCTTTTCCTCCGCCAAGGCCACCAAGCTTCTTGCTCAGTTTGCGGAAGATATCATCCAGATCCGGCGGCCCCTGCTCGCGACCACCTTTGTTGCCATTTCCCTCAGAGTTGCCGCCAGGTTTGCTGCTTCCCCACGGGTCGCGGTCTTGTCCGTTATTACCGGGCTGATTCCACGCCATGTATATGCTCCATATTTGTTATGCAAGGGCGAATTATTCAGGCATCCCCTTTCTGATCAGACGATATAGTCGACCAGCGCAGGTTCTTGTTTACAGAGGCGACGCCAGTCAACGATCGGCATACGCACCTGCATCCCCACGCTGCCGTCATCCTCCATCCACTCTTTTTCTATCGCCTGAAGCTGATAAAACCGGCTGCGCAGCCTGCCTTCCTGTGGCGGCAGTCGCAGCGTGTGCTGAGCTACCTCACCGGAAAGACGTTCTGTCAAAGCCTGGAAAAGCAGTGGCACACCAATACCGGTCTGGGCAGAAAGCCAGACCCGAATCGGTTTGTTTTCTTCATCTCTGTCGATACGCGGTTCGAAATCGTCCAGCATATCGATCTTATTCATGACCAACAGCGTGGGGATCTCGTGGGCGTCGATCTCTTCGAGCACCACGTTCACCGCGTCGATGTTCTCCTGCACGCGCACGTCTGCCGCATCAATCACGTGCAGCAGCAGAGTCGCCTGTCGCGTCTCCTGCAGGGTGGCTTTAAACGCCGCCACCAGGTCATGCGGCAGGTGGCGGATAAACCCTACGGTATCCGCCAGCACCGTTTCACCGACGTCTGCGACGTCAATACGGCGCAGCGTAGGGTCCAGGGTCGCAAACAGCTGGTCTGCGGCATACACCTGGGCCTCGGTTATCTGGTTAAACAGGGTGGATTTACCGGCGTTGGTATAGCCCACCAGCGACACCGTCGGGATGTCGGCTTTGGTTCGCGCCCGACGCCCCTGTTCACGCTGTTTCTCTACACGTTCCAGACGTGAAAGGATCTGGGTAATTCGGCCACGCAGCAAACGACGGTCGGTTTCGAGCTGGGTTTCACCCGGGCCGCGCAAACCAATCCCGCCTTTTTGTCTTTCAAGGTGTGTCCAGCCACGCACCAGACGCGTTGCCAGATGGCGCAGCTGCGCCAGCTCAACCTGCAGTTTCCCTTCGTGGGTACGTGCACGCTGAGCAAAAATATCTAAAATCAAACCCGTGCGATCGATAACACGGCATTCGCAAAGGGCTTCCAGGTTGCGCTCCTGGGCTGGAGACAGCGCATGATCAAACAACACGACTGACGCGCCGGTTGCTTTTACGGCATCCGCAATTTCGACTGCTTTACCTTCACCAACAAAATACTTTGGGTGCGGCGCTTTACGGCTACCGGTAATCACCTGCATTGCTTCGACACCGGCGGAAGAGACCAGAGATTCAAACTCCTGGAGGTCTTCCATATCTTTGTCTTGCGAAAAATAGATGTGTACCAGCACCGCCTGCTCACCGGCATCATAACGGTCAAACAAGCGTAAACCTCTCTAAAAAGATCAGCGGGGAACGCAGGATCCCTGGCTCCCCGTGTGGATAACAGTGCGAAACCTTATTCGGTCTCGTCGCTGTCCTGCGCCGGCGTTGAAGAACCCTGCGCGCTGCTGCCATGATGGTAGTTACTACCAGTGCCGCCGCCAGCGTTATTGCTGTGATGAGATACCGGACGGGACGGAACAACAGTAGAAATAGCGTGCTTGTAGACCATCTGACTGACCGTGTTTTTCAACAGAATCACAAACTGATCGAAAGACTCAATCTGACCTTGCAGCTTAATACCATTCACCAAATAAATAGAAACTGGAACACGTTCCCGACGCAATGCGTTCAGGAACGGATCTTGTAAAGATTGCCCCTTAGCCATTCTATCTTTTCCTTATATGCTTGTTTTGTACTTAGAACCTTGCGATTCTGAAAAATTGCGCACGATACGTCTCAATTGTACACATTCAGTGAGCGATATCACCAACAACCTCAATCACTTCGTTTAACGCCTGTTGCGGTTTTTCACTGTCTAACCAGTGAACACCCTCCCAACCGCGCAACCAGGTGATCTGGCGCTTCGCTAACTGTCTCGTGGCGCAAACACCTCTATAAACCATTTCATCGTATGAAATCTCACCTTCAAGATACGACCACATCTGGCGATATCCCACACAACGAATGGAAGGCATGTCCGTATGCAAATCTCCACGGGCAAATAGCGCCCGCACTTCTGCTTCAAAATCTGAAGCTAACATCTGATGAAAACGCTGCTCAATTCGCTGATGGAGCAGTTCACGGCTCGCCGGGGCGATGGCGAACTGATGCACCTGATACGGCAGAGCGTCTCCTGACGTTTGCGTCAGTTCCGTTAAAGTTTTACCCGAAATGAAAAAAACTTCCAGTGCCCGGGAAAGCCTTTGCGGATCATTTGGATGGATCCGTGCTGCAGCAACCGGGTCAATCTCCGCCAGTTGCTGATGCAAAACGTCCCAACCCTGCTCTGCCGCCTGCTGCTCAATTTTCGCTCTTATTTCCGGATCCGCGGATGGCAGAGGTGACAACCCTTCCAGCAACGCCTTGAAATAGAGCATGGTTCCGCCAACCAACAGCGGTATACGTCCCGCCGCCGTTATCTCGGCCATCTCGGCTAAGGCATCCCGACGGAAATCCGCTGCGGAGTACGCCTGAGCCGGGTCGAGAATATCGAGCAAACGGTGCGGTGCCGCACGCAACTCTTCTGCGTCAGGCTTCGCCGTGCCGATGTCCATCCCCCGGTAGATGAGGGCGGAGTCGACGCTAATCAACTCTACAGGCAAAACTTTACGCAACTCAATGGCTAGCGCCGTTTTGCCGGAGGCCGTTGGGCCCATTAAAAAAATTGCCTTAGGCAGGCTCGCCTTACTTGCGTCAATCATGTTTCAGGGCGTTCATCGCCGTTTGTAAATCAACAGGTTGTAATAACCCACCCGGCGGCGTTTTCACCAGATGCGGACAGAGGCGTTCTACCTCCGCCAGCACGCTAATGGCCTGCGCCATACTCCACGGCGCGTGTTCGCTTGCCAGATGGCGGGCGATCCACTGCGCGGTGTTGGCGGCATCAAACGACGTTTGCTGCGCCAGGTAGCCTATCAGTTCAGGAATCAAGTTTTGTAAATTTTGTTGGCGTAAGGGTAAAGGCACGGCACGAATTGTCACATGTTGTGGTTCGAGCACAGTTTCAATACCCATTTGCGCCAGCTGCGGCTCTGCGCGCTGCAATACCCTCGTTTCATCAGGGGATATTTTCAGGCGAACCGGAATTAATAACGGCTGCGCGCAGGCTGCATTTTCGCCTGGCGTAAGCTGCACCTGCTTGAGCCAGCGTTCGGCGACCGGCAGGGCCAGAAGCATCAGTTTGCCGTCACGCTCAAGCAGCGCCATATCCGGCGCGATAATCGTCAGCACCCGGCCAAAACTCTGGCTATGGCCGTCCAGAGAAGGCTGAGCTGGCGGAATGTGCTCTTTTCGCTCCACGGCGGGCGTTTCCAGCAGCTTGCGGTACAACGCTCCCTGCTGCTTCTGATAGCCCGGCTGGGCATTCGGGTAGTTCGCGCCCGTTGGACGCGGTGCGCTCCCGGCCTGGGAGAAGCGCGGAGCTTCCGGTTCACGCGCGACGGCAGGCTCAGCAAAATGGTTGCGCCCTGCCGCTACACGGTTTTCAGGCAGCGGACGCGGCGCAGGGGCGTCGTTCTCCAGCGGCAGCGTTGGCGCTGCCTGCTGCTGCAACACGGCGGCCACGCCCTGATAAATGAAGTCGTGAACCAGACGCGACTGGTGGAAACGCACCTCATGCTTGGCAGGATGAACGTTTACATCCACCTGATGGGGGTCGATTTCCAGATAAAGGACGAAAGCTGGCTGCTGATCGGCCCCGAGTTTGTCTTCGCAGGCCTGGCGAATCGCGTGATTGATGAGACGATCGCGCATCATGCGCCCGTTCACGTAGCAATACTGAATTTCAGAGAACGCAGCACTGCTCGCGTTTGGATCGGCAACCCAGCCGCGTAAAGCCAGATCGCCGTGCTGCCACTCAATAGCCAGAGCCTGTTCCAGAAACGGCGTCCCGCAGATAGCGCCCAGGCGACGCTCTTTCTGTCCACCTTCCGCCACCGCGCGGTACTGGCGCATCACCTTACCGTTATGGCTGAGGTTGATGGCGACATCGAAACGGGCCAGCGCGATACGGCGAATGATCTCGTCGATATGGCCGAACTCGGTCTTCTCGGTACGCATAAACTTGCGTCGGGCGGGGGTGTTGTAGAACAGATCCAGGACTTCCAGCGTCGTGCCGACAGGGTGCGCCGCGGGTTTGACCGTCACATCCATATCGCGCCCTTCGGCGTAAGCCTGCCAGGCTTCCTGCTGTTCAGCGGTACGGGAGGTCAGCGTTAAGCGCGAAACCGAGCTAATACTGGCCAGCGCTTCACCGCGAAAACCGAGGCTAATAATCGCTTCCAGATCGTCCAGAGAGGCGATTTTACTGGTGGCGTGACGAGCCAGCGCCAGCGCCAGCTCCTCTTTTTTAATGCCACAGCCGTTGTCGCGAATGCGGATAAGCTTCGCGCCACCGCGTTCGATATCAATATCGATGCGGGTTGCGCCCGCATCGAGGCTGTTTTCCACCAGCTCCTTCACCACCGACGCAGGGCGTTCCACCACCTCACCGGCGGCGATTTGGTTCGCGAGCTGCGGCGGTAGAACCTGAATCGGCATGAATGCTCCTTAGTTGGTCGCGGTCATCTCACCCGGCAGCGCTGCGCTGGCCGTCTGTGCTGAGCCGCTCTGCGGCGCAGACTGCAGAGGATGCGCCTCAAAATATTTACGTAAACCGTTATAAATCGCTTCGGCAATTTGCTGCTGGTAACTATCGCTTCCCAACAGACGCTCTTCACCGTTGTTACTGATAAAGCCCGTCTCTACAAGGATGGACGGGATATCCGGGGAGCGCAGAACACCGAGGCTGGCATGTTCCGGACGGCGCTTATGCAGCACGCCAACGCTTTGCAGCTGGTTCAATACGTTAGTGGCGACATCATACCCGACGCGCTGCGAATGACCGAACTGTAAATCCAGCACCGCCTGGCTGAGGTACGGATCGGACTGGCTGTTCGCCAGCACGTCGCCCGCGCCGCCTAACAGTTCAGACTGCTTCTCGTGCTCTTCCAGCCAGTTGGCCATTTCGCTGTTAGCGCGACGGTTCGACAGCACCCAAACCGAGGCGCCGGTGGCGCTACGATTCGGTGCGGCGTCCGCATGAATAGAGACCAGGAAGTTCGCGTTTTGCTTACGCGCCACGTCCGAGCGTCCCATTACGGAGATAAAGTAGTCCCCGTCGCGGGTCAACACGCCTTTAAACATGGGGTCGTCATTGAGCAGCGAACGCAGTTTCCGCGCGATAGCGATAGTGACGTTTTTCTCTCGCGTGCCGCCAGGGCCAATCGCCCCCGGGTCTTCCCCGCCGTGGCCCGCATCAATGGCGATAATCACTTTGTCACCGCTGACCGTCGCGCGTCGCGCGCTGGCCGCCGGACGCGTCACCGTATTGCTGCTGGTTGCCGCAGTAATGCGATCGTTCTGCGATTTAAACGGATTACGCGCAGGTTCAGAAGGACGCGGCGTATACACCGGTTCTTCCACGCGCTTCGCTACGACCGGCGGCGGTGGAGGCGGTGGCGGCGCGTCGGCATTGATGGTAAACACCACCGTATAGTTCGCCCCGTTTTGCTGCTTCACCGCCTTCGTTTTGCCCTTTTCGGTCAGATCAACCACCAGGCGTAACGACTGGCTATCCTGCGGCGTTCCCGAACGGATACTTTTTACCAGGTTGTTGCCGCTGAACCGCAGCGGTAGCCCCTGGATCACGCCTGTTTGTTTGATATCCAGCGCCACGCTGTGGCTGTCTGGTTGTGAAAACGCATATTCAGGATCGCCCATAAAGCTGAACGTGATCCGGGCCTGGCTTTCGCCGTTTGATACCTGAATATCTGAGAGGTTTGCCGCCCCGGCCTGCGCGCACAGCAGCACGGTGGCAGCCAACAACCAACCTTTAACGCGATTTATCATCCCGTCATCCCTACGCTTAACCGGCCAGTCGCGCCAGTAAGGAACTGCCTGATGAGGAAACAGCACTGATGCGCGCCTCACGCCCTTGTGCCTGGTAATCTAAGTGAATTTCGACATCCGGGTCAGGCAGCACACCCGCACCTTGTTGCGGCCACTCCACCAGGCAAATGGCGTCGTTGGCAAAATAATCACGGATCCCCATAAATTCCAGCTCCTCAGGATCCGCAAGGCGGTATAAATCGAAGTGATACACCATGAGATTTTCAAGGGTGTACGGTTCTACCAGCGTGTAGGTTGGGCTTTTCACATTCCCGTTATGCCCTAACGCCTGCAAAAAACCCCGGCTGAAGGTGGTTTTACCCGCACCTAAATCACCATACAGATAAATGACGGTTGCCCCCTGACAGGCCTGCGCCACGCGCTTGCCGAGTTCTAAAGTGGCTTGTTCATCAGGTAAAGGAATCGCTCGATTAGTCATTTTCTACGTCAATCACATCCGGGTTAACAACACGCCGCAGCGTGCAAAAAAGATCGGTGGCCAGCATGCCGCGTGTACCGTAACGCGCGGCCAGTTTATCCGCCGCGACACCGTGGGCCACGCAGCCCGCGCAGGCTGCATCATAAAGGGGAAGTTTCTGTCCAAGCAATGCGCCAATGATGCCGGAAAGCACATCGCCCATGCCGCCGCTTGCCATGCCCGCATTTCCGGCATCAATAATGCCCTGCGTCTCGTCACTGGCAACAACGGTTCCTGCCCCTTTCAAAACAGCAACACCTCCGTAACGTTTTACCAGACGCTGAGCAGAAAGTAAGCGATCGCTTTCAATTTCTGCCACGCTGCAGTTAAGCAGGCGCGCGGCTTCGCCGGGGTGTGGCGTCAGAATGCGATTGTGACGCTTATCGGGGTTTATTGCCAGAAGGTTAAGCGCGTCGGCATCCCACAGCATCGGTTTACGAAAATTCTCGACCTTTTGCAGGGCCTGTTTGCCCCATGCCTGCTGCCCGAGCCCGGGGCCGATCACCACCACATCCGCCCATTCCAGGCTTTCTTCAAGCGACTGAGGCGTAAGCTCATGGACCATCAGCTCCGGTCGGGCCGTAACGATCGGCGCTATATTCTCAATGCGAGTGAGTACTCGCACTAATCCGGCACCGCAGCGCAGAGCCGCCTCGCCGGCCATGCGAATCGCACCTGCCGTACCATGATCGCCGCCAATAATCACCAGCCTGCCGTGATCGCCCTTATGGGACGTCTGCCGGCGCGGCGGGAGCCACGCCGCAAGCTGCGAAGCATCAAAACGCGCGAGGTGCGTTTCCTGCCCGGACAGCCAGCTCTCCAGCCCCAGCGCATGGTGGTGCAGCACGCCAACAACGTCTCGTGCTTTACCGGTCAGTAGCCCCGGCTTGAGGGCGATGAAGGTTACCGTATGTGCAGCCTGAATGACCGCCCCCGGCGTCGCGCCGGTTTGTGCAATCAGGCCAGAGGGAATATCCAGGGCAACTACCGGCGCGGAATGTCTGTTAGCGTGTTCAATAAGGGCGGCAATGTTCTCGCGAGGCGCACTGCGTAGCCCGGTACCCAGCAGACCGTCAACAATCAGATCCACCTCTTCCGGCCAGACGATATCAGGCGCATGAATCACGCCGCCTGCGTTAAGCCACGCCTCCCGCGCCGCGCTGGCCTCTTCAGGCAGCGGTTTATCACTCTCCAGGGCCAGCAACGTCACGCGGATACCTGCCGCAACCGCGAGACGGGCGACGACGTAGCCGTCGCCGCCGTTATTGCCGTGACCGCACAGAATCATCCAGTGGGCGGCCTGAGGGTACGCGCTGCGGGCAACGTTAAACGCCGCCTCCCCCGCGCGCAGCATCAGTTCATAAAGGGTAATCCCGAGGCTGTCTGCGGCCTCTTTTTCGGCGCGCCGGAGGTCATCCGCATGCCAGATGGAATGTGGTATACTTGCGGGGTTTTTCTTCACCGTATGGTCCGTCATGTCACAGCCCCTCGATCTCAATGAATTAGCGCAAAAAATAAAACAGTGGGGTGCTGAGCTTGGCTTCCAGAAGGTGGGCATTACCGATACCGACCTTTCCGCCAGCGAGCCAAAACTGCAGGCCTGGCTGGACAAACAATACCACGGCGAAATGGAGTGGATGGCGCGTCATGGCATGATGCGCGCCCGCCCTCACGAGCTTTTGCCGGGCACGTTACGCGTCATCAGCGTGCGCATGAATTATCTGCCCGCCAACGCGGCCTTTGCGCGCACGCTAAAAAATCCCGCTCTGGGTTACGTCAGCAGGTACGCCCTGGGACGTGATTACCATAAGCTCTTGCGTAACCGTTTAAAAAAACTCGGGGAAACTATTCAGCAGCACTGTGTTTCGCTGAATTTTAGACCCTTTGTCGATTCTGCGCCTATTCTTGAGCGCCCGATCGCCGAAAAAGCCGGGCTTGGCTGGACAGGTAAGCACTCACTTATCCTCAGCCGCGACGCCGGATCGTTCTTCTTCCTGGGTGAACTGCTGATTGATTTACCATTGCCGGTAGACGGCCCGGTAGAGGAAGGCTGCGGACGCTGCGTGGCCTGCATGACCATCTGCCCGACGGGTGCCATCGTCGAGCCTTACACCGTTGATGCGCGCCGCTGCATCTCCTACCTCACTATCGAACTGGAAGGGGCCATTCCAGAGGAATTTCGACCACTTATCGGCAACCGCATCTACGGCTGCGACGACTGCCAGCTGATCTGCCCGTGGAACCGCTATTCGCAGCTCACGGACGAAGAGGATTTCAGCCCGCGTAAGGCGCTGCATGCACCGCAGCTGGTTGAGTTATTCGCCTGGACCGAAGCCTGGTTCCTGAAAGTGACGGAAGGTTCGGCCATTCGCCGTATCGGTCATCTGCGCTGGCTGCGTAATGTTGCCGTCGCGCTGGGTAATGCCCCGTGGGATGAAGCGAATGTTCGGGCGCTTGAAAGCCGTAAAGGTGAGCACCCACTTCTTGATGAACACATAGAATGGGCGATTGCGCAGCAAATAGAGAAGCGTAATGCCTGCACGATCGAGGTGCAGCTACCGAAGAAACAGCGTCTGGTGCGGGTGATTGAAAAAGGGCTTACGCGGGATGCCTGAACTATTCACAGCCTGTGAATAAAATTACAAACTCAAGCGCCATCTGGGCTGGAGAAGAGGTCAAGTGATCTCAATAACATTTTGAAATGAAAATTTATTTATTAAATACAGCGCGTTACAAAGATATTATTCACCCTGCTAAGTTTTAACCCTGTTACGGTTAAGCGTAGTTTCTGTGGATAACTCTGTTCACAAGAGTATTTCAGAGACAATAGAAAACGTCCCCAACGACTCTTTTCGCTGTGGATATTTTAGAGATTAAGAAGAATTTGGAGCGGGAAACGAGACTCGAACTCGCGACCCCGACCTTGGCAAGGTCGTGCTCTACCAACTGAGCTATTCCCGCTTGGGTGGTCCGTGCTTTAGAAGCACTTTCAAATTTTGGAGCGGGAAACGAGACTCGACCTCGCGACCCCGACCTTGGCAAGGTCGTGCTCTACCAACTGAGCTATTCCCGCGTGGGTGGTCCGTGCTTTGGAAGCACTTTTCAAATTTTGGAGCGGGAAACGAGACTCGAACTCGCGACCCCGACCTTGGCAAGGTCGTGCTCTACCAACTGAGCTATTCCCGCAAATCTGCACTGCTTTTGTTGCTGTCGTAACGTGTAATTCTCTGTCGTTACGGGAGGCGCATTATACGAGAAATCCTTTTAGCTGCAACCCCCCTTAAAGCGATTTTTTCGAAATTAAGTTCAAATGCTTAATTAATCGGCAAGCTGAACAATTTAACGACAAAAACCCGGCCACGCAAGGCGCCGGATCGCAAAATCACAGCTTAATAAAGTTTTCGCGGTAGTAGGAAAGCTCCGCCACAGACTCACGGATATCGTCCATCGCCTGGTGAGTCCCCTGCTTTTTGAAGCCGTCGAGGATTTCAGGCTTCCAGCGACGCGCCAGCTCTTTCAGGGTGCTGACATCCAGATAGCGGTAGTGGAAATATGACTCCAGCTCCGGCATGTACTTAAACAGGAAACGGCGATCCTGGCCGATACTATTCCCACAGATAGGCGATTTGCCTGCCGGAACCCACTGTTTCAGGAACTCAAGCGTCGCCAGCTCCGCCTCGCGATCGCCGAACGTGCTCGCCTTCACGCGCTCCACCAGGCCACTGCCGGTGTGGGTGCGCACGTTCCATTCATCCATCAAAGCCAGCTGGTCGTCGGACTGATGCACCGCAATCGTTGGCCCTTCAGCCAGGATATTCAGGTTAGCGTCCGTCACCAGCGTTGCAATTTCAATGATGCGATCGCGCTCGGGATCCAGCCCGGTCATTTCGAGATCGATCCAAATCAGGTTGTTTTCATCCGCGCTCATGTTATTTTCCACCCTTCTCGCATAACCGGCAGTAGCAGGTTAACTAGTATTAATTAGAGTGTATCATAGAGGTTTTGCCCCTTACGGGCGACCAGGAGCCAGCGCGATTGAGTAAAAATAAACTCTCCAAAGGGCAGCAGCGCCGCGTAAACGCCAACCACCAGCGCCGTCTTAAAACCACTTCGGAGAAGCCGGATTATGACGACAACCTGTTTGGTGAAGCGACAGAAGGCGTAGTCATCAGCCGTTTCGGTATGCATGCCGATGTCGAATCCGCCGACGGGGATATTCACCGTTGCAATATCCGTCGCACCATCCGTTCACTGGTTACCGGCGATCGCGTGGTCTGGCGACCGGGTAAAGAGGCGGCGGAAGGCGTTACGGTAAAAGGTATCGTTGAAGCGGTTCATGAGCGCACGTCCGTGTTAACCCGTCCCGATTTCTACGACGGGGTCAAACCTATTGCCGCCAACATTAACCAGATCGTCATTGTTTCGGCGATTTTGCCCGAACTTTCGCTCAACATTATCGACCGATACCTCGTCGCCTGCGAAACGCTGCAGGTTGAACCGATTATCGTGTTGAACAAAATCGATCTGCTGGATGACGACGGTATGGCCTTCGTGAATGAGCAGATGGATATCTACCGCAAGATTGGTTACCGCGTGCTGATGGTCTCCAGCCGCACCAAAGATGGCCTTAAACCGCTGGAAGAGGCGCTGACCGACCGCATCAGCATCTTTGCGGGCCAGTCCGGCGTAGGTAAATCGAGCCTGCTGAACAACCTGCTCGGCCTCCAGCAAGAGATCCTGACCAACGATGTGTCCAACGTCTCTGGCCTGGGCCAGCACACCACCACCGCCTCGCGTCTGTATCATTTCCCGCACGGCGGCGACGTGATCGACTCCCCGGGGGTGCGTGAGTTCGGTTTGTGGCACCTTGAGCCGGAACAAATCTTTAACGGATTTGTCGAATTCCATGATTATTTAGGCGCCTGTAAATACCGCGACTGTAAGCACGATAACGACCCAGGCTGCGCTATTCGTGAAGCGGTTGAGAAAGGTGAGATCGCGGAAACTCGCTTCGAGAATTACCACCGCATTCTTGAGAGCATGGAAGACGTAAAAACGCGTAAAAACTTTTCTGATTCTGATAACTGACAACTAAGCTAAGCATCGCTAAAATCGTCCCCTTTTTTCAGGTTCCGGCGGCTTAACGCCGGATCAGGAACGACAAAACAATGGCCTGGAGGCTACCTTGTTAAACGCATTTAAACTTTCGCTTCAATACATTCTGCCAAAACTGTGGCTCACTCGCCTGGCGGGCTGGGGCGCAAGCAAACGCGCGGGCTGGCTGACCAAACTGGTCATCGACCTTTTCGTAAAATATTACAAGGTCGATATGAAAGAGGCGCAGAAGCCGGATACCGCCAGCTACCGCACCTTCAACGAGTTCTTCGTACGCCCGCTGCGTGACGAAGTGCGCCCGCTGAACACCGACCCTAACGTCCTGGTGATGCCGGCAGACGGCGTGATCAGCCAGTTGGGTAATATCGAAGACGACAAAATCTTGCAGGCGAAGGGCCATAACTACAGTCTGGAAGCGCTGCTGGCTGGTAACTACCTGATGGCGGATCTGTTCCGTAACGGTACCTTTGCCACCACCTATCTTTCACCGCGCGACTACCATCGCGTGCACATGCCGTGTAACGGTATCCTGCGTGAAATGATTTACGTCCCGGGAGACCTGTTCTCTGTAAACCACCTGACCGCGCAGAACGTGCCGAACCTGTTTGCCCGCAACGAGCGCGTCATCTGTCTGTTCGATACTGAATTTGGCCCTATGGCGCAGATTCTGGTGGGTGCGACCATCGTAGGCAGCATCGAAACCGTCTGGGCGGGCACCATCACCCCACCGCGCGAAGGCGTGATCAAACGCTGGACCTGGCCTGCCGGTGAAGCGGAAGGCTCGGTGGCCCTGCTGAAAGGTCAGGAGATGGGTCGCTTCAAGCTGGGCTCTACCGTAATCAACCTGTTTGCGCCGGGCAAAGTGAAGCTGGCTGAACAGCTCGAAAGCCTGTCGGTCACCAAACTGGGCCAGCCGCTGGCGGTCTCTACCGAAACCTTCGTGACGCCGGATGCAGAACCAGCGCCGCTACCGCAGGAAGAGATCAACGCCGAGCACGACGCCAGCCCGCTGGTTGACGACAAAAAAGACGAAGGCTAACAACAGAAGGATCGCTGACGTGCGCCCGATTATCGTTCTACTGATGGCCTGGTGCCTCAGCATGGGGGCGTACGCAGCGACAGCCCCCGACGCCAAACAGATAACCCAGGAACTGGAGCAGGCAAAAGCGGCTAAACCCGCTCAGCCAGAGACCGTCGAGTCGCTCCAGGCTGCCCTGAACGCGCTTGAGGAGCGAAAAGGCTCTCTTGAGCGCGCTCAGCAGTATCAGCAGGTTATCGACAATTTCCCCAAACTCTCGCAGACGCTGCGCGCGCAGCTCAATAATTTGCGTGACGAACCGCGCGATGTGCCAGCAGGCATGACCTCCGACGCCCTGAACCAGGAGATCCTGCAGGTCAGCAGCCAGCTTCTGGAAAAGAGCCGCCTTGCCCAGCAGGAGCAGGAGCGAGCGCGTGAAATTGCCGACTCCCTCAGCCAGCTTCCGCAGCAGCAAACCGATGCCCGCCGCCAGCTTAATGAAGTTGAGCGTCGCGTGGGTACGCAAAGCGGCAATACGCCACAGGCTCAGGCTCAAAATCTGGGCCTGCAGGCAGAATCTGCTCGCCTGAAGGCCCTTGTCGATGAGCTGGAGCTGGCGCAGCTTTCCGCCAATAACCGCCAGGAGCTGTCGCGGATGCGCTCTGAACTCGCTCAGAAGCAGAGCGAGCAGCTGGATGCGTATCTCCAGGCCCTGCGCAATCAGCTTAACAGCCAGCGTCAGCGCGAAGCCGAGCGTGCCCTTGAAAGCACCGAACTGCTGGCGGAAAACAGCGAAAACCTGCCTGCCGGTATCAACGAACAATTCAGGGTCAACCGCGAGCTTTCTGCCGCGCTGAACCAGCAGGCGCAGCGCATGGATCTGGTTGCCTCGCAGCAGCGTCAGGCCACCAATCAAACCCTGCAGGTTCGCCAGGCGCTCAACACCCTGCGCGAGCAGTCCCAATGGCTCGGATCATCAAACCTGCTGGGCGAAGCGTTACGTGCCCAGGTCGCGCGCCTGCCGGAAATGCCGAAGCCGCAACAGCTGGATACCGAGATGGCCCAGCTGCGCGTTCAGCGACTGCACTTTGAAGATCTTCTCAATAAACAGCCGCAAATTCGCCAGATCCGTCAGGCTGACGGACAGCCCCTGACCAGCGAGCAAAACCGTATTCTGGAAGCCCAGCTGCGTACCCAGCGTGAACTGCTGAACTCCCTGCTCCAGGGCGGGGATACGCTGATTCTGGAGCTGACCAAGCTAAAAGTCTCCAATAGCCAGCTGGAAGATGCGCTGAAAGAGGTGAACGAGGCTACGCACCGTTATCTCTTCTGGACGTCCGACGTGCGTCCGATGACCTTCTCGTGGCCGATTGAGATTGTCCAGGACCTGCGTCGCCTGATTTCGCTGGACACCGTCAGCCAGCTGGGACAGGCCAGCGTGATGATGTTTACCAGCAAAGAGACCATTTTCCCGCTGCTCGGGGCGTTGATTCTGGTGGGCTTCAGCATTTACTCGCGCAGACATTTCACCCGCTTCCTGGAGCGTTCCAGCTCCAGGGTCGGGAAAGTCACCCAGGATCACTTCTGGCTGACGTTGCGCACCGTATTCTGGTCGATTCTTGTCGCCTCCCCGCTGCCGGTGCTGTGGATGACGCTGGGGTATGGCCTGCGAGAAGCCTGGCCCTATCCGCTCGCGGTCGCGATTGGCGATGGCGTCACCGCCACGGTGCCGCTGCTGTGGGTGGTCATGATTTGCGCCACCTTCGCGCGCCCCAATGGCCTGTTCATCACCCACTTTGGCTGGCCGCGTAATCGCGTTGCGCGCGCCATGCGTTACTACCTGATGAGCATCGGGCTGATTGTGCCGCTGATTATGGCGCTGATCATGTTCGATAATCTCAACGACCGGGAATTCTCAGGCTCGCTGGGCCGCCTCTGCTTTATGCTGATATGCGGGGCGCTGGCCATCGTTACGCTCAGCCTGAAACGCGCGGGTATTCCGCTCTATCTCGATAAATCCGGCAGCGGCGAAAACATGTTCAACCGGCTGCTCTGGAACCTGCTGCTTAGCGCGCCGCTGTTTGCGATGCTGGCAGCCGCGGTAGGCTATCTGGCAACCGCGCAGGCGCTGCTGGCGCGGCTGGAAACCTCGGTGGCCATCTGGTTCCTGCTGCTGGTGGTGTACCACGTGATCCGCCGCTGGATGCTGATCCAGCGCCGCCGTCTGGCCTTCGATCGTGCCAAGCATCGCCGGGCGGAGATCCTCGCCCAGCGCGCGCGTGGTGAAGAAGAGCCAAACCACGTCAACAGTACGGAAGGCACAACGGAAGCGGACGAAGTCGAGCTGGATCTGGATGCCATCAGTACCCAGTCCCTGCGCCTGGTTCGTTCCATACTGATGCTGATTGCCCTCCTCTCGGTCATCTTCCTGTGGTCAGAGATCCACTCCGCATTCGGCTTCCTGGAGAACATCTCTCTCTGGGACGTGACGTCTACGGTGCAGGGTGTTGAAAGCCTGGAGCCGATTACCTTAGGGGCGGTGCTGATTGCCATTCTGGTGCTGATCATCACCACGCAGCTGGTACGCAACTTCCCGGCGCTGCTGGAGCTGGCGCTGCTGCAGCATCTGGATTTAACGCCGGGGACGGGCTATGCGATTACGACCATTACCAAATATCTGATCATGCTGTTTGGCGGGCTGGTTGGCTTCTCGATGATCGGTATTGAGTGGTCGAAGCTGCAGTGGCTGGTGGCGGCCCTTGGTGTAGGGTTAGGTTTTGGTTTACAGGAGATCTTCGCCAACTTCATCTCTGGCCTGATCATTCTGTTCGAAAAACCGATCCGTATTGGCGATACCGTAACGATCCGCGATTTGACCGGCAGCATCACGAAGATCAACACCCGCGCGACGACGATCAGCGACTGGGATCGCAAAGAGATCATCGTGCCAAACAAGGCGTTTATTACCGAGCAGTTCATCAACTGGTCGCTGTCAGACTCCGTTACCCGCGTGGTGCTGACGGTACCGGCGCCGTCGGACGCCAACAGCGAAGAGGTCACCCAGATCCTCTACACTGCGGCTGAGCGCTGTTCGCTGGTAATCGACAACCCGGCGCCGGAAGTATTCCTTGTGGATTTACAGCAGGGGATCCAGATTTTCGAGCTGCGCATCTACGCCGCCGAAATGGGACACCGTATGCCGCTGCGCCATGAGATCCACCAGCTGATTCTGGCGGGCTTCCGCGAGCACGGTATTGATATGCCGTTCCCACCGTTCCAGATGCGTCTCGAAAGCCTGGACGGGCGTAAAACGGGAAGAACGCTGACGTCAGCGGCGCGTACGCGCCCGGCGGGAAGTTTGTAAGGTAAGCGGGGCAACCCTCTCCCGCGGGAGAGGGTAAACTGCCGTCAGGCGCGATCTACGGTAAACGCAATCACATCGCCAAGCTGCTCTGCGCCCAGGGCCAGCATCACCAGACGGTCAACACCCAGCGCCACGCCGGAGCAATCCGGCAGACCTGCTTTTAATGCTTCAAGCAAATTCACATCAATAGNGGTCAACACCCAGCGCCACGCCGGAGCAATCCGGCAGACCTGCTTTTAATGCTTCAAGCAAATTCACATCAATAGGCTGCTGCGGCAGACCGCGCGCGGCGCGCTTGCGGTTATCCTGCTCGAAGCGCTGCTGCTGCTCGCGGGCATCCGTCAGTTCGTGGAAGCCGTTCGCCAGTTCGATGCCTTTGTAATAGACCTCAAAACGCTCTGCGACACGATGATCTTCGGTACTGATCTGCGCCAGTGACGCCTGGCTTGCCGGGAAGTGATAGACAAACGTCGGACGGTCTTTGCCAATCTGGGGTTCTACGCCGAAGGTAAACAGCAGCTGCAGCAGCGTGTCGCGATCCTCTTCGGTATCCGCCACGTTGCTCAGATCCAGTTTTGCCGCCACTTCGCGCAGCTGGGTTTTGTCCGCCGACAGCGGATCGATTTCCAGATGGCGCTGGAAAGCCTGCTGATAGGAGAGCGTTTCGGCTTCCGAGCAGTCCAGCACCTGCTGGAGCAGATCGTCCACCTCATTCATCAGGCGGTACATATCATAATGCGGGCGGTACCACTCCAGCATGGTGAATTCCGGGTTGTGGTGACGCCCCATCTCTTCATTACGGAAGCTGCGGCACAGCTGATACACCGGGCCACACCCCGCCGCCAGCAGGCGTTTCATGTGGTATTCCGGGCTGGTCATCAGATACAAATTTATGCCCTGAGAGTGGCCGGGGCCAACAAAACGGGTTTCAAACGGCACCAGATGAATATCCGTTACCGTTGCCTGACTCATGCACGGCGTTTCCACCTCCAGGACTCCGCGGTCGGCAAAGAAACGGCGGATCTCCGCCATAATTGCAGCGCGTTTTAACAGATTAGGGATGGATGCGCTCGGCTGCCAGGTGGCCGTTTCGCTCATGAGTTGTTCTCCGATTTCAGACAAGGGCACGAAGTCTACTCGTTAGCAGGGGCAGAGACAAATTTTGCGCAGTAAAAAAGGGCATTTCATTTAGGTGAACTTTTTCGTGACGTATTTCATCAATCTTCATGATAAATCGCCGTACAGAACAGCAAAAAAATCGAACACGTCAAATTTCCCTGACATCTACACGGTTATACTGTTTTACCCATAAAGGAGCAGTGGAAACGCTTTCGCAATCGTCCTTTTGGACGGGTGAACTACCTTTAGTTTGTCGCGTTGCGAAATAACAAAAATCTGGAGGAATGTCGTGCAAACTTTTCAAGCCGATCTTGCCGTAATAGGCGCTGGCGGGGCTGGATTACGTGCTGCGATTGCTGCAGCACAAGCTAATCCCAACGCTAAAATCGCATTGATTTCAAAAGTCTATCCAATGCGTAGTCACACAGTGGCAGCAGAAGGAGGATCCGCCGCCGTTGCGCAGGATCATGACAGCTTTGAATACCATTTCCACGACACGGTTGCAGGGGGCGACTGGCTTTGCGAACAGGATGTCGTTGACTACTTTGTGCATCATTGTCCAACGGAAATGACCCAGCTTGAGCAGTGGGGATGTCCGTGGAGCCGCCGCCCGGACGGCAGCGTCAACGTTCGCCGCTTTGGCGGTATGAAGATTGAACGCACCTGGTTCGCCGCCGATAAAACCGGCTTCCACATGCTGCACACCCTGTTCCAGACCTCCCTCCAGTTCCCACAAATTCAGCGCTTCGATGAACATTTCGTCCTCGACATTCTGGTTGATGACGGACAGGCGCGTGGCCTGGTGGCGATGAACATGATGGAAGGCACGCTTGTCCAGATCCGCGCCAACGCGGTAGTGATGGCGACGGGCGGTGCGGGTCGCGTTTATCGTTATAACACCAACGGCGGCATCGTCACCGGTGACGGCATGGGCATGGCGCTCGGTCACGGCGTACCGCTGCGCGATATGGAGTTCGTCCAGTATCACCCAACCGGCCTGCCGGGCTCCGGCATTCTAATGACGGAAGGCTGCCGCGGTGAAGGCGGTATTCTGGTCAATAAAAACGGCTACCGCTATCTGCAGGATTACGGCATGGGCCCGGAAACCCCGCTCGGCGAGCCGAAGAACAAATACATGGAACTCGGCCCGCGCGACAAAGTCTCTCAGGCCTTCTGGCACGAGTGGCGCAAAGGCAACACCATCTCCACGCCGCGCGGCGATGTGGTCTATCTCGACCTGCGTCACCTTGGCGAGAAGAAACTGCTGGAACGTCTGCCGTTCATCTGCGAGCTGGCGAAAGCTTACGTCGGCGTCGACCCGGTGAAAGAGCCGATTCCGGTGCGTCCAACCGCGCACTACACCATGGGCGGGATCGAAACCGACCAGCAGTGCGAAACCCGTATTAAAGGCCTGTTCGCCGTCGGCGAGTGTTCCTCCGTGGGTCTGCACGGCGCCAACCGTCTCGGGTCTAACTCGCTGGCAGAGCTGGTCGTCTTTGGCCGCATGGCGGGCGAGCGCGCGATGGAGCGGGCAGCTACCGCAGGCGAAGCCAACGGTGCCGCGCTGGATGCGCAGGTCGCAGACGTTGAAAAACGCCTGAAAGATCTGGTGAACCAGGAGGGTAACGAGAACTGGTCGAAGATCCGCGACGAGATGGGCCTGTCGATGGAAGAAGGCTGCGGTATTTACCGTACACCAGAGCTGATGCAAAAAACCGTCGATAAGCTGGCGGAACTGCAGGAGCGCTTCAAGCGCGTACGCATCACCGATACCTCCAGCGTATTCAACACCGACCTGCTCTACACCATTGAGCTGGGCCACGGTCTGAACGTCGCGGAATGTATGGCGCACTCTGCGCTGGCGCGTAAAGAGTCGCGTGGGGCCCACCAGCGTCTGGACGAAGGCTGTACCGAACGTGACGACGTCAATTTCCTGAAACACACTCTCGCCTGGCGCGATGCAGATGGCACCACACGTCTGGACTACAGCGACGTGAAAATCACCACGCTGCCGCCGGCTAAACGCGTGTACGGTGCAGAAGCAGAAGCCGCCGAGAAGAAGGAGAAGGCGAATGGCTGAGATGCAAAAAATGAAGGTTGAAGTGGTGCGCTACAATCCGGAAGTGGACGCCGCACCGCACAGCGCTTTCTATGAAGTACCTTATGACGAGCAAACCTCCCTGCTGGATGCGCTCGGCTATATCAAAGATAACCTGGCGCCAGACCTGAGCTACCGCTGGTCCTGCCGCATGGCAATCTGCGGCTCCTGCGGCATGATGGTCAACAAGGTGCCGAAGCTGGCCTGTAAGACCTTCCTGCGCGAGTACACCAAAGGCATTAAGGTAGAAGCGCTGGGCAACTTCCCGATTGAACGCGATCTGGTGGTCGATATGACCCACTTTATCGAAAGCCTGGAAGCCATTAAGCCGTACATCATCGGTAATCCGCGCACGCCGGATCAGGGGCCAAATACCCAGACGCCGGCTCAGATGGCGAAATATCATCAGTTCTCCGGCTGCATCAACTGCGGCCTGTGCTACGCAGCCTGTCCACAGTTTGGCCTGAACAAGGAGTTCATCGGCCCGGCCGCCATTACCCTGGCGCACCGCTATAACGAAGACAGCCGCGACCACGGTAAAAAAGAACGTATGGCGCAGCTTAACAGCCAGAACGGCGTCTGGAGCTGTACCTTTGTGGGTTACTGCTCCGAAGTTTGTCCGAAGCACGTCGACCCGGCCGCCGCTATTCAACAGGGTAAAGTGGAAAGCTCGAAAGACTTTCTTATCGCTACCCTGAAACCACGCTAAGGAGTGCATGATGACGACTAAACGCAAAGCCTATGTGCGGCCTGTGCCGTCCACCTGGTGGAAAAACCTGCCGTTTTATCGCTTCTACATGCTGCGTGAAGGCACGGCGGTACCGGCGGTCTGGTTCAGCCTTGAGCTGATGTACGGCGTTTTTGCCCTCAAGCATGGCCCGGAAGCCTGGGCCAGCTTTGTCGGTTTCCTGCAAAACCCGATCATTGTTGTTCTGAACCTGATCGTGCTCGCGGCCGCGCTGCTTCATACCAAAACCTGGTTTGAGCTGGCGCCAAAAGCAGCGAACATCATCGTAAAAGGCGAGAAAATGGGGCCAGAGCCGGTAATTAAAGGGCTCTGGGCAGTGACGATTCTGGTCACTGTGGTCATTCTGTTTGTCGCACTGTTCTGGTAAGGAGACTACTGTGATCAATCCAAATCCAAAACGTTCTGACGAGCCGGTCTTCTGGGGCCTGTTTGGCGCAGGCGGCATGTGGAGTGCCATCATCGCCCCCGTCATCATTCTGCTGGTCGGCATTATGCTGCCGCTGGGGCTGTTCCCGGGCGATGCGCTGAGCTACGAGCGCGTACTGGCGTTCGCGAGCAGCTTTATCGGCCGCGTATTCATCTTCCTGATGATCGTCCTGCCGCTGTGGTGTGGTCTGCACCGTATTCACCATGCGATGCATGACCTGAAAATTCATGTACCGAGCGGGAAATGGGTGTTCTACGGTCTGGCGACCATCCTGACCGTGGTGACGCTGATTGCCGTGGTCACCATCTGACGCTTCAGGCCCGCCACCCGGCGGGCCTTTTATTTCTGCATCTTCCCCACCAGCCACTGGGCAAACTCGCGCATTGCGGGCGTTTCTGTCCGTGACTGTAGTCTTGTGAGCCAGTAGCTGCCGAGGTCAATCTGCGTTGCAAACGGCTGCACGATGCGTTCGCTGCTGAGTAAATGGGTAAACATGTCCACAGGCGCAATGGCAATCCCTGTGCCTGCCTGCGCGGCTTCCAGCATGGTCACGGACGAATCAAACACCATCACCCGGTGCGTCGGTGAGGGAGGATGTTCACCCGCTGCCTGCATCCACGCAGCCCACTCGTCGCGCCGGTAGGAGCGCAGCAGGGTAAACTTCAGGATATCTGCCGGGCTTTTTAGACAGGAGGCAATGTCGGGCGTACAGAGCGCAGACAGCGGCGCAGGGCAAAGGAATTCAGCATCGGTTCCATGCCACGCGCCGCCACCGTAGCGAATGGCGTAATCAAGCCCTTCAGCCGCCGGGTCGACGCGATTGTTATGGGTGGAAAGCTGAAGATCAATATGCGGATAGCAGCGGCGAAAGTCCGCAAGCAGCGAGAATAAAACTCCCGTGGCAAAAGTCCCTACCACACCTATTTTGAGCTTCTCCTGAGCGCGCTGGCTGGCAAAGCGATCCAGCATTCCGGCGATACGATCGAACGAGTCATTCAGCACCGGCAGCAAATTCTCGCCTTCGGTGGTCAACATCAGGCCACGCGAAACGCGGACAAACAGCTGGCAATTAAGGTGCTGCTCCAGCGCCTTTACGTGCTGGCTAATCGCGGAATGGGTGACGTTCAGCTCGATAGCGGCATGCGTAAAACTGAGATGCCTGGCGGCTGCTTCAAACGCCCGAAGGGAATTAAGAGGGAGATAGCTGCGCGTCATGGTCTCGTCCGTTAGAAAAATTAACAGCTAATGGTAAATTTAACCGTTTGTCAGCCATAGTCAAATCCAACAGACTACAGCGGTCTGACGGGCCCGGACACTCCCTTGAACTGCTATTACGGAAGATAACTGATGATGACTAAATCCCTTTGCTGCGCCCTGCTGCTCAGCACCTCCTGCTCGGTATTGGCTGCACCGATGTCAGAAAAACAGCTGGCTGAGGTGGTGGAACGTACCGTTACGCCGCTGATGAAAGCGCAGGCCATTCCGGGTATGGCAGTGGCGGTGATTTATCAGGGTCAGCCGCACTACTTTACCTTCGGTAAAGCCGATGTTGCGGCGAATAAACCTGTCACCCCACAAACCTTATTCGAGCTGGGCTCTATAAGTAAAACCTTCACCGGCGTACTGGGCGGCGATGCCATTGCTCGGGGTGAAATATCGCTGGGCGATCCGGTGACCAAATACTGGCCTGAACTGACAGGCAAGCAGTGGCAGGGGATCCGCATGCTGGATCTGGCAACCTATACCGCAGGAGGTTTGCCGTTACAGGTACCGGATGAGGTCACGGATAACGCCTCTCTGCTGCGCTTTTATCAAAACTGGCAGCCGCAGTGGAAGCCGGGCACCACGCGTCTTTACGCCAACGCCAGCATCGGTCTTTTTGGCGCGCTGGCGGTCAAACCTTCCGGCATGAGCTATGAGCAGGCCATAACGACGCGGGTCTTTAAGCCGCTCAAGCTGGACCATACCTGGATTAACGTTCCGAAAGCGGAAGAGGCGCATTACGCCTGGGGATACCGCGACGGTAAAGCGGTACACGTTTCGCCAGGCATGCTGGACGCTGAAGCCTATGGCGTAAAAACCAACGTGCAGGATATGGCAAACTGGGTGATAGTCAACATGAAGCCGGACTCGCTTCAGGATAGTTCACTCAGGAAAGGCATTACCCTGGCGCAGTCTCGCTACTGGCGCGTGGGTGCCATGTATCAGGGGTTAGGCTGGGAAATGCTTAACTGGCCGGTCGATGCCAAAACCGTGGTTGAAGGTAGCGACAATAAGGTGGCGCTGGCACCGTTGCCTGCGAGAGAAGTGAATCCACCGGCGCCCCCGGTCAACGCATCCTGGGTCCATAAAACAGGCTCTACCGGCGGGTTTGGCAGCTACGTGGCATTTATTCCCGAAAAGCAGCTCGGCATTGTGATGCTGGCGAATAAAAGCTATCCGAACCCGGCACGCGTTGAGGCGGCATACCGTATCCTCGACGCGCTGCAGTAAAACATTGCCGGGTGGCGGCTTTGCCTGACCCGGCCTACAAAATTCACGGGGTGACCACCCGGCGAAACACACCGCACAAAAACCACATTTTCCTTGCCGTCATCTACACTTAACAAAAAACAGTAAGGAAACTCCTATGCGCATTCTGCCTGTTATCGCCGCGGTGACAGCCGCGTTTTTAGTGGTTGCCTGCAGTTCCCCTACCCCACCTCCAGGCGTTACCGTCGTCTCGCCTTTTGATGCACAACGCTTCCTTGGAACATGGTATGAAATCGCGCGCCTCGACCATCGGTTTGAGCAGGGCTTAGAGAAGGTCACTGCGAATTACAGCCCGATGGATGATGGCGGTATTCAGGTGATCAACCGGGGCTATAATCCCGATCGGGAGATGTGGCAGCAGTCGATTGGGAAAGCGTACTTCACGGGCGACCCGCGACGGGCCGCGCTCAAAGTCTCTTTCTTCGGCCCGTTTTATGGGGGCTATAACGTGATCGCGCTCGACAGAGAGTACCGTCACGCGCTGGTCTGCGGGCCGGATCGCGACTATTTGTGGATACTTTCCCGCACGCCAACTATTTCGTCAGAAATGAAACAGCAGATGCTGGACGTCGCGACCCGACAAGGGTTTGATGTGTCAAAGCTCATCTGGGTAAAACAGCCCCATTAATGGGTGCTGAGCTTCAGCCCAACGATGCCGGCCACAATCAAGGCGAGGCTGGCGATACGCGCCAGACTCGCTGACTCTCCCAGCAGCAGAATGCCGGTGATGGCGGCCCCCACCGCACCAATGCCCGTCCAGACGGCATAAGCCGTTCCCACAGGCAGCGAGCGCATCGCCCAGGATAACAGGACAATACTCACGATCATTGCGGTGACGGTTATGACGCTGGGCGTCAGGCGGGTAAATCCGTGGGTGTACTTGAGACCAATTGCCCATACCACTTCGAGCAGGCCAGCAATAAAAAGAATGATCCAGGACATTTCAGGCTCCTTAACTTAATTCAAGTTGGGGCCGTCCCCGGTGAAAGAAACGCTTACGGGTCGTCCCGTAAGGCAGAGATTACGCCCCATATTGTGGTTAGCGTGCTATTTTTTTTCAATCATTTTTTGCTGAACACGTTAAGGCAAGAAATAGCCGCAGTATGGCGCGTAGTTCCGGCATTTAGCACTCATCCGACTTCTCTATGATGATGTGCTTTCTGATGGCAGGAAGCCAAACCACTAGCCGACTGCGAATAAAATATGTTCAAAATTCTCTTGATTGACCGTTGTCACTTCACCCGCACGGGGTTTGAAGCATGGCTCAATCATTCCGGTTTGTTCCCGGGACACTACGTTGTGACCGGGCTAAATAATCTGTTCCTTGCCAGGGAGCACATTCTGCAATGGAAACCCACGCTGGTCATCGCCGACCTGTACGGCTTCAGGCAGGATATTCATCATTTTCAGCAGCTCTCGTCCTTGCTTAACGCCAGTGAACGATTACCGTTTATTATGCTGCAATCGGGAGAGGACCGCGGCATGACCGACTGGCTCGGACAGTTCCCGGTGTGGTCGTCGCTGTTGAAAAACGCCAGTCTCGAAGAAGTGGCAACGACTATCAACGACGCATTAAACTCGCGCGCCAGCGCTGAAAGGCCAACGGCAGCCGCCCCCTTGCTGACCCGGCAGGAAGAGAAAGTGCTGACATTGTGGATGGACGGGGCAAGCAATCAAAAAATTGCCGCTCACCTGAGTATCAATGGAAAAACAGTCTATACCTACAAACGCAATATCCGCATGAAACTGCATATGGATACGCGTTTTTCTCCGTTCTTATCCCTGCAGGAATCAGAAAGCTGACGGTACGAAACCCGCTGGTCTCGTACCGTATGTTAATTACTGCTGAGCTTTAGTTGCCGCACCAGAGATTGCGCTACCACCTTCAGAAATATCCTGACCGACGCCACGCGTGGTATTACAGGCCGTTAACACTGAAGAAAGTACCAAGACTGAAAAGATCGCTGCAATTGTCTTCTTAACCATAATATCTTCCTTTTATAGCCAAAGTTGTTTTGTGTATAGCAACTTAAGAATAGACAAGATCCCGCCGGTTGACGGAAAAGGAAGCATTTTTAGGAAAATTAGACGAACTTAGCTGGCGGCGTGAGAAATGATATGACCGAGATCCTGGATATCTTGTCCCATTCCACGGGTGGTGTTACAGCCGGAAAGCAATGCACTGGAAAACGCTAACAGAAGCAGAATTTTAACGGTACGTTTCATCATCCCTGCCTGCAAAAATCAGGCGCAGCGGGCGCTGCGCCTTCAATCATGACGTAAATTACTTCACGCGGGATACGTATTCGCCGGAGCGGGTATCCACTTTGATCACTTCGCCAGTCTGTACGAACAGTGGAACTTTAACCACTGCGCCGGTAGACAGTTTGGCTGGTTTACCGCCGGTACCTGCGGTATCACCTTTCAGACCTGGATCGGTTTCAACGATTTCCAGTTCTACGAAGTTTGGTGGGGTCACAGCGATAGGCTGGCCGTTCCACAGGGTCACGATGCACTCAGCCTGATCCAGCAGCCACTTAGCGCTATCACCTACCGCTTTCTCATCAGCAGACAGCTGTTCGAAAGTGGAGTTGTTCATGAAATGATAGAACTCACCGTCGTTGTACAGATAGGTCAGGTTCATATCAACAACATCAGCGCCTTCAGCGGAGTCAGTAGACTTGAAGGTTTTCTCAACACGGGTACCGGTCAGCAGACGGCGCAGCTTAACGCGTGCGAATGCCTGGCCTTTACCTGGTTTAACGAATTCGCTGGCTTCAACCGCGTACGGTTCGCCGTCCATCATGATTTTAAGACCAGCACGAAAATCGTTGCTATAGTACGTTGCCATAAGGCCCTCTAAATTTGTTAACTGGTAGCTAAGCCACAAAATGGCGCATATTGTAACCCTAAACACCCCGTCCAGAGAAGATTGGTTATCGCAACTTGCCGATGTAATCACCAGTCCTGATGAATTGCTGCGTCTTTTAGACCTCGATCAGCACCCAGAGTTGCTTGCAGGCCGCGAGGCAAAACGCCTTTTCGCCCTGCGCGTTCCCCGTGCGTTTGTGGCGCGAATGGAGAAAGGCAACCCCGACGATCCACTTTTAAAACAAACGCTTACTTCGCAGGATGAGTTTGTCACCGCGCAGGGATACAGCACCGATCCGCTGGAAGAGCAGAACAGCGTGGTGCCGGGTTTATTGCACAAGTATCTCAACCGCGCCCTGCTGCTGGTAAAAGGCGGTTGCGCGGTAAATTGTCGTTATTGCTTCCGTCGGCACTTCCCGTATGCCG
Organism: Enterobacter sp. A103; assembly: GCF_034427535.1. NCBI lineage: Bacteria > Pseudomonadati > Pseudomonadota > Gammaproteobacteria > Enterobacterales > Enterobacteriaceae > Enterobacter > Enterobacter sp. A103. The sequence continues at coordinate 460,488 of NZ_JAXQPQ010000003.1, forward strand.
AAAACAAGGGCAATAAACGCAACTGGCAGGTCGCGCTGGACTATATCGCCGCCCATCCGGAGCTGGATGAGATTATTTTTTCCGGCGGTGACCCGCTGATGGCAAAAGATCATGAGCTGGACTGGCTGTTGACTCAGCTTGAAGCCATCCCGCACGTTAAGCGCCTGCGTATTCACAGCCGTTTACCGATTGTCATTCCGGCACGTGTCACTGACGGCCTGGTGTCACGCCTGGAGCAGTCAAGATTGCAGGTGCTGCTGGTGAACCATATTAACCACGCGAATGAAATTGACGATGACTTTCGCGCGGCGATGGCGCGTCTGCGTAAAGCGGGCGTGACGCTGCTGAACCAGAGCGTGCTGCTGCGCGGCGTCAATGACAACGCCCGCGTGCTGGCTAACCTGAGCAATGCCCTGTTTGATGCGGGCGTGATGCCCTATTACCTGCACGTGCTGGATCGCGTTCAGGGCGCGGCCCATTTCATGGTGACGGATGAAGAAGCCCGGCAGATTATGCGCGAACTGTTAACGCTGGTTTCAGGCTATATGGTGCCGAAGCTGGCACGCGAGATTGGCGGAGAGCCGAGCAAGACGCCGCTGGATCTGCAGCTGCGGCAGCGCTAGTTTCCCCGCACCCTAACCCTCTCCCACAGGGAGAGGGAAAAAGGCAATCAGTTCGGGCACTTGTAGACCTGGCCGTTCATCTGGCTGGCGGTCGGCACGAAGCTGGACAGCATACTCTGCGTTGGGCTGCTCACGCCGTAAATCACGTTACCGCCCATTGCCGCAGCCTGGTTACGCAGGGCATTCGCCGCACCGCGCATCGAGCCACCTTCTTCGCCATGCTGACCTGACATCCAGTTACTTTGCTCACCGGTTGCCGTGCCTAACAGCTGGCATTCACTGCCAGGCTTATCTTCCACAAAGCGAACGCCCTGGCCCGCTGCCGACAGCTCATTGCTGGAGCTACAACCCGCCAGCAGCAATGCTGCCCCTACAATCCCTGCACAGACTTTTACGCGCATGTTATTCCTCGTTTTCAATAAGCTGGACAGTAGTTGTCCGTGTGTAAATCTTATACCTAAAAGATGACCAAAAGAAAAACCCCCGAGCATTTCTGCCCGGGGGTTTTTCACATTCTACGACGTAGAGCGCACGATTACATCATGCCGCCCATACCGCCCATACCGCCCATGCCAGCAGCACCTAAGTCTGGTGCATCGCCTTTAGGCATATCGGTGACCATGCACTCGGTGGTGATCATCAGGCCAGCGACAGATGCCGCGTACTGCAGAGCAGAACGGGTCACTTTCGTTGGATCCAGGATACCGAAGTCGATCATGTTGCCGTATTCTTCAGTTGCTGCGTTGTAACCGTAGTTACCTTCGCCCGCTTTCACGTTGTTCGCAACCACAGATGGCTCTTCACCGGCGTTAGAAACGATCTGACGCAGAGGAGCTTCCATTGCGCGCAGCGCAACTTTGATACCCACGTTCTGATCTTCGTTCTGTGCGGTCAGGCCTGCCAGTTTAGCGGCAACACGCACCAGCGCAACACCACCACCAGCAACCACGCCTTCTTCTACCGCAGCACGGGTCGCGTGCAGGGCATCGTCAACGCGTGCTTTTTTCTCTTTCATTTCAACTTCGGTCGCTGCACCGACTTTGATAACCGCAACGCCACCTGCCAGTTTCGCTACGCGCTCCTGCAGTTTTTCACGGTCGTAATCGGAAGTCGCTTCTTCGATCTGCTTACGGATCTGACCAACGCGGCCCTGAATAGCAGCTTCTTCACCCACGCCATCAATGATGGTGGTGGTGTCTTTGTTGATCACAACGCGTTTCGCCTGGCCCAGGTCTTCCAGGGTCGCTTTTTCCAGCTCCATACCGATCTCTTCAGAGATCACTGTACCGCCGGTCAGGGTAGCGATATCCTGCAGCATCGCTTTACGGCGATCGCCGAAGCCAGGTGCTTTAACCGCAGCCACTTTCACGATGCCGCGCATGGTGTTAACCACCAGGGTCGCCAGCGCTTCGCCTTCAACGTCTTCAGCGATGATAACCAGAGGCTTGCCTGCTTTCGCAACGGCTTCCAGTACTGGCAGCATTTCGCGGATGTTGGAGATTTTCTTGTCAGCCAGCAGGATGAACGGGCTTTCCAGCTCAACAGCGCCAGTCTCTGGCTTGTTGATGAAGTATGGGGACAGGTAACCGCGGTCGAACTGCATACCTTCAACCACATCCAGTTCGTCTTCCAGACCGGTACCATCTTCAACGGTGATCACGCCTTCTTTACCGACTTTGTCCATCGCTTCAGCGATCAGTTTACCTACGGTTTCGTCGGAGTTAGCGGAGATAGTACCAACCTGAGCAATGGCTTTAGAGTCAGAGCACGGTACGGACAGCGCTTTCAGCTCTTCAACAGCGGAGGCGACAGCTTTGTCGATACCACGTTTCAGATCCATTGGGTTCATGCCCGCAGCAACGGCTTTCAGACCTTCGGTGATGATTGCCTGCGCCAGTACGGTCGCGGTAGTGGTGCCGTCACCTGCAGCGTCGTTCGCTTTAGAGGCAACTTCTTTCACCATCTGCGCGCCCATGTTTTCGAACTTGTCTTCCAGCTCAATTTCACGTGCTACAGAAACACCATCTTTGGTGATGGTTGGCGCGCCGAAGGATTTATCCAGCACTACGTTGCGGCCTTTCGGGCCCAGAGTCACTTTAACTGCATCTGCCAGTACGTTTACGCCGCGGAGCATTTTTACACGAGCGTCGTTACCGAATTTTACGTCTTTAGCTGCCATGTTCTTATTTCCTCAAATTCTCGTGCGTAAATTACGCTTCAACAATTGCCAGAATGTCGCTCTCGGACATGATCAACACTTCTTCATTGTCGATCTTCTCGGATTTCACGCCGTAGCCATCGTTGAAAATTACGATGTCACCAACTTTAACGTCCAGTGGCTGCACAGTTCCGTTTTCCAGGATGCGGCCCTTACCGACAGCGATGATTTCGCCACGCGTTGATTTGGCTGCTGCAGAACCGGTCAGAACGATGCCGCCAGCAGACTTGGTTTCAACTTCTTTACGTTTGACGATCACACGATCATGTAACGGACGAATACTCATTGATAGCTCTCCTTTGAGAAAGTCATTATCAGTTATGGATGACGCCGGCCCGCATGCGGTTTTCCGACTAGTGCCCTGAGAGATGGGGATAGCTTTTTCCCCCTTCAAGGGGGAGTCGAAAAAAAAATTTGCGAAAGTGTTACCATCGCCTCTCTTTTGGTACTGGCAGGTCGATGTCAATGAGTGGACTCAAGCAGGAGCTGGGGCTGGCGCAGGGCGTCGGACTGCTCTCAACCTCCTTGTTAGGTACGGGCGTGTTTGCCGTACCCGCACTGGCGGCGCTGGTGGCTGGAAATAACAGCCTATGGGCGTGGCCGGCGCTGATTGTATTAGTTTTCCCGATAGCCATTGTATTCGCCATCCTGGGGCGGCATTTCCCCAGCGCGGGCGGCGTGGCGCACTTTGTCGGACTGGCCTTTGGCCCGCGGCTGCAGCGTGTTACCGGCTGGCTGTTTCTCTCCGTCATTCCGGTTGGCCTTCCTGCGGCGTTGCATATTGCGACCGGCTTTGGTCAGGCGCTGTTTGGCTGGCATAACGAGCAGTTATTGCTGGCCGAGCTGGGTACGCTGGCGATCGTTTGGTGGGTGGGCTCTCGCGGCGCCAGCTCCAGCGCCAACCTGCAGACGCTGGTTGCGGTGCTGATTGTCGCGCTCGTTGTCGCAATCTGGTGGGCGGGCGATATCACAATAAAGGAAATTCCCTTCCCGCCGCTGACCGACGTCGACCATTCCCAGCTTTTCGCCGCGCTCTCCGTCATGTTCTGGTGTTTTGTTGGTCTGGAAGCCTTTGCCCATCTGGCCTCTGAATTTAAGCAGCCTGAACGCGATTTCCCCCGTGCGCTGATGATAGGCCTGCTGCTTGCTGGCACGGTCTATTGGGCGTGTACCGTGCTGGTCTTACACTTCCACGCGTTCGGAGCGGATCTCGCCGCCGCGGCATCGCTGCCGGGTATCGTGGTGGCACTGTTCGGCGTGAAGGCGCTATGGATCGCCTGCGTCATCGGCTATCTCGCCTGTTTTGCCAGCCTGAATATTTATATCCAGAGCTTTGCCCGGCTGGTGTGGTCGCAGGCGCTCGACAAACCAGAGAATCGCCTCTCGCGCCTGTCTAAACGCCAGCTTCCGCTGAATGCCCTGAATGCCGTACTGGGCTGCTGCGTGGTGAGCACACTGTGTATTTATGCACTGAAGATCAATCTTGACGCACTGATCGTTTACGCCAACGGCATTTTCATCATGATCTACCTGCTGTGCATGCTGGCGGGATGTCGTTTGCTGAAAGGTCGCTATAAAGCTCTGGCGGTCGTCGGGGGTATGCTTTGCCTGCTGTTGCTGGCGATGGTGGGATGGAAGAGTCTGTACGCGATTGTCATGCTGGCAGGGCTGTGGGTGTTTTTGCCGAAGCGCGGTGCGCTACCGGAGGCCCGGTAGGCGAAGCGCCACCGGGCAACAAAATCACCGATCGTCTTTATGGTCTAAACGGTCGTGCTGTTCATCCTTACGCTGATACTCCCCTTCAAAGGTATCGCCCGGCCCGGTGCTGAATCCGCCCCCCGGCATACGGCTAAAGCGCAGATGCGGCAGCAGCTTCATGGTCAGGTGTTTTTGCACCGGCGGCAGAAGCAGCAGAAGGCCGAGGAAGTCAGTGAAGAACCCCGGCAGGATCAGCAGCAGCCCCGCAATAATCAACGACACGCTTTTGATCATCTCTTCCGCCGGGCTTTCCCCTGCGGCCATCTTCTGCTGCATTATCAGGAAATTTTTGAAACCCTGATTACGCACCAGCGACATGCCGATGACGGAGGTGAAAATCACCAGAATCAGCGTCAGCAGGACGCCCAGCACATGGGCAACCTGGATGAAAATGGAAATCTCAATGTAAACATAGAGAAAGAAAGCAATAAACGGTATCCAGCGCACTGGCATCTCCTGTGTGGCAGAGGCCATCGGGCCCCTGTCTGAATGTGTTCGCGACGCGCGTTTGTATGAAATGGTGACGGTTAGCGAAAATTCAATCAGTTTGCACGGATATTTTTTTTGGAAATTATAAAGCGGTGACCCATTTCACAGATTAATAATTATCATGGAATCGGCTCGATAATAAGTGATCCAGCTTACGGCAATTCGCTATCATCAGCATATGATCTCGAGCATCTGGCTGATTGAGGGAATAATCGTCGGCCAGAAAATATTCAAAACCACATAAATACTGTGTGTTTAGTACAATCCATCGGCAGCTTGAAAAGAAGGTTCACATGTTAAACAACATTCGTATCGAAGAAGACTTGTTGGGTACCAGGGAAGTTCCAGCGGATGCCTACTACGGTGTCCACACTCTGAGAGCGATTGAAAACTTCTACATCAGCAACAGCAAAATCAGCGACATTCCTGAGTTTGTCCGTGGCATGGTGATGGTGAAGAAAGCCGCAGCACTGGCCAACAAAGAGCTGCAAACCATTCCTAAAAGCGCGGCAAATGCGATTATCGCAGCCTGCGATGAAGTGCTGAACAACGGCAAATGCATGGACCAGTTCCCGGTTGACGTCTATCAGGGCGGCGCGGGCACCTCCGTCAACATGAATACCAACGAAGTACTGGCAAACATTGGCCTGGAGCTGATGGGTCACCAGAAAGGTGAATACCAGTACCTGAACCCGAACGACCACGTAAACAAATGCCAGTCTACCAACGACGCCTACCCTACCGGCTTCCGTATCGCGGTGTATGCCTCTGTGGTAAAACTGGTGGATGCGATCAACCAGCTGGGTGATGGCTTCCAGCGTAAAGCGGTTGAGTTCCAGGACATCCTGAAAATGGGTCGTACCCAGCTGCAGGACGCGGTGCCGATGACGCTCGGCCAGGAATTCCACGCGTTTAACGTACTGCTGAACGAAGAGACCAAAAACCTGCTGCGCACCTCCGAGCTGCTGCTGGAAGTGAACCTGGGCGCCACCGCCATCGGTACGCGTCTGAACACCCCGGATGGCTATCAGCAGCTGGCGGTACAGAAGCTGGCTGAAGTCTCTAACCTGCCGGTTGTGCCTGCAGAAGACCTGATTGAAGCCACCTCCGACTGCGGCGCCTACGTCATGGTACACAGCGCCCTGAAACGTCTGGCGGTAAAACTGTCCAAAATCTGTAACGACCTGCGCCTGCTCTCTTCCGGGCCGCGCGCTGGCCTGAATGAAATCAACCTGCCAGAGCTGCAGGCAGGCTCGTCCATCATGCCAGCCAAGGTGAACCCGGTGGTGCCAGAAGTGGTGAACCAGGTTTGTTTCAAAGTCATCGGTAACGATACGACCGTGACCATGGCCTCTGAAGCGGGTCAGCTGCAGCTGAACGTGATGGAGCCAGTGATTGGTCAGGCGATGTTTGAATCTATCCACATCCTGACGAACGCCTGCTACAACCTGCTGGAAAAATGCATTAACGGCATCACGGCGAATAAAGAAGTCTGTGAGGGTTATGTCTACAACTCCATCGGGATTGTCACCTACCTCAACCCGTTCATCGGTCACCACAACGGTGATATCGTCGGTAAGATTTGCGCCGAAACCGGTAAGAGCGTACGTGAAGTGGTGCTGGAGCGCGGGCTGTTGACCGAAGCTGAGCTGGACGATATCTTCTCGGCCCAGAACCTGATGCACCCGGCATATAAAGCGAAACGATATACCGATGAAAGCGAACAGTAACCGTTCTGGCTAGGCTTCTTAAGGCACGTCACTTGTGACGTGCCTTTTTTCTTTTTAGGCGTTACCTAAATACAACAATTCAATATCAACTTGTTAATAAGCAAGGCAGGTCCTTATGTTTGGAGCAGAACTCGTCATCGTCTTGTTGGCGATTTATTTGGGAGCAAGACTCGGGGGTATCGGCATTGGTTTTGCCGGCGGTCTCGGGGTGCTCGTTCTTACCCTTATCTTTCAGATTAAACCCGGCGCAATCCCGTTCGACGTTATCGAAATCATCATGGCAGTTATTGCCGCTATCGCCGCCATGCAGGTGGCAGGCGGTATGGACTACCTGGTAAGCCTGGCGGAGCGTATGCTGCGCCGCCATCCAAAATACATTACCTTCCTTGCCCCGCTGGTGACCTGGTTTATGACCATTCTCGCCGGTACGGGCCACACCGCCTTCTCTACGCTGCCGGTGATTACCGAAGTGGCGAAAGAGCAGGGTATCCGTCCGTCTCGTCCGCTCTCAATTGCCGTCGTCGCGTCCCAGATTGCCATTACCGCCTCGCCGATTTCCGCTGCGGTGGTCTTCTTCGCCGGTATTCTGGAGCCGATGGGCGTGAGCTACCTGACGCTGCTGGCGATCTGTATCCCGGTGACGCTGATCGCGGTGATGATTACTGCCGTGCTGTGTAACTTCCTCGGCGCTGAACTGAAAGACGATCCGGTTTACCAGGAACGCCTCGCCAAGGGTGAAGTGAGACTGCGCGGCAGCCAGGTCTTCGAGCTGAAGCCGCACGCAAAGCGCTCCGTGCTGCTGTTCCTGATCGGTATTGTCGCAGTGATGTTCTACGCGACCGCCATTAGCGACACCGTGGGCCTGATCCAGAACCCTGTCCTGCCGCGTAACGAAGCGATTGTAGTGTTTATGCTGACCATCGCGACGCTGATTAGCATCACCTGTAAAATCGACACCAGCGAAGTGCTGAACGCCAGCACCTTTAAATCAGGTATGAGCGCCTGCGTATGCGTATTGGGCGTGGCGTGGCTCGGTGATACCTTCGTGAAAGCGCACATCAGCGACATTCAGACCGTCGCTGGCGACCTGCTGCACAACTACCCGTGGCTGCTGGCGGTGGTGCTGTTCTTTGCCGCTACCCTGCTTTACTCCCAGGCGGCGACCACCAAAGCGCTGATGCCTGCGGCACTGATGCTGGGCGTGACGCCACTGACGGCGATTGCCTCTTTCGCGGCGGTTTCTGCCCTGTTCGTTCTGCCAACCTACCCAACCCTGCTGGCGGCGGTGGAGATGGACGACACCGGCTCAACCCGTATCGGTAAGTATGTGTTTAACCACGCGTTCCTGATCCCGGGCGTGGTCGCCATTTCACTTTGCGTGATCCTCGGCTTTATCATTGGCGGCGTGGTGCTGTAAACGGTGAGTGGTTGTAAAAATAGTTAAAAACGGGCCGCACTGCGGCCCGTTTCATTAATGACCAACCGCCTTGCGTGATATAGTGAAGCCTTTCGTGATGAGGAGGTCGACTTGTGAACACGCCTGATGCTGTTGTCGTACTGTGTACCGCCCCTGATGAAGCCTCTGCCCAGGATCTCGCCGCCAAAGTGCTGGCCGAAAAACTGGCTGCCTGCGTGACGCTCCTCCCCGGTGCCACCTCCCTTTATTACTGGGAAGGCAAGCTGGAGCAAGAGTATGAAGTCCAGATGTTGCTCAAAACCAATCTGGCGAATCAGCAGGCTCTCCTGGATTGCCTCAAATCTCATCATCCTTACCAAACCCCGGAGCTGCTGGTATTGCCAGTGGTTCATGGCGATAACGACTATCTCTCATGGCTCAACGCTTCCTTACGCTGATCCTGCTGCTGTGCAGCACGTCAGCTTTTGCCGGGTTGTTTGACGCGCCCGGCCGTTCGAACTTTATTCCTGCCGACCAGGCGTTTGTTTTCGATTTTCAGCAGAACCAGCACGATCTGACGCTCACCTGGCAGGTGAAAGAGGGCTATTACCTCTATCGCAAGCAGGTGAGTATTACCCCTGCCCAGGCAAACGTGGCCGCATTACAATTGCCCGCTGGCGAGTGGCACGAGGACGAGTTCTACGGTAAGAGTGAAATCTACCGCCAGCGCTTAAGCGTGCCCGTGACGGTGAATCAGGCGGATAAAGGCGCGACGCTGACGGTGACCTATCAGGGGTGCGCGGACGCCGGATTCTGCTATCCGCCGGAAACGAAAGTCGTGCCGCTTAGCGAAGTGAAAGCGACTGCTGCTGTAACGCCGGTCCCTGCGGTTGAGAAAACCAACGACCGCGCTGACCTTCCGTTCTCAGCGCTGTGGGCGTTACTGATTGGTATCGGCATTGCCTTTACGCCGTGCGTGTTGCCAATGTATCCGCTCATCTCTGGCATCGTGCTGGGCGGCAAACAGCGTCTTTCTACCGCCCGCGCGCTGCTGCTGGCTTTTATATACGTGCAGGGAATGGCGCTAACCTACACAGCCCTTGGCCTTGTGGTTGCCGCTGCCGGGTTACAGTTCCAGGCGGCACTCCAGCACCCTTATGTTCTCATTGGCCTGTCAGCGGTGTTTATCCTGTTGGCGCTGTCAATGTTTGGCCTGTTCACGCTACAGCTGCCCTCTTCGCTGCAAACGCGCTTAACGCTGATGAGCAACCGTCAGCAGGGCGGCTCCGCAGGCGGCGTGTTCGCGATGGGTGCCATTGCCGGGCTGATTTGCTCTCCCTGCACTACCGCACCGCTGAGCGCTATCCTGCTGTACATCGCCCAGAGCGGTAACATGTGGCTCGGCGGGGGGACGCTGTACCTCTACGCGCTGGGCATGGGCCTGCCGCTGATTCTGGTCACGGTTTTCGGCAATCGACTTCTGCCGAAGAGCGGCCCGTGGATGGAGACGGTGAAAACCGCATTTGGTTTTGTCATCCTCGCGCTGCCGGTGTTCCTTCTTGAGCGTATCATCGGCGACGCCTGGGGTTTACGCCTGTGGGCGATGCTCGGCGTAGCATTCTTTGCCTGGGCGTTTATCGTCAGCCTGGGGGCGAAGAAGCCATGGATGCGCCTGGCGCAAATCCTGCTGCTGGCTGCCGCGCTGGTGAGCGTACGCCCTCTGCAGGACTGGGCGTTCGGCACACCGGTGAGTCAGACCCAGGCGCATCTGAACTTTACCCAGATAAAAAACGTGGATGAACTTAACAGCGCTCTGGCAGAGGCGAAAGGCAAACCGGTGATGCTCGATCTCTATGCCGACTGGTGTGTCGCCTGCAAAGAGTTTGAAAAATATACTTTTAGCGATCCACAGGTGCAAAGCGCCCTGAAAGAGACCGTTTTGCTCCAGGCTAACGTGACCGCCAATAATACGCAGGATAAGGCTCTGCTGAAGCAGCTTAACGTGCTCGGGCTGCCAACCATTCTGTTCTTCAATCAAAAGGGCCATGAGCAGCCAGAACAGCGTGTAACCGGGTTTATGGATGCTGCGGCATTTAGCGCGCATTTGCGCAATCGCCAACCGTAAACAACACTTTAAGCGGGACAAAACGTTGGGAATAGCGGAGGAGATAACCGTGCAACGTGAAGACGTACTGGGACAAGCCCTGCAACTACTTGAGATTCAAGGGATCGCCAGCACCACGCTTGAGATGGTAGCCGACCGTATCGATTATCCCCTGGATGAACTTAATCGCTTCTGGCCGGATAAAGAGGCGCTACTCTATGATGCCCTGCGCTATCTCAGCCAGCAGGTTGATGTCTGGCGCAGACAGCTGATGCTGAATGAAGAACTGACCGCGGAGCAAAAGCTGCTGGCGCGCTATACCGCGCTGACGGAATGCGTCAGCAACAACCGCTACCCGGGTTGTCTGTTCATCGCCGCCTGCACTTATTTTCCTGACCCTGGCCATCCTATTCACCAGTTGGCGGATCAGCAAAAACGGGCGGCGCATGACTTTACCCACGAGCTGCTGACCACGCTGGAAGTCGATGACCCTGCGATGGTGGCTAAACAGATGGAGCTGGTGCTGGAAGGTTGCCTCAGCCGCATGCTGGTGAACCGTAGCCAGGCCGATGTGGATACGGCGCACCGCCTGGCGGAAGATATTCTACGCTTTGCCCAATGCAGAATGGGTGGAGCGCTGACCTAAGCCAGCATGCCCGCCCAGGCGGAGACGAGCAGACACAGCGCCATCAGGCGCTGAAACCGCACCATCGCCACGGTGGTGCGAAAAATTCGGTTCACCGCTTTACCCAACCACGCCCAGCACATCAAACAGGCTATCGAGATCAGCAGAAACCATAGCGCCATTAGCGCAATATCCCGCAATGCATGGTCGCCAGTTGGGGCAAACAGGCTGACGACGGCCAGCGCCATCATCCAGGTTTTGGGGTTCACGATCTGCAGCAGCGCCGCCGCCCGAGCGGTGAATCGAATACGGTTCTCAGCGGAGAGACGGGCAGCCGGGGCGCGAAACAGCTGCCAGCTCATCCAGCTTAGCCACAGCACGCCTGCCCAGCTCATTATCTGACGTATCAGAGGATACTGCCGCAGCACTTCCCCTGCGCCCGCGCCTGATACCAGCACAATCGCACTGGCCGCGATACATCCGCCCAGAATAGCAGGTACGGTATTATTTACGCCAAAGTGCTGGCTGTTCGTCAGCACGAGAATATTGGTCGGCCCCGGCGTAATGGAGGCGACAAATGCGAACAACAGAAAGGGTATCAAACTCACGGGTGGCTCCTTTTTATTAGAGCCATGAATGTGCCGTTATTTTTTGGAAACGTCTGGAAGGTTTGTGCACAACCGTCGGTAGTGTGCAGGAGAGATACGGTAAGCACGCTGAAACCAACGTCCCAGATGGCTTTGATCGGCAAATCCCACTGCGGCAGCCACATCAACAGGCTGGTCACCACGCGCCAGCAGCTGTCGGGCCTTTGCCAGGCGCAGCTGAATAAGCCATGCGTGTGGCGCCAGGTTGAACTCGCGCTTAAAACAGCGCGTCAGGGTAAAGCGATCCGTGCCCGTCTCGCGCGCAAGGTCTGACAGCCCTACGTTCTCGCCGATATGAGCAAAGAGATAGTCGCGCGCACGGTGCGCCACGGCAGCGCTTTGTAACTGCGACGGCAGTTTTTTACGCCAGTGGCAGTGGGCGGTGATCCGGGAGAGCAGATTATCCATTGTGCTCTGCTGAACGATTTTCATCTCGTCATTATGCAGGGTGGAAAATGTCTCACCGATAGCACGCACCAGCTGCGGCTCCCGCGTCAACGTTTGGGCAAAGTGGAGTGAATATCTCCCGGGAGTAGATTCGTAAAGCCCTTGTAGCGCACGGGTAAGCCAGCGCTCATCCAGATAGAAGGTCAAATAGGTAAAGCCGCCCTCTACAGGCGCATCACCGTCGTGGATCTCGCCAGGTTCGAGGAGAAATGCGTCGCCCGGCTGGCTACGATGACGCTCACGGCGGCAGTGAAACTGCTGCGTGCCGGAGAGGGTTATCCCTACCAGATAGCTATCGTGCCAGTGCGGATCAAAGGCATGACCTTCGAAATGCGCTTTAATCGTCTCAATACCCGTATCTGCATGCTGACGCAGTTCAAGCCAGTCATTCGCCATACTGTCCTCCTCTTGCTATCAGCATTGCCGTATTACGCTGGTTGTGTCTGGAAGATTTGTGCATTTTCACGGCGAAAGCGGACAGATTGCCGCAAACTTAAGCAGTTGAACAGCTTTTCCCGAAATAATGTTGACGATCGAGCGTGATTGCGGTTTAATGCGCTCCGTTGCCCGGATAGCTCAGTCGGTAGAGCAGGGGATTGAAAATCCCCGTGTCCTTGGTTCGATTCCGAGTCCGGGCACCACTATTTAAAGAACCCAGCCTATGGCTGGGTTTTTGCTTTTCTGCGTTTATACATCCCTTCTTTGTATTCTTATTTCTCTTTGTCGTGGGATCGTGCGGTCTGCGTTGCCGGATGGCGGCTTTGCCTTATCCGGCCTACTAAGCGCCATCGGGCTTTCTGCGCGCACAAAGCAAAAAACCCCGCACCTTACGGTACGGGGTTTTTCTAATTGATGCCTGGCAGTTCCCTACTCTCACATGGGGAGACCCCACACTACCATCGGCGCTACGGCGTTTCACTTCTGAGTTCGGCATGGGGTCAGGTGGGACCACC
>NZ_JAXQPQ010000031.1:0-1183 GCF_034427535.1 Enterobacter sp. A103
GGGAAATCCACCGGTGACGCGCTGAGCTTTAACGCGACCGGCGACCTGACCAGCGGCGGGGAGCTCACCGCCGGCGCCATTACTCTCAGCGGACAGAACATCCTCCAGTCCGGCGCCGCAAAAGCGGACCGCATGACCCTGACGGCCCCCGGGCGCATCACCAGCAGCGGCTCGCTGGTTGCCGGTATCCTCTCCCTGAACGCAGCCTCGGTGGAGAACGGCGGGCTGCTGCAGGGGACCACCCTGCTCGGCCTGAAGACCGGGTCACTCGCGAACCTCGCGGGCGGGTCGGTCTACAGCGCGCAGGATTTAACGCTGAACGTTCCGGTGCTGACCAACGGCGGGCTTATCACCACCGACGGCACGCTGCGCATTAAAGGCGACACGCTGACCAACCAGGGTGAAATCAACGGCGTCAGCCTGAGCAGCGACTACCTCAGCCTGACCAGCCGCGGACGCCTGCTGGCGGACGACCGGCTCGCGCTGAACGGCACTACTCTGGTTAACGCGGGCAGTATTGCCGCCGGCGACCTGCACATCACGGCGGACAGCCTGGAGAACCAGGGCACCGTCGAGGGGGACGCGGCCCTGACGCTCGGCGTGGCAGACCTCACTAACCGCGGCGCGCTGCGCAGCGGCGGAACGCTGACGCTCAGCGGCGACACCCTTACCAGCAGCGGCGAGCTCAGCGCCACCGCGCTGCTGCTGAACCTGACCCGTCAGGTCAGCAACGAGGCGGGCGGCCGGGTGATTGCCCGGGACGGCCTGACGCTGACCGCCGCCAGCCTGACCAACAGCGGGCTGATGGCCGGTACCGACGCGCAGTTTAACAGCGCGTCGGTGACCAACGGCGGCACGCTGCAGGGGACCCGTTCCCTGACGGCGACGGGGGCACAGCTCAGCAACCTGCAGGCGGGCATGCTGCTCTCCGGTGGCGCGCTCGGCCTGCACCACACCACCCTTAACAACGCCGGGCTCATGCAGGGCAACACCCTGAACCTGGCCACCGGCGAGTGGATGAACACCGGTAACGCGCTGGGGGAAGCGGGCGTGACGGCGGCGGTGACCGGCGCGCTGACCAACAGCGGTAAGGTGCTCAGCCAGCAGGCGCTGGACGTTCAGGCCGGCAATACCGATAACCGGGGCCAGCTGCTGGCGAAAGTGCTGACCCTGCGGGGCGACC
>NZ_JAXQPQ010000032.1:0-1123 GCF_034427535.1 Enterobacter sp. A103
TCTATACCCTGCAACTTAACGCCCAGTTAAGACTCGGTTTCCCTTCGGCTCCCCTATACGGTTAACCTTGCTACAGAATATAAGTCGCTGACCCATTATACAAAAGGTACGCAGTCACACCACGAAGGTGCTCCCACTGCTTGTACGTACACGGTTTCAGGTTCTTTTTCACTCCCCTCGCCGGGGTTCTTTTCGCCTTTCCCTCACGGTACTGGTTCACTATCGGTCAGTCAGGAGTATTTAGCCTTGGAGGATGGTCCCCCCATATTCAGACAGGATACCACGTGTCCCGCCCTACTCTTCGAGTTCACAACCTGTGTGCTTTCGTGTACGGGACTGTCACCCTGTACCGTGCGACNTTCGCTCGCCGCTACTGGGGGAATCTCGGTTGATTTCTTTTCCTCGGGGTACTTAGATGTTTCAGTTCCCCCGGTTCGCCTCGTTAACCTATGTATTCAGTTAACGATAGTGCAACGAATTGCACTGGGTTTCCCCATTCGGACATCGCCGGGTCAAAGGTTCATATCACCTCGCCGGCGCTTTTCGCAGATTAGCACGTCCTTCATCGCCTCTGACTGCCAGGGCATCCACCGTGTACGCTTAGTCGCTTAACCTCACAACCCGAAGATGTTTCACTTCTGATTGCGAAAATTTGAGAGACTCGAACACACCATTAAAGATGTGTCGTTTCAATTTTCAGCTTGATCCAGATTTTTAAAGAGCAAAACTTCGCAGTGCACCTTTTCAGGTTCACTCTGAAGTTTTCTTGTGTTCGCAGTAAAAGATGGTGGAGCTATGCGGGATCGAACCGCAGACCTCCTGCGTGCAAAGCAGGCGCTCTCCCAGCTGAGCTATAGCCCCATCGTTTGCAATCTCTGTACCGCTCATCCTTTAAAAGGAGTTTGGTAGGCCTGAGTGGACTTGAACCAC
Source organism: Enterobacter sp. A103 (assembly GCF_034427535.1). NCBI lineage: Bacteria > Pseudomonadati > Pseudomonadota > Gammaproteobacteria > Enterobacterales > Enterobacteriaceae > Enterobacter > Enterobacter sp. A103. Next base: position 931 of record NZ_JAXQPQ010000032.1, read on the forward strand.
CGACCTCACCCTTATCAGGGGTGCGCTCTAACCACCTGAGCTACAAGCCTGCAGAGATTTTTACTGCTGTTTTTCATCAGACAATCTGTGTGAGCACTACAAAGGCAGGTTCTTTAAGGTAAGGAGGTGATCCAACCGCAGGTTCCCCTACGGTTACCTTGTTACGACTTCACCCCAGTCATGAATCACAAAG
>NZ_JAXQPQ010000033.1:0-1073 GCF_034427535.1 Enterobacter sp. A103
CACGCGAACGACCTGACGGTGACCGCAGGGGCGAACCGCGTGGGCGCCGACGGCAGCGTCAGGCCAATTGCCGGCGAGGGCGCCGCGCCCGTGGTGGCGGTGGATACCGGCGCGCTCGGCGGGATGTATGCGAACCGTATCCGCCTGGTCTCCAGCGAGGCGGGCGTCGGGGTTAACCTCGGCAACCTCACCGCGCGGCAGGGCGACATTCAGCTGGATGCGGGCGGGAAACTGACGGTCAGGAACAGCCTCGCCAGCGGCTCGATTAGCGCGAAGGGCGCGGGGGTGGTCCTCAGCGGCAGCCATCAGGCCGGGGGCGCGCTGAACGTGGCCAGCTCGCGGGATATGGAGCTCAGTAACAGCACGCTCGCCAGCCAGGGCGACATGCGCCTTTCCGCGGCGGGGAAAGTGCAGATGACGGGCGGCGGGACAAACAGCGCGGGCGCGCTGGCGGTCAGCAGCGGGCAGGCGATGACGCTCAGCAATACCTCCCTTATCTCCCGCGGCGCGGCGACGCTGGACAGTCAGGACACCCTGACCGTCAGCGGCGGCGGCGTGTCGGCACAGGGCGGGGCGCTGACCGTCGCGGGCGGGCAGGGGATGGCACTTTCGGATGCAACGCTGACGGGCCAGGCCGACACCACGCTGTCCACCGGCGGCAGCCTGACGCAGCGCGGCGGCAGCGTCACCGGCAGGGGCGCGCTCAGCGTGGCGGCCGGGAAGGATATCACCCTGACGAATACCCGCAGCGGAAGCGATACCCGCGCGACCCTCAGCAGCGGCGGCACGCTGTCATCCACGGGCAGTGCGGTCTCGGCAGGAGAGAGCCTGGCGCTGAGCGGCGGGCAGCTGGTGCTGGACGGCCAGAGCCGGGCCGATGCCGCGGCCGATATCCGCCTGACGGGCAGCACCGTCAGTAACCAGGGGCAGGTGAATGCGGGGCGCGACATTGCGCTCTCCGGCGACAGGGTGTCCAGCAGCGGCCTGCTGGCGGCGAAAGGCCGTCTGGACGTGAACGCCGGAGAGCTGACGAACGGCGGCACGGCGCAGGGCAGCGACGTCACCCTGAAGGG
>NZ_JAXQPQ010000035.1:0-911 GCF_034427535.1 Enterobacter sp. A103
AAGCGCCACTGCGGGAACGCCATGCTGATGCCGTCCGTACGGTCAATTTCCAGCGCGTGGATCGCAAAGTGCTGCTCCACGCGGGCAATGGCCTCGGCCGGCTGCGCCAGCTTGCTGTTGATCTCCCCGCTCGCCGGGAACGCCGCCATGCGGTCGCGCACCAGCTCGCCCAGCGTCTGCCCCTTCAGGCACAGCAGCTCGGTGACCAGCAGCCACGGGATCATCCCGCTGTCGCAGTAGGCAAAATCACGGAAGTAGTGGTGGGCGCTCATCTCGCCGCCGTAGATGGCGTCTTCTTCGCGCATACGCTCTTTGATGAAGGCGTGGCCGGTTTTGGACATCACCGGCGTGCCGCCCGCCGCTGACACCACGTCGACGGTGTTCCAGGAAAGGCGCGGGTCATGAATGATTTTCGCGCCCGGGTTTTTCTCAAGGAACGCCTCCGCCAGCAGGCCGACAATGTAGTAGCCCTCGATGAACTGCCCTTTCTCGTCGAACAGGAAGCAGCGGTCGAAGTCACCGTCAAAGGCGATGCCCATATCCGCGCCGTGCTCAATCACCGCGTTGCGGGTGTCGTCGCGGCACTCCGGCAGCAGCGGGTTAGGAATACCGTTCGGGAAATTGCCGTCCGGGGTGTTGTGCACCTTGACGAAGGTCACCGGCACGTTCAGCGCCTTAAAGCGGGCTTCCAGCGCATCCACCACCGGGCCGGCCGCGCCGTTACCGGAGTTGATGACCAGCTTCAGCGGCTTGAGGTTCGCCACGTTGATGTAGCCCATCAGGTGGTCGATGTACTCTTTCTGCAGGTTGATTTTTTTGTAGCTGCCGCGCTTCGCGTCGTTCACCGGCGGGAAGTCGTTGGCTTCCGCCAGGCGCTGCACGTCGCGCAGGCCGGTGTCGCCGCTGATAGG
>NZ_JAXQPQ010000036.1:0-716 GCF_034427535.1 Enterobacter sp. A103
ATCCGGGTTGCGGACAGTGTCTGGTGGGTAGTTTGACTGGGGCGGTCTCCTCCCAAAGAGTAACGGAGGAGCACGAAGGTTAGCTAATCCTGGTCGGACATCAGGAGGTTAGTGCAATGGCATAAGCTAGCTTGACTGCGAGAGTGACGGCTCGAGCAGGTGCGAAAGCAGGTCATAGTGATCCGGTGGTTCTGAATGGAAGGGCCATCGCTCAACGGATAAAAGGTACTCCGGGGATAACAGGCTGATACCGCCCAAGAGTTCATATCGACGGCGGTGTTTGGCACCTCGATGTCGGCTCATCACATCCTGGGGCTGAAGTAGGTCCCAAGGGTATGGCTGTTCGCCATTTAAAGTGGTACGCGAGCTGGGTTTAGAACGTCGTGAGACAGTTCGGTCCCTATCTGCCGTGGGCGCTGGAGAATTGAGGGGGGCTGCTCCTAGTACGAGAGGACCGGAGTGGACGCATCACTGGTGTTCGGGTTGTCATGCCAATGGCACTGCCCGGTAGCTAAATGCGGAAAAGATAAGTGCTGAAAGCATCTAAGCACGAAACTTGCCCCGAGATGAGTTCTCCCTGACCCTTTAAGGGTCCTGAAGGAACGTTGAAGACTACGACGTTGATAGGTCGGGTGTGTAAGCGCAGCGATGCGTTGAGCTAACCGATACTAATGAACCGTGAGGCTTAACCTTACAACGCCGAAGCTGTTTCGGCG
>NZ_JAXQPQ010000037.1:0-628 GCF_034427535.1 Enterobacter sp. A103
TAAGCGTCGCTGCCGCAGCTTCGGTGCATGGTTTAGCCCCGTTACATCTTCCGCGCAGGCCGACTCGACCAGTGAGCTATTACGCTTTCTTTAAATGATGGCTGCTTCTAAGCCAACATCCTGGCTGTCTGTGCCTTCCCACATCGTTTCCCACTTAACCATGACTTTGGGACCTTAGCTGGCGGTCTGGGTTGTTTCCCTCTTCACGACGGACGTTAGCACCCGCCGTGTGTCTCCCGTGATAACATTCTTCGGTATTCGTAGTTTGCATCGGGTTGGTAAGCCGGGATGGCCCCCTAGCCGAAACAGTGCTCTACCCCCGAAGATGAGTTCACGAGGCGCTACCTAAATAGCTTTCGGGGAGAACCAGCTATCTCCCGGTTTGATTGGCCTTTCACCCCCAGCCACAAGTCATCCGCTAATTTTTCAACATTAGTCGGTTCGGTCCTCCAGTTAGTGTTACCCAACCTTCAACCTGCCCATGGCTAGATCACCGGGTTTCGGGTCTATACCCTGCAACTTAACGCCCAGTTAAGACTCGGTTTCCCTTCGGCTCCCCTATACGGTTAACCTTGCTACAGAATATAAGTCGCTGACCCATTATACAAAAGGTACGCAGTCACACCAC
>NZ_JAXQPQ010000038.1:0-593 GCF_034427535.1 Enterobacter sp. A103
CCTTCACGGATTGCGAAACGCAGACCGTCGTCCATCGCGATTGGGTGGATCAGAGTCACAACCATCTTGATGTTGTCGCCTGGCATTACCATCTCAACGCCTTCTGGCAGTTCGATGGTACCGGTCACGTCAGTTGTACGGAAGTAGAACTGTGGACGGTAGCCTTTGAAGAACGGAGTATGACGGCCGCCTTCGTCTTTGGACAGGATGTACACTTCAGATTCGAACTTGGTGTGTGGCTTGATTGAGCCTGGCTTCGCCAGAACCTGACCACGTTCGATTTCTTCACGTTTGATACCACGCAGCAGAACACCAACGTTCTCACCAGCACGGCCTTCGTCCAGCAGTTTGCGGAACATTTCAACGCCAGTACAGGTAGACTTCGCAGTCTCTTTGATACCAACGATTTCAACTTCTTCACCAACTTTGATGATACCGCGCTCTACACGACCGGTAACAACGGTACCACGACCGGAGATGGAGAATACGTCTTCGATTGGCAGCAGGAATGGCTTGTCAATCGCACGCTCTGGTTCTGGGATGTAAGAATCCAGGAAGCCAGCCAGTTCGATGATTTTCGCTTCCCACTCTGC
>NZ_JAXQPQ010000039.1:0-546 GCF_034427535.1 Enterobacter sp. A103
ATCACCTCGCCGGCGCTTTTCGCAGATTAGCACGTCCTTCATCGCCTCTGACTGCCAGGGCATCCACCGTGTACGCTTAGTCGCTTAACCTCACAACCCGAAGATGTTTCTTTCGATTCATCATCGACTTGCGAAAATTTGAGAGACTCGAACACACATAACATGTGTGTCGTTTCAATTTTCAGCTTGATCCAGATTTTTAAAGAGCAAATATCTCAAACGTCACCCGAAGATGAGTTTTGAGATATGACGGCAGGTGACTTTCACTCACGAACCAGCAAGTGGCGTCCCCTAGGGGATTCGAACCCCTGTTACCGCCGTGAAAGGGCGGTGTCCTGGGCCTCTAGACGAAGGGGACACTGAAGTCTCAATCGCAAGACGCCTTGCTATTTACTTTTCATCAGACAATCTGTGTGAGCACTGCAAAGGCAGGTTCTTTAAGGTAAGGAGGTGATCCAACCGCAGGTTCCCCTACGGTTACCTTGTTACGACTTCACCCCAGTCATGAATCACAAAGTGGTAAGCGCCCTCCCGAAGGTTAAGCTA
>NZ_JAXQPQ010000004.1:0-449979 GCF_034427535.1 Enterobacter sp. A103
GGTGGTCCCACCTGACCCCATGCCGAACTCAGAAGTGAAACGCCGTAGCGCCGATGGTAGTGTGGGGTCTCCCCATGTGAGAGTAGGGAACTGCCAGGCATCAATTAGAAAAACCCCGTACCGAAAGGTGCGGGGTTTTTTGCTTTGTGCTTACCCTCTTTGGCATTTCTCTTAATCCCTTATCCTGCTAATGGAATGTGTGATCCCTGTCGCAATGTCATTTATAACAAAATTATAACATTTCATTTACGAGGTAATTGAGTCTCCTGGCTCAATACGCCGCTGTTTATGGCAGGAGCATAATTACAATGACAGAAAGCATTACATCAAACGGGACGCTGGCTAACAGTGATACCCGAAGAAGGGTATGGGCAATCGTCAGCGCCTCTTCAGGGAATCTGGTTGAATGGTTCGACTTTTACGTCTACTCATTCTGTTCACTCTACTTCGCACATATTTTCTTCCCATCCGGAAACACCACAACGCAGCTGCTACAAACGGCGGGGGTATTTGCCGCAGGGTTTTTAATGCGGCCCATCGGGGGCTGGCTGTTTGGCCGCATTGCGGATCGTCGCGGCCGTAAGGCTTCTATGCTGATCTCGGTGTGCATGATGTGCTTTGGTTCTCTGGTGATCGCCTGCTTACCGGGATATGAATCGATTGGTACCTGGGCACCGGCGCTACTATTACTGGCCCGCTTATTCCAGGGATTATCGGTAGGGGGTGAATACGGTACCAGTGCGACCTACATGAGTGAGATTGCCCTGGAAGGCCGTAAAGGTTTTTACGCCTCATTCCAGTATGTCACGCTGATTGGTGGTCAACTGCTGGCCATTCTTGTGGTGGTGATCCTACAGCAGATTCTGACGGACGAACAACTTCACGCCTGGGGATGGCGAATTCCTTTCGCGATGGGCGCAGTACTGGCGGTTGTCGCACTTTGGCTGCGCCGTCAGTTAGATGAAACCTCTCAGAAGGAAGTCAGAACGCTGAAGGAGGCGGGAACATTCAAAGGGTTATGGCGTAACCGCAAAGCTTTCCTTATGGTGCTGGGCTTTACTGCGGGCGGCTCTCTCAGTTTTTACACGTTCACCACCTATATGCAGAAGTACCTGGTGAACACCACCGGCATGCACGCAAACGTCGCCAGCGTAGTCATGACCGTGGCGCTGTTTGTCTTTATGCTCATACAACCCATTATCGGTGCGCTCTCGGATAAAATCGGTCGACGTACGTCGATGCTGATTTTCGGCGGCCTGTCGGCGTTATGTACCGTACCTATTCTGTCGGCCCTTCAGCATGTGACTTCGCCTTATGCGGCGTTTGCGCTGGTGATGCTGGCGATGGTGATTGTCAGTTTCTATACCTCTATCAGCGGAATACTGAAAGCTGAAATGTTCCCGGCGCAGGTACGTGCTTTAGGGGTAGGGCTCTCTTATGCGGTAGCTAATGCGTTGTTTGGCGGATCGGCGGAGTACGTTGCGTTGTCGCTTAAATCATGGGGAAGTGAAACGACATTCTTCTGGTACGTAACGATAATGGGCGCACTGGCCTTTATTGTTTCCCTGATGTTGCATCGCAAAGGGAAAGGCATTCGGCTTTAATAGCGCGCCATCTGCCACACGGCATAGCCGGTCGTTGCGCCGGCGACATCCCAGGCGAAATCTTTCCAGCTCCAGCCGCTCCCTGCGGGGCGGCTATCCCACAGTTCTTTTGATGCTCCAAGACTGACTGAGAACATCAACCCTATCGCCGCGCTACGATCCCGGCTGTATCCCTGATGCTGCGCATATTCATTGCCGGCTGCGGACAACATCGCGGAAGCGAGGAAATGCTGGGCTTTATCCTGTCCGGACCAGTTATCGTTGGCCATATGGCTACAGCCAGTCAGAAAGAGGACGCTAAGTAACAGAGGAATACGCATCAACGGCTCCATAAAAAAGCCCTGCGGGTGGCAGGGCCTGGACATTACAGAATACGGCTGATAAGTCGGTCGATACGGATACGACGTAAGCGGCGGATAAGCTTGCGGACTTTTACCGGATAATCGGCAATGCTCTGCAGTTCGCGGTAATGATTCACCACAGTGGTATGTGTGCGAATCAGCTCCAGCTCACGCTCACGTTTTGCGGCTAACTCATGCTGTGGATCATGGATCAGAATAGCGTTTTCCAGATCCAGTCGCCACGCGCGTGGGTTCAGGTTGTTACCGGTCAGCAGCATCCACTCATCGTCAACCCACATTCCTTTCAGATGGTAAGTGTTGTCTTCATCTTTCCAGAGACGCACAACCAGCTGGTCAGTGTTTACGTAATACTGTAAACGGCTCAGGAAACGGCGCAGGTTAATCTCATAGAGATAAGGCAGCGCACCGATGATTTTGAACGGCTGATCTTCAGGAATGAAGAAGTCGTTTGCAGTTTTATCGCCAACGATGATTTCCACTTTTTTACCGTCGCGCAGCAGCTGAATGATATTACGCACCAGCACGGCAGGAAGGTTGAAGTACGGCGTACAGATGGTGAGTTTCTGCTCTGCACACGGCATCAGATGGAAGATCGTTTTGTTAAGCAGGCTTGATTTGCCGAGCCCTACCAGTGGGGTAACGGATAACTCTTCGTTGTTCGCATCACCCTGGAAATGATAGACCGCATCACGCAGCTCCTGGCGGAAGGCGCGAACATCGTTTTTGATTTCCGGGCTTTTAGGACGCTCAGGATCGTCAAGGCGATTAACACCGCGGCCATGGACCAGATTTTTATCAACCCAGTTAAACATGATATCGGCCATCTGCGGATTACGGATCAGATGGTAGCGGTCGTAGCGATATTTATCGAGCTGATGAAGGTAAACATCATTCAGACTTGCGCCGCTGTAAAGCACGCTGTCATCAATGATGAATCCCTTGAAATGAAGGACGCCGAGCGCTTCACGGGTATTAACCGGGACGCCATAAACAGGCACATCAACGCCAGGATTTTCCTGCGCCGTGCGGCAATACCAGTCAGCATTGGTGTTTGAGGCGGCAGCGCCAATACGGCCACGCTGAGCGCGATGCCAGTCTACCAGCACGCGAACATCAAGTTCCGGACGCTGACGTTTGGCTTCATAGAGCGCGTTCAGGATCGCGCGCCCACCTTCATCCTGTTCAAGATAGAGCGCTACAATGCAAATGCGTCGCGTGGCGCTGGCAATCTTTTCCAGAAGCGTCTCCCGAAAATGAGCGGGAGCGTAAAAGAACTCTACATCATCAACTGACTGAGAAATCTTCGGTAGTTGAGCAAGGTGTTGTTGATGTTTATTACGCTTAAATTTTGACAACATCACAGTGCGTTTCTTCTCTGTTCATTGAAGGGTTGTCTGTACCATGCAAACAACATAAGCGGACAATGATACCACCAGTCCCGTCCAAAGTGGGTAACATTTCCAGTAGCTTACTCGCGTTTGTCTGCTGATGTCAGACTGAGGGACAAGGCCACAATACCTTCGTCCAGCTGAATATCAACGTCAAACCCAAGTTTTCGCGCAAGGGTCACCATACCGCGATTGTTAGGCATAGTAATGCCATTGAGGCGTAACAATCCGTGATCTCGCGTATAACTGATAAGTTTTTCCAGCAGCCGTCTGCCCAGACCCAGGCCTTTAAGATCGGAGCGCACCAGCACCGCAAACTCCGCATCGACGTTATCCGGGTCAGAAATAGCACGCGTGACGCCGAGGATCTCATCCCCCTTATCGGAGCGACGAACGGCAACAAACGCCATTTCTCGATCGTAGTCGATCTGGGTCATATTGGCTAAATCATCGTGGGTAAATTCGTTGATTTCGCTAAAATAGCGATAATAAAGATCCTCTTTCGTGACCTGAGAGATAAAGGCCCGCAGCTGGGGCTCATCTTCCGGCAGAATAGGGCGGAACAAGGCGCGTTCCCCATTCTTCATCTCAACCCACTCTTCCAGCTGCAGGGGATACGGGCGGATCGCCAGACGGCTCTCTCTGTCTCCTTCGAATGGCGCGATATCAAGGGTCACGTCCAGCGCCGTAAACTCATTGCCCGAGGCGAGCAGCGGATGAATGTCCAGCCGCTGGATTTCGGCACAATCCACAATCAGGTTAGACACCTGCACCAGGAACTGACTTAACCCGGCAATATCAAGCGGGCGCAGCGCACTCCGGCCACGGATCTTTTTACTTTTGATCGCCTGGATGATCAGATAACGCGCCAGGTTCATGTTCAGTGGCGGTAACGCCACCACGGCCTGCTCCTCCGGACGCCACTCAACGCCACCCTCTCCCAGCATGATGAGCGGACCGAAGACGGGATCGTGTTCGACCACCACCCGTAATTCCTGAGCCCCTGCGCGGTTTGCCATGCTTTGCACCAGCAATCCGTGGATCCTTGCCTGCGGCCAGGCCATTTTGACCCGATCAAAAATGGCATCAGCTGCCTGCTGCACCTCAGTCGCCGTACGCAGGTATAACATAACCCCTTGAACATCAGACTTATGCGGGATATCCGGGGAACGCAGCTTCAGGGCCACCGGATAGCCAATCTGTTCGGCAATATGCACGGCCTCAGCGCTGTCGCTGGCGATCCAGGTCGGCAGGGTTTGCATCCCGTAGCTGCCCAGAATGGGCTGGACCTCATGCGTATCAAGCGAGGTCGCGCCTTCTTCAATGGCCTGCTGCAACAGCCGGTGAACGTCGACGGTGTTCGCCGTCAGATTACCCGGCAAAGCCGGCGTTTCACGCAGCTGTTTCTGGTTGCGGCGATACTCCACCATATGCATAAACGCGGTGATGGTGCCTTCCGGCGTGCGGTAGGTTGGCAGCCCGGCCTCGCTGAACAAGCGCCGCGCCTCCTGAGAGGAAAACTCACCGCACCAGTTGGTGAGCAGGGTAACGTATTTACCTCGCGGATGGTTGCGCACGGCGTCAATGAGCGCGCGCGCGCTTTCACTGCCCGGCGCGACCGCGCTGGGGGAGTGGATAATCATCAGCGCGTCGAAATCCTGGCTATCCAGCAAAATGGAGATCGCCCTGATGTAGCGGTCGCTGCTGGCGTCATCGCGCAAATCAAGCGGATTGCCGGGCGTCACGCTGGTCGGAAGCGCTTCTTTCAGGCGCTGCAGCGTCTCTTCACTCAGCGTTGCCAGCTTGCCGAAGCGCCGCCACAGCTCGTCCAGCGCGAGCGCGGCAGGGGCCGCACCGTTACTGACAATCATTAGCTTCTCACCGCGCAACGGGCGCATATGGCTTAACGTCTCAACGGCGGAAAAAAGCTCGTGCGTATCCTGTACCCGCAGCAACCCCGCGCGCTGAATGGCGGCGTCCCAGGCGGGATCCATGCCGGAATGAGAATGCAGCAGACGCTGTGCCGCAGGGCTGCGTCCGCTTTTGATCACCAGGATCGGCTTATTGCGCGAAGCGCTTCGCGCAGCCGAGACAAAACGACGCGCGTCGCTGAGGTGCTCAAGATAAAGCAGGATCGCGCTGGTTTTGCCGTCACGTGCCAGAAAATCCAGTAGCTCATCAACGTCGATATCCAGGCTGTCGCCCAGGGCAATGAAGTAGGAGAATCCCATTTCACGCTGCTGCGCCCAGTCGAGGATGGTGTTCGATACCGCAGCCGACTGCGAGATAAACGCCAGTTTGCCTTTGCGGATCGGAACCGGGGAGAAACTGGCATTCAGCCCCTGCCAGGGGGCGAGCAGGCCCAGACTGTTTGGCCCAAGAATGCGCATTTGATAGCGGCTGGCGCAGGCCAGAAGCTCGGCTTTCTGTTCAGGCGGAGACGAAAGAATAATGCAGGTTTTACACCCTTTCTTGCCGAGTGATTCCAGCAGTTCCGGGTTGCGCTTCGCGTTTGTACAGAGTACGGCAAGATCCGGCACGAAAGGCAAGCTTTGTACATCAGGCCATGCAAGTACCCCCTGAACGGCCTTATAAGACGGCGTGACGGGCATGACGGGGCCATTAAATCCCCCGGCCAGCAGATTACGCATCATCAGATAGCCAGCACGATCCGGCTTCATTGATGCGCCGATAACGGCAATGGATTTAGGACGAAGTAGCGCTTCTAACCCTCGCTGGCTCATGCAGGCCTCCTGTGAATGCAAGCGACCTGATGATTTTAAACGCTTTCTGGCTCGGGCGCTGTGACGCTGCCCTTATGAACGGTTTTTCCCGCCAGATAGCGCTCCCGGAAGCATGAGAAATGGTTGCCCAGGGCACCAGCCGCAGCGGTATCTCCCGCTAAATCCAGAAGTGCAATCGCCACTTCGGCGGTGCAGTATTGCCCGTCAGCATGCGCTTCACGCAGGCGGTAGGCGGAGACGCGGGAAAGATCGACAGAAATCACCGGCAGCGCGTCGAGATACGGGCTTTTGCGAAACATTTTTCGCGCTTCGGTCCATGTACCGTCCAGCATGATAAACAGCGGTGGTTTACCGGATGGCGGCGCTGAAAGCACCTGGCGATCCACACCTGCATATGACGCGGGGAAGACGACCATCGGCTGGTAGTCGGGGCTGGCCACTAAATCGAGCAGGGCCTGAGGCGGCTCTGTACGGGACCACTGAAACGCGGCGGTATCCGGCAGAATATCGGCGATAAGACGCCCCGTATTGCTGGGTTTCATCGGCTCGGTATCGAACATGACCAGACAAAAACGGCTCTGTGCCGTACTCGGTGCCAGCGTCTCGCACAGACAAACCTTCAGCGGCAGAAGGCAGCGCTGACAGCGGCGAATACGGTTGCCTCGTGCGAGGAACGGTCGGGTGGCGCGCGCAAGGCGTTCGGCGCGTAATTTAAGAACGGCGTTATCAGTCATGGGCGAAATGCAGGAAAAACGCTATTTTCGCAGAGGCGGGAGCGGGGCACAAGACGTGCCCCGTGAATGTTACAGCGACTCGTTTAACCAGCTTTCAAAAGGTGCTTTTGGAACCGCACCGTTGAGCATATCGATCACTTCGCCATTTTTGAAAATCATAATGGTCGGGATGCTGCGAATACGAAAACGTGCGCTCAGTTCGGGTTCGGCTTCGGTATTGACCTTAACGAACCGCATTTTTCCGCTGCGCTCTTCGGCCACATCTTCGAAAATCGGCGCGAAGCTACGGCAAGGGCCGCACCATGGCGCCCAGAAATCGATCACGACAGGAAGATCGTCCTTGAGGAGTTTGTCCAGCGTAGCACCCGTCGCGTTAATGACATCGCCATCAAATAATTCATGGCCACAACGTCCGCATTTCGCACCATCTTCCATCCGATCGTCCGGAATGCGATTAAGAGCCTGACAGTTGGCACATACGGTATTCATAACTAACCTCTGATAGAGCCGTGGGACAGCGGCACAACGCCGATAATGTTTCTAATATGTTACATATTATCAATGAGCCTGTTTGAAACAACAATGCGTTTTATTCAATGAGAACAATAGTCACAGGCTTTTGTACGAAATTATGGCTATGCGCTGGCACATCGGGTAATCTGCGCGCTTCGCGCAGCGCTGGTGGAGAAAAGCATGAACGACGAAATGAAAAACAAAAGCGGCAAGGTCAAAGTGATGTATGTCCGCAGTGATGATGACTCTGATAAACGCACCCAAAATCCGCGTACCGGAAAAGGTGGCGGGCGTCCGGCGTCTTCTCGTGCAGACGGTGGCCGTCGCCCCGCCCGCGATGACAGAAATAACCGCGGTGATGACCGCAAACGTGACGATCGCAAACGCGATGACCGTCCGCGTTCCGACCGCCCACGCAGTGACCGTCCACGCGACGATCGTCCGCGTGATGACTTCTCACGTGATAACGCCTCACCGTGGCGCACCGTTTCTCGCGCCCCTGGCGATGAGACGCCGGAAAAAGCCGATCACGGCGGTATCAGCGGTAAAAGCTTTATCGACCCGGAAGTGCTGCGCCGTCAGCGTGCGGAAGAGACCCGCGTGTATGGCGAGAACGCCTGCCAGGCGCTGTTCCTGAGCCGTCCTGAGTGTATCGTCCGCGCCTGGTTTATCCAGAGCGTGACCCCGCGCTTCAAAGAAGCGCTGCGCTGGATGGCCGCGAACCGTAAAGCCTACCACGTGGTTGATGATGCCGAGCTGACCAAAGCGTCCGGCACTGAACACCACGGCGGCGTCTGCTTCCTGATCAAAAAGCGTAACGGCACGACCGTGCAGCAGTGGGTCAGCCAGGCGGATGCCGATGACTGCGTGCTGGCCCTGGAAGATGTGGGCAACCCGCACAACCTGGGCGCAATGATGCGTAGCTGCGCGCACTTTGGCGTGAAAGGCGTGCTGTTGCAGGATGCCGCGCTGCTGGAATCCGGTGCCGCGATCCGTACTGCGGAAGGCGGAGCCGAGCACGTACAGCCGATCACCGGCGACAGCGTTCTGGACGCACTCGAGCAGTTCCGTAAAGCGGGTTATTCCATCGTGACCACCTCAAGCCATGCCGGTACGCCGCTGTTTAAAGCGACGTTGCCGCGCAAAATGGTGCTGGTATTAGGTCAGGAACGTGATGGTCTGTCTGACGCGGCGCTCTCCAGTGCGGATCTGAGCGTCTCTATCGACGGAACAGGCAATGTGGAAAGTCTGAACGTATCCGTTGCGACCGGCGTACTGCTGGCCGAATGGTGGCGTCAGAACAAGGCATAAGCCATTATGCTTTTTGTATGCCCGGTGAGCCGGGCATACAAACTCAAACTACTCGCTCTCTGCCGGTAATACAGGCATCCAGTCAATCGGCTTTTCGCCACGTTTTTCCAGCCATTCATTCGCCAGAACAAAATGATTACTGCCAAAGAAACCGCGATGTGCAGACAGCGGTGACGGGTGCGGTGCCTTGAGCACGTGATGACGCTGACGATCGATAATCGCCCCTTTCTTCTGCGCGTGAGAACCCCAGAGTAAAAACACCACCCCTTCACGATGCTCGTTGATCAGGCTGATGACTTTATCGGTAAACGTCTCCCAGCCCAGACTGGCGTGCGAGTGCGCCTGACCCGCCCGTACGGTAAGCACCGTATTCAGCAACAGCACGCCCTGGCGCGCCCAGCTTTCCAGGTAACCGTGGTTTGGCCGGGTAAAACCGGGCACGGTTGCTTCAAGCTCTTTATACATGTTGAGCAGAGAAGGGGGGATAGCCACGCCCGGACGAACGGAAAACGCCAGCCCATGCGCCTGCCCGGGGCCGTGATAGGGATCCTGGCCCAGAATGACCACTTTCACATCGCTCAGTTCGGTGTAGCGAAAGGCGTTAAACACGTCTTTCTGCGGCGGGTAAATCGTCTGTCCGGACTGACGCTCAGCGGCAACGGTGCTGAGCGTATTGATAAAATAAGGCTGCTGCTTTTCTTCTGCCAGCACGTCATGCCAGGTTAAAGGTGTCGTCATCTCGCTCTCCTGCGAATCTCAATCTCTGACTAGCTTACCTGTTTCACCCCGGTGAGCAAAATTACGCGCTGAAATACGTGCTAAGTGGCTAAATTTATTTTGAAAAGATACAGGATAAGTTGAATTGGCAAGGTTGTTAAATTGATCTAAAACAATAAATTCAAACCACACTCTTTATGTGGTTGGTGTTTTTGTTGATTTAAATCAATAAATCGCTGAGGTGTGAATGTTATATATACACACAAGAAACAATGGTTTTACCAATTGGCCGCGAGAGGCCGACACGAATTAATGTAGCCTAAGGGAGGCAACACATGATCAAAGGTATCCAGATTACTAAAGCTGCAAATGACGATCTGCTCAATTCTTTCTGGCTGCTGGACAGCGAGAAGAACGAAGCGCGCTGCGTCGTTGCGAAAGCGGGTTTTGCTGAAGATGAAATCGTACCGGTAAACAAACTGGGCGAAATCGAATACCGTGAAGTTCCTATGGAAGTGCAGCCGGAAGTGCGCGTGGAAGGGGGTCAGCACCTGAACGTAAACGTGCTGCGCCGCGAAACGCTGATGGATGCCGTTGAGCATCCAGAAAAATACCCACAGCTGACTATCCGCGTGTCCGGCTATGCGGTTCGCTTTAACTCACTGACTCCAGAACAGCAGCGCGACGTTATCGCCCGTACCTTTACTGAAAGCCTGTAACGGCTTCAGCAGGGGGGGAATAAAAAAGCCGGGGATTTCCCCGGCTTTTTTTACTCTTCAGTTTTCGTCTCTGGTGCGGCAGAGCTTGGCTTACGGCGCTTACCAATATTTTTGGTATCGCGGTGGCGCTGCTTCACGCGCGGTTTCTCTTTTTCTTTCTCTTTTCTCTCAGCACGTTTTGCGAGCGCTTTCTTGGACGGTTTACCCGTCATCTTTTCACTCGGCGCACGCGTGGTCGGGCGGAGTTCGTCAATAACGCGCGCTTTCAGCGGCTCATCAACATAGCGGCCAATTTTCTGCAGCAGCAGGTAGTCATGCGCTTCGACCAGTGAAATCGCAATCCCTTTGCGGCCCGCGCGGCCGGTACGGCCAATGCGGTGCAGGTAGGTATCTCCGCTGCGCGGCATATCGAAGTTAATGACGTGGCTGACGTCCGGGATGTCGATCCCGCGAGCGGCAACGTCAGTTGCAACCAGCACGTTGACGCGGCCATCGGTCAGGCGCTTAATGCCTTCGGTACGCTTGATCTGCGCCATCTCGCCTTCAAGATAGCAGTTGTTGATCCCGGCGTTACGCAGCATCTCAGCCAGCTCGTGCACGCGCTCACGCTTACGCACAAACACGATGGTGCGCAGAGCATCTTCCTGCTTCAGCAGGTGTTTCAGCAATTCGACCTTGTGCTCAAGGTTATCCGCGCGGTAGTACCACTGGTGGATCTTCTTACGCTCACGGGTGGACGGCGTCGCCGAGACTTCCACCGGATCTTCCAGCAGACGCTCTGCGAAGTCTTTGATCGCTTCCCCTTCGAGGGTGGCAGAGAACAGCATCGTCTGGTTACGCCAGCGCGTTTCCCCTGCAATGTGCTCGATATCCTGTGCGAAGCCCATGTCCAGCATGCGGTCGGCTTCGTCGAGGATCAGCGTTTCAACCGCGCGGCAGTCGAAGTTCTCTTCTTTAATGTACTGCAGCAGGCGGCCCGTCGTCGCAACGACGATGTCCTGGTTTTCGCTGAACACTTCGGCGTGGTTCATGTACGCAACGCCGCCGGTGATGGTGGCGATATCCAGATGAGTATTTGCTGCGAGTTCACGCGCGTGATCGGCAACCTGCATTGCCAGTTCGCGCGTAGGCGTCAGGATCAAAATACGCGGCGGGCCAGATTTTTTACGCGGGAAGTCGAGCAGATGCTGCAACACAGGCAGCAAATAGGCTGCTGTCTTCCCCGTGCCGGTTGGCGCAGAACCGAGCACATCGCGGCCCTCAAGCGCAGGCGGAATGGCCGCTGCCTGAATGGCGGTCGGGCGTGTAAAGCCTTTGCTCTCAAGTGCATTGAGCAGGCTTTCATCGAGTTCAAGTTCGGAAAAAGTCGTTACAGTCATGTTCTACCTCTGTGTGGGGCGCTGATTATAGACGTTACGGCTGTAATCTTCATCTGTTTGTATGGATATCGCTTTTCGGCCACTTCGCTTTCCCCTATGCTACTCCAGTTTCACTTAGAAGGTTGCCCTGACATGTCTCAACTCAAAGCGCAGCTGCGCCGCGATGGTTTTACGTTTAAACAATTTTTTGTCGCGCACGATCGCTGTGCCATGAAGGTCGGTACAGACGGTATTTTACTGGGAGCGTGGGCGCCTGTCGCAGGTGTTAAGCGTATTCTTGATATCGGTACCGGCAGCGGGCTGGTGGCGCTGATGCTGGCGCAGCGTACGGAAGAACATGTCATCATTGATGCCGTCGAACTGGACGCGCAGGCCGCAGAGCAGGCGAGTGACAATATGGCCGAATCCCCCTGGGCAGCCCGAATGAAAGTGGAATGTGCAGATGTGCTCGCCTGGGCGCCTGAACAAACCGCGCGTTACGATCTGATTGTCAGCAACCCTCCTTACTACGAGCCCGGCGTTGAGTGCGGGACACCCGAGCGTGAACAGGCGCGTTATACCGGCTCCCTCGATCATAAAGCGCTGCTCACCAGCGCGGCAGAACTCATCTCCGAAGAGGGTTTTTTCTGTGTGGTCCTGCCAGAGAGTACCGGCAACACGTTTATCGGTATCGCGCAGGAGATCGGCTGGACGTTACGTCTGCGTACCGATATTTCGGATACGGAAGGTCGACTGCCGCACCGCGTGCTGCTGGCTCTGTCGCCAAAAGAGGGTGAATGCTTTAATGACCGAATGGTGATCCGTGGGCCAGACCAGCGCTATTCCGAAGATTACACTGCCCTGACCCAGGCATTTTATCTGTTTATGTAAACCTGCGGGGCGAGTATCGACGGGCCGGATTCAGCAAGCTGATCCGGGTAGTCCAGGGTATAGTGCAGCCCGCGGCTCTCTTTACGCATCATCGCGCAGCGAACAATCAGCTCGGCAACCTGCACCAGATTGCGCAGCTCCAGCAGATTATTGGATACGCGGAAATTAGCATAATACTCATCAATTTCCTGCTGCAGCATGGTGATGCGGCGCAAGGCGCGTTCCAGGCGTTTCGTGGTGCGCACAATCCCTACGTAGTCCCACATAAACAGCCGTAGCTCATGCCAGTTGTGCTGGATCACAACCAGCTCGTCCGGATTATCCACGCGGCTTTCATCCCAGGCTGGCAGGTGCTCTGTCTCGCGGGCGTAAGGCATGCGCTTCGTGATGTCTTCCGCCGCCGACCAGCCGTACACCAGACACTCAAGCAGCGAGTTAGAGGCCATACGGTTCGCGCCGTGAAGTCCGGTATAGCTGACCTCACCGATAGCATACAGACCGTCTACGTCAGTACGTCCATGATCGTCAACCATTACGCCACCGCAGGTATAGTGGGCCGCTGGCACGATGGGCACCGGGTCGCGTGTTAAATCAATGCCAAGATTGAGCAGCTTTTCATAAATCATCGGGAAATGCTGGCGAATGAACTCTGCTGGCTTATGGCTGATATCGAGATACATGCAGTCTACGCCAAGGCGCTTCATTTCATGATCGATGGCGCGGGCAACGATGTCACGTGGGGCCAGTTCACCCCGGGCGTCAAAGTCGGGCATAAAGCGGGAGCCATCAGGGCGTTTCAGATACGCGCCTTCACCGCGCAGGGCTTCCGTCAGCAGGAAGTTGCGCGCCTGGGGATGGAACAGGGCTGTTGGGTGAAACTGATTAAACTCGAGGTTCGCCACCCGGCAGCCAGCGCGCCAGGCCATAGCGATTCCGTCTCCGGAGGCAATGTCAGGGTTCGTGGTGTACTGATACACCTTGGAGGCACCGCCCGTAGCCAGCACCACTGCCTTCGCCCGGCAGGTCTCCACCTTCTCTTTATTTCGGTTCCAGACCCAGGCGCCCACCACGCGACGCGTGCCGGGCAGGCCAATCTTGTCAGAGATAATCAGGTCAACGGCATTGCTTCGCTCGAGAACCCGAATATTAGGATGGTTCAGCGCTTTACTGACCAGCGTGGTTTCCACTTCTTTTCCGGTGGCATCCGCTGCGTGCAGGATGCGGCGGTGACTATGGCCGCCTTCGCGAGTCAGGTGGTAGCTCTCTTCACCGTTGGGTTGAACTTGAGTATCGAATAAGACGCCCTGGTCGATGAGCCACTGAACGCAGTGACGGGCATTGCTGGCGACAAACTCTGCGGCGTGTGCATCCACGATCCCTGCTCCGGCAATGAGCGTATCCTCGACATGGGATGCAATGCTGTCTGTCTCATCAAACACGGCGGCAATGCCGCCCTGGGCATAAAACGTGGAACCTTCACTTATCGGTCCTTTACTCAGAACGATAACGTTTTGATGCTCGGCCAGGCGCAGCGCCAGAGAGAGACCGGCAGCGCCGCTGCCGATGATCAGTACATCACAATGGAGTTCAGGTGTTGTGTTCATGATTGTTGTTTAATTTACTAAACAGTGTTGGGTCAGAATAGCACCTGAATGCGATATATCGCACGTATTTTTTTAGAGGCTGTCGCAATGGCTAAACGCGTAAGCGGAGGTAAACGGAGGGTAAATGAGTGAAATTATTTTGCGAAGCAGATCGTTAGCGTCAGATTTTGTGGTGAAATAAAGCCTGTGTTGCGTTACTCTTCTGGCGGGAAAAAGATGTTTCTTGTCATAAAGTGGTGCGTATCGTGAACAGACTTATAATGAGAGAAAATAAACGGTCTGTGGCGCGATGAACAAAAACAAAGGCGTTACGGAACTTATTGAAGATCAGACACTCTAAATGGTGCTTGCTCAAAGTGCGGTATTTTTAGAGTGGCGTTTCGATAACGCGTGGAATTTAGGTTTGGGGAGACATTACCTCGGATGAGCGAGCAGTTAACGGACCAGGTCCTGGTTGAACGGGTCCAGAAGGGAGATCAGAAAGCCTTTAACCTACTGGTGGTCCGCTACCAGCATAAGGTGGCGAGCCTGGTTTCCCGCTATGTACCGTCAGGCGATGTGCCTGATGTGGTGCAAGAGTCTTTTATTAAGGCCTATCGCGCGCTGGATTCTTTCCGGGGAGATAGTGCTTTTTATACCTGGCTGTACCGTATTGCGGTCAATACGGCAAAGAATTATCTGGTCGCTCAGGGCCGTCGTCCGCCTTCAAGTGATGTGGACGCAATCGACGCCGAAAACTTTGAAAGCGGCGGCGCATTGAAAGAAATTTCGAACCCTGAGAACTTAATGTTGTCAGAAGAACTGAGACAAATCGTTTTTCGCACGATCGAGTCGCTCCCGGAAGATTTACGTATGGCAATTACGTTACGGGAGCTGGATGGTCTGAGCTATGAAGAGATAGCCGCTATCATGGATTGTCCGGTCGGCACGGTACGTTCACGAATTTTCCGTGCGCGAGAAGCTATTGATAATAAAGTTCAACCGCTTATCAGGCGTTGACGATAGCGGGATACTGGAAAAGGTATTAGGCATGCAGAAAGAAAAACTTTCCGCTTTAATGGATGGTGAAACGGTGGATAGTGAGCTGCTCAACGAGCTGTCTCATTCACCCGAAATGCAAGAGACCTGGGAGAGTTACCATCTCATCCGTGACACCCTTCGCGGTGACACCGGCGAGGTTCTCCATTTCGATATCTCAGCCCGCGTCATGGCGGCGATTGAGAATGAGCCTGTTCATCAGACCACTCCGCTGATTCCTGAAGCTCAACCCGCGCCTCACCAATGGCAGAAAATGCAGTTCTGGCAAAAGGTGCGTCCGTGGGCCAGCCAGCTTACCCAAATGGGTGTGGCTGCATGCGTATCGCTTGCAGTTATTGTTGGCGTCCAGCACTATAATACTCAGTCTGAAACTAATCAGCAGCCAGAAGCGCCAGTGTTTAACACACTGCCGATGATGGGCAAAGCCAGCCCGGTAAGCCTGGGCGTACCGGCTGATGCATCCGCCAGCGGCGGTCAGCAACAGCAGGTTCAGGAGCAGCGCCGTCGCATTAATGCGATGTTGCAGGATTACGAGTTGCAGCGTCGTCTGCACTCTGAACAGCTTCAGTTTGAGCAGGCGCAGACACAGCAAGCTGCTGTGCAGGTGCCCGGAAACCAAACTTTAGGAACGCAATCGCAGTAATGAAGCAACTTTGGTTCGCCATGTCTCTGATGGCGGGTAGCCTGTTCTTCTCTGCCAACGCCTCGGCTGATGTTTCATCCGGGGCGTTGTTGCAGCAAATGAATCTGGCCAGCCAGTCACTCAATTATGAGTTGGCATTTATCAGCATCAATAAGCAGGGCGTCGAGTCGTTACGCTATCGTCATGCCCGTCTTGATAAGCAGCCGCTCGCCCAGCTTTTACAGATGGATGGCCCGCGTCGGGAAGTGGTCCAACGTGGTAATGAAATCAGCTATTTCGAGCCAGGCCTGGAGCCTTTCACGCTGAATGGCGACTATATCGTTGATTCCCTGCCGTCACTCATTTACACCGACTTCAAACGGCTTGCCCCTTACTACGATTTTATTTCGGTAGGGCGTACCCGCATCGCGGACAGACTGTGCGAGGTAATTCGCGTTGTCGCCCGGGACGGAACGCGCTACAGCTATATCGTCTGGATTGATGCCGAAACCAAACTCCCCATGCGTGTTGACCTGCTCGACCGTGACGGTGAAACGCTGGAACAGTTCCGGGTTATCTCCTTCAGCGTGAACAATCAGGTTGGCAACAGCATGCAGAATCTGGCTAAGGCCAGCCTGCCACCGCTGCTTTCTGTTCCTGCCGGGGATTCCGTTAATTTCAACTGGGTACCTGCCTGGATCCCGCAAGGGTTTAGCGAAGTGTCCAGCAGCCGTCGTCAGCTGCCAACGATTGAAACGCCGGTAGAATCGCGCCTCTATTCGGATGGTTTGTTCAGCTTCTCGGTGAATATCAATCGCGCAACGGCAAACAGCGCCGAACAAATGCTGCGTACCGGGCGCCGTACGGTGAGTACAACGGTACGCGATAACGCAGAAATCACCATTGTGGGAGAACTCCCTCCGCAGACGGCGAAGCGCATCTCCGACAGCATTAAATTCAGGGCTGCACAATGATCAAAGAGTGGGCGACGGTTGTCTCCTGGCAAAACGGCATTGCGCTGGTGAGCTGCGATGTTAAAGCCTCATGTAATAGCTGCGCATCCCGCGCCGGCTGCGGCAGCCGCGTGTTGAATAAGCTTGGGCCACAAACATCGCACACGATTTCTGTGCCAAGTGAGCAGCCGCTGATGGCGGGGCAGAAGGTGGAACTGGGCATCGCGGAAGGCAGCCTGCTCAGCTCCGCTATGCTGGTGTATCTCTCTCCGCTGGTCGGCCTGTTTATCATGGGCGGCCTGTTTCAGATGCTGTTTGGTACCGATGTGGCCGCTATGTGCGGTGCTGCATTGGGTGGCGTAGGGGGATTCTGGCTTGCCAAAGGGCTCTCTCCGACGCTCGCCGCGCGCGAGGAGTGGCAGCCTGTCATTCTCAGTGTTGGGCTGGCGCCAGACCAGCTTCGTGTTGAAACGCTCTCTTCTGAGGCCCGGTGATCCATCGGGCTTTATCATTTTTTACACCCTAAAACAGAAAACGGCCTTTCTTCACGCTATACCTGCTTCTAAGTGCATTTCCAGGTAGCGAGGATGTAGTGTAGAATGCTGCGTTTTCGCACTGAAAAACGTCAGGCTAAGAACAGCGGCCTCCAGGAATTCGTAAGGCATAATTATTTAACTATATGAAGAACATACGTAACTTTTCGATCATTGCTCACATTGACCACGGTAAGTCGACGCTGTCTGACCGTATTATCCAGATTTGCGGTGGCCTGTCTGATCGTGAAATGGAAGCCCAGGTTCTGGACTCCATGGACCTGGAACGCGAACGTGGTATCACCATTAAAGCGCAGAGCGTTACGCTTGATTACAAAGCGGCTGATGGTGAAACCTATCAACTGAACTTTATCGACACCCCAGGCCACGTTGACTTCTCCTATGAGGTTTCACGCTCGCTCGCGGCCTGTGAAGGCGCGCTGCTGGTGGTGGATGCCGGGCAGGGCGTTGAAGCCCAGACCCTGGCAAACTGCTACACCGCGATGGAAATGGATCTCGAAGTTGTGCCGGTTCTGAACAAGATCGACCTGCCAGCCGCCGATCCTGAGCGCGTAGCGGAAGAGATTGAAGATATTGTCGGCATTGACGCGACCGATGCCGTGCGCTGCTCCGCGAAAACCGGTGTGGGCGTGACCGACGTGCTGGAACGCCTGGTACGTGACATTCCGGCCCCGGAAGGCGATCCGGATGGCCCGCTGCAGGCGCTGATTATCGACTCCTGGTTCGATAACTATCTGGGCGTTGTCTCTCTGGTGCGTATTAAAAACGGCACCATGCGTAAAGGCGACAAAATCAAGGTAATGAGTACCGGACAGGTCTACAACGCAGACCGTCTGGGCATCTTCACGCCAAAACAGGTTGACCGTACCGAGCTGAGATGCGGCGAGGTAGGCTGGCTGGTCTGCGCCATTAAAGACATCCTCGGCGCGCCGGTGGGCGATACCCTGACCGGTGCACGTAACCCGGCAGATAAAGCGCTGCCAGGCTTTAAAAAGGTGAAACCGCAGGTTTACGCGGGTCTGTTCCCGGTCAGCTCTGACGACTACGAAAACTTCCGTGACGCGCTCGGTAAACTGAGCCTGAACGATGCTTCCCTGTTCTACGAGCCAGAAAGCTCAACGGCGCTGGGCTTCGGCTTCCGCTGTGGCTTCCTCGGTCTGCTGCACATGGAGATCATTCAGGAACGTCTGGAGCGCGAATACGATCTGGATCTGATCACCACGGCGCCGACGGTAGTCTATGAAGTTGAAACCACCTCGAAAGAAGTGATCTACGTCGACAGCCCGTCCAAGCTGCCGCCGCTGAACAACATTCAGGAGCTGCGTGAGCCTATCGCAGAGTGTCACATGCTGCTGCCGCAGGAATTCCTGGGGAACGTCATTACGCTGTGTATTGAGAAGCGTGGCGTGCAGACCAACATGGTTTACCACGGTAACCAGGTGGCGCTGACCTATGAAATCCCGATGGCGGAAGTGGTACTCGACTTCTTCGACCGTCTGAAGTCGACCTCCCGTGGCTATGCGTCACTGGATTACAACTTCAAACGCTTCCAGGCCTCCAACATGGTGCGTGTGGACGTGCTGATCAACGGCGAGCGCGTGGATGCGCTGGCGCTGATCACCCACAACGACAATGCGCCGTACCGCGGTCGCGAGCTGGTTGAGAAGATGAAAGATCTGATCCCGCGTCAGCAGTTCGATATCGCGATTCAGGCGGCGATTGGCAACCACATTATCGCGCGTTCAACCGTGAAACAGCTGCGTAAAAACGTTCTGGCGAAGTGCTATGGCGGTGACGTCAGCCGTAAGAAAAAGCTGCTGCAGAAGCAGAAAGAAGGTAAGAAGCGTATGAAGCAGGTCGGTAACGTCGAGCTGCCGCAGGAAGCATTCCTTGCCATCCTTCATGTTGGTAAAGACGGCAAATAACCCTAAGGAGTTGGCATGGCGAACATGTTTGCCCTGATTCTGGTCATTGCTACCCTGGTGACAGGTCTGCTGTGGTGTCTGGATAAGTTTATCTTCGCCCCAAAACGTCGTGAACGTCAGGCTGCCGCTCAGGCAGCCACTGGTGATGAGATTGACGCGAAAACCCTGAAGAAAGTCGGCCCGAAACCGGGCTGGCTGGAAACGGGCGCCTCGGTATTTCCGGTGCTGGCGATTGTGCTGGTGGTACGTTCGTTTATTTACGAGCCGTTCCAAATCCCATCAGGTTCAATGATGCCAACGCTGCTGATTGGTGATTTTATTCTGGTAGAGAAGTTTGCCTACGGCATTAAAGATCCTATCTACCAGAAAACGCTGATCGAAACCGGTCATCCGAAACGTGGCGACATCGTGGTGTTTAAATATCCGGAAGATCCGCGCCTGGACTACATCAAGCGCGCGGTAGGTCTGCCGGGTGATAAAGTCACTTACGATCCGGTTGCGAAAGAAGTCACCGTTCAGCCTGGCTGCAGCTCCGGTACCGCCTGTGAAAACGCGCTGCCAATTACTTACTCAAACGTTGAGCCAAGTGACTTTGTGCAGACCTTTGCCCGTCGTAACGGCGGCGAAGCGACCAGCGGATTCTTCCAGGTACCGAAAGGTGAAACCAAAGAGGACGGCATCCGTCTGGTTGAGCGCAAAGAGACGCTGGGCGATGTGACGCACCGAATCCTCACCGTGCCAATCGCGCAGGATCAGCTGGGTATGTACTATCGCCAGCCTGGCCAGCAGCTGGCGAGCTGGATTGTACCGCCAGGACATTACTTCATGATGGGTGACAACCGCGATAACTCTGCGGACAGCCGTTACTGGGGCTTTGTGCCGGAAGCGAATCTGGTCGGTAAAGCCACCGCCATCTGGATGAGTTTTGAGAAGCAGGAAGGCGAATGGCCGACCGGTGTACGCCTGAATCGTATCGGCGGAATCCATTAATTCTCAATAAATGAACGCGTAGCCGCTTTAATTAGCGGCTACGTGAATTATTTCCACGATAAATCTCTTCGAACTAACGACATCCCCTGTCGTTGTGTATAGAATATTCCCCCGAAGTTTAAGGTTGGCCCTGCAAGGGTGCCACGGCACACGAAACCGCGTTGGTTTTCTCAGGTCGGTTTCGTGTGCTGCATTTTTGACGCATTCATTTATTGGTATCGCATGAACCCCATCGTAATTAATCGGCTTCAACGGAAGCTGGGCTACACTTTTCATCATCAGGAGTTGTTGCAACAGGCATTAACCCACCGCAGTGCCAGCAGCAAACATAATGAGCGTCTCGAGTTTTTAGGCGACTCTATTTTAAGTTTCGTGATTGCGAATGCGCTTTATCATCGTTTCCCGCGTGTGGACGAGGGTGATATGAGCCGCATGCGTGCCACGCTGGTTCGGGGTAATACCCTTGCGGAAATCGCGCGCGAGTTTGAACTGGGCGAATGTCTGCGTCTTGGACCGGGTGAACTGAAAAGCGGCGGCTTCCGTCGTGAATCTATTCTTGCCGATACGGTCGAAGCATTAATTGGTGGTGTGTTCCTGGACAGCGATATCCAGACCGTAGAAAAGCTGATCCTGAACTGGTATCAGACCCGTCTGGACGAAATCAGTCCGGGCGATAAACAAAAAGATCCGAAAACGCGTCTGCAGGAATATTTGCAGGGTCGTCATCTGCCGCTGCCGTCTTATCTGGTGGTGCAGGTGCGTGGCGAAGCGCACGATCAGGAATTTACCATCCATTGCCAGGTCAGTGGCCTGAGTGAACCGGTGGTGGGCACAGGTTCAAGCCGTCGTAAGGCTGAACAGGCTGCCGCCGAACAGGCGTTAAAAATGCTGGAGCTGGAATGAGCGAAGAGAAAACCTATTGCGGATTTATTGCCATCGTCGGACGTCCGAACGTTGGCAAATCCACCCTGCTGAATAATCTGCTTGGGCAGAAGATTTCAATCACCTCGCGTAAGGCGCAGACCACGCGTCACCGCATCGTCGGCATCCATACTGAAGGCGCGTATCAGGCGATCTACGTCGATACCCCTGGCCTGCACATGGAAGAGAAGCGTGCCATCAACCGACTGATGAACAAGGCGGCGAGCAGCTCGATCGGCGACGTAGAGCTGGTGATTTTCGTTGTGGAAGGCACCCGCTGGACGCCGGACGACGAGATGGTGCTGAACAAGCTGCGTGACGGCAAAACGCCGGTCATCCTCGCGGTCAACAAAGTTGATAACGTGCAGGAAAAGGCCGACCTGCTGCCGCATCTGCAGTGGCTCGGTAGCCAGATGAACTTCCTTGATATCGTTCCGCTGTCTGCTGAGACCGGCCTGAACGTGGATACCATCGCGGGCATCGTGCGGAAGCATCTGCCGGAAGCGATTCATCACTTCCCGGAAGACTACATCACCGATCGCTCTCAGCGCTTTATGGCGTCTGAAATCATCCGTGAAAAGCTGATGCGTTTCCTGGGTGCTGAACTGCCTTACTCCGTAACGGTAGAGATCGAGCGTTTCCAGACCAACGAGCGCGGTGGCTACGATATCAACGGCCTGATCCTCGTAGAGCGCGAAGGGCAGAAGAAGATGGTGATCGGCAACAAAGGGGCCAAGATCAAAACCATCGGTATCGAAGCCCGTAAGGACATGATGGAGATGTTCGAAGCGCCGGTTCACCTCGAACTGTGGGTGAAAGTGAAATCTGGCTGGGCCGATGATGAGCGTGCTCTGCGCAGCCTCGGTTACGGCGAAGACCAGTAACTTAAGACGACGAGCATATGGATGGATGGCAGCGCGCCTTTGTCCTGCATAGTCGTCCCTGGAGCGAAACCAGCCTCATGCTGGACGTCTTCACGGAAGAGTCGGGCCGCGTGCGCCTTGTTGCGAAAGGCGCACGTTCCAAACGTTCTAATCTGAAAGGCGCCCTACAGCCTTTCACACCGTTGCTGGTACGCTTCGGTGGGCGAGGGGAAGTGAAAACCCTGCGCAGTGCCGAAGCCGTCTCCCTGGCGCTTCCTCTTTCCGGCATCACGCTCTACAGCGGTCTGTATGTCAACGAACTCATCTCACGCGTTCTTGAACATGAGACCCGCTTCTCTGAACTTTTCTTCGATTATCTGCACTGTATCCAGTCGCTGGCTGGCGCAACCGGCACGCCCGAACCCGCATTGCGTCGTTTTGAACTGGCGCTGCTGGGCCACCTCGGATACGGCGTAGATTTTCTGCACTGCGCGGGCAGCGGTGATGAGATAGAAGACACCATGACCTACCGCTACCGCGAAGAAAAAGGCTTCATTGCCAGTATCGTGATAGACAACAGCACCTTTACCGGGCGCCAGCTCCGGGCGCTGTATGAGCGCGAGTTTCCCGATCTGGACACCCTGCGCGCAGCAAAACGCTTTACCCGGATTGCCCTCAAGCCGTATCTTGGCGGCAAGCCCTTAAAGAGCCGCGAATTATTCAGGCAATTTGTGCCGAAACGTTAACGTTTTACCCCTCACCCCAGCCCTCTCCCGGAGGGAGAGGGGGAAGAGAAATGAACCAAAATACCGAGGATTGTCATGGCTGAATTACTGTTAGGCGTCAACATCGACCACATCGCCACGCTGCGTAACGCGCGCGGCACGGCGTATCCCGATCCGGTTCAGGCGGCATTTATCGCTGAACAGGCTGGCGCTGACGGCATTACCGTTCACCTGCGTGAAGACCGTCGCCATATCACCGATCGCGACGTGCGCATTCTGCGCCAGACGCTGGACACCCGTATGAATCTGGAGATGGCAGTCACCGAAGAGATGCTGGCGATTGCCTGCGAGACCCAGCCGCATTTCTGCTGCCTGGTGCCGGAAAAACGCCAGGAAGTGACCACCGAAGGCGGTCTGGACGTGGCCGGTCAGCTCGACAAAATGCGCGATGCCTGCAAGCGCCTGGCGGATGCCGGTATCCTGGTTTCTCTGTTTATCGACGCCGATTTCGCCCAGATTAAAGCGGCGGCCGACGTGGGCGCACCGTATATCGAAATTCACACCGGCTGCTATGCCGATGCCAAAAACGATGCCGAACAGGCCAAAGAGCTGGAGCGTATCGCTAAAGCGGCCACGTACGCCTCAAGCCTGGGCCTGAAGGTTAACGCCGGTCACGGCCTGACCTACCACAACGTGAAGGCCATTGCCGCCCTGCCGGAAATGCACGAGCTGAACATCGGCCACGCCATCATTGGCCGTGCGGTGATGAGCGGTCTGAAAGAGGCGGTCTCTGAGATGAAACGCCTGATGCAGGAAGCGCGTCAGTAATGGCTATTCTGGGCTTAGGCACCGATATCGTTGAAATAGCCCGCATTGAAGCGGTGATCGCCCGTAGCGGCGATCGCCTCGCAAGACGCGTGCTGAGCGATAACGAGTGGGCCATCTGGGAAGCGCATCAGCAGCCGGTGCGTTTTCTGGCAAAACGCTTTGCGGTAAAAGAGGCGGCGGCCAAAGCCTTCGGGACCGGCATTCGTAACGGCCTGGCGTTTAATCAGTTCGAAGTGTTTAACGATGAGCTGGGCAAACCGAGCCTGCGTCTGTGGGGAGAAGCGCAAAAGCTGGCGGAAAAGCTGGGGGTGAATCATATGCACGTGACGATCGCGGATGAACGTCACTATGCCAGCGCGACGGTGATCATCGAAAGTTAAAGTTTGTCCGCGTGGTGCATCAGGACAAACTTATCCCATAGCTGCTCTTCGCTCTCGACGTGGGCCGGATCCTTCAGGATGGTATTCGGGATCGGGCACACTTTCTGGCAGGTCGGCGTTTCATAGTGGCCGATGCATTCCGTGCAGCGGTCGCTGTTAATCTCATAGATGCTGTCGCCCATCGAAATCGCCTGGTTCGGGCATTCGGGCTCGCACATATCGCAATTAATGCATTTTTTGGTAATTAACAGCGCCATCAGGAAATTCTCAGAAACAACACAAACCGGGCGGGCATTATACGCGTCAAACCAGTTTCTTTACCAGTTCTTCGCTGTGACGAATGCGCTCGGGCGCGCGCTCCAGATCCTGCTGCACCAGTGCCATAAACAGCAGGTCCGTCAGCATCATTTGCGCGCTGGTGGACGAGATAGCCGCGCTGCGCGTGGCCTGTTCCTCGGCAATGGTATATAAACAGCGCGTTGCCCGCTGCTGGAGGGCATTCGGTGTAAAACCGGTGATCGCCAGAATTTTACCGCCGACGCGCAGCGCTTCATCAGTTGCCATGTTGATTTCACGGCGCTCGCCGGAGTAGGAGATGGCCAGCAGCAGATCGTCAGGATCCATTGCCTGTACGGTTGCCAGCAGGGCGTGCATATCCTGCTCGACGATGGCGTTAAGCCCAATTTTCGTCAGCTTCCAGCCAAAGTTACGCGCCACAAGTCCGGACGCGCCGATACCGGTCAGGATGATCCTCCGCGCGCCGCGCAGCATCGCCACGCTCTCCAGCAGCTTCTCTTCGGTGTTCACATCGAGCGTCGCGTGCATGGCCGCCACGTTCTCTTTGATCAGCTTTTCGCCAACCAGCCGCATCGGGTCATCGCCGCGGATCTGATTATGCACCGGCATGGACTGCGGGTTGGGGTTGCTCACCAGCGCTTCGCTGATCGCCAGCTTGAGGGCGGGGAACCCCTTAAAGCCAATCTTCTGGGCAAACTTCACCACGCTGGACTGGCTCACGCCGGCTTCACTCGCCAGCTGCTGCGAGCTGAGATGGCGTGCATGGTCGGGTTGAGAAAGCAGAAAATCCGCCAGCTTCTTGTCGCTTTGGGCAAAGCCTGCATAGCGCTGGCGAATGCGAATTAAACAGTTCATAGGGTCTCCTGGCGAAAATGTGATTATCTGCGCAAATACGAATTTTGCTCGCCTGAATGAATTTTATATTCCATTATAGTGTGATTATTATGAATTAAAAATTCTTGAGGTACAAAAATGAATCTTGGCTCACTTGTTTCTGAAACGCGTAACCCGCAAACCATGGATCTGGATGCGCTCTCCACCCTGGAGCTGGTTAACCGCTTTAATCAACAGGATACGCTGGTCGCGCAGGCAGTGAAAGAGACATTACCCGAGGTGGCGAAAGCGGTCGATGCGGCGGCGGAAGCCCTCAAGGCCGGCGGTCGCATTATCTACATGGGGGCGGGCACCAGCGGGCGTCTTGGGGTCCTGGATGCGTCAGAATGTCCGCCCACCTTCGGGGTGCCGCACGGTCTGGTCGTTGGGCTGATTGCCGGTGGACCCGGCGCGCTGCTGAAAGCCGTTGAAGGAGCGGAAGACAATGCACAGCTGGGCGAGGATGACCTGAAGGAGCTGAATCTGACCGAGAAGGATCTGGTGGTCGGGCTGGCGGCATCCGGGCGCACCCCGTACGTCATTGGCGGGCTGGAATACGCCAACCGGACGGGCTGCACGACGGTGGCCATCTCCTGTAATCCGGGCTCCCCGATTGCGCAGGTGGCCGCTATTGCTATCTCTCCGGTTGTCGGGCCGGAAGCGCTCACCGGCTCCACGCGCCTGAAATCCGGGACCGCGCAAAAGCTGGTGCTCAATATGATCTCCACCGGCGCGATGGTGAAGTTCGGCAAGGTTTATCAGAACCTGATGGTGGATATGCAGGCCACCAACGTCAAGCTGGTGGACAGAGCCTGCCGCATGGTGATGGAGGCGACTGGCGCAGGCCGTGAAGAGGCAGAAGCGGTACTCAAGCAGACCGATCACGATGTTAAACCGGCCATTTTGATGATCCTGAGCGGGCTGGATGCGGCGGCCGCGAGAGCCAAACTCGATGCGCATAGCGGCTTCTTACGGGCGGCATTAGAAAACTAACAGAGGCGTCTATGGACAAAACAGCAGCGCTCGCCAGCGATATCCTGCAGGGGATCGGTGGGGAAAAAAATATTCAGCGTCTCGAAAACTGCATGACGCGCGTGCGCGTCGAGGTGCATAACGACGACCAGCTCGACGTGCCGCGCCTGAAGCAACTCTCCGGCGTCAGCGGCTACGTGAAACAGGGGCAGCAGCATCAGCTGATCGTCGGGCCGGGGAAAGCGGCGCAGGTTGTTGATGCCATGCGTGCGCTGATGGGCGTAAGCGCGAGCGCGTCGATTGACGATGCGGAGCGCACCAAAGCGCAGGCAAAGGCCAAATACAAAGCCCCCATGAGCGATGCGCTGCGTCAGCTGGCAAACGTCTTTATTCCGCTGATCCCGGCGTTTATTGCCTCCGGCCTGATCACCGGGATCATCAATATCCTCAAGCGACCGGATATCGTGGGGGATTTCGCCACGCAGTATCCGAATCTGCTGGGGATCCTTGGGATCTTCGGCAGCGCTGTTTTCGCCATCATGAACATTCTGGTCGGGGTGAATACCGCGAAGGTGTTTGGCGGATCGTTGGCCATGGGCGGGGTCATGGCGGGCATCTTGTCCAGCCCGCAGCTGGCGCAGATCACGCTGTTTGGCGAGGCGCTCCAGCCCGGGCGCGGCGGGGTGATTGCCGTGCTGCTGGTGGTCATCCTGATGTGCTGGATCGAGAAAAGGCTGCGCGCGGTTCTGCCTGGCTCGATCGAGCTGATCCTCAACCCGCTGTTGACCACGCTGATTACCGGTAGCGTAGCGATTGTGGCCCTCCAGCCGCTAGGCGGATGGATCTCTGAAGCCATCGCTCACGGCGCGTCTCTGGCTATTGACCGCGGCGGCCTGCTGGTGGGAGCGGTGCTGTCAGGTACCTTCCTGCCGCTGGTGCTGACGGGGCTACATCAGGGGCTGGTGCCGATCCACGTCGAGCTGGTGCAGGCGCACGGCTATAACGCGCTGCTGCCTATCCTGTCGATGGCGGGGGTGGGGCAGGTCGGCGCGGCGATTGCCGTACTGATGAAAACCCGCAACGCGCGTCTGAAAAAAATGATTAAAGGCGCGCTCCCGGTCGGACTGCTCGGCATCGGCGAGCCGCTGATTTTCGGCGTTACGCTGCCGCTGGGTAAACCGTTCCTCGCCGCCTGTCTGGGCGGCGCGGTAGGCGGGGCGCTGATCAGCTACTGGAAAGTCGCTACCGTTATCACCTTTGGGCTCTCCGGTTTACCGCTGGCATTAACCATCGTGACCGGAAAAGTGATGCTCTATCTGTTAGGCTATTTAGTAGCGGTGATCGCCGGGTTCCTGTTTACCTGGCTGTTAGGTTTCAACGACCCAGAGGAGTAAGGTTTGGCAAATCACGCGCGTCGCGTTGTCTTTTTCGACCTGGATGGAACGCTGCATCAGCAGGATATGTTTGGTACGTTTATGCGTTACCTGCTGCGGCGTCAGCCTTTGAATGCGCTGCTCGTGCTGCCGCTCTTACCGGTTATCGGGATCGCGCTGCTGGTGAAAGGCCGGGCGGCGCGATGGCCGATGAGTCTGCTGTTATGGGGATGTACCTTTGGGCACAGCGAAGCGCGGCTTAAGCAGCTCGAAAAGGATTTTGCGCACTGGTTTCGCGGCCACGTCGCCGCCTTTCCGGTGGTGCAGGCGCGCCTGACCAGCTATCTCGACGCGAATGATGCCGACATCTGGCTCATTACCGGCTCCCCGCAGACGCTGGTGGAGCAGGTCTACTTTGATACCCCCTGGCTTCCGCGCGTGAATCTTATCGCCACGCAAATTAGCCGCGGCTACGGCGGCTGGGTGCTGACCCTGCGCTGTCTGGGGCATGAAAAAGTGGTCCAGCTTGAGAAACGCATCGGTACGCCGCTGCGCCTGTACAGCGGCTACAGCGACAGCAAGCAGGACAACCCGCTGCTCTATTTTTGCCAGCACCGCTGGCGCGTCACGCCATCAGGCGAACTTCAGCAACTCGAATAGTCTTCTCTAAAACTGGCGTGTATAATGCCGCCCGCTTTTCGACTGGAGTATCAGCCTTTGTCCAACCCTGAACACAATCATGAATACTGGATGCGCCACGCGCTGACGCTGGCTCAACGCGCCTGGGACGAGGGCGAAGTGCCCGTGGGCGCGGTACTGGTTCATAACAACCAGGTGATTGGCGAAGGGTGGAACCGTCCTATTGGCCGCCACGATCCTACTGCGCATGCCGAAATTATGGCGCTTCGCCAGGGCGGTCTGGTGCTGCAAAACTATCGCCTGCTTGATACCACGCTGTATGTGACGCTGGAGCCGTGCGTGATGTGCTCCGGCGCGATGGTGCACAGCCGGATCGGGACTCTGGTTTTCGGCGCGCGGGATGAAAAAACCGGTGCGGCCGGTTCGCTGATGGACGTGCTGGGTCACCCGGGTATGAACCACCAGGTGAAGACTATCGGTGGGGTGCTTGCACCAGAGTGTTCGGGGCTATTAAGCGATTTCTTTCGAATGCGCCGTCAGCAGAAAAAGCAGCAAAAGGCAGAACTGAAGCTGTTGGGCGATTAAGCTCGTCCGGCGCCACGACCGGGTAGCTTTGAGCCAGCTGTTTGGCCTCCGTCGCCTCTTTCTCTTTCTCCAGCAGATACCCGACCAGGCTAATCTGATATTTACGGATATTTTCCACGTAGGCGTAGGCTTCATGTCCGCGCGCGTAGCCGTATGTCAGCTTGTTATACCATGGCTTTTGGCTCAGCAGCGGCAGGCGCTGCTTAACGTCTGACCAGCTGTCCGGGTTACCTTTCGTTTTTGCCGTCAACGCTCGTGCATCAAGCATATGCGCGTAGCCCATATTGTAGGCCGCCAGCGCAAACCAGATCCGCTCTTCTTCCGGCACCGTTTCCGGTACTTTAGCCATCATGTCCTGCAGGTATCGCGCGCCGCCGCTGATGCTCTGTTCGGCGTCGGTACGATCGTTCACGCCCAGGCTCAGCGCGGTATTTTTTGTTAACATCATCAAACCGCGTACGCCCGTGGGCGACGTGGCCTGGGTGTCCCAGTGGGATTCCTGATACGAAATAGCCGCCAGCAGCTTCCAGTCAATCTCCTGGGCGTATTTTTCGAACAGCGGCTGCAGGTCCGGCAGGACGCTGTCTACCGCGCGCAGGAAGCTGCGGGTATCAACGTAGTCAAAGTCATCGCCGTGCCCGAGGTACTTTTCCTCCAGACGCGCCAGGGTACCGTCTTCATTGATGGTGTTGAAGAAATCAAGCATCGCGGCAGAGAAGGTCTGGTCGTCATCAAGCTGGCTAAACCAGGTCACGGGCTGCTCGTCGGTGACGTCCAGCGCCACGGCGATTTCAGGATGCACCCGCTGGAACAGGCTGATCGCGACCGAATCGGCGATGGTGTAGGGCACCTTCTGATCTTTTACCTGCTCCAGCAGCTCCGTCGTGCCGAGTTTCGGATCCACCGTCCAGCTCAGGTCGGGATATTTCTTCTCCTTAAGCTCCCGCAGATCGTCAATCACCACGTGGCCGGGCGCAATTGTCAGCTGCCGATCGTTAATCGAGGACAGCGAGCGCGGGCGCAGGCTCCCGACGCGGTAAACCAGCTGCTGAGAAACGGAGTAGTAGGTCGGGCCTGGCTGGTAGTTCTTGCTGCGCTCGCTGTTATACACCAGCCCGGCGGCGAGCATATCGGCATCGTCGTTATCGAGGTCGTCAAAAAGCTGGTTGATATTCTGGCGGACGGTGATTTTAAGCTTCACGCCAAGATAATCGGCGAACTGTTGTGCCAGTTCATAATCCAGGCCAATGATTTTGCCGTTGACGTCGCTGTAAATCAGCGGCGAGTTGAGAGTACTGACGCGCAATTCCCCCCGCTCCTGAATGGCGGCGATACGGTTTTCGGCTTTGCCGAACCAGGGGATGGAAGGCCAGAGGGCCACTGCCAGCAGCAACGTTACAATGCCGATGAGCAGATAATTAATCTTTAATTTTTTCAATTAGTTAATTCTCTGCGACGCCGGTTGCCTCAGTCTGCTGTAGCCATGTTAATCATAAGGTTTGCCATTGAATGAGCGGCATTTTGCGTAAACTTGCGCCACTTGGCAACCAATTAGAGAGACAGGTCACATCTATTGTTAAATCTCTGTGCAAATTTTATTTCGACGCAAACGGTTTCGTCGGCGCTCAGGATTCTCTATAATGACGCCCGTTTTCCCCCCTTGCGCACACTGTAAGCGCCCCGGCGCTTCGAAGACGAGAGACTTATGATGGAAATTCTGCGTGGTTCGCCTGCACTGTCTGCCTTCCGTATCACTAAACTGCTGGCACGTTTTCAGGCGGCCGACCTTCCGGTAAGCAATATTTACGCTGAGTATGTCCATTTTGCTGACCTGAATGCCCCCCTGAATGCAGAGGAGCGCGTACAGCTGGAACGCCTGCTCAAGTATGGTCCAAGCCTGAACAGCCATACGCCAACCGGCAAACTGATCCTTGCTACGCCTCGTCCGGGCACCATCTCCCCCTGGTCTTCCAAAGCCACCGATATCGCCCACAACTGTGGCCTGAGCCAGATTAACCGTCTGGAACGCGGCGTGGCGTACTACGTGGAAGCCTCTACCCTGAGCGACGCGCAGTGGCAGGCGGTTGCGGCTGAACTGCACGATCGCATGATGGAGAGCGTATTTGCCTCTCTCGATGACGCGCAGAAGCTTTTCTCTCACCATCAGCCTGCGCCGGTACAGAGCGTAGACCTGCTGGGGCAGGGCCGTCAGGCGCTGATTGACGCCAACCTGCGTCTCGGCCTGGCGCTGGCAGAAGACGAAATCGACTACCTGCAGGATGCGTTTGTTAAGCTCAACCGTAACCCGAACGACATCGAACTTTACATGTTCGCGCAGGCTAACTCTGAGCACTGCCGCCACAAGATTTTCAACGCCGACTGGATTATTGACGGCGAACAGCAGCCGAAGTCGCTGTTCAAAATGATCAAAAACACCATGGAGCAAACCCCTGACCACGTGCTGTCTGCCTATAAAGACAACGCCGCGGTAATGGAAGGTTCCGAGGTGGGCCGCTTCTTCGCCGATCGCGAAGCAGGGCGCTATGACTTCCATCAGGAGCCCGCGCATATCCTGATGAAAGTGGAAACCCACAACCACCCGACGGCGATCTCCCCGTGGCCGGGCGCGGCGACCGGCTCCGGCGGCGAAATCCGTGATGAAGGTGCGACCGGTCGTGGCGCTAAACCAAAAGCGGGTCTGGTCGGTTTCTCTGTCTCTAACCTGCGTATCCCGGGCTTTGAACAGCCGTGGGAAGAGGATTTCGGCAAGCCAGAGCGCATCGTGACCGCCCTGGATATCATGACCGAAGGCCCGTTGGGCGGCGCGGCGTTTAACAACGAATTTGGTCGTCCGGCGCTGAACGGTTACTTCCGTACCTATGAAGAGAAAGTGGACAGCCACAACGGCGAAGAGCTGCGCGGCTACCACAAGCCGATCATGCTGGCGGGCGGGATCGGCAACATCCGTGCCGATCACGTGCAGAAAGGTGAGATCGTCGTCGGCGCGAAGCTGATCGTGTTGGGCGGTCCGGCGATGAACATCGGCCTGGGCGGCGGCGCGGCCTCTTCGATGGCCTCCGGCCAGTCTGATGCGGATCTCGATTTCGCCTCCGTGCAGCGCGACAACCCTGAGATGGAGCGCCGCTGCCAGGAAGTGATCGACCGCTGCTGGCAGCTGGGCGACGCCAACCCGATCCTCTTCATCCACGATGTGGGCGCGGGCGGCCTGTCCAACGCCATGCCGGAGCTGGTGAGCGACGGTGGCCGCGGCGGGCGCTTCAACCTGCGCGACATCCTGAGCGATGAGCCGGGCATGAGCCCGCTGGAAATCTGGTGTAACGAATCCCAGGAGCGCTACGTGCTGGCGGTTGCTGCGGATCAGCTGCCGCTGTTTGACGAGCTGTGCCGCCGCGAGCGCGCGCCGTATGCCGTCATCGGTGAAGCGACCGAAGAGCAGCACCTTTCCTTAAGCGACACCCACTTTGACAATCAGCCGATCGATCTGCCGCTGGACGTGCTGCTCGGTAAAACGCCGAAGATGACCCGCGACGTAGCCACCCGCAAAGCGGCGGGCAAAGCGCTCGATCGCCAGGGCATCACCGTGGCAGAAGCGGTAAACCGCGTGCTGCACCTGCCTGCTGTGGCAGAGAAAACCTTCCTGGTGACCATCGGCGACCGCACCGTGACCGGTATGGTATCGCGCGATCAGATGGTCGGCCCGTGGCAGATCCCGGTCGCGAACTGCGCCGTGACCACCGCGAGCCTAGACAGCTACTACGGCGAAGCGATGGCTCTCGGCGAACGCACCCCGGTGGCGCTGCTGGACTTCGCGGCCTCTGCCCGTCTGGCGGTCGGTGAAGCGCTGACCAACATCGCCGCGACGCAGATTGGCGACATCAAACGTATCAAGCTCTCCGCAAACTGGATGGCCGCTGCCGGCCACCCTGGTGAAGATGCTGGCCTGTATGAAGCCGTGAAAGCGGTGGGTGAGGAGCTTTGTCCTGCCCTCGGCCTGACCATTCCGGTGGGCAAAGACTCCATGTCGATGAAAACCCGCTGGCAGGAAGGCAACGAACAGCGCGAGATGACCTCTCCGCTGTCGCTGGTGATCACCGCGTTTGCCCGCGTGGAAGACGTGCGTCACACCGTTACGCCGCAGCTTGCGACCGAAGACAACGCCCTGCTGCTGATTGACCTGGGCAAAGGCCACAACGCGCTGGGTGCTACCGCGCTGGCGCAGGTTTACCGCCAGCTCGGCGATAAGCCAGCCGACGTGCGTGACGTGGCGCAGCTGAAAGGCTTCTACGACGCGATTCAGGCGCTGGTGGCGCAGCGTAAGCTGCTGGCCTACCACGACCGTTCCGACGGTGGCCTGCTGGTGACCCTGGCAGAGATGGCCTTCACCGGCCACTGCGGCGTGGAAGCGAACATTGCGACGCTGGGCGAAGACCGTCTGGCGGCGCTGTTCAACGAAGAGCTGGGCGCCGTGATTCAGGTGCGTGCGGCAGATCGCGACGCGGTTGAAGCGATTCTGGCGAAGCATGGTCTGGCAGACTGCGTGCACTATCTGGGCAAAGCCGTTCAGGGCGACCGCTTCGTCATTGAAGCAGACGGTCACGCCGTGTTCAGCGAAAGCCGCACCACGCTGCGCATGTGGTGGGCAGAAACCACCTGGCAGATGCAGCGCCTGCGTGACAACCCGGAATGTGCCGATCAGGAGCATAACGCGAAAGCGAATGACCAGGATCCAGGCCTGAACGTGAAGCTCTCCTTCGACATCAACGAAGACATCGCCGCGCCGTACATAGCGACGGGTGCGCGTCCAAAAGTGGCCGTGCTGCGCGAGCAGGGCGTCAACTCCCACGTTGAGATGGCGGCCGCCTTCCACCGCGCGGGCTTTGACGCTATCGACGTCCACATGAGCGACCTGCTGGCCGGGCGTACCGGTCTGGAAGATTTCCAGGCGCTGGTGGCGTGCGGCGGCTTCTCCTACGGCGACGTGCTGGGCGCGGGCGAAGGCTGGGCGAAGTCCATCCTGTTCAACAGCCGCGTGCGCGACGAGTTCGAAACCTTCTTCCACCGTCCGCAGACCCTGGCGCTGGGCGTGTGTAACGGCTGCCAGATGATGTCTAACCTGCGCGAGCTGATCCCGGGCAGCGAAGCCTGGCCGCGCTTTGTGCGCAACCAGTCTGACCGCTTCGAGGCGCGCTTCAGCCTGGTGGAAGTGACCCAAAGCCCGTCTCTGCTGCTGCAGGGGATGGTCGGTTCACAGATGCCAATCGCCGTTTCCCACGGCGAAGGTCAGGTAGAAGTGCGCGACGCTGCGCATCTGGCTCAGCTGGAGAGCAAAGGCCTGGTGGCGCTGCGCTTTGTCGATAACTTCGGCAAGGTGACGGAAACCTATCCGGCTAACCCGAACGGCTCCGCCAACGGTATTACGGCAGTGACCAGCGAAAGCGGCCGCGCGACCATCATGATGCCGCACCCGGAACGCGTGTTCCGTACCGTGAGCAACTCCTGGCACCCGGAAAACTGGGGCGAGGACAGCCCGTGGATGCGTATCTTCCGCAACGCGCGTAAGCAGCTGGGTTAAGTTTTAGCCCCACACCCTTCCAGGCCCGGTAAGCGAAAGCTCCACCGGGCTTTTTTATTTGTGTCGCAATTACGCGACAGACCCGCAATATGACTGTCTCCAAAAGGAGACATTTAACTCATTGATTTATATGTGGCAGTAAAGGTTCCCGTTAAGGTGTTGCTTAATAGCGACACTTAGCCTGGAAATCATTCAATCGATAATTAACAGGCTAAACGAGTAAAAGTCATATATTTCAAACTGTTAATATTTTGTTTTGCATTCTGGCACGGGTGTTGCATAATATTAACCAGTGGCTCATTCACCTTCTTATGTCAGCCCCTTCGGGACGCGCTACATAAACTTCGAATGACGCACAAAAAGGTGCCTGCCGTCCAACTACTGATCATAGCGATGCTTTATCAGGCCAGGGCGAAACGTCGAGTTAGGCACCGCCTCATTCCATGACAAAGCCGGGTTTTTACCCGGCTTTGTTGTATCTGAAGGGCAGACTCAGTTACGCTCTGCGTAAATCCCCATTAAGAGAGTAATGCGTTGAAACGCTGGCCCGTTTTCCCCCGTTCCCTGCGGCAGCTCGTCATGATGGCCTTCCTGCTGATCCTGCTGCCGCTGCTGATCCTTGCCTGGCAGGCGTGGCAAAGCCTGAACGCGCTGAGCGCGCAGGCGGCTTTGACCAACCGCACGACGCTTATCGACGCCAGACGCAGTGAAGCGATGACCAACGCCGCTTTGGAGATGGAGCGCAGCTATCGTCAGTATTGCGTGCTTGACGATCGGACGCTGGAAAAGGTTTATCAGAGCCAGCGTAAACGCTACAGCGAAATGCTGGACGCTCACGCGGGGGTCTTGCCTGACGACAAGCTCTATCAGGCGTTACGTCAGGATTTGAACGATCTCGCGCAGCTGCAGTGCAGCAACAGCGGCCCGGATGCCGTTGCCGCCGCGCGCCTCGAAGCTTTTGCCAGCGCCAACACCGAGATGGTGCAGTCTACGCGCGCGGTGATTTTCTCTCGCGGCCAGCAGCTCCAGCAGGAGATTGCCGAGCGCGGCCAGTTCTTCGGCTGGCAGGCGCTGGTGCTGTTCCTGGTGAGCCTCGGGCTGGTACTGCTCTTTACCCGCATGATCATCGGCCCGGTAAAGGGTATCCAGCGTATGATCAACCGCCTGGGGGAGGGGAAATCGCTCGGGGATACGGTCGCCTTTAAAGGTCCCCGCGAGCTGCGATCCGTAGGCCAGCGCATTATCTGGCTGTCCGAGCGCCTGGCGTGGCTCGAATCACAGCGCCATCAGTTCCTGCGCCATATCTCTCATGAGCTTAAAACGCCGCTGGCCAGCATGCGCGAAGGGACGGAGCTGCTGGCGGACGAAGTGGCCGGGCCCCTTACGCCAGAGCAGAAAGAAATTGTTGAGATCCTGGATAACAGCAGCCGCAATCTGCAAAAGCTGATTGAGCAACTGCTGGATTACAACCGCAAGCTGGCTGACGGGGCGGTCGTACTGGAAAACGTTGAAATTGAGCCGCTGGTGGATATGGTGATCTCCGCCCACAGCTTGCCAGCAAGAGCTAAAATGATGCATACCGGCGTTGAGCTGAATGCGCCTGCATGCCTGGCTGAACCCATGCTGCTGATGAGCGTTCTGGATAATCTTTACTCCAATGCGGTGCACTATGGTACTGAATCCGGTAACATTTATATCCGAAGTAATACGAATGGTTCACGGGTGTTTATTGACGTCGCAAACACCGGCACCCCGATCCCCGATGACGAAAAAATCATGATCTTCGAACCCTTTTTCCAGGGGAGTCATCAGCGGAAAGGCGCGGTTAAAGGAAGCGGGCTGGGCTTGAGCATCGCCCGGGACTGCATACGACGCATGCAGGGTGAGCTAAACATTGCCGCGGACGAACGTTCAGATGTTTGCTTCCGTATCGAACTGCCCCTGAGCCGGAAAAATCAATAAAATGAATCTATGTCTGGTGAGTATGTCACACGTCTTTTTCCGCGCCGTAAGTGCGGTGTTTTCCAGCAAAACGCTTCGCCTGAGCCTGCCCTGTTTATTTCTGGCTGGGTGTGTTTCCCATGCGCCACAAAGTGCCATTAGCGGTAAACAGGAAGATAAATGGCCCGATAACCAGCTGGCAGACTTCCTCTCAACCCGCTGTGACGACATCTGGAACCTGTCAGGACATGACGTTGAAAGCAACCCGCTGTTCTGGCTGCGTGGGATAGATTGCGCCCAGCGTCTGGCGCCGGTAGACGCCCGCTCGAAGGCGGCGATGCTGGATGACGACACCTGGCAGGACGCTTTCAAGCGTGGGATTTTACTCGCAGATGCGAAAATTACCCCCGTTGAACGTCGCGTCAATGTGACCCGACTGGACACGTTTGTAGTCAATCTTCCCGTGCAGGTACGCCCGGTATACCAGCTCTGGCGCGATGGGCAGACATTACAGCTTCAGCTGTCTGAAGAGCGCTCCCGCTACAGCAAGCTACAGCAGTCAACCGACAGCGAGCTTGATACGCTGCGTCAACAGCAGCAACATTTACGTACGCAGCTGGATACCACGACGCGTAAGCTGGAGAACCTGACGGATATCGAAAGGCAGCTCTCGTCGCGCAAATATCAGCCGGGGAGCTCATCCGCTGCACCGGACAGCGATACGCCGAAACAAGAGGATGTGAAGCATGACGAGCCGTAAACCTGCCCATCTTTTACTGGTGGATGACGATCCCGGGCTGTTAAAGCTGCTGGGGATGCGTCTGGCGAGCGAAGGCTACAGCGTCGTGACCGCTGAAAGCGGGCTGGAAGGGCTCAAGATCCTCAGTCGCGAGAAAATCGATCTGGTGATAAGCGACCTGCGGATGGACGAAATGGATGGCCTGCAGCTGTTCGCGGAGATCCAGAAGCAGCAGCCGGGTATGCCCGTGATTATCCTGACGGCGCACGGGTCGATCCCGGATGCGGTTGCCGCGACGCAGCAGGGGGTCTTCAGCTTCCTGACCAAGCCGGTGGACAAAGACGCGCTGTATAAGGCTATCGACAGCGCGCTGGAACATGCCGCCCCGGCGGGGGATGAAGCGTGGCGGGAGTCCATCGTCACCCGCAGCCCCATTATGCTGCGTCTGCTTGAACAGGCCCGGATGGTGGCGCAGTCCGACGTCAGCGTGCTCATCAACGGCCAGAGCGGAACCGGAAAAGAGATCCTGGCCCAGGCGATCCATAACGCCAGCCCGCGCAGTAAAAATGCCTTTATCGCCATTAACTGCGGCGCGCTTCCGGAACAGCTGCTCGAATCTGAACTGTTTGGTCACGCCCGCGGCGCATTCACCGGCGCGGTGAGCAGCCGGGAAGGGCTGTTCCAGGCCGCGGAAGGCGGCACGCTGTTCCTGGACGAGATTGGCGACATGCCCGCACCGCTGCAGGTCAAACTGCTGCGCGTGTTGCAGGAGCGAAAAGTTCGCCCGCTGGGCAGCAACCGCGATATCGATATTAATGTGCGCATTATTTCCGCCACCCACCGCGACTTGCCAAAAGTGATGGCGCGCAACGAGTTTCGCGAAGATCTCTACTACCGTCTGAACGTGGTGAATCTGAAGATCCCGGCGCTGGCGGAGCGCGCGGAAGACATTCCGCTGCTGGCGAACCATCTTTTGCGCCAGGCGGCCGATCGCCATAAACCGTTCGTGCGCGCGTTTTCCACCGACGCGATGAAGCGGCTGATGGCCGCAGGCTGGCCGGGTAACGTGCGCCAGCTGGTGAACGTGATTGAGCAGTGCGTGGCGCTGACCTCCTCACCGGTGATCAGCGATGCGCTGGTGGAGCAGGCGCTGGAAGGGGAAAACACGGCCCTGCCGACGTTTGCGGAAGCGCGGAATCAGTTCGAGCTGAACTATCTGCGCAAGCTATTGCAGATAACCAAAGGCAACGTGACCCACGCGGCGCGCATGGCCGGACGCAACCGCACCGAGTTCTACAAGCTGCTGTCGCGCCACGAGCTGGAAGCAAACGATTTTAAAGAGTAATGCCGTATGGTACTGTGGGCAATCGATTACGAGGCTGCTTACAGGCAAGAGTTTAAGGACCCACCATGAAAAAGATTGATGCGATTATTAAACCTTTCAAACTGGATGATGTGCGTGAAGCGCTGGCGGAAGTCGGCATCACCGGGATGACCGTGACGGAAGTGAAAGGTTTTGGTCGTCAGAAGGGCCACACCGAGCTTTACCGTGGCGCAGAGTACATGGTCGACTTTCTGCCGAAAGTAAAAATTGAAATCGTGGTCAGCGACGATATCGTCGATACCTGCGTGGATACCATTATCCGCACCGCGCAGACGGGCAAAATCGGCGACGGTAAAATCTTCGTCTTTGACGTGGCGCGCGTGATCCGTATCCGTACCGGCGAAGAAGACGACGCCGCGATTTAACATTGCCAACGGTTTTGTAGGCCGGGTAAGGCGCAGCCGCCACCCGGCGAAAAAAATCCCCTCGAACGAGGGGCTTTTTCATTACAGCACCTTATGCGGCCCGAAACATTCGTAATGAATGTTGTCTTTGTTCACACCCAGCTCCACCAGCTGCTGGGCGGCATACTGCATAAACGCTACCGGCCCGCAGACGTAGAACTGCATGTCCGGCGCGCTAAATGCCCCTTCCATCTGGCTTAAATTCATCAGACCTTCGCTGTCAAACCGAGCGGCCGCGCGGTCTTTATCCGTCGGCAGGCGATACCAGGTGTGCGCGGTGAAGCGCGGCAGGGACGCCCCGAGCGTTTTCACTTCATCCGCAAAGGCGTGCACGTCGCCGTTTTCCGCAGCGTGGAACCAGTTGACCTGCGCGCCGTGGTTGGCTTTCGCCAGCGTATCTAGCATCGCCAGCATTGGCGTTTGGCCGACGCCCGCAGAGATCAGCGT
This sequence comes from Enterobacter sp. A103, assembly GCF_034427535.1. NCBI lineage: Bacteria > Pseudomonadati > Pseudomonadota > Gammaproteobacteria > Enterobacterales > Enterobacteriaceae > Enterobacter > Enterobacter sp. A103. The sequence continues at coordinate 38,992 of NZ_JAXQPQ010000004.1, forward strand.
AACCGGGGTATTCGCTTCTACGGCCATGAAGAAATCGCCCGCCGGCGCGGCCAGATGGACCACGTCGCCCACGTTAGCTTCGTTGTGTAGCCAGTTGGATACCTGACCGCCGTCCTCACGCTTCACCGCAATGCGGTAGCCTTTGCCGTTTGGCTTGCGGGTAAGAGAATACTGGCGGATCTCCTGATGCGGGAAACCTTCAGGCTTCAGCCACACGCCCAGATACTGGCCCGGCTGGTAATCGGCAACCGGCTGTCCGTCCACCGGCTCAAATTCAAAGCTGGTAATCAGCGCGCTGCGCGGCGTTTTCTCAACGATGCGGAAGGCGCGCGTGCCTTCCCAGCCGCCGTTCTTGCTGGCGTTTTCGCTGTAGATCTGCGCTTCGCGGTTGATAAACACGTTTGCCAGCACGCCGTAGGCTTTCCCCCACGCGTCCAGCACCTCCTGGCCCGGGCTGAACATCTCGTCCAGCGTTGCCAGCAGGTGGCCACCCACAATGTTGTACTGCTCGGGTTGGATCTGGAAGCTGGTGTGCTTCTGCGCGATTTTTTCCACCGCGGGCAGCAGTGCCGCCAGGTTTTCAATATTGCTGGCGTAGGCCGCGATTGCGTTGAAAAGCGCTTCGCGCTGATCGCCGTTACGCTGGTTGCTCATGTTGAAAATTTCTTTGAGCTCCGGGTTGTGCGTGAACATGCGATCGTAGAAATGGGCGGTGAGTTTAGGGCCGGTTTCCACCAGCAGGGGGATGGTGGCTTTAACGGTAGCGATGGTTTGAGCGTCGAGCATGAGCGCATCCTTCTGATGTGACTTTAATGATGTATTTTAAATGCATCTTATAAAAAATACCCCTGCGTTGTAAATGGTTCTTTGCAAGATGAAAAATATGCATCACAAACCTGAAAAGAAATCCGCTGGAAAAGGCGAGAGCTTTATTCCTCAAACCCTTGCGTGGCGCGTAGGAAAACGTTTGCGTAAAATCGTTTGTCAAGACCTGTTATCACAGAACTAATCAGTTATACTGTTGCCCGTCGTCCAACAGGACTGCCTTTTCAGGCCAAAATTTACTTGTTAGCTGAGTCAGGAGATGCGGATGTTAAAGCGTGAAATGAACATTGCCGATTATGATGCCGAACTGTGGCAGGCTATGGAGCAGGAAAAAGTACGTCAGGAAGAGCACATCGAACTGATCGCCTCCGAAAACTACACCAGCCCGCGCGTCATGCAGGCGCAGGGTTCTCAGCTGACTAACAAATATGCTGAAGGTTACCCGGGCAAACGCTACTACGGCGGTTGCGAGTACGTGGATATCGTTGAGCAGCTGGCTATCGACCGTGCGAAAGAACTCTTTGGCGCTGACTACGCGAACGTGCAGCCACACTCTGGCTCTCAGGCTAACTTCGCGGTCTATACCGCGCTGCTGCAGCCGGGCGATACCGTTCTGGGTATGAACCTGGCGCAGGGCGGCCACCTGACTCACGGCTCCCCGGTTAACTTCTCCGGCAAACTGTACAACATCATCCCTTACGGTATTGATGAGTCCGGTAAAATTGACTACGAAGACATGGCGAAGCAGGCTAAAGAGCACAAACCGAAGATGATCATCGGTGGCTTCTCTGCTTACTCCGGTATCGTTGACTGGGCAAAAATGCGTGAAATCGCAGACAGCATTGGTGCTTACCTGTTCGTCGACATGGCGCACGTTGCGGGTCTGATTGCCGCTGGCGTTTACCCGAACCCGGTTCCACACGCTCACGTTGTGACCACCACCACCCACAAAACCCTGGCGGGTCCACGCGGTGGCCTGATCCTGGCGAAAGGCGGTGACGAAGAGCTGTACAAAAAACTGAACTCCGCTGTATTCCCAAGCGCGCAGGGCGGCCCGCTGATGCACGTTATCGCGGCTAAAGCCGTTGCGCTGAAAGAAGCGATGGAGCCAGAATTCAAGGTTTATCAGCAGCAGGTTGCTAAGAACGCCAAAGCGATGGTGGAAGTGTTCCTGAACCGTGGCTACAAAGTGGTCTCCGGCGGTACTGAAAACCACCTGTTCCTGCTGGATCTGGTTGATAAGAACCTGACCGGTAAAGAAGCTGACGCAGCCCTGGGCCGCGCCAACATCACCGTGAACAAAAACAGCGTGCCAAACGATCCGAAGAGCCCGTTCGTGACCTCCGGTATCCGTATCGGTTCTCCGGCCGTGACTCGCCGCGGCTTCAAAGAAGCGGAAGTGAAAGAGCTGGCTGGCTGGATGTGTGACGTTCTGGACAACATCAATGACGAAGCGGTTATCGAGCGCGTCAAAGGTAAAGTTCTGGATATCTGCGCACGCTTCCCGGTATACGCGTAATTCCTCTGCCTTGCAGAAATAAAAAAGGCCGCGCTTGCGGCCTTTTTTTTTGGCTTAACGCCGGTCGAGGGAAATAGCCCCCGGACCAACAATGGCCAGTAAAATAAAGGCGCCAGCAATACTGATGTTCTTATAGAAATTAATCATATTCGGTACGACCGCATCACCGGTCATATCCCAGTAATGGTGACCGATAATCGCCGTGCCCAGCGTATAGAATACAAACAGTACCGCGAGCGGGCGGGTGAAAAAGCCCAGCACGATCAGAATGGCAGCAGGGACTTCCATCACCACCGCAATAATGGCCGCCAGCATGGGCATCGGCGTACCCAGCGAGGTCATATATTGTACGGTGCCGCTAAACCCCGTCAGTTTTGGATAACCAAAGATGATAAACAGCACGACAAGTGCGATGCGGCCAATCAGCAGCAGCAGGTGACGTGAATGACCGAAATCGAAATAACGTAGTGAGTTCATGGCAGAAAAACCTCTGCAAGTGGAGTAATTTAAACGTAATACATATTTTCATTCCCTGCCATAAGCCAGACGACTGCACAAGATGTTAATTTTTCGTTAATTTATAGCAGGCTATCTACTTGCTTAATTTTTATATTCTCGCCAGACTATGGCCTCGATTTCGGGAGGGATTCATGGTCTTGCATTCCACGCGCTGGCTGGCGCTCAGTTATTTCACCTATTTCTTTAGCTACGGTATTTTTCTGCCCTTCTGGAGCGTCTGGCTCAAGGGTATCGGCCTGACTCCTGAGACTATCGGTGTCCTGCTGGGGGCCGGGCTGGTGGCGCGTTTCCTCGGCAGCCTGCTGATTGCCCCGCGCGTCAGCGATCCCTCCTTACTAATCAAGGCCGTGCGCATTCTTGCTCTGCTGACGCTGGTCTTTGTTGCCTGCTTCTGGGTCAGCCACCAGTTTGCCTGGCTGATGGTGGTGATGGTCGGCTTTAACCTGTTCTTCTCACCGCTGGTACCGCTGACGGATGCCCTGGCGAACACCTGGCAAAAGCAGATCACCATGGATTACGGCCGCGTGCGCCTGTGGGGCTCAATTGCCTTTGTGATTGGTTCCGCGCTGGTGGGCAAACTGGTCAGCCTTTACGATTACCGCGCCATTCTCGCCCTGCTGAGTATCGGTATTGCCTCTATGCTGCTGGGTATGCTGCTGCGTCCGTCGGTGATGCCGCAAGGGGAAAGCCGCCATCAGGAGAGCGCAGGCTGGCCCGCCTGGCGGAGCCTGGTGGCACAAAGCTGGCGTTTTCTGGCGTGTGTCTGTCTGCTTCAGGGGGCGCATGCGGCGTACTATGGCTTCAGCGCCATCTACTGGCAGGGGGCGGGATATTCTGCTTCCGCAGTGGGCTATCTGTGGTCGCTGGGGGTAGTGGCCGAAGTCATTATCTTTGCCCTGAGCAAGAAGCTGTTCCGTCGCTTTGGCGCGCGAGACCTTCTGCTGCTTTCCGCCGTGTGCGGCGTGGCGCGCTGGGGCATTATGGGCTGGACGACCGATCTGCCGTGGCTGATAGTGGCGCAAATTCTTCACTGCGGCACCTTTACCGTGTGCCATCTGGCGGCGATGCGCTATATCGCTGCGCGCGAGGGCGGAGACGTTATTCGCCTGCAGGCCGTGTACTCGGCGGTCGCGATGGGGGGCAGTATCGCAATCATGACGGTCTTTGCGGGGTTCCTCTACCAGCATCTGGGGCATGGGGTTTTCTGGGTGATGGCGCTGGTCGCCTTACCCGCCATCGTTGTTCGCCCTAAAGTGGCCGCTCGCGCCTCGCTATGATTCCAGCATGGCGCGAATATGTTCTTGCTGCTGCGCGTTCAATGTTTCAACGGCATGTATCAGCGGCGGCGAGAACAGCGGCAGGACGGTAGGGTAGGGGGTGATAACCAGCGCAGCCTCGCGCGGTGCCCCCTCTTTCTGGAAAGCCTGCAGCGTCAGATAGCGAATATTAAGCGGCAGCAGCGTCAGCTCGCGAAGCTGCTGTTCAATCAGATCCTCGCTGGCTTTATCGTCTCCCGTCAGCAGGATCACCTGTTTTTCGTGCAGATCGGTCTCCTGCATCAGCCAGGCGCCGAAAATCACCGCGACAAGACTCATCTCTTCATCAGAAAAACGCAGCCCAAACTCCGCTTCCAGCTCAAACAGCGCTTCCTTTGTGGTGCGTAACAGCCGGGGATAGAGACGGTGGATCTCCTCCGGCAGGCTATTGTCGATGCCAATTTCAAACAGCGAGCGGTCCAGCGCCTGAGCCAGATGGATATACAGCTGATCGGTCAGCCCTTGCTCATCGCTGAAGTTCATCCCGGTCTGCGAGCGAAAACGGGCGACCATGCGCACGATGGCCCGGCGCAAGCGCTGATCCTGCTGGTGTTTATCGAGCACCGGATCGGGCGTGCGCAGCATCATAAACAGCAGCGCCAGAAACAGCTGTTCATCCCCGTGCGCTCCCTGCGGCACGCGACGTCTCCAGTGACGCACGATCTCCTGGGCCGTAAAATACTCCCCTCTCGACTGGGTCCAGCTGCGCTGAACGTGAGAAAACTGCGGCGTATTCCCGAGCTGGTGCTGAATAAGACAGTATTGCAGATAGAGCTGTAAAAACTGGACGTCGCGGCATTCAAACTGGCGCTGCAGCTTGCGGGAGCAGAAGCCGATCAGCGCCCGCAGGTTCGCATCGTCGTACAGCGGTCGCGCAATGCCGTGTTGTTTAAGCGCGGTTTTTAATGCGGGGGTAAACTGGTGTGAGACAAACTGCGGGCAAAGCCGCAGCGCCCGGCGCAGCCAGTGCAGCAGGCATAAACGCTGATTCAGGGCTGTGCCTTCAATCCGGTAGCTGCCGTCGTGGTGCGTGACGATGTCCAGCCGGTGATAGCGCTGGATTTCATCGCGCGTCTCGGCTATATCTTGCCGTGCCATCGCGTCGTCCACCCCGTTGGCAGCAATTATGCTCTGTGCGGTGACGGCAGCATCGGGCAGGTAAAGCATCAAAAGCACCTGGCAGCGGCGCTGCGAACTGGAAAGCACAGATGGAATTTCAAGCGTCGTCATCATCTGTCGGGTATCCAGTGTGAATGTTTGATAAGAATAGCTAAAGGATGAGCGCTGAAAAGCGCGCCGGCAGGCCTTTCACTCAGGATTGCTGGGGGACATCACAGAATTTTTGACGTGAGGAATTGATGCAAACAGTTAAACAAAGTGCGATGGCGTTATTTTTGGCGGTTATCAGCTTCACCGCCAGCGCACACCCTCACAGTTTTATTGACCTCCAGACCGAGCTGGTTACCGACGGCACGCAGCTGAGCGGCCTGAAGATGCGCTGGACGATGGATGAAATCACCTCGGCCGATCTGCTCTATGATGCGGGAAACGCGAAGCCCGGCGATGAAATCTGGAAAAAGCTGGCGGCGGAAGTGATGGCCAACGTGCTCGGCCAGCACTACTTCACGGAATTCTGGCACAACGGGCAAAAGGTTAAATTTCTGAACCGGCCAACGGAATACGGGATGACGCGTGACGGGCATCAGGCGGTGCTGACGTTTGTGCTCCCGCTGGCGCATCCGCAGCCGCTGGCCGGGCAAACTTACACGTTTTCCACTTTTGATCCTACCTACTATGTCGATATGCGCTATGACAAAGACGGCGACGTACGATTGCCGGACGCTCTGCAAAAAAACTGCAAAATTGGCGTTCACACCCCGAAACCCAGCGAGGAGACGCTGAACTTTGCGGTCTCGCTTGATAAGGAAGATGCACCGCCTGAGGACATGGAGTTGGGTAAACAGTTCGCGCAGGAGGTAACGTTACAATGTCAGTGATCTCCTCTCCGGTTCGGAAACCGCGTCGCTGGCTGCACCTCTGGCCGCTGGCGCTTTTTCTCCTGCTGGCCGTTTGCGGTTCACTCTGGCTATGGCAGGCCTGGCCGCAGGTCATGATGAAAAGCATCGTCTGGCAGCGTGAGGTCAACCAGCAGATGAGCGGTCTGCTGAAGGCGGTGGCCGAGAACCCGACCAAAGCGGGTGGTTCCCTGCTGGCGTTCAGCTTTATCTATGGCGTACTGCACGCGCTGGGGCCGGGGCACGGCAAAATCGTGATAACGACCTGGCTCGCCACCCATCCGTCGAAGCTGAAATCGAGTATCGGGCTGACGCTGGCCTCCTCGCTGCTTCAGGGCAGCGTGGCGATTGCGCTCGTCGTGGTTGTGCTTTCGCTGTTGCAGCTTCCCGCGCGCCAGCTGCACATGAGCAGTTTCTGGCTGGAGAAGGGGAGCTACGCGCTGGTTGGCGTGCTGGGGCTGATCCTCTGCTGGCGGGCGCTGAAAAAGCTGCGCGTGCTGCTGCAAAAACCGAAATTCAAAACCTTCACGCCGCACCACGTTCATGATGAAAGCTGCGGCTGCGGGCATCAGCATTTGCCTACGCAGGAACAGTTGCAGAACGGCGACGACTGGCGCGCGCGGCTGATGATTGTTCTTTCGATGGGCATGCGCCCGTGTTCGGGGGCAATCATGGTGCTGCTGTTCAGCAAGGTGATAGGCGTGTTTGGCTGGGGAATGCTCTCCGCGCTGGCGATGGCGGCAGGGACGTCTCTCACCATTTCGTCTTTAGCGCTGCTGGTTCACAGCTTCCGTCAGCTGGCGGTCAAACTGAGCGGCAATAAAACGCCGGTGCTGTGGCGACAGGTAGGGTGGACAACGCTTGCGCTGGCGGGCGGGGTGATTCTGCTGGTGGCAGCGGTGACGATGTGGATGAGCGCGGTGCCGGTGGGAAGGGGATTGCGGCCTTTCTAGCGTACTGAGGGATTTTGTAGGCCCGGTAAGCGTGGCGCCACCGGGCTTAACTAACTGGATTAACGCTTCAGCGCATCGCTCAGTTCATCACGCATGTTTGCCAGCATGGCTTTAACAACGCGTGGGTTACCCGCAACGACGTTGCCGGTAGACATATAGTTATGGCCGCCGGTGAAATCACACACGATGGCGCCTGCTTCACGTGCAATCAGCTCGCCCGCAGCAAAGTCCCACGGCTTCAGTGACAGCTCGAAGTAACCGTCAACGCGGCCTGTTGCTACATAGGCCAGATCCAGCGCGGCAGAACCGGTGCGGCGGAAGTCCGCGCATTCGGTAAACAGTTTGCCCAGAATATTCATATAGGTGGTCGCGTGCTGTTTCGCCTTGAACGGAAAACCGGTCGCCAGGATGGTGCCGTCCAGATCGCGTGCGTTGCTGCAGCGCAGACGGTAGCCGTTCAGCTGTGCGCCCTGACCGCGGGTAGCGGTGAACAGTTCGTTACGCATTGGATCGTAAACAACGGCGACTTCAGTACGGCCTTTAATGCGTACTGCGATAGACACAGAGAAGTGTGGCAGGCGTTTAACAAAGTTGGTGGTGCCATCCAGTGGATCGATAACCCATTGAACATCCTGATCGGTACCTTCATGTTCACCGCTTTCTTCGGTGATGATGGTGTGCTGCGGGTAAGATTTGCGGATCGTTTCGATAATAATCGCTTCTGCGGCTTTATCGACGTTAGTCACGAAATCATTGCTGCCTTTCTGGCTGGTTTCTACGGAGTCTGGCGTTTCGTAGTGTTTGGCAATTACATTACCCGCCTTGCGCGCTGCGCGCACGGCGATGGTCAGCATCGGATGCATCGGTCTCTCTCACTGGATGTTAAAGAACAGGAAAATCGGCGCAGAGTATAGCAGTGGGATCGGATTATGTCTCCCGTTTATGATAATATGCCGGAATATTCTTCAGACGCTGAATTCAGACATTAAAAATTATGCTGCAAAACATTCGAATCGTGCTGGTCGAAACATCGCACACCGGCAACATGGGCTCCGTTGCCCGCGCTATGAAAACCATGGGCTTAACGAACCTGTGGCTGGTTAATCCGCTGGTGAAACCTGACTCGCAGGCTATCGCCCTGGCGGCCGGTGCCAGCGACGTGATCGGCAACGCCCAGATCGTCGATACCCTTGACGAAGCGCTGGCCGGCTGCAGCCTTGTTGTTGGCACCAGCGCGCGTTCACGCACGCTGCCGTGGCCGATGCTGGACCCGCGCGAATGCGGCCTGAAAAGCGTCTCAGAAGCGGAGCAGGCACCGGTTGCGCTGGTGTTTGGCCGCGAGCGCGTTGGCCTGACCAACGACGAGCTGCAGAAGTGCCACTATCACGTCGCCATCGCGGCGAACCCGGAATATAGCTCGCTGAACCTGGCGATGGCGGTGCAGGTTATCGCCTATGAGGTGCGTATGGCGTGGCTGGCGACGCAGGAGAAACCGGTCGAACAGAAAGAAGAGACGGCCTACCCGCTGGTGGACGATCTTGAGCGCTTCTATGGTCACCTGGAGCAGACGCTGCTCTCAACCGGCTTTATTCGTGAAGGCCACCCGGGCCAGGTGATGAACAAGCTGCGCCGCATGTTTACCCGCGCGCGCCCGGAAAGCCAGGAGCTGAACATCCTGCGCGGGATTCTGGCGTCGATTGAGCAGAAGAATAAAGAGTAGTGTCGATTTCCCCCTCTCCCCGCGGGAGAGGGCTGGGGTGAGGGCATCAGGCCGCACCTGGGTTATGAAGGCACAGAAGGTTAAATACCTGACTAAAACAGTCAAGTAAATAGTTGACCATTTTAGTCAGGAATGTCAGACTTGGCCCTGCTATGCAATACCCCCATTTTACAATAAAAAACCCCGGGCAGGGGCGAGTTTGAGGTTAAGTAAGACATGAGACTGACATCTAAAGGGCGTTATGCCGTGACCGCGATGCTGGACGTTGCGCTCAACTCCGAAGCGGGCCCGGTTCCGTTGGCTGATATTTCTGAACGACAAGGGATCTCCCTCTCTTACCTGGAACAGCTGTTCTCGAGACTGCGTAAAAATGGACTGGTTTCCAGCGTTCGTGGCCCAGGCGGCGGTTATCTGCTGGGTAAAGACGCGGGCAGTATTGCAGTTGGTGAAGTGATTAGCGCAGTTGACGAATCCGTTGACGCGACCCGTTGCCAGGGTAAAGGCGGCTGCCAGGGCGGCGATAAATGCCTGACCCACGCGCTGTGGCGCGATCTGAGCGACCGTCTTACCGGCTTCCTGAACAACATCACCCTGGGTGAACTGGTCAACAACCAGGAAGTTCTGGATGTCTCTGGTCGTCAGCACGGTCAGGATTCCCAACGCAGCACCCGCGCGCAGGACGCTATCGACGTCAAACTGCGCGCCTAATAAAACGATAAAGATTTCAGAATCAGGCCGGGGCGGTCACGCCCCGCGTACTCGGTCGTACATCCAGCCGGTTGCCTGATTCCTTGCATTGAAGCGATGTACGGAGTTTAAAGAGCAATGAAATTACCGATTTATCTCGATTACTCCGCAACCACGCCGGTGGACCCGCGTGTTGCCGAGAAAATGATGCAGTGTCTGACCCTGGACGGAAACTTTGGTAACCCAGCTTCCCGTTCACACCGTTTTGGCTGGCATGCTGAAGAGGCGGTTGATATCGCCCGTAATCAGATTGCCGACCTGGTGGGTGCCGACCCGCGTGAGATTGTTTTCACCTCCGGTGCGACCGAATCCGACAACCTGGCGATCAAAGGTGCTGCCAACTTTTATCAGAAAAAAGGCAAGCACATCATCACCAGCAAAACCGAACACAAAGCCGTGCTGGATACCTGCCGTCAGCTGGAGCGTGAAGGGTACGAAGTAACCTATCTCGCCCCACAGAGCAACGGGATCATCGACCTGAAAGAGCTCGAAGCGGCCATGCGTGATGACACCATTCTGGTTTCCATCATGCACGTTAACAACGAAATCGGCGTCGTTCAGGACATCGCTACCATCGGCGAAATGTGCCGCGCGCGCGGTATCATCTATCACGTTGACGCGACCCAGAGCGTGGGCAAACTGCCTATCGATCTGAGCCAGCTGAAAGTGGACCTGATGTCCTTCTCCGGCCACAAAATCTATGGCCCGAAAGGGATCGGCGCGCTGTACGTTCGTCGTAAACCGCGTATCCGCATCGAAGCACAGATGCACGGCGGTGGTCACGAGCGCGGCATGCGTTCCGGCACGCTGCCTGTTCACCAGATCGTGGGCATGGGCGAAGCGTACCGCATTGCGAAAGAAGAGATGGAAACCGAGATGGCGCGCCTGCGCACGCTGCGTAACCGTCTGTGGGACGGCGTGAAAGATATGGAAGAAGTGTATCTGAACGGCGATCTCGAGCAGGGTGCACCGAACATCCTCAACGTCAGCTTCAACTATGTTGAAGGTGAATCGCTGATCATGGCGCTGAAAGATCTGGCCGTTTCTTCCGGTTCTGCCTGTACGTCTGCAAGCCTGGAGCCATCCTACGTGCTGCGCGCGCTGGGCATGACCGACGAGCTGGCGCACAGCTCTATCCGTTTCTCTTTAGGTCGTTTCACTACCGAAGAAGAGATTGACTACACCATCAAGCTGGTTCGCAATTCCATCGGCCGTCTGCGCGACCTTTCTCCACTGTGGGAAATGTTCAAGCAGGGCGTGGATCTGAACAGCATTGAATGGTCACATCACTAATCGGTACATAAGGAGAATTCAATCATGGCATACAGCGAAAAAGTCATCGATCATTACGAGAACCCGCGCAACGTTGGCTCTTTTGACAACAGCGACGAATCTGTCGGCAGCGGTATGGTTGGCGCACCGGCGTGTGGCGACGTGATGAAGTTGCAGATTAAAGTCAACAATGAAGGTATCATTGAAGACGCGCGCTTCAAGACCTACGGCTGCGGTTCTGCTATCGCGTCCAGCTCCCTGGTCACCGAATGGGTGAAGGGCAAGTCTCTGGACGAAGCACAGGCAATCAAGAACACGGATATTGCTGAAGAACTCGAACTGCCACCGGTGAAAATTCACTGTTCAATTCTGGCAGAAGACGCGATCAAAGCCGCCATTGCGGATTACAAAAGCAAACGTGAAGCAAAATAATTGAGGTTTGAGTATGTCGATTACCCTTAGCGACAGCGCTGCCGCGCGAGTAAGCTCTTTTCTGGCGAACCGTGGTAAAGGCTTTGGCCTGCGACTGGGCGTACGTACCTCCGGCTGTTCTGGTATGGCTTACGTACTGGAGTTTGTTGACGAGCCGGCGTCTGACGACACCGTGTTTGAAGACAAGGGCGTGAAGGTGGTGGTCGATGGCAAAAGCCTGCAATTCCTCAACGGCACTCAGCTGGACTTCGTCAAAGAAGGCCTGAACGAAGGGTTCAAATTCACGAACCCGAACGTCAAAGACGAGTGTGGTTGCGGCGAAAGCTTCCACGTTTAACCGCGTTCCGCTGTTATACCGATTAATTCGCGTTGCAGAAAGGCGGCAAGCGAGTGAATCCCCAAGAGCTTACTTAAGTAAGTGACTGGGGTGAACGAGCGCAGACAACGCATCTGCAGCGCGAAGTAAGAAGGTATAACCCCACCGTGGCTCTGCTGCGCGTGGGGTTTCTTCTAACAGGCTACCCCTGAGAATGTTATGGATTACTTCACTCTCTTCGGACTACCCGCTCAATACCCGATTGATCTCCAGGCGCTGACGATCCGTTTTCAGGATCTTCAGCGTCAGTATCACCCGGATAAATTCGCCAGTGGTACTCAGTCTGAGCAATTGGCTGCGGTTTCCCAATCTGCGACCATCAACCAGGCCTGGCAGACGCTGCGCCATCCGCTGGCGCGTGCAGAATATCTGCTCTCGCTCCACGGTTTCGATCTGGCGAGCGAACAGCATACCGTGCGCGACACCGCGTTTCTGATGGAACAGCTGGAACTTCGCGAAGAACTGGATGAGATTGAACAGGCCAAAGACGAAGCGCGTCTGGAAAGCTTCATCACGCGCGTGAAGGGCATGTTCGATACCCGCCATCAGCAGATGGTGGAGCAACTAAACAACGAGACCTGGGACGCGGCGGCAGACACTGTGCGCAAACTCCGTTTTCTCGATAAACTGCGAAGCAGTGCTGAACAACTCGAAGAAAAGCTGCTCGATTTTTAATTTCGGAAGCAATTATGGCCTTATTACAAATTAGTGAGCCTGGCTTAAGTGCCGCACCGCACCAGCGTCGTCTGGCGGTGGGTATCGATCTGGGCACCACCAATTCCCTCGTGGCGACCGTGCGCAGCGGCCAGGCGGAAACGCTGGCTGACGAGCAGGGCCGCCATCTGCTGCCTTCCGTGGTCCACTACCAGCAGCAGGGTCACGCGGTCGGCTATGACGCCCGCGCCAACGCCGCGCGCGATCCGGCCAACACCATCAGCTCCGTAAAGCGCATGATGGGCCGCTCGCTGGCCGATATTCAGACCCGCTATCCGCATCTGCCGTATCAGCTGCAGGCCAGTGAAAACGGCCTGCCGATGATTGCGACCGCGGCCGGTCTGCTGAACCCGATTCGCGTTTCCTCCGACATCCTTAAAGCGCTGGCCGCTCGCGCTACGGCGACGCTCGGCGGCGATCTGGACGGCGTAGTCATCACCGTTCCGGCCTATTTTGACGATGCACAGCGTCAGGGCACCAAAGACGCCGCGCGTCTGGCAGGCCTGCACGTGCTGCGTCTGCTGAACGAACCGACGGCGGCGGCGATTGCCTACGGCCTCGACTCCGGTCAGGAAGGGGTGATTGCGGTTTACGATCTCGGCGGCGGTACCTTTGATATCTCGATCCTGCGCTTAAGCCGCGGGGTATTTGAAGTGCTGGCGACCGGCGGGGATTCCGCGCTGGGCGGCGATGACTTCGACCATCTGCTGGCGGATTACATTCGCGAGCAGGCGGGCATCAGCGATCGCAGCGATGCGCGCGTGCAGCGTGAACTGCTGGATGCGGCTATCGACGCCAAAATCGCCCTGAGCGATGCGCAGACTGTTAGCGTAAACGTTGCGGGCTGGCAGGGTGAGATCGCCCGCGACCAGTTCAGCGATCTGATTGCCCCGCTGGTGAAACGCACCCTGCTGGCCTGCCGCCGCGCATTGAAAGATGCGGGCGTTGAGGCGAACGAGGTGCTGGAAGTGGTCATGGTGGGCGGTTCGACCCGCGTGCCGCTGGTGCGCGAGCGCGTGGGCGAATTCTTTGGCCGCACGCCGCTGACCTCCATCGACCCGGACAAAGTGGTTGCCGTGGGCGCCGCAATCCAGGCCGATATCCTGGTCGGCAACAAGCCGGACAGCGAAATGCTGCTGCTGGACGTCATCCCGCTGTCGCTGGGATTAGAAACCATGGGCGGCCTGGTGGAGAAAGTGATCCCGCGTAACACCACTATTCCGGTGGCGCGCGCGCAGGAGTTCACGACCTTCAAAGACGGTCAGACCGCGATGTCCATCCACGTAATGCAGGGCGAGCGCGAGCTGGTGCAGGACTGCCGCTCTCTGGCGCGCTTTGCGCTGCGCGGCATCCCGGCGCTGCCTGCGGGCGGGGCGCATATTCGCGTCACCTTCCAGGTGGATGCGGACGGTCTGCTGAGCGTCACGGCGATGGAAAAATCGACCGGCGTGGAATCGTCCATTCAGGTGAAGCCGTCCTACGGCCTGACCGATGGCGAAATCGCCTCCATGATTCAGGACTCAATGAGCTACGCCGAGCAGGATGTGAAGGCGCGTATGCTGGCTGAACAAAAAGTTGAAGCCGCCCGCGTGCTGGAGAGCCTGAACGGCGCGCTCGCTACCGATGCCGCGCTGTTAAGCGCCGCTGAGCGCCAGGTGATTGACGACGCTGCCGCGCATTTAAGCGCAGTAGCAGAAGGCAATGACGCTGACGCAATAGAAGAAGCCATTAAAAACGTTGATAAACAAACCCAGGACTTTGCTGCTCGCCGCATGGACAAATCTGTCCGCGTCGCGCTGAAAGGCCAGTCCGTGGACGAGGTTTAATATGCCAAAGATTGTTATTTTGCCTCATGCGGACCTCTGTCCGGATGGCGCTGTTCTGGAAGCGAAGACCGGTGAAACCATTCTCGATGTTGCCCTGCGTGCAGGTATCGAAGTGGAACACGCCTGTGAAAAATCCTGTGCCTGCACCACCTGCCACTGCATCGTGCGTGAAGGTTTCGACTCTCTCGCCGAGAGCACCGAAGACGAAGACGACATGCTGGATAAAGCATGGGGTCTGGAGCCAGACAGCCGCCTGAGCTGCCAGGCCGCGGTGACCGATGAAGATCTGGTCGTGGAGTTCCCACGCTACACCATCAACCACGCACGCGAGCATTGATATGGGACTGAAGTGGACAGACAGCCGTGAAATCGGCGAAGCGCTCTACGACGCGAACCCGGATCTCGATCCGAAGACCGTACGATTCACCGACATGCACCAGTGGATCTGCGATTTAGAGGATTTCGACGACGATCCAAACGCATCCAATGAAAAAATTCTGGAGGCGATTCTGTTAGTCTGGTTAGATGAAGCAGAATAATTTCCACGTCATGCTTCACGTTGCCGATGCGTTGGCTGCGCTTGTTCACCCCGGTCACAGAGTTATCTCTGCTCCCGGGGATTCACTCGCTTGCCGCCTTCCTGCAACGCGAATCATTTAGTGGAAAGAGACTCTATGGGCTGCCTTCAGGCGGCCCGTTTGCTAATAAGGATAAATAAAATGACCGAAGCGATGAAGATTACGCTCTCGAATCAGCCTGCTGACGCACGCTGGGGCGAGAAAGCCACCTACAGCATCAACAACGACGGCGTTACCCTGCACCTGACGGGCAACGATGATTTGGGCCTGATCCAGCGCGCCGCCCGCAAAATTGACGTCCTGGGCATTAAGCATGTCTCCCTGGAAGGCGAAGGCTGGGACACCGACCGCAGCTGGGCATTCTGGGCAGGCTACAAAGGGCCGAAAGGCACCCGCAAAATCGAGTGGGCTAACCTCGACGAAGCCGGTCAGAAAGAGCTGGAAAGCCGCCTGCAAATCATCGACTGGGTGCGCGACACCATCAACGCCCCGGCGGAAGAGCTTGGTCCGGAGCAGCTGGCGCAGCGCGCGGTTGACCTGCTGTGCGGCGTGGCGGGCGAGAAAATGTCCTACCGCATCACCAAAGGTGAAGACCTGCGCGAGCAGAATTACATGGGCATCCACACCGTGGGCCGTGGTTCTGAGCGTCCTCCGGTCCTGCTGGTGCTGGATTACAACCCAACCGGCGATAAAGCGGCGCCGGTCTTTGCCTGCCTGGTGGGTAAAGGCATCACCTTCGATACCGGCGGCTACAGCCTGAAGCAGAGCGCGTTCATGGACTCCATGAAGTCCGACATGGGCGGCGCGGCAACCATCACCGGCGCGCTGGCGTTCGCCATTACCCGCGGTCTGAACAAGCGCGTGAAGCTGTATCTGTGCTGCGCGGACAACATGGTGAGCGGTAACGCCTTCAAGCTGGGCGACATCATTCGCTATCGCAACGGCAAAAACGTCGAAGTGATGAACACCGACGCCGAAGGCCGTCTGGTGCTGGCCGATGGCCTGATCGACGCGTCTGCCCAGAAGCCAGAGCTGATTATCGACATGGCGACCCTGACCGGCGCGGCAAAAACCGCCCTGGGCAACGACTACCACGCGCTGTTCAGCTTTGACGACAAGCTGGCCGCTCGCCTGCTGGCAAGCGCCGCTGCGGAAAACGAGCCGTTCTGGCGTCTGCCGCTGGCCGAGTTCCACCGCAGCCAGCTGCCGTCCAACTTTGCCGAGCTGAACAACACCGCGAGCGCGGCGTACCCGGCGGGTGCAAGCACGGCGGCAGGCTTCCTGTCCCACTTCGTTGAGAACTACCACGAAGGCTGGCTGCACATCGACTGCTCCGCAACCTACCGTAAAGCGGCGGTTGAGCAGTGGTCCGCTGGCGCGACCGGTCTGGGCGTGCGTACCGTGGCGAACCTGCTGACGGCTGAGTAATCTTTATTGCCCTCACCCTAACCCTCTCCCAAGGGGAGAGGGGATGGTTTGCTCCCTCTCCCTTGAGGGAGAGGGCTGGGGTGAGGGGAAATGCATCATCTGGAATTGTTATGTCCGAAACCAAAAACGAATTAGAAACCCTGCTGGAGCAGGCGGCGACCGAGCCCGCCCACCGTCCGGCATTTTTCCGCACGCTGCTGGAATCCACCGTCTGGGTGCCGGGCACCGCGGCGGAAGGTGAGCAGGTTGTCGAAGACAGCGCGCTGGATCTGCTGCACTGGGAGAAAGACGACGGCACGTCGGTGATCCCGTTCTTTACCTCGCTGGAAGCCCTGCAGGAAGCGGTAGAAGACGAACAGGCGTTCGTAGTGATGCCGGTGCGTACCCTGTTCGAAATGACGCTTGGCCAGACGCTGTTCCTTAACGCGAAGCTGCCGACCGGGAAAGAGTTTACCCCGCGTGAAATCAGCCATCTGATAGGTGAAGAGGGCAACCCGCTCAGCACCCAGGAAGTGCTGGAAGGGGGCGAAACGCTGCTGCTGTCTGAAGTGGCCGAGCCGCCCGCGCAGATGATTGATTCCCTGACGACGCTGTTCAAAACCCTGAAACCGGTTAGACGCGCGTTTCTCTGCTCCATTAAAGAGCGCGCGGACGAGCATCCGGTTCTGCTGATTGGTATTGAGGCGGACGGCGATATCGACGATATCATTCAGGCCGCGGGAAGCGTGGCGACCGACACGCTGCCGGGCGACGAGCCGATTGATATCTGCCAGGTGAAGAACGGTGAGAAGGGCATCAGCCACTTTATTACCGAGCACATCACGCCGTTCTACGAGCGTCGCTGGGGCGGCTTCCTGCGCGATCTCAAAACCAACCGCATCATCTGATTACGGCGGGGTGAATATCACCCCGTTGCTTCCAGCAGCAGTAAATCCATCAGCAGCACCAGATTCGACTCAAACGACGTCACCCCCGCGGCTTCGGCGGCGAAGTGTACCGCTTCGTCATAGAGGGCAAAATGCACGTCCGCCATCCCCGCCAGCGTGTTGGCCGAGGCGCGGGTAAACGCGACGATCGTCATGCCGACGTTTTTGGCAATCCGCGCTTTATCCAGCACCTGCTCCGTTTCGCCGCTGCGCGAGACGGCAATAAACACCTGATAGCGGGCGGCGTTGCTGAGGAAAATATTCCGGCTGTCCCCCGGCCCGGAGATAAACGCCGTTTTGCCCAGCACCTGCAGCTTCTTGGTCAGGTACTCAGCAAACAGATAGGAAAACCCGGCCCCGTAGAGAAAGAAGCTCTCTTTCTGGCGCAGCAGGTCGGCAAACTGCTGGCGCTTTTCCTGCGTGACCCACTGGAAGGTGTGCTGATAGTTGGCGATAAACTGATTAAACAGCGCCGGGAGTTCAGGAAGCGACGGCCCCTGGGCGGCAATATGCGGCGTGTCGGAGAGCAGCTGCTTGCAGTGCCAGATAAACTCGCTAAAGCCGCTGAACCCCAGCTTCTGACACAGCCGCATGATGGTGGCTGTAGAAACAAACGTCGCCTGCGCCAGCTCGCGTACCGTGATGTTGCCCACCAGCAGCGGGTGCTCCGTGAGGTGGGCGAGGACGCGATACTCCGCGCGGGTCAGCGATGTCCCGCGCGTTAACAGCGTGGCCAGGCGGTTATCCATTATTTCGCGGGTTCAACCGGCAGATCGTCCCGCGCACCCCATTCGCTCCAGGCGCCGTCGTAGAGCGTGACGTCGTTCGCGCCGAGCGTGGCGAGCGCCAGGATCGCCACGCAGGCCGTGACGCCGGAGCCGCAGCTGGCAATAATCGGACGATGTAAATCAACGCCAGCACGGTCAAAAATGGCGCGCAGCTCGTCGGTGGTTTTCAGCTCGCCCTCAAACACCAGATCGCCCCACGGCACGTTCAGCGCGCCCGGAATATGTCCGCGCTTCAGCCCTGGACGCGGTTCATCCGCTTCGGCATTGAAGCGCGGAGCAGGACGGGCATCGACGATTTGCGCCGTTTTTTCATGACTCACGACCAGCACGTCGGTCAGGCGTTTCACCACGTGCGCGTCGAACGTGGCGTCGAACTCGCCTTCCGGCAGCGTCACGTCACCCTGCTGGAGCGGCAGCTCGTCGCGCTTCCAGCCCGCCAGCCCGCCCGCCAGAATAGAGACTTTTTCCACGCCGAAGTTCTTCAGCATCCACCACGCGCGCGGTGCGGAGAAGAGGTTACCTTCATCATAAACAACGAGGTGTTTGTCTTTGCTGACGCCCAGCTCGCGCATCGCCACGGAAAACGCTTCCGGGCGCGGCAGCATGTGCGGCAGGGGAGAGTTGCGATCGGAGAGGGCTTCGATATCAAAAAATACCGCGCCAGGAAGATGTCCGGCACGGTATTCCGCGACCATATCGCGAAGGTGTTCCTGCCCGGCCGGGGCCATACGCGCGTCAATAATCTGAACTTCCGGATCGTCACCGTGCTCAATCAGCCAGTCGGCGGCGACAAAATATGAGGTGGACATGGGTTGCCTCCATTCTTTTCCGTAAAAAAGGATTGTCGGTGTTTTTTCTGACACCGACAAGCAAACCACGTTCAACTCGCGAGCAAGCCCCTATTTTTTCACCGTTTCGCCGTCCTGCCAGGCTTTTTGCAGCGCAGGCCAGTAGTCGCGGTTGGCCTCGATCATCTCATCCAGAATCGCTTTTGCATGCTCCATGGTTGGCACGGTGCGGTTGAGGGTGAACGCCTGCAGGGCTTTCTCATAGCTGCCCTCGATGGTCGCCTCCACCAGCAGCTGTTCAGAGGCGAGCTGCTGTTGCAAAAGGGTCTGATGGAACAGCGGCACCTGACCGACGCGAATCGGTTCCGGGCCTTCGGAGGTGATATAAGCGGGCACTTCCACCACGGCATCGTAAGGCAGGTTGGTAATCGCCCCGCGGTTTTCCACCATCACCAGATGGCGGCTCCGCAGGTTAAAGGCCAGCGAGCAGGCAACATCGACGATAAACTCGCCGTGAACGCCCACGTGGAAGGCATCCGGCAGGATCCCGGTGCGCTTGTATTCTTCAGCTGCGGCGAACAGCTTTTTCTCGCGCCCGTCCATCACTTCATTGGCGCGGGTATAGTCCGGGTTCTGATGCTCGACGATCTGGTTCGGCATCAGGTAGTACTGCAGATACGGGTTCGGCAGATACTCCGGGAAGTTGTCCATGATCGGCTTAATGTTGCGCCAGGTTTTGACCCATGATGGATCGGAATGCTGCGGGTCGGTTTTAGCCGCATCTTCCGTCAGCAGGCCAAACTTCGCGATATGTTTACGCAGCTCGGGAAGCTTGTCCTCACCGTCCACCAGCACGCGGGTAAACCAGCCGAAGTGGTTCAGGCCGAAGTAGTCCACCTCCAGCCTGCAGCGATCGACACCCAGAATCGCCCCCATATTGCGCATCGCGGCGACAGGCATATCGCAGATGTTCAGCACCCGCGCATTTGGCCGCAGCCGCCGCACGCCCTCCGCGACGATCGCCGCCGGGTTGGAGTAGTTCACGATCCAGGCCTTCTCGTGCGCGTAGCGATCCACCAGATCGATAAGTTCCACCATCGGCAGGATCGTGCGCAGCCCGTATGCCAGGCCACCGGGCCCGCACGTTTCCTGACCGACCACGCCGTGGCGCAGCGGGATCTTCTCATCCTGCTCGCGCATCTTGTACTGGCCGACGCGCATCTGGGCGAAGACGAAATGCGCGCCGCTGAACGCCACTTCCGGATCACTGGTGACGGTAAATTTGATGCTCTGACTGTGGTCGCGAATGACCTTCTCGACGACGGGCGCAATGGTGTTCTGGCGCGCCTCGTCGATGTCATAAAGGCGGATTTCGGCCAGCGGGAAATCCTGCAGGCGCACCATCAGGCTTTTCACAATGCCCGGCGTGTAGGTGCTACCGCCGCCGGCAATCGACAAAATAAATGGGGGTGTAAACATCTTTAGCTCCTTTCAGAGAAACGTCTCAACGGCTTCTCGCATTTTTTTGACGTGCAGCCCGTAGACCACCTGAACGTTGTTACCTTGTTTGATAATCCCTTTCGCGCCGGTCGCCTTGAGCCGCGGCTCGTCGATAATGGCGACGTCCTTCACCGTGACGCGTAAGCGGGTGTAGCAGTTGTCCACAACCTCAATGTTTTCCCGGCCGCCCAGACCCGTCACGATGGATTCGCCCAGCCCGTCGTTATTGCCCTTCGCCTGGTACTCCTGCTTGCTGTAGAGGCGCGTCTCCCGATCGTCATCCTCACGGCCCGGCGTTTTCATGTTGAAGCGCAGGATCAGGAAGCGGAACACCACGAAGTAGAGGGCGAACATGATCAGCCCGACCACGATGTACATCGGCCAGTTGGACTTCTCCGTGCCGAGCGGCAGGTTGTAGAGGATGAAGTCGATAATCCCGTTGGCGCCGATGGCGTGAACGCCCAGCAGCGAGAACAGCATCATGCCGATGCCGGTCAGCACCGCGTGCACCACGAAGAGCAGCGGAGCGACGAACAGGAAGGAGAACTCAATCGGCTCGGTCACGCCGACCAGCAGCGAGGTCAGCGCCGCCGGGATCAGAATGGCTTTCGCAATGGCTTTACGCTCCGGCTTTGCGGTCATATACATCGCCAGGGCTGCGGCAGGCAGGCCGAACATCTTGCTGATGCCGCGCGCGTCCCACACCACGGTGCTGCTGAGCTGCTTCACGTCCGGGCAGGCCATCTCGGCGAAATAGATATTGCGTGCGCCCTGATAGGTTGCGCCGCATACCTCCTGCGTGCCGCCCAGCTCGGTATAGAGGAACGGGGTATAAACCAGATGGTGCAGGCCGGTGGGGACCAGAATACGTTCCAGGAAACCGTAGATTGCCACGCCCAACGGCCCG
Organism: Enterobacter sp. A103; assembly: GCF_034427535.1. Taxonomy (NCBI): domain Bacteria; kingdom Pseudomonadati; phylum Pseudomonadota; class Gammaproteobacteria; order Enterobacterales; family Enterobacteriaceae; genus Enterobacter; species Enterobacter sp. A103. The sequence goes on from NZ_JAXQPQ010000004.1 coordinate 60,141, forward strand.
GAGCCTTTGATGGCCAGCGCCAGGGCGCTAATGCCGTGTTGGGCATACGGCCACAGTTCACTCATCACCACGCCGAGCAGCATGGAGACGGGGAGCATGACGATGGCGACAAAACAGTGGCCGGAGTAAATTGCCATCGCGCCGTTAAACTGTACGCCGGAGTATTTGTTGTACAGATATCCGGAGAGCGCCCCGGTTAGGATCCCGGCAAAAACGCCCACCTCCAGCACCTGCACGCCCAGCACCATGGTCTGCCCGGCCGCTTTCATCTGGGCCGCTGGCGCCAGCGCGCCCTGCAGCTGTAGCGTGACGTTCATGGCGTTGATGAACACGACAAAGGTTACCAGACCAATCAGCGCGGCATAGCCTTTATCCCGCGTCGCCAGACCAATCGGGATCCCGACGGCAAACACCAGCGCCAGGTTGACCAGCACCGACACGGCAGATTTCGCGATAAGCTGACCAAGGTGCTGAATCAGCGGATGGCCCAGAAACGGCAGGTATTCAGCGAGGTTACCGTTACCCAGCACGTTACCAAAGGCGATAAACAGACCGACGATCGGTAAGATAAGTACCGGTCCGTACAATGATTTTCCGAAATTTTGTAGGGCGTTCACGGCTCGTTTCATGGCTTTCTCTCTTTTTGAACCGCGCACTCGGGGTGCGTCATGGTCATAAAACTAGCAGCCTTCGGGCGAGCTTAGCCAGCTATCCTCTTGTTTTAAAAACAAATGACTTGAAAGGTAACATGTGACGTTATGTGCTGTGATCGCGGTTCCATCACGGCGTAGCGGCGTGATGCCGTTCTGCGAGACGCTTTCGAGATTTTAAAATTGGCCTTTTTGAATTAATGAAACTTGCGGATAATACTTATCCGGACGACGACCAACAGGCTCCTTGGGCCAGGGACAAAGGATGAAACCGTTTCGCTTAGCCGCGCTCTCTCTTGCGCTGCTCACCACGTTTACGCTTGTCGGCTGTGATAACAGCGACGATAAAACTCAGGCTGCGGCTCCCGCGGTATCCACCGCATCCACACCGAAAGCTGCAGAAAAGCCCAATGCTGAAACGCTGGCTAAACTGGCTGCCCGGAGTCAGGGAAAAGCGCTGACGTTGCTGGATACCTCAGAAGTTCAGCTCGACGGTGCCGCCACGCTGGTGCTGACCTTTTCTGTTCCGCTGAATCCCGATCAGGATTTCGCCAAAACGGTGCATGTCGTGGAGAAGAAAAGCGGCAAGGTTGACGGGGCGTGGGAACTTGCGCCTAACCTGAAAGAGCTTCGCCTGCGCCATCTGGAGCCTAACCGCAACCTGGTCGTCACCGTTGAACGTGACCTGCAGGCGCTGAACAAGGCGACGTTCGGCATTGATTATGAAAAAGCCCTGACTACCCGGGACATTGAACCCACCGTTGGTTTTGCCAGCCGCGGCTCGCTCCTGCCGGGCAAGGTGGTGGAAGGTCTGCCGGTGATGGCGCTCAACGTCAACAATGTTGATGTCAACTTTTACCGCGTGAAGCCGGAATCGCTGGCCTCCCTTGTCAGCCAGTGGGAATACCGTAACTCGCTGACCAACTGGGAATCCGATAACCTGCTGAAGATGGCGGAGCTGGTTTACACCGGTCGATTCGATCTTAATCCGGCGCGCAATACGCGCGAAAAATTGCTGTTGCCCCTGAAGGATATTAAACCGCTCCAGCAGTCTGGCGTTTATATCGCGGTCATGAACCAGGCTGGGCACTATAACTACAGCAACGCCGCAACGCTCTTTACCCTAAGCGATATTGGCCTGTCCGCTCACCGTTACCATAACCGCCTGGATATTTTCACTCAGAGTCTGGAAAACGGTGCGGCGCAGTCCGGCGTGGCCGTCACGCTGCTGAACGATAAAGGCCAGACTCTCGCCGAGGCGAAGAGCGATGCCGACGGTCATGCGAAGCTTGAAACGGACAAAGAAGCCGCGCTGATTCTGGCGAGCAAAGACGGCCAGACCACGCTGCTTGACCTCAAGCTTCCGGCGCTGGATCTGGCGGAGTTCGATATTGCCGGTCGCCCCGGCTACAGCAAGCAATTCTTTATGTTTGGCCCGCGCGATCTTTATCGTCCGGGTGAAACGGTGATCCTCAACGGCTTACTGCGCGACAGTGACGGTAAGCCGCTTCCCGATCAGCCCGTAAAACTTGACGTGCTGCGCCCGGATGGACAGGTCGCGCGTACGATTGTCGTCAAGCCAGAGAACGGGCTCTATCGCTTTAACTATCCGCTGGACAGCGGGGCGCAGACCGGTATGTGGCATATCCGCGCCAACACGGGCGATAACCTGCAGCGCCTGTGGGACTTCCACGTCGAAGACTTCATGCCCGAGCGTATGGCGCTCAACCTGAGCGGACAAAAAACGCCGGTTTCACCGCAGGATAACGTGGACTTTAACGTGGTGGGCTATTACCTGTATGGCGCACCGGCCAACGGTAATTCTCTGCAGGGCCAGCTTTTCCTGCGTCCGCTGCGTGACGCGGTGGCTGCGCTGCCGGGCTTCCAGTTTGGTGATATCGCTGAGGAGAACCTGAGCCGCAGTCTGGATGAAGTTCAGCTTACGCTGGATGAGCAGGGGCGTGGGCAGGTAACCACCGAAAGCCAGTGGAAAGAGGTCCACTCTCCGCTGCAGCTGATCCTGCAGGCCAGCCTGCTGGAGTCCGGCGGCCGTCCGGTGACGCGTCGCGCTGAGCAGGCCATCTGGCCAGCGGCTGAGCTGCCGGGTATCCGCCCTCAGTTCGCCAGTAAAGCCGTTTACGACTACCGCACCGATACCACCGTCAACCAACCGATTGTTGACGAGAACGGCAACGCCAGCTTCGACATCGTTTATGCCGATGCCAGCGGAGCGAAAAAGGCGGTTTCCGGTTTACAGGTACGCCTGATCCGTGAGCGCCGCGACTACTTCTGGAACTGGTCTGAGAGCGAAGGCTGGCAGTCTCAGTTCGATCAGAAAGATCTGGTTGAAGGCGAGCAGGAGCTGACTCTCAAGGCCGACGAGACGGGTAAAGTCACCTTCCCGGTGGAGTGGGGCTCATACCGTCTGGAAGTTAAAGCGCCTGATGAGATGGTCAGCAGCGTGCGCTTCTGGGCAGGCTACAGCTGGCAGGATAACAGCGACGGCACCGGGGCTGCACGTCCTGACCGCGTGACGCTGAAACTGGATAAGCCAGCCTATCAGCCAGGCGATACCATTAACCTGCACATTGCAGCGCCGGCAGCAGGTAAGGGCTATGCGATGATCGAGTCCAGCGAAGGGCCGCTGTGGTGGAAAGAGATCGACGTCCCGGCAAACGGGCTTGATCTCGCTATCCCGGTCGACAAAGCCTGGAAACGTCACGATCTCTACCTGAGTACGCTGGTGGTTCGTCCTGGGGATAAATCGAAATCCGCCACGCCGAAACGCGCGGTCGGCCTGCTGCATCTGCCGATGGGCGATGAAAATCGTCGTCTGAACATTGCGCTCGATAACCCGCAGAAAATGCGTCCAAACCAGACGCTTTCTGTGAAGGTGAAAGCCAGCGTGAAAGAGGGTGCGGTTCCGCAGAAAGTGAACGTCCTGGTCTCGGCGGTTGACAGCGGCGTGCTGAACATCACCGATTACGTTACGCCCGATCCGTGGCAGGCTTTCTTCGGTCAGAAACGCTACGGCGCGGATATCTACGATATCTACGGCCAGGTCATCGAAGGGCAGGGCCGCCTGGCCGCGCTGCGCTTTGGTGGTGACGGTGATGAGCTGAAGCGCGGCGGTAAGCCGCCGGTGAACCACGTCACCATTATTGCCCAGCAGGCACAGCCGGTTACGCTGGATGCCAACGGAGAAGGCACGATTACGCTGCCGATTGGTGACTTCAACGGCGAGCTGCGTCTGATGGCGCAGGCCTGGACGGAAGACGATTTTGGCAGCAGCGAAAGCAAGGTTGTGGTGGCTGCGCCGGTCATTACCGAGCTTAACACGCCGCGCTTCCTGGCAAGCGGGGACACCTCACGGCTGACGCTGGATCTCACCAACCTGACGGACAAGCCGCAAACGCTTAACGTCGCCCTGACCGCGACAGGAAAACTGTCGCTGGAAGGCGGCCAGCCGCAGCCGGTTCAGTTGTCTCCTGGCGCGCGCAGTACCCTGTTTATTCCGGTGCGTGCGCTGGAGGGTTATGGTGACGGTGAGGTGACAGCACAGGTTACGGGCCTGCAGCTTCCGGGCGAGACTTTCGCACCGCAGCAGAAGAGCTGGAAAATCGGCGTGCGTCCGGCATTCCCGGCGCAGACGGTGAATACCGGTACCATGCTGAACCCCGGCGAGTCCTGGACCGCACCGGCGCAACATAGTAACGGTTTCTCTCCTGCTACCCTGCAGGGGCAACTGCTGCTGAGCGGCAAACCACCGCTTAACCTGGCGCGCTATATTCGCGAACTGCAGGCGTACCCGTATGGCTGCCTGGAACAGACCACCAGTGGCCTGTTCCCGTCGCTCTACACCAACGCGGCGCAGCTGACTGCACTTGGCATCAAGGGCGACACCGATGACAAGCGCCGTGCAGCGATTGATATTGGCATCTCCCGTCTGCTGCAGATGCAGCGTGAAGACGGTGGTTTTGCGCTGTGGGATAAAAACGGTCCGGAAGAGTACTGGCTGACGGCCAACGTGACCGACTTCCTGGTGCGCGCGGGCGAGCAGGGTTACAGCGTACCTGCCGATGCAGTGAATAACGCCAATAACCGCCTGCTGCGCTACCTGCAGGATCCGGGCATGATGTCCATTCGCTACAGCGATGATACTCAGGCCAGCAAGTTTGCCGTGCAGGCCTATGCCGCGCTGGTGCTGGCACGTCAGCAGAAAGCGCCGCTGGGCGCGCTGCGTGAAATCTGGGATCGTCACGCCCAGGCGGCTTCCGGGCTGCCGCTGATGCAGCTGGGCATGGCGCTCAAACTGATGGGCGATGCGCCGCGCAGCCAGCAGGCGCTGGATCTGGCGCTCAAAACCCCGCGCAACGACAGCAAAAACTGGATGGCCGATTACGGCAGCCAGCTTCGCGATAACGCGCTGATGCTCTCTCTTCTGGAGGAGTACAAGCTGCTGCCTGATGCGCAAAATACGCTGCTGAATGCCCTGTCTGAACAGGCCTTCAGCCAGCGCTGGCTGTCAACGCAGGAGAGCAATGCGCTGTTCCTGGCTGGACGCTCGCTGCAAACCTTGTCTGGTGCGTGGCAGGCGAAAACTTCGCTGTCTGAGACCGCATCAGGCGGCGATAAGTCACTGGTGCAAAACGTGAACGGCGACCAGCTTGGCGCGCTGCAGGTGACCAATACCGGGACAACACCGCTGTGGGTACGCCTGGACAGCACCGGTTATCCGGAATATGCCCCTCAGCCGAGCTCGAACGTGCTGCAGGTTGAACGTCATATCCTGGCAACCGACGGCAGCAGTAAATCGCTCTCATCGCTGAAGAGCGGTGAGCTGGTGCTGGTGTGGCTGGACGTTAAAGCCAGCCAGAACGTGCCGGATGCGCTGGTGGTGGATCTGCTCCCTGCGGGTCTGGAGCTCGAAAACCAGAACCTGGCGAGCAGCAGCGCCAGCCTGCAGGACAGCGGCAGTGAGGTACAGAACCTGCTCAGCCAGATGCAGCAGGCGGATATTCAGCATATGGAGTTCCGCGACGACCGCTTTGTGGCTGCCGTGCCGGTAAACGAAGGTCAGCCGGTCACGCTGGTCTATCTGGCCCGTGCCGTGACGCCGGGAACCTATCAGGTGCCGGTCCCGATGGTGGAGTCTATGTACGTTCCGCAGTGGCGGGCAACGGGGGCGGCCAGCGGCCCGCTGATTGTTGTTCCGTAATATGCAAATGGCACGTCTGACACGCTCCCGCTGGCTATGGCTGGCGGGAGCGCTTCTCGTTTTATGGGGGCTGATTGTCGCCGCCGACCGCCTGTGGCCGTTGCCTCTGAAAGAGGTTAATCCCGCCCGGGTGGTGGTAGATGAGAAGGGCACGCCGCTCTGGCGTTTTGCCGATAGCGACGGGATCTGGCGCTACCCGGTTACCATTGAAGAGGTCTCTCCCCGCTACCTTGAGGCGCTGATCCAGTATGAAGATCGCTGGTTCTGGGATCACCCAGGCGTAAACCCGCTCTCTGTCCTGCGCGCTGCCTGGCAGGATCTCAGTTCTGGCAAAGTCGTCTCTGGTGGAAGCACGCTCACCATGCAGGTGGCACGCCTGCTGGACCCGCATCCGCGCACCTTTGGCGGCAAAGTTCGTCAGCTCTGGCGGGCGATGCAGCTGGAGTGGCATCTTTCCAAACGCGACATTCTCACCCTTTACCTCAACCGCGCTCCGTTTGGCGGCACGCTGCAGGGCGTCGGGGCGGCAAGCTGGACCTATCTCGGCAAACCGCCGTCGCAGCTCAGCTATTCCGAAGCGGCGCTGCTGGCGGTACTGCCGCAGGCACCCAGCCGCTTGCGTCCGGACCGCTGGCCTGAACGGGCCGAGGCGGCGCGCAACAAAGTGCTCGTCCGCATGGTAACGCAGGGCGTCTGGTCCGCGAAGCAGGTTAAAGAATCACGGGAAGAATCGGTATGGCTGGCGCCCCGACAGATGCCGCAGCTGGCGCCGCTCTTTGCGCGCATGATGCTCGGCAAAAGTCGCGACGCAAAAATTATCACCACGCTGGATGCCGGACTGCAGCGGCAGCTGGAAGAACTGGCGATGAACTGGAAATCTCGCCTGCCGGCACGCAGCTCGCTGGCGATGATCGTCGTGGATCACACCGATATGAAAGTGCGCGGCTGGGTCGGCTCGGTGGATATTAACGATGACACGCGTTTTAGCCACGTGGATATGGTCAATGCGATCCGATCCCCGGGGTCGGTCTTAAAGCCCTTTATTTACGGTATGGCGCTGGACGATGGCCTGATCCATCCCGCCTCTCTTCTCCAGGACGTTCCCAGAAAAACCGGTGATTATCGCCCCGGGAATTTTGACAGTGGGTTCCACGGACCGGTCAGCATGAGTGAAGCGCTGGTGCGCTCCCTCAACCTGCCCGCGGTACAGGTACTGGAAGCCTACGGGCCAAAACGTTTTGCCGGGATGTTGAGCAACGCAGGCTTGCCGCTGATCCTGCCTGCGGGGGCGCAGCCAAATCTGTCCCTGATCCTCGGAGGGGCAGGCGCCCGGCTGGCCGATATCGCCGCGGCCTACAGCGCGTTTGCCCGACACGGTAAGGCGGGAAGGCTGCGGTTACAGCCGGGCGATCCGCTCATTGAACGTCCGCTGCTGTCGCAAGGCTCGGCGTGGATTATTCGCCGTATTCTGGCGAACGAGGCGCAGCCGCTGCCGGATAATGCGTTACCGCAGATCGCGCCGCTGGCGTGGAAAACCGGCACCAGCTACGGCTACCGTGATGCATGGGCGATTGGTCTGAATGCCCGTTACGTAATAGGCATCTGGACAGGACGACCGGACGGCACGCCCGTAGCGGGGCAGTTTGGTTTCGCCAGCGCAGTTCCACTCTTAAATCAGGTAAATAATCTGCTTCAGTCACGCTCAACGGTAGACGAAGCCCGCCTGCCGCGCGACCCGCGTCCGGAGAGCGTCGGGCGGGGCGTGATCTGCTGGCCGGGCGGCCAGTCGCTGCCGGAAGGGAGTGAAAACTGTCGGCGTCGCCTGTCGACCTGGCTGCTGGAAGGGAGTGAACCGCCCACGCTGCTATTGCCCGAACAGGAAGGCATACGCGGCATTCGCTTCCCGGTCTGGCTGGATAAAACGGGTAAACGCGTGGCGGCAGATTGCCCTGATGCAACTGAAAAAGTCCTGGATGTCTGGCCGCTGCCGCTGGAGCCGTGGCTGCCGGCGACCGAGCGTCGCGCGGTACGGGTCCCTCCTTCCTCAACCACCTGTCCTCCGCTGTCGCAGGACGCACCTGCGCCACTGATCCTGACAGGCGTGCGTGAAGGGGCCGTCATCAAACGTCTGCCGGGGGAATCCCGCGTTTCGCTGCCGCTTCAGGCGACCGGCAATAGCGGTGAGCGCTGGTGGTTTTTGAACGGTGAACCGCTGAATGTGAAGGGAAGAGTTTACACATTACAGCTTGATAAATCGGGCGATTATCAATTACTCGTTATGGATGAGACCGGTCAGGTCGCGACGGTGAATTTTACGCTGCAGTGACCTGAAAATAGCTTTCTGATGTGAGCTGTTGCTAAAACTCGTCTTATTTTAAAAAAATGTTACCTGAATCCATAGGCAATGGCGCTATTGCTCATTATAATCCGCGCCACACCATACTCAGGTATGCAAAACAACAGAACATTGACAGAGGTTATCATGGCTATTGAACGTACTTTTTCCATCATCAAACCAAACGCGGTGGCAAAAAACGTTATTGGCAGCATCTTCGCTCGCTTTGAATCTGCAGGGTTCAAAATTGTTGGCACCAAAATGCTGCACCTGACCGTTGAGCAGGCTCGCGGTTTCTACGCTGAGCACGAAGGTCGCCCATTCTTTGACGGCCTGGTTGAGTTCATGACCTCCGGTCCAATCGTGGTATCCGTGCTGGAAGGCGAAAACGCAGTACAGCGTCACCGTGACCTGCTGGGCGCAACCAACCCGGACAACGCGCTGGCAGGTACTCTGCGCGCTGACTACGCAGACAGCTTCACCGAGAACGGTACCCACGGTTCTGACTCTGTTGAATCTGCTGCACGCGAAATCGCTTTCTTCTTCGCAGAAGGTGAAGTGTGTCCACGCACCCGTTAATTTAACGGTTTCGTTTACACATTATTTTCGTAAATGCCGCGTCCAGACGTGGCATCCCTGCGCCAGACTTTGTACAATGCAACGCCCCGGACGAGCAGACTGCTTTCCGGGGCGTTTCTATTCAACCCTCCATGGGCCATAACGTGTAACAACGAGGCCGGAAAATATTATGTCTGAATTAGTGAATACCTCCGAAGTCGCCATTCCTGCGGTTCCCAATAAAAATGGAAAAATCAACCTGCTGGATCTGAACCGTCAGCAGATGCGCGAGTTCTTTAAAGAGATGGGCGAAAAGCCGTTTCGTGCCGATCAGGTCATGAAGTGGATGTACCATTACTGCAGCGACAATTTTGATGACATGACTGACATCAACAAGGTCCTGCGCAACAAGCTCAAGGAAGTGGCTGAAATCCGCGCACCGGAAGTGGTGGAAGAACAGCGCTCCGCAGATGGCACCATCAAATGGGCGATTGCGGTAGGCGATCAGCGCGTTGAGACCGTCTACATCCCGGAAGAAGACCGCGCCACGCTGTGTGTCTCCTCTCAGGTAGGCTGTGCGCTGGAGTGCAAATTCTGCTCAACCGCGCAGCAAGGCTTTAACCGTAACCTGCGCGTGTCAGAAATTATCGGCCAGGTCTGGCGTGCCGCGAAAATCGTCGGTGCGGCAAAAGTAACCGGTACGCGTCCTATCACCAACGTGGTGATGATGGGGATGGGTGAGCCGCTGCTGAACCTGACCAACGTCGTTCCGGCGATGGAAATCATGCTGGATGACTTCGGTTTTGGTCTGTCCAAGCGTCGCGTAACGCTGTCTACCTCAGGCGTTGTGCCTGCGCTGGACAAGCTGGGCGATATGATTGACGTTGCGCTGGCGATCTCCCTGCATGCACCAAACGACGAAATTCGTGACGAAATTGTGCCGATCAACAAAAAGTACAATATCGAAACCTTCCTCGCTGCGGTGCGTCGCTATCTGGAGAAATCCAACGCCAACCAGGGCCGCGTCACCATCGAGTACGTGATGCTTGACCACGTCAACGACGGTACCGAACATGCGCATCAGCTGGCTGAACTGCTGAAAGATACGCCATGCAAAATCAACCTGATCCCATGGAACCCGTTCCCGGGCGCGCCGTATGGCCGTAGCTCGAACAGCCGTATCGACCGTTTCTCCAAGGTGCTGATGGAGTATGGTTTCACCACTATCGTGCGTAAAACCCGTGGTGATGACATTGATGCAGCATGCGGACAGCTGGCTGGTGATGTTATTGACCGTACCAAACGTACCCTGCGTAAACGCATGCAGGGCGAGACGATCGCGGTTAAAGCTGTTTGATTATTATGCACTCACGGCGCATTATCTGCGCCGTGAAGCCTGGTCTTACTGAATAATCAGTCAGATTCGTGATGACTGAACAATAATTACGGTGCGTTTCATCCGACTTTCGGGCAGTATGTAACGACGTAACAACAGTTTAGCCGTACGGGCAGGGCTGTACTGTCATCTCCGGGCTGACAGTCTTATACTCTCTGTTCAAGGTTAACTGACCAGAAGTTTCGCGGTGCGGGTGGCATTGTGACTCACCGGCACCTGAACCCTTATTTTTCACGTACCAGTAGTTGTAGCGAATGAATACTGAAGCCACTCACGACCAACATGAAGCACTCTCCACTGGCGTTCGTCTTCGCAACGCCCGTGAACAACTCGGACTCAGCCAGCAAGCCGTTGCGGAACGCTTGTGCCTGAAGGTTTCCACGGTTCGCGATATTGAAGAAGATAAGGCACCTGCCGATCTGGCTTCAACGTTCTTGCGCGGTTATATCCGCTCTTACGCAAAACTGGTCCATATCCCCGAAAACGAATTACTGCCAATGATGGAGAAGCAGGCGCCGGTCCGTGCAGCAAAAGTTGCGCCGATGCAGACCTTCTCCCTGGGGAAACGTCGTAAAAAACGCGATGGCTGGCTGATGAGCTTTACCTGGCTGGTACTGTTTGTGGTGATCGGTCTGACCGGCGCATGGTGGTGGCAAAACCACAAGGCCCAGCAGGAAGAGATTACCACCATGGCCGATCAATCCTCTGCCGAACTCAACCAGGCCGGAAGTGAGAATGCCCAGAACGTGCCGCTGAATACCGACGGTGCAGCGTCCTCAAGCGAGCCACAGACCGCAGCGCCAGACGCGTCGGCGACCGATGCAGCACAGGCTCCGGCAGCAACGGCTAACACCGCAGCGCCGCAGTCTCAGGATCAAAACGCGGTTGTTGCCCCTTCTCAGGCGAATGTTGATACTGCGGCGAACGCGCCTGCGGCTACTCAGCCTGCAGACAATAGCGCAGCGTCTCTGCCAACCAGCCCGGCGGGGACGGCAACAGCAGCCGATCCCAACGCGCTGGTGATGAACTTCAGCGCCGACTGCTGGCTGGAAGTGACTGACGCGACAGGTAAAAAACTGTTCAGCGGCCTGCAGCGTAAAGATGGCACGTTAAACCTAACCGGCCAGGCTCCCTATAAACTTAAAATCGGCGCTCCGGCAGCGGTACAGATCCAGTATCAAGGAAAACCTGTCGACCTGAGCCGCTTTATCAGAACTAACCAGGTTGCACGTCTTACCGTTAATGCCGAACAATCAGCAGCACAGTAACAGACGACGGGCAACGCGGGAGATTTTTCATGCATAACCAGGCTCCGATTCAACGTAGAAAATCGAAACGGATTTACGTTGGGAATGTGCCAATCGGCGATGGGGCACCTATCGCCGTTCAGTCGATGACCAATACGCGCACTACTGATGTGGAAGCGACGGTCAATCAAATCAAAGCATTAGAACGTGTAGGCGCGGACATTGTTCGCGTCTCCGTCCCGACCATGGATGCCGCTGAGGCGTTCAAACTGATCAAACAGCAGGTCAGCGTTCCGCTGGTGGCTGATATCCACTTCGACTACCGCATCGCACTGAAAGTGGCCGAATACGGCGTCGATTGCCTGCGCATTAACCCGGGCAACATCGGTAACGAAGAGCGTATCCGCATGGTCGTGGACTGCGCCCGCGATAAAAATATTCCTATCCGTATCGGCGTTAACGCCGGTTCCCTGGAAAAAGACCTGCAGGAAAAATACGGCGAGCCGACGCCACAGGCGCTGCTCGAATCCGCCATGCGTCATGTCGATCATCTCGATCGTCTTAACTTCGATCAGTTCAAAGTCAGCGTAAAAGCGTCCGACGTGTTCCTGGCGGTAGAGTCTTATCGTCTGCTGGCAAAACAGATCGACCAGCCTCTACACCTCGGGATCACCGAAGCGGGCGGCCTGCGCAGCGGCTCTGTAAAATCCGCGATCGGTCTGGGGCTACTGCTCTCTGAAGGCATCGGTGACACCCTGCGCGTCTCGCTGGCGGCCGATCCGGTCGAAGAGATCAAAGTCGGTTTCGATATCCTGAAGTCACTGCGCATTCGCGCGCGTGGGATCAACTTCATTGCCTGCCCAACCTGCTCGCGTCAGGAGTTTGATGTGATCGGGACGGTGAATGCCCTTGAGCAGCGTCTGGAAGATATTATCACCCCGATGGACGTCTCCATCATCGGCTGCGTGGTAAATGGTCCGGGTGAAGCGCTGGTGTCAACCCTGGGCGTGACCGGCGGTAACAAGAAAAGTGGTCTCTATGAAGATGGCGTTCGTAAAGATCGTCTGGATAATAGCGACATGATCGACCAGCTCGAAGCCCGCATCCGCGCCAAAGCCGCCATGATGGACGAAACACAGCGTATCAGCGTTCAGCAGGTTGAAAAATAACGTGATGGGAAGCGTGCCGCTTCCCATGTATGATTGAACCCATTCTTTGGGTTTTTTTTGTATATAGAAAGAGAATAAACGTGGCAAAAAACATTCAAGCCATCCGCGGCATGAACGATTATCTGCCTGGCGAAACCGCCATCTGGCAGCGCATTGAAGGCACACTGAAGCAGGTGCTCGGCAGCTACGGTTACAGCGAAATCCGTTTGCCGATTGTAGAGCAGACCCCGTTATTCAAGCGCGCGATCGGTGAAGTCACCGACGTGGTTGAAAAAGAGATGTACACCTTTGAGGACCGCAACGGCGACAGCCTGACCCTGCGTCCGGAAGGTACGGCGGGCTGCGTACGCGCCGGCATCGAACATGGTCTTCTGTACAATCAGGAGCAGCGCCTGTGGTATATCGGCCCGATGTTCCGCCACGAACGTCCTCAGAAAGGTCGTTATCGTCAGTTCAATCAGCTGGGTGTGGAAGTCTTTGGCCTGCAGGGCCCGGACATCGACGCTGAACTGATTATGCTGACCGCCCGCTGGTGGCGCGCCCTCGGTATCGCCGATCACGTTTCTCTTGAGCTGAACTCTATCGGTTCTCTGGAAGCACGCGCTAACTACCGCGATGCGCTGGTGGCGTTCCTGGAACAGCATAAAGAGAAGCTGGACGAAGACTGCAAACGTCGCATGTACAGCAACCCGCTGCGCGTTCTGGATTCCAAAAACGCGGATGTTCAGGCACTGCTGAACGATGCGCCTGCGCTGGGTGACTACCTGGATGAAGAATCTCGCGAACACTTCGCGGGCCTGTGCAAGCTGCTTGAAGCGGCAGGCATCGCCTATACCGTGAATCAGCGCCTGGTGCGCGGTCTGGACTACTACAACCGCACCGTGTTTGAGTGGGTGACCACCAGCCTCGGTTCTCAGGGCACCGTGTGCGCGGGCGGCCGTTATGACGGTCTGGTTGAGCAGCTTGGCGGTCGCGCAGCCCCTGCTGTTGGCTTCGCGATGGGCCTTGAGCGACTTGTTTTGCTGGTTCAGGCAGTTAATCCGGAATTTAAAGCAGATTCCGTTGTCGATATATACCTGGTGGCTTCAGGCGCGGAAACGCAGTCTGCGGCGATGCAGCTTGCCGAACGCGTGCGCGATGCGCTGCCGGGCGTTAAGCTGATGACCAACCATGGCGGCGGCAACTTTAAAAAACAGTTTGCTCGTGCCGATAAGTGGGGCGCAAGTATTGCACTGGTGCTGGGCGAGTCCGAAGTGGCTAACGGCGAAGTGGTGGTGAAGGACCTGCGCTCTGGTGAGCAGACAACGGTAACGCAGGACGGCGTTGCGGCGCACTTGCGCACTCTATTGGGCTAAGGAGAAGGACTGCGTGGAAATTTACGAGAACGAACACGATCAGGTCGACGCGATTAAGCGCTTCTTTGTTGAAAACGGCAAAGCGCTGGTTGTTGGGGTTGTTTTAGGTATCGGTGCGCTGGTGGGCTGGCGTTACTGGAACAATCATCAGGCGGATTCCGCGCGCGGCGCGTCTCTGTCCTATGAAAATACCGTGAGCGCAATTCGTGCCGATCAGCCGCAAACGCTGACTGCGGCAGAAAAATTTGCGGCTGACAACAAAAACACCTACGGTGCACTGGCTGCGCTGGAAGTGGCTCAGCAGTACGTTGATAAGAACGAACTGGATAAAGCCGCTGCACAGCTCTCGCAGAGCCTTGCTGCGGCCAGCGATGAGAACCTGAAAGCGGTGATCAATCTGCGCCTGGCACGTATTCAGGTTCAGCAGAAAAAAGCTGACGATGCGCTGAAAACGCTCGATACCATCAAAGGCGAAGGTTTTGCTGCCATCGTTGCCGATCTGCGCGGTGAAGCACTGCTGAGCAAAGGTGACAAAGCGGGCGCGCGTAAAGCGTGGCAAGCTGGCGTAGAGAGCAATGCTTCACCTGCGCTGAGCGAAATGATGCAGATGAAAATAAATAATTTGTCCGTCTGAGAGGGACCCGATGCAATTGCGTAAATTACTTCTGCCAGGACTGCTTTCTGTTACGTTATTGAGTGGTTGTTCACTCTTCAGTGGCGAAGAAGACGTTGTGAAAATGTCCCCACTGCCGACGGTTGAAAACCAGTTTACCCCATCCACTGCGTGGGATGTCTCCGTGGGCAATGGGATTGGTGATTTCTATTCCAACCTTCATCCTGCGTATGCAGACAGCATTGTCTATGCCGCTGACCGCAAAGGTACCGTGAAAGCGGTGAACGCCGATGACGGGAAAGAAGTATGGTCCGTTAACCTAGCGGAAAAAGACGGCTGGTTCTCCCGTAAACCTGCACTGCTGTCTGGCGGTCTGACCGTTGCCGGTGGCCATGTTTACGTGGGCAGCGAAAAAGCGCAGGTTTATGCGCTGAACAGCAGCGACGGCTCCATTGCCTGGCAAACAACCGTAGCGGGTGAATCCCTGTCTCGCCCGGTGGTGAGCGACGGCCTGGTGCTGATTCATACCAGCAACGGCCAGCTGCAGGCGCTGAACGAAGCTGACGGTCTGGTGAAATGGACCGTTAACCTGGATATGCCTGCGCTCTCTCTGCGCGGCGAATCAGCACCGGCTACCGCATTTGGTGCTGCCATTGTGGGCGGTGACAACGGTCGCGTGAGCGCCGTGCTGATGCAGCAGGGTCAGATGATCTGGCAGCAGCGTATCTCTCAGGCTACTGGCTCAACGGAAATCGACCGCCTGAGCGACGTAGACACAACGCCGGTCATCGTGAACGGTGTGGTTTACGCGCTGGCCTATAACGGCAACCTGACCGCGCTGGATCTGCGCAGCGGCCAGATCATGTGGAAACGTGAGCTGGGCTCTGTGAACGATTTCATCGTTGAGGGTAACCGCATCTATATGGTCGATCAGAACGACCGTCTGCTGGCGCTGAGCACCGAAGGCGGCGTGACGCTGTGGACGCAAAGCGATCTGCTGCACCGCCTGCTGACCGCGCCTGCGCTGTACAACGGTAGCCTGGTGGTTGGCGACAGCGAAGGGTATATGCACTGGATCGATCCGGATAACGGCCGCTTTGTTGCACAGCAAAAAGTCGACAGCTCTGGTTTCCTGACCGATCCGGTTGTGGCCGACGGCAAACTGCTGATTCAGGCAAAAGACGGCACGCTGTACGCGATCACGCGTTAATTACCCGGCGGTTGTAGTATACTAAACGGCTCCTGTTCACTCAGGAGCCGTTTTGACATTTTTAAAAACGCCGCGAAAGCGACGTTATTTTGAATTTTATGAGGCTTCAAACATGGTACCTGTGGTCGCGCTTGTCGGGCGCCCTAACGTTGGAAAATCCACTCTTTTTAACCGTTTAACACGCACCCGTGATGCGCTGGTTGCGGATTTCCCGGGGCTGACGCGTGACCGTAAGTACGGTCGTGCAGAGGTGGAAGGACGCGAGTTCATCTGTATTGATACCGGTGGTATTGACGGCACAGAAGACGGCGTTGAAACCCGCATGGCGGAACAGTCGCTGCTGGCGATTGAAGAGGCGGATGTGGTGCTGTTTATGGTGGATGCGCGCGCTGGCCTGATGCCGGCGGACTCCGCTATTGCCAAACACCTACGTTCACGCGAAAAGCCGACCTTCCTGGTGGCGAACAAAACTGACGGCATCGATGCCGATCAGGCCGTCGCGGATTTCTGGTCTCTGGGTCTGGGTGAAATCTACCCGATTGCGGCATCGCATGGCCGTGGCGTGACCAGCCTTTTGGAAACCGTTCTGCTGCCGTGGGTGGACGAAGTAAACCCGCCGGAAGAAGTAGACGAAGACGCTGAATACTGGGCGCAGTTCGAAGACGGAGAAGAGGGCGAAGAAGAGCCTGAAGATGACTTCAACCCGCAGGACCTGCCGATCAAGCTGGCCATCGTGGGTCGTCCAAACGTAGGTAAGTCTACGCTTACTAACCGTATTCTGGGTGAAGAGCGCGTGGTCGTTTACGACATGCCGGGCACCACCCGTGACAGTATCTACATCCCTATGCAGCGCGACGAGCGCGAGTATGTCCTCATCGACACCGCCGGGGTGCGTAAGCGCGGGAAAATCACCGATGTGGTGGAAAAATTCTCCGTTATCAAAACCCTGCAGGCGATCGAAGATGCCAACGTTGTGCTGCTGGTCATCGACGCACGCGAAGGTATCTCCGATCAGGACCTCTCTCTGCTCGGCTTTATCCTCAATAGTGGGCGCTCACTGGTTATCGTGGTCAACAAGTGGGATGGCCTGAGCAATGAAGTGCGCGAGCAGGTGAAAGAGACTCTCGACTTCCGTCTGGGCTTTATCGACTTCGCCCGCGTGCACTTTATCTCGGCGCTGCACGGCAGCGGTGTGGGTAACCTGTTCGAATCCGTGCGTGAAGCGTACGACAGCTCCACCCGTCGTCAGAGCACCGCGATGCTGACGCGCATCATGAATATGGCTGCAGAAGACCATCAGCCGCCGCTGGTGCGCGGCCGTCGCGTGAAGCTGAAATATGCCCACGCCGGTGGTTATAACCCGCCAATCGTAGTAATTCACGGCAACCAGGTGAAAGACCTGCCGGATTCCTACAAGCGCTATCTGATGAACTACTTCCGTAAATCGCTGGACGTAATGGGCACGCCTATCCGTATCCAGTTCAAGGAAGGGGAAAACCCGTTTGCCAACAAGCGCAACACCCTGACGCCAAACCAGATGCGTAAGCGTAAGCGCTTGATTAAGCACATTAAGAAAAGCAAATAAGCTTTACCTGCTTCACGAAAGCCCGCGTTTATCGCGGGCTTTTTTTTGTCCAATCATACCGCCAGTTTTCTCTGTGTGAAGTCAATCACTATTCACTTTTAACCAAGTTTAAATCTAAGAAAGTAGACAATCGTCGAATTTTCATCTTAAAGTCCAGGGTCTGGTACTAGACAAAACTAGCGCCTGGTTATCAAATGGTTAACTAACTTTTCGCCGCATGTAAAAAATCGGCCAGATACGTAACTGGCCGGCGTACCTGCTGGTGTTTACAAGCACGACGACATACCTTTCGGGAGAATTATGCAATCCACTGTTAATCAAAAAGAGAGCCGAACGTTCTTCGGCCATCCGTATCCGCTCGGTTCCCTGTTCTTCACCGAGATGTGGGAGCGCTTCTCGTTTTACGGTATTCGTCCGTTACTGATCCTGTTTATGGCCGCCACCGTCTATGACGGCGGGATGGGCCTGGCGCGTGAAAACGCCTCGGCGATTGTCGGTATCTTTGCCGGTACCATGTACCTGGCCGCGCTGCCGGGCGGCTGGCTGGCCGATAACTGGCTCGGTCAGCAGAGAGCCGTCTGGTACGGTTCGATCCTGATTGCGCTCGGCCACCTGTCGATCGCGCTCTCTGCGGTGATGGGGAACAACCTGTTCTTTATCGGCCTGATGTTCATCGTGCTTGGCTCAGGGCTGTTCAAAACCTGTATCTCGGTGATGGTCGGCACCCTGTATAAAAAAGGCGACGCGCGTCGTGACGGCGGTTTCTCGCTGTTCTATATGGGCATCAACATGGGCTCGTTTATCGCGCCGCTGATTTCCGGCTGGCTGATCAAAACCCACGGCTGGCACTGGGGCTTTGGTATAGGCGGTATCGGGATGCTGGTGGCGCTGATTATCTTCCGCGTGTTTGCCGTTCCGGCAATGAAACGCTATGACGGCGAAGTCGGCCTCGACTCTACCTGGAACAGCCCGGTGGTGAAGCGTAACGGCGTGGGCGTTTGGCTGCTGGCACTGGCGGCAGGCGTGGCAACGATCGTGACGCTGATTGCGCAGGGCGTGATTGTGATTAACCCGGTCGCGGTAGCCAGCGTGCTGGTCTACGTGATTGCGGCGTCCGTTGCCCTCTACTTTATTTATCTGTTTGTCTTTGCGGGGCTGAACCGTAAAGAGCGCGCCAGGCTGTTGGTCTGCTTTATTCTGCTGATTTCAGCGGCGTTCTTCTGGTCCGCGTTTGAGCAGAAGCCAACCTCGTTTAACCTGTTTGCCAACGACTACACTAACCGCATGATTGGCGATTTTGAAATCCCGGCGGTGTGGTTCCAGTCAATCAACGCCCTGTTCATCATCCTGCTGGCACCGGTGTTTAGCTGGGCATGGCCGAAGCTCGCGAGCAAAAACATTCGCCCGAGCAGCATCACCAAGTTCGTTATTGGTATTTTGTGCGCGGCGGCAGGCTTTGGCCTGATGATGCTGGCGGCACAGAACGTGCTGAGCAGCGGTGGAGCGGGCGTGTCGCCGTTCTGGCTGGTGGGCAGCATCCTGATGCTGACGCTCGGCGAACTGTGCCTGAGTCCGATTGGCCTGGCGACCATGACGCTGCTTGCGCCGGAAAGAATGCGCGGCCAGATGATGGGGCTGTGGTTCTGCGCCAGCGCGCTGGGTAACCTGGCTGCGGGCCTGATTGGCGGCCACGTGAAGGCCGACCAGCTGGATATGCTGCCGGATCTCTTCGCTCGCTGCTCCATCGCGCTGCTGATTTGTGCCGCGGTACTGATCGTCCTTATTGTTCCGGTGCGCCGCATGCTGGAAAATGCGCAGACTAAACCGGCAGCTGAAGCCTGATAATGTTCAGCCTACCGGGGCAGTTATCCTGTCCCGGTAAAACCCAACAGGAGAGAATATGTCGATTACCTGCCCGGAATGCCAGGCACCGCTGGAGCCCCAGAACGGCGTAGCGCACTGCGACAGCTGTAATAAAGATATTGCGCTTGAAGCCCGCTGCCCGGAGTGCCATCAGCCACTCCAGGTATTAAAAGCCTGCGGTGCGGTGGACTATTTCTGCCAGAACGGCCACGGTCTTATCTCTAAAAAACGCGTGGAGTTTGTTCGGGCCGAAGGTTAATCGCAGACGCAGCCTTCGCCTTTCTTCCACAACTCGACCAGCGACTCGGGCGCTTCCTGCTCGGGCACCAGCACGATGATATCGGCGTAGTGCGCCTGATTTTGCCCGGTCCAGACAATCTGGATGCGGAAATAGCGCTGGTCGCCGCTGCCGGGTGAAGAAGCTTGCCCGGGCGGCTGACCGCGTGGAAAAGCCTGCTCCAGGATGCTCACCAGGCGCTGGCGCTGGGCCTCATTGAGCGAGGAGAGCGCGATGGTGCGCTGTCCACTCAGCTTGGGAATAAAAGCGACGCCGCCTTCCCGGGCCAGCTCAACCACGGCGTCATCCGTCAGTTCCGGAACCTGCATTTACAACACTCCCACCTGTTCCCAGGCTTGTTTAATGGCCGCACCAGCGTCGCTGCCGGAGCGTTTCTCTCCGTGCGCGATCGTCAGCTTTGCGAAGGCCTCAAAATCCGCATCCTGCGCCAGTTTGCGATCGCAAACCGTGTCGTACCAGGCATAACCCGCTTTTTCCCAGGCGTAGCCGCCGATCGCCGTCGCGGCCAGATAAAATGCCCGGTTGGGGATGCCGGAGTTCAGGTGCACGCCGCCGTTATCCTCGCGCGTTTTAATGAAATCTTTCATGTGCGCAGGCTGCGGGTCTTTGCCGAGCAGGGGATCGTCATAGGCGGTGCCGGGTTCAGACATTGAGCGCAGCCCTTTGCCGTTGATCCCTTTCGCCAGCAACCCTTCACCAATGAGCCAGTCTGCTTTATCGGCGGTTTGCTTCAGATGGTACTGTTTGACCAGCGAGCCAAACACGTCCGACAGAGACTCGTTCAGCGCGCCCGACTGTTCAAAATAGATAAGCCCGGCTTCGGTCTCGGTCACGCCGTGGCTCAACTCGTGCGCTACCACGTCGATGGCGATGGTAAAGCGGTTAAATATTTCCCCGTCGCCGTCGCCAAATACCATCTGCTGACCGTTCCAGAAGGCGTTCTGATATTCCCGGCCATAGTGAACGGTGCCGGTCAAAATAAGCCCTTTATTATCGAGCGAATCGCGCTGATATTCTTTCCAGAAGAAATCATGGGTAATACCTAAATAATCGTAGGCTTCATCCACCGCCACATCGCCGTTCGATGGTTGGCCTTCGTAACGCACCTGGGTACCCGGCAGCTCCTGGGTATGCTTCGCGTCGTAAATATCGCGCTCCAGCTGCCCGGCTTTATTCACGTGCGGCGCGGCGGGTTTGCCGGGCATGTGGGCCATCAGCGTCTGGACGTGGGTTAAGGTCTGACGGGCACAGCGCTGCTGCGGCTCGGAACCGCTTTCGATAATACGACGAAGAATATAAGGGGGAATAACGCTATGAAGATGGGGCATGCTGCTCTCCTTATTAAAAAAGGGAATAGCAGCAGTATAGTAAGTAACCGGCGAGGAATTATCCGGTTTTACGCTGACGCGTCTTTTTCACCGGTTTAATTGATTTCACTTCGCTTTCTACCCAGCCGTCTGAAAGACGCGTCGTCAGCACATCGCCGGTATTCACCTGTTTGGTCTGCTTCAGCACTTTGCCGTCCGTCGCCGTCGTCACGCTATAGCCGCGCGCCAGCGTGGAGAGGGGGCTGACCGCTTCAAGATGGGTCACCGCATTGCCAAAACGCTCGCGGGTGGTGCTCAGACGCGCCCGGACAGTTTCCGCCAGACGATACTCCAGCTGCTGGATCCGCGTTTGCGCGCGATAAATTTTCGGCTGCGGGTTCTGCTGATTCAGGCGCTGGGTTACGCGCTGCTGGCGCGATACCGCGCGCTTGAGCTGCGCGTCCACCGCAAAGCTCATGCGCTGACGCAGGCGCTCCAGCACGGTCTGCTGACGCGCCAGACGCAGCTGCGGGTGCTGCTGCTGAAGACGATGATGAAGCTGGGTAAAGCGGCGGGTACGGTTGGCAAGGAAGTAGTCCATCGCCATCTCAAGACGCTGCTGGCCGTTCTGAATCTGACGCAGCAGCTCCAGCTGGTTCCGGCTGACCACTTCCGCCGCCGCGGACGGCGTAGGCGCGCGCAGATCCGCGACAAAATCGGCTATCGTTACGTCCGTTTCGTGGCCGACGGCGCTTACCACGGGGATCAGGCTTGCAAAGATTGCCCGCGCCACGCGCTCGTCGTTAAAGCTCCACAAGTCTTCCAGCGAGCCGCCGCCGCGCCCGACGATTAATACGTCGCACTCCTGACGGGCGTTCGCCAGCTCAATGGCGCGAACTATCTGGCCCGGAGCATCGTCACCCTGAACGGCGGTCGGGTAGATGATGACGGGCAGGGAAGGATCGCGACGCTTCAGCACGTGCAAAATATCGTGCAGTGCCGCACCGGTTTTCGAGGTGATGACCCCAACGCAGTGGGCGGGGGAGGGCAGCGGTTTTTTGTACTGCTGGTCGAACAGCCCTTCGGCAGAGAGCCTGGCTTTTAGCTGTTCATACTTCTGCTGTAGCAGGCCTTCGCCCGCAGGCTGCATGCTCTCGACGATGATCTGATAATCGCCGCGCGGTTCATACAGAGTGATATTGGCGCGAACCAGAACCTGCTGGCCGTGCTGAGGACGAAACGTCACGCGACGGTTGCTGTTGCGGAACATCGCGCAGCGCACCTGGGCGGTGTCGTCTTTTAAGGTAAAGTACCAGTGACCGGAGGACGGCTGCGTGAAGTTAGAGATCTCACCGCTGATCCAGACCTGCCCCATTTCCTGCTCAAGCAGCAAACGCACCGTCTGATTCAGGCGGCTGACGGTATAAATTGAGGGGGATTGAGAGGATAACATGTGAGCGGGATCAAATTCTAAATCAGCAAGTTATTCAGTCGATAGTAACCTGCTGAGAGGCAATCGCAAGCTTTTTTATAAAAAAGTGTAGATGCAATCGGTTACGCTCTGTATAATGCCACGGCAATATTTAACCACCCAGGTCAGAGATATTGCCCATGCTACGTATCGCTAAAGAAGCACTGACGTTTGACGACGTCCTCCTCGTTCCCGCTCACTCCACTGTTCTGCCGAATACTGCCGATCTCAGCACGCAGTTGACGAAAACCATTCGCCTGAACATTCCTATGCTCTCTGCGGCAATGGACACCGTGACTGAAGCGCGCCTGGCTATCGCCCTGGCACAGGAAGGTGGCATTGGCTTTATTCACAAAAACATGTCTATCGAACGTCAGGCGGAAGAAGTTCGCCGCGTGAAGAAACATGAATCCGGCATCGTGTCTGACCCACAGACCGTTCTGCCAACCACCACGCTGCACGAAGTGAAAGCCCTGACCGAACGTAACGGCTTTGCCGGTTACCCGGTGGTGACCGAAGAGAACGAACTGGTTGGCATCATCACCGGTCGTGACGTGCGTTTCGTGACTGACCTGAACCAGCCTGTCAGCGTGTACATGACGCCAAAAGAGCGTCTGGTCACCGTTCGCGAAGGTGAAACCCGCGACGTGGTGCTGGCAAAAATGCACGAAAAACGCGTTGAAAAAGCGCTGGTTGTTGACAGCAGCTTCCACCTGCGCGGCATGATCACCGTTAAAGATTTCCAGAAAGCAGAACGTAAGCCTAACGCCTGTAAAGACGAGCATGGCCGTCTGCGCGTTGGCGCTGCGGTTGGCGCTGGCGCCGGTAACGAAGAGCGCGTTGACGCTCTGGTTGCTGCGGGCGTTGACGTCCTGCTGATTGACTCCTCTCACGGCCACTCCGAAGGCGTTCTGCAACGTATTCGCGACACCCGTGCCAAATACCCTGATCTGCAGATCATCGGCGGTAACGTGGCCACTGGCGCAGGCGCTCGCGCGCTGGCTGACGCTGGCTGCAGCGCGGTGAAAGTGGGTATCGGCCCTGGCTCCATCTGTACTACCCGTATCGTCACCGGCGTGGGCGTTCCGCAGATCACCGCCGTGTCTGACGCGGTTGAAGCGCTGGAAGGCACCGGTATTCCGGTTATCGCTGACGGCGGTATCCGCTTCTCAGGCGACATCGCCAAAGCGATCGCCGCGGGCGCAGCTGCCGTAATGGTAGGCTCCATGCTGGCCGGTACCGAAGAATCCCCGGGTGAAATCGAACTCTACCAGGGCCGTTCTTACAAATCTTACCGCGGTATGGGCTCCCTGGGCGCGATGTCCAAAGGCTCCTCTGACCGTTACTTCCAGACCGATAACGCCGCTGACAAACTGGTGCCGGAAGGTATCGAAGGTCGCGTAGCGTATAAAGGCCGTCTGAAGGAGATCATTCACCAGCAGATGGGCGGCCTGCGCTCCTGTATGGGGCTGACCGGCTGTGGTACCATTGACCTGCTGCGTACTAAAGCGGAATTCGTACGCATCAGCGGTGCGGGTATCCAGGAGAGCCACGTTCACGACGTGACGATCACCAAAGAGTCCCCGAACTACCGTCTGGGCTCCTGATAAGTTTCCGCGCCCGGCTTCTGCCGGGCGCTCTGTTTTTGTTTCACTTGCCTCGGAATTAGCGTCAATGACGGAAAACATTCATAAACATCGCATTCTCATCCTGGACTTCGGTTCTCAGTACACTCAGCTGGTGGCGCGTCGCGTACGTGAACTGGGCGTTTACTGTGAGCTGTGGGCGTGGGATGTCACGGAAGCACAGATTCGCGAATTCAATCCAAGCGGCATCATCCTGTCCGGCGGCCCGGAAAGTACCACCGAAGAGAACAGCCCGCGCGCGCCGCAGTACGTGTTCGAAGCTGGCGTGCCGGTATTCGGCGTTTGCTACGGTATGCAGACCATGGCAATGCAGCTGGGTGGCCACGTAGAAGGCTCTAACGAGCGCGAGTTTGGCTACGCACAGGTAGAAGTCGTCACCGACAGCGCGCTGGTGCGCGGTATCGAAGACTCCCTGACCGCAGACGGCAAACCGCTGCTGGACGTGTGGATGAGCCACGGCGACAAAGTCACCGCCATCCCGTCTGACTTCGTGACCGTTGCCAGCACCGAAAGCTGCCCGTTCGCCATCATGGCGAACGAAGAAAAACGCTTCTACGGCGTGCAGTTCCACCCGGAAGTGACCCACACCCGTCAGGGTATGCGCATGCTGGAGCGCTTCGTGCGTGACATCTGCCAGTGTGAAGCCCTGTGGACCCCGGCAAAAATCATCGACGACGCCGTTGAGCGTATCCGCCAGCAGGTTGGCGATGACAAAGTGATCCTCGGCCTCTCCGGCGGCGTGGACTCCTCCGTGACCGCGATGCTGCTGCACCGCGCCATCGGCAAAAACCTGACCTGCGTCTTCGTGGACAACGGTCTGCTGCGTCTGAACGAAGCCCAGCAGGTCATGGACATGTTCGGCGACCACTTCGGTCTGAACATCGTTCACGTGGAAGGCGAGCAGCGCTTCCTGGACGCGCTGAAAGGCGAGAACGATCCGGAAGTCAAACGTAAAATCATCGGCCGCGTGTTCGTGGAAGTGTTCGACGAAGAAGCGCTCAAGCTGGAAGACGTGAAGTGGCTGGCACAGGGCACCATCTACCCTGACGTGATCGAGTCTGCGGCTTCCGCAACCGGTAAAGCACACGTCATCAAATCTCACCACAACGTGGGCGGCCTGCCGAAAGAGATGAAGATGGGTCTGGTTGAACCGCTGCGCGAGCTGTTCAAAGACGAAGTGCGTAAGATCGGTCTGGAACTGGGTCTGCCGTACGACATGCTCTACCGTCACCCGTTCCCGGGTCCGGGTCTGGGCGTGCGCGTGCTGGGCGAAGTGAAGAAAGAGTACTGCGACCTGCTGCGTCGCGCGGACGCGATCTTCATCGAAGAGCTGCACAAAGCTGACCTGTACAACAAGGTAAGCCAGGCGTTCACCGTGTTCCTGCCGGTTCGCTCCGTCGGTGTGATGGGCGATGGTCGTAAGTACGACTGGGTTGTTTCCCTGCGTGCGGTGGAAACCATCGACTTCATGACCGCGCACTGGGCGCACCTGCCGTATGACTTCTTAGGCCGCGTGTCTAACCGCATCATCAACGAAGTGAACGGTATTTCCCGCGTGGTGTATGACATCAGCGGTAAGCCACCGGCTACGATTGAGTGGGAATAATTTCCCGCTGAATTAACAACTAAACCCTCTGCCTGTGCAGGGGGTTTTTTTATTGCCTTACTTCCCCTCTCCCAACCGATACGCCAGCGCCACCACCAGCGACTGCACCAGGCACAGCGTCGCCGACTGGGAGCGAAACGCATCCACCTGAGCCTCTTTCACCACAAAGCAGAGATCGCTGAACGTCGCCAGCGGGCTTATCTGGCTGTCCGTAATCACGATCTGCCGCGCGCCGACGCTGGCGGCGGTTTCGCTGACCATCACCGTCTCTTCCGCGTACGGCGAGAAGCTGATCGACACCACGATGTCGCGCGCCTTAATGCGGCTAATCTGCTCGCGCAGCATCCCGCCCATGCCGTCGAGCAGGATAGGGCGGCACTCCAGATGGCTCAGGGCGTAGGTGAGGTAGGCCGCGACGCTAAAGGAGCGGCGCAGTCCGGCGATGTAGATGGTGTCGGCGTCGGCCAGCAGCTGTACCGCGCGCTCCAGCATTTCCGGTTCGGCGCGGGCGGCCAACTGCTGGAGCGCCTGCGCGTTCGAACGGGCAAACTCCTGCAGGATATCGAGCGGCGTTTCCGGCACGGCCTCGCTCTCCATCTCGCGGAACAGCCGGGCGCGGTCGCTGTAGCTGGCGGTCTCCTCCACCAGGTTCATGCGAAACAGCTGTTTCATTTCGTTGAAGCCGGTGAAGTCAAAGGCGTTGGCAAAGCGGATCAGCGTCGAGGGCGGCACGTCGGCGCGCTCGGCAATGACGGCAACCGTATCAAAGGCCACGCTGTTGGTGTTATCCAGCACGTAGCGGGAGACCTGCTGCAGCCTCTTGCTTAGGCTATCGTAGCGATCGCGGATTTGCTGCTGCAGTTCGTTCAGGCTGGTTGCTGTCGTCATCTTATCCCCCAAATACAGTCTTATGATTCTAAACGCAAAACCGCGTCTTTTAAATGTCGGCCATCCATCTGGCAGCAAAAATGAAACAGAAACTTCAGTCATTTCCTCGCCCGAAATCCCTTAATAGCGCACGCTGCGTCAGTGTTGTTGGCTGTTAACATAAAAATCCATCCTTGATCACAATAATCATCATTTATTTTATTTCAACTTAAAATGGAATATTTGTTTCATATATAGTGTTCAGTACACAGTGTTCAGGTAACAGTCACGTATCAACAGCGAGAGGTTAAGGATGGAGACGGTAGCGAATTTTATTCACGGCGAATGTGTCACCGGTTCAGGCCAGCGCGTTCAGGCGATCTTCAACCCGGCCACCGGCGAGCAGATCCGCCAGGTGGTGATGAGTACGGCGCAGGAAACGGAGCAGGCGATTGCCGCCGCGCAGCAGGCGTTTCCGGCGTGGGCGCGTCATGCTCCGCTGAAGCGCGCGCGCGTGATGTTCCGCTTCAAGGCGCTGCTGGAAGAGAATATGGAGCGACTGGCCCGCATCATCAGCGAAGAGCACGGCAAGGTCTTCTCCGATGCGGTGGGCGAACTGACCCGCGGCCTGGAAGTGGTGGAGTTTGCCTGTGGCATCCCACATCTGCAAAAGGGTGAACATTCTGCGAACGTCGGTACCGGCGTCGACAGCCACTCGCTGATGCAGCCGCTCGGCGTCTGCGCCGGGATCACCCCGTTTAACTTCCCGGCGATGGTGCCGATGTGGATGTTCCCGATTGCGCTGGCGACTGGCAACACCTTCGTGCTGAAGCCGTCGGAAAAAGATCCTTCCCTGGCGCTGGCGCTGGCGCAGCTGCTTAAAGAGGCCGGCCTGCCGGACGGCGTGTTCAACGTGGTGCAGGGCGATAAGGAGTCCGTTGACGTGCTCCTGACCGACCCGCGCGTGCAGGCGGTGAGCTTTGTCGGCTCCACGCCGATTGCGGAATACATTTACCAGACCGCGTCCGCCCACGGAAAGCGCTGCCAGGCGCTGGGCGGCGCGAAAAATCACTGCATCCTGATGCCGGACGCCGACATGGAGATGGCGACCAACGCCATCATGGGCGCGGCCTACGGCGCGGCGGGCGAACGCTGCATGGCGCTCTCGGTGGTGCTGGCGGTGGGGGATAAAACCGCCGATGACCTCTGCGCCCGGCTGGAGAAACAGATTGCAGCGCTGCGCGTCGGGCCCGGCCTGGACCAGTCGCCAGAAAACGAAATGGGGCCGCTCATCTCCTCCGTGCACCGCAGCAAGGTGCTGGGCTACATCGATAGCGGGGAAGCGCAGGGAGCGAAACTTCGCGTGGACGGTCGCAGCTTCAGCGTGAAGGGCCACGAGCAGGGCTACTTCGTCGGGCCGACGCTGTTCGATAACGTCACCCCGGAGATGACCATCTATAAAGAAGAGATTTTTGGCCCGGTGCTTTCTGTGGTGCGCGTAGCAGATTACGCCAGCGCGGTGGATCTGATTAACCGCCATGAATATGGTAATGGTTCGGCGATCTTCACCCGCGACGGCGGTTGCGCGCGCCGCTTCTGCGAAGAGGTGCAGGCGGGCATGGTGGGGGTCAACGTGCCGATCCCGGTGCCGATGGCGTTCCACAGCTTCGGCGGCTGGAAGCGTTCCATCTTTGGTGCGCTCAACGTTCACGGCAGCGACGGCGTGCGCTTCTACACCCGAATGAAAACTATCACCGCGCGCTGGCCGGAAATGCAGCAGGAGACAGGCGCTGCGTTCTCTATGCCAACGCTGGGCTGACAGGAGGTTTTATGCAAACCGAACGTATGACCATGGCCCAGGCGCTGGTCCGGTTCCTTAATCAACAGTACGTCAGCGTGGACGGTGACGAAACGCCCTTCGTGGAGGGCGTGGCGACCATCTTTGGGCACGGCAACGTGCTCGGTATCGGCCAGGCGCTGGAGCAGGACCCGGGCCATCTGCAGGTGATGCAGGGCTGCAACGAGCAGGGTATCGCCCATATGGCGACGGGATTCGCCAAACAGCACCGCCGTCAGCGCATTTTTGCCGTCACCTCCTCCGTCGGGCCGGGCGCCGCCAATATGGTCACGGCGGCGGCCACCGCTACGGCGAACCGCATCCCGCTGCTGCTGTTGCCGGGCGATATCTACGCCAGCCGCCAGCCGGACCCGGTGCTGCAGCAGATCGAGCAGTATCACGATCTCAGCATCAGCACCAACGACTGCTTCCGTCCGGTCTCCCGCTACTGGGACCGCATCAACCGCCCCGAGCAACTGATGAGCGCGATGCTAAGCGCGATGCGAACGCTCACTGACCCCGCCAATACCGGCGCGGTGACCATCTGCCTGCCGCAGGACGTGCAGGGAGAGGCCTGGGACTACCCGCTGAGCTTCTTCGCGCGTCGCGTGCACCACATCGAACGCCGTCCGCCCGATCCGCAGCGTCTGGCGCAGGCGCGGGCGCTGATCGCCCGAAAGCGTCGTCCGCTGGTGGTGTGCGGCGGCGGCGTGCGCTATTCCGGCGCGCATGAGGCGTTTCGCGAATTTGTCGAGACGCTGCGGCTGCCGTTTGCTGAAACCCAGGCCGGAAAGGGGGCGCTGGTAAGTGACCACCCACTTAACCTGGGCGGCGTAGGAGTGACGGGGGGAATGGCCGCCAACCAGCTCGCGCCGCAGGCCGATTTAGTGATTGGTATCGGCACGCGCCTCACTGATTTTACCACCGGCTCGAAGGCGCTCTT
The DNA here is from genome assembly GCF_034427535.1 of Enterobacter sp. A103. NCBI lineage: Bacteria > Pseudomonadati > Pseudomonadota > Gammaproteobacteria > Enterobacterales > Enterobacteriaceae > Enterobacter > Enterobacter sp. A103. The sequence continues at coordinate 89,315 of NZ_JAXQPQ010000004.1, forward strand.
TTCCCACCCGGACGTTGAGTTTCTGCTGCTGAACGTGGCCGAGTTTGACGCCCTGAAGCTGGACGCCACCGCGCTGATTGCCGATGCCCAAACCGGGCTCCAGGCCTTGACCCACGCGCTCGGGGATTACCGCAGCGGCTGGGGAGAGGCGATCGCTCAGGCGAAGTCCGCGTGGCGCGACGAGTGCCGCCGCCTGTGGGACCGCCAGTGGCGTCCTGACGACGCGCCCGAAGTGGCGGGGCACCTGGATGCGCAGCTGGCGGAATACGGCGAGGCGCTCAACACCCGGCTGACCCAGACGCGGGTGCTGGGGCTGATCAACCAGCATGTTGAAGATAACGCCATCGTGGTGGGCGCGGCCGGTTCGCTGCCGGGGGATTTACAGCGCCTCTGGCAGGTCAAAATGCCGGACAGCTATCACCTGGAGTACGGCTACTCCTGCATGGGCTACGAGATTGCGGCGGCCATCGGCGCGAAGCTCGCCAGACCCGAGCAGCCGGTGTACGCCATGGTGGGGGATGGCTCCTACATGATGCTGCACTCCGAGCTGCAAACCGCCGTTCAGGAGGGCATTAAGGTCACCGTTCTGCTGTTTGATAACGCCAGCTTCGGCTGCATTAATAACCTGCAGATGGGGCACGGCATGGGCAGCTTTGGCACCGAAAACCGCCACCGCAACCCGGAAACCGGGCGTCTCGACGGGCCGCTGGTGAAGGTCGACTTTGCGCAAAACGCGGAAAGCTACGGCTGCCGCGCGTGGCGGGTGAACGATGAGCAAAGCCTGCTGGCGGCGCTGGAGGCGTCGCGGGCGCATCCGGGCCCGACGCTGCTGGACATCAAGGTATTGCCGAAGACCATGACTCACGACTACGCCTCCTGGTGGCGAACCGGTGATGCGCAGGTGGCGGCGTCGTCTGCCGTGCGCGAAGCCGCTGAGCAAACGCAGGCGCAGGTGAAAAAAGCCCGCCAGTATTGAGTTTTCCTGCCGTAACGAAATTTTCATTTCATTTTTGTTTTTCCCCTCACCCCAGCCCTCTCCCCAAAGGGGAGAGGGAGAAAAGACCGCACCGTACCGTCCCCTCTCCCCTTTGCGGAGAGGGTTAGGGTGAGGGGCATACCTTCCGGAATGTTGTGAGATTGATAACAAAATTTATCTCATTCATCTCAAAAGTGTTAACCCGCACTCAAAAACATAATTTTCACTATTTATAAAAATGAAATAAATGTTTTATTTATAGAGTCGTTAGTTCACAGCATTCACCAACACCGGGAGCCGTTATGTTTAACATTGCTTTACTGGGCGCTGGCCGAATCGGCCAGGTACATGCAGCTAACATCGCCAGCCACGGCGCGACCACGCTCTGGTCCGTGGTTGACCCGAATCAGGAATTTGCCACCCGTCTCGCCGCGCAGTATCAGGCCCGTCAGCAGAGCCTGAACGAGGCGATGACCGACCCTAACGTTCACGCCGTGCTGATCGCCTCCGCCACCGATACTCACGCGGATCTGATTGAAATGGCCGCCCGCCACGGCAAGGCCATCTTCTGCGAAAAGCCGGTACACCTTGACCTCGCCCGCGTGCGCGACTGCCTGAAGGTGGTCAAAGAGTACGACGTGCCGCTGTTCATCGGCTTTAACCGCCGCTTTGACCCGCAGTTTCGCCGCGTGAAAACCGACGCGCAGGCCGGGCGCATCGGCAAACCAGAATCGCTGCTCATCATCTCCCGCGATCCGTCTCCGCCGCCTGCGGAGTATGTGCGCGTCTCCGGCGGCATGTTCCGCGATATGACCATTCATGACTTTGACATGGCCCGCTTCATCATGGGCGAAGAGCCGGTGTCGGTGTATGCCCAGGGCAGCAACCTGGTGGATCCGGCGATTGGCGAGGCGGGGGATATCGATACCGCGTTTATCGTTCTGAAATATGCCTCCGGCGCGATGGTGACCATCGTCAACAGCCGCCGTTCATCTTACGGCTACGACCAGCGCCTGGAGCTGCACGGCTCCGAAGGGCTGCTGTGCGCGGGCAACATTCTTGAAAACCAGGTGCAGCACTACGGCAAACAGGGCTGCACCAGCGCACTGCCGGAACACTTCTTCCTGCAGCGCTACAAATCCGCTTACGCCGCGGAATGGGAACACTTTGTTGCGGTCCTGCGCGGCGAAGCGGTGCCTGACTGCAGCGGCGATGATGGTGAACGTGCGCTGTACCTTGCGGATAAAGCGCTGGAATCACTGCGCAGCCAGCGCGAGATCGTCCTCTAAACACAACAACCCTACACAGAGAGACATAATAATGAAAAAACTGATCGTAGCCGCCCTCATCGCCATGACGTCCGGGGCCGCCCTCGCCGAAAACGAGCAAATCGTTTTCAGTACGCCAAACCTGGCCATGCCGTTTGAAGTTCACATGCAGCGCACGGCGGTGAAAGCCGCAAAAGAGATGGGCGTGAAGCTTCAGGTGCTGGACGGGCAGGGTAGCTCGCCGAAGCAGGTAGCTGACCTGGAAAACGCCATCACCCGTGGGGCGCAGGGATTTATCGTCTCCCCGAACGACGTGAACGCGGTCTCCAGCGCGGTGGATGAGATTCAGGATGCGAAGCTGCCGATCGTCACCCTTGACCGCTCCGTCGACAGCCAGAAGAAAGTGCCGCACTTCGGCGCCAACAACTACAAGGGCGGCCAGGCGGTTGGCGACTTCGTTAAAACCAAATTCCCCGACGGCGCTGACATCATTCTCCTCACCGGCCAGCCGGGCTCCTCTTCCAATATTGAGCGCACCAAAGGGATCCGCGACAGCCTGAAGGCGGGCGGGGATAAGTACAAGATCGTCGCCGATCAGACCGGCAACTGGATGCGTTCTGAAGGAATGCGCATCGTTGAAAGCGTTCTGCCTTCGCTGCCGAAACGTCCGCAGGTGATCCTCTCCGCCAACGACGATATGGCGCTGGGCGCGATTGAAGCGCTGCAGAGCCAGGGCGTGAAGCCGGGCGAAATCCTCGTGACCGGGTTTGATGCGGTGCCGGAAGCGCTGGCCCGCGTGCGCGACGGCTGGCTGGCGGTAACGGCGGATCAGCGTCCGGGCTTTGCGGTACAGACGGCGATGAGCCAACTGGTGGCCAACGTGCGCGAGAAGAAAGCCATCACCGGGGCCGACTACCCGCCGACGCTGATCACCAAAGAGAACCTGCAGCAGGCTGAGCGTATCGGTGAGGCCGGTAACTAATATGTCCCGAGCCGCCTCTGGCGGCTCATCATGAGGAGGAGCAGACTGATGTCGCAACCCTTACTGAAAGTGACCGACCTGGCAAAAAGCTTTTCCGGCGTCTGGGCGCTGAGCAGCGCTCAGCTGACCGTTGGCAGCGGCGAAATTCACGCCCTGCTGGGGGAAAACGGGGCGGGAAAATCCACGCTGCTGAAGGCGCTCGCGGGCGCGCAGCCGCAAACGCGCGGGGATATCTGGTTCAACGGCGCAACGCTGCCGGTGGACGACTCCCCGGTGGAACGCCAGAACAAGGGCATTATCACCATCTATCAGGAATTCAACCTGCTGCCCAACATGACCGTCGCGGAAAACATGTTTCTCGGGCGCGAGCCGCGCAGGCGTAACCTGATCGTCGACGAAAGGGCGGTTAACCAGGAGGCGCAGGTCATTCTCGATTACCTCCAGCTGAACGTTGCGCCGACCACGCCTGTCGCCCGCCTGAGCGTCGCCCAGCAGCAGATGGTGGAGATCGCCCGGGCGCTGACCCTCAACGCCCGGTTAATCATTATGGACGAACCTTCCGCCGCGCTGAGCGACAGCGAGGTGGAAAGCCTGCACCGCGTGGTTCGGGAGCTTAAAAACCGCGGCGTGAGCATTATTTACGTTACCCACCGTCTGCACGAAGTTTTCCAGCTCTGCGATCGCTTCACCGTTTTCCAGGACGGCCGCTTTACCGGCACCGGCGCGGTGGCGGAGACCAACGTCGAACAGCTGATCCGCCTGATGGTCGGGCGCGACGTAGCCTTTAACCGTCGCCCCGCCAGCGAAACCCATCATGAAGACAAACCCGTCCGCCTGGCGGTGAAGGGGCTGAGCCGCGAAAAGCCGCCGCTGGATCCGCACGGCATCGCCCTGCACGACATCAGCTTCCACGTCCACGCCGGGGAAGTCTTAGGCATTGCCGGGCTGGTGGGCGCGGGACGTACCGAAGTGGCCCGCTGCCTGTTTGGCGCAGACGCCTTTACCTCCGGGAGCTTTGAGCTGGACGGCGTGCCGTACCAGCCGCGCGACCCGCTGTATGCCCTCGACCAGGGCGTGGCGCTGGTGCCGGAAGACCGCAAAAAAGAGGGGGCGGTGCTGGGGCTGTCGATTCGCGACAACCTGTCGCTCTCCTGTCTCTCCTCGCTGCTGCAGTGGCGCTGGTTCGTGAACACCCGCAAAGAGGACGATCTGATTGAGTCCTACCGCAAGGCGCTGCAGATCAAAATGGTCAACAGCGCGCAGGAGGTGCGCAAGCTCTCCGGCGGCAACCAGCAAAAGGTGATCCTCGCGCGCTGCATGGCGCTCAACCCGCGGGTGCTGATCGTCGATGAGCCGACGCGCGGCATCGACGTGGGGACCAAATCGGAAGTGCACCAGGTGCTGTTTGACATGGCGAAAAAGGGCGTGGCGGTGATCGTGATCTCCTCCGATCTGCCTGAAGTGATGGCGGTGTCCGACCGGATCATCACCCTCAGCGAAGGCCGGGTAACCGGCGAGATCCACGGCGACGACGCTAACGAAGAACGGCTGATGACGATGATGGCCATCAACCACAACGCCCTGAACGCGGCATAACGGAGTTTCTCATGACGCAGATGATTTCTAAAACGCAGGCCCCGGTAAAACGCGCCGGACGCATCGATCCCATCGCCTTCTTCGAGCGCTTCGGGGTGCTGATTTTCATGATCCTGCTGCTGATCTTCTTCCAGTCGCAGAACAGCAACTTTTTCTCTGAACGCAATATTTTCAACATCCTGACCGAAGTGTCCATCTACGGGATCATGGCCGTGGGGATGACCTTCGTCATTCTGACCGCCGGGATCGACCTCTCCGTGGGCTCCATTCTGGCGGTGTGCGCCATGACCGCGGCGTACGTCATTAAGGGCGACAACTTCACCACCGTCGACCCGAACGCCTGGGGCGGCATGAGCTGGCTGATTGGGCTGGGGATTTGTCTGGCCATGGGCACGGCGATTGGCTTCCTGCACGGCCTGGGCGTCACCCGCCTGCGCCTGCCGCCGTTCATCGTCACCCTCGGCGGGATGACCATCTGGCGCGGCCTGACGCTGGTGATTAACGACGGTGCGCCGATTGCCGGTTTCGACCTTGGCTACCGCTGGTGGGGACGCGGGGAGCTGCTCGGCATCTCTATTCCTATCTGGATCTTCGCCATCGTCGCCGTCGGCGGCTATCTGGCGCTGCATAAAACCCGCTGGGGCCGCTTTGTCTACGCCATCGGCGGCAACCCGGAGGCGGCGCGGCTGGCGGGGGTCAACGTGAAGCGCGTGCTGGTCAGCGTCTACGTGCTGATCGGCTGTCTCGCGGGGCTGGCGGGCTTCATCCTGAGCGCACGTCTGGGAAGCGCCGAGGCGGTGGCCGGGATCTCCTTTGAGCTGCGCGTCATCGCCTCGGTGGTGATCGGCGGCACCTCGCTGATGGGCGGCTACGGGCGCATCGGCGGCACCATTATCGGCTCCATCATCATGGGCATTCTGATTAACGGCCTGGTGCTGATGAACGTCTCGGCCTACTACCAGCAGATTATCACCGGATTAATTATCGTTCTGGCGGTGGCATTCGATACCTATGCCAAAAGCCGTCGCGGCGCACTGTGAGGATCACGATGAAAGAGGTTCGTATTGGATTAATTGGCACCGGGTATATCGGCAAGGCGCACGCTATCGCCTATGCCCAGGCCCCGACGGTCTTCAACCTGCGCGGCAGGCTGGTGCGCGAGATGGTGGCGGAAGTCACGCCGGAGCTGGCGGCAGCGCGCGCGCAGGCGTTTGGCTTCAACCGCTCCACCGGGGACTGGCGGGCGCTGGTGGCCGACCCGGCCATTGACGTGGTGGATATTTGTTCCCCCAACCATCTGCATAAGGAGATGGCGCTGGAGGCGATCCGCCACGGCAAGCATGTGTACTCGGAAAAGCCGCTGGCGCTGAACGCCCACGACGCGCGTGAAATGGTTGAGGCTGCACAGCGGGCAGGAGTGAAAACGCTGGTGGGGTTCAACTACATGAAGAACCCGACGGCGCAGCTGGCGAAGGAGATTATCGCGCGAGGCGAGATTGGCGAGGTGATCCACTTCTACGGCACCCACAACGAAGACTATATGGCCGACCCGCTCTCGCCCATTCACTGGCACTGCTTCAAAGAGACCGCCGGGCTGGGGGCGCTGGGCGACCTCGCGGCGCATATCGTCAACATGGCCCAGTACCTGGTCGGGGATATCGAGCAGGTCTGCGGCGATCTGAAGATCGTGGTCCCGGCGCGACCGGCGAAGGCCGGATCGTCTGAGATGATTGCCGTTGAAAACGAGGATCAGGCCCACGCGATGGTGCGTTTCGCGGGCGGGGCGCAGGGCGTGATTGAAACCTCCCGCGTTGCCTGCGGACGCAAGATGGGGCTGTCGTACGTCATCACCGGAACGAAAGGCGCCATCAGCTTCACCCAGGAGCGCATGGCGGAGCTGAAGCTCTATCTGCATGACGATCCGGTGAACCGCCAGGGGTTCCGCACGCTGCTCGTCGGCCCGGCGCACCCGGACTACGCCGCGTTCTGCATGGGCGCGGGACACGGGATTGGCTTTAACGATCAAAAAACGGTGGAGGTGCGCGACCTGGTGGACGGGATTGCCGCCGACGCGCCGATGTGGCCGGACTTCGAAGAGGGCTGGAAGGTGTCGCGCGTGCTGGACGCGATTGCGCTCTCGCACCGGGAAGGCCGCTGGCTGAACGTGAACGACATTGTCTGATGAGGTATCAACGTGGAAAAGCAGTTTGATGTGATATGCATGGGCCGCGTGGCGGTAGACCTCTACAGTCAGCAGATTGGTGCCCGTCTGGAGGACGCGTCGAGCTTCGCCAAATATCTCGGCGGGTCGTCGGGCAACGTGGCATACGGCACCGCGCGTCAGGGTTTACGCTCGTCGATGCTGGCGCGCGTCGGCGATGAACATATGGGCCGCTTCCTGCGGGAAGAGCTCAACCAGGTGGGCTGCGATACCAGCCATCTGATTACCGATAAACAACGCCTTACGGCGCTGGTGCTCCTCGGCATTAAAGACCGGGACACCTTTCCACTGATTTTTTATCGCGATAACTGCGCGGATATGGCGATTACCGCCAGCGATGTGGACGAAAGCTACATTGCCTCCGCACGTTGTCTTGCCATCACCGGGACTCACCTTTCTCATCCGCAGACCCGCGAGGCGGTGCTGACGGCGCTGGGCTATGCCCGCCGTCACGGCGTGCGCACGGTGCTGGACATCGACTATCGTCCGGTGCTGTGGGGGCTCACCGCCTTAGGCGACGGCGAAACGCGTTTTATCGCCGCCGAGAAGGTCACCCGCGAGCTGCAGGAGGTGCTGCACCTCTTCGACGTCATTGTCGGCACCGAAGAGGAGTTTCACATTGCGGGCGGCAGCACGGATACCCTACAGGCGCTGGGACAGGTGCGTGCCGTCAGTGACGCAGCGCTGGTCTGCAAGCGCGGCGCGCTCGGCTGCTCGGTCTATACCGACGCCATTCCGCCCCGGCTGGACGAAGGCCTGACGGTGACCGGCGTGCGCGTGGAGGTGCTGAACGTCCTCGGGGCGGGGGATGCGTTTATGTCCGGCCTGCTGCGCGGCTACCTGAACGACGAAGGCTGGGAGCAGGCGTGCCGGTACGCCAACGCCTGCGGCGCGCTGGTGGTTTCGCGCCACGGCTGCGCCCCGGCGATGCCGAGCAAAATCGAGCTGGATGACTATCTTTCCCGCGCCGCGAACGTGCCGCGCCCGGATCTCGACCCGCGTCTTAACCATCTCCATCGGGTGACCACCCGCCGCCGCGAATGGCCGGAGCTGTGCGTGATGGCTTTCGACCACCGCAGCCAGCTTGAGGATATGGCGATGCAGTGCGGCGCGTCGCTTAAGCGCATTCCGGCGCTGAAGCAGCTGATCCTGCAGGCCAGCCGCGAGGCGGCGAGCCGCGCCGGGCTGGAGGGCAAAGCCGGTCTTCTGTGCGACGGCACCTTTGGTCAGGACGCGCTGAACGCCATCACCGGGGAAGGATGGTGGATTGGTCGTCCCATCGAGCTGCCGGGCTCCCGGCCGCTGGAGATGGAGCACGGCAACATCGGCACCCAGCTTATCAGCTGGCCGCAGGAGCACGTGGTGAAGTGCCTGGTCTTTTTCCACCCGGAAGATGCCCACGGCCTGCGCCTGGAGCAGGAGCAGAAAATCGCCGAGGTGTACCACGCCTGCTGCCGGTCCGGGCACGAGCTGCTGCTTGAGGTGATCCTGCCTGCGACCATGCCGCGCAGCGACGAGCTCTACCTGCGCGCCATCTCCCGCTTCTACAACCTCGGCATTTACCCGGACTGGTGGAAGCTGCCGCCGCTCTCCGCCGACGGCTGGACGGCGCTGAGCGAGATTATCGAACGCCGGGACCCGCACTGCCGCGGGGTGGTGATCCTCGGCCTGGACGCTCCGGCGGAACAGCTGCGCGCCGACTTCAAAGCCGCAGCGGGGCAGACGGTAGTGAAAGGCTTCGCCGTGGGGCGCACGCTGTTTGGCGATGCCTCCCGCGCGTGGCTGAAGCACGATATTGACGATGCGCAGCTGGTGGCGCGCATCCGGGACAACTACCTGCAGCTTATCGCCTGGTGGCGCGAGCGCGGACACGCATAATGGAGACGACAATGAGTGTGCAATTAGGCATTAACCCGCTGACGTGGACGAACGACGATCTGCCTTCTCTCGGCGCGGAAACCTCGCTGGAAACCTGTCTGAGCGAAGGGAAAGTGGCCGGTTTTGCCGGCTTCGAACTGGGCAATAAATTCCCGCGCGAAGCGCGCCTGCTTGGCCCCATCCTGCAGCGTCACGACCTGCAGCTGGTCTCAGGCTGGTACTCCGGCCGCCTGCTGGAGCGCAGCGTGGAGGAGGAGATCGCCGCCGTGCAGCCGCACCTGACGCTGCTGCGCGAGCTGGGGGCGAAGGTGCTGGTGTTTGCGGAAGTGAGCGGCTGCATTCACGGCAAGCAGCAGACCCCGGTGCATCTGCGCCCGCGCTTCCCGCAGGAACGCTGGAAGGAGTACGGCGAGAAGCTCACCGAATTTGCCCGCTATACGCAGCAGCAGGGCGTGCAGATTGCCTACCATCACCATATGGGCACGGTGATTGAGTCTGCCGAGGACGTGGACAACCTGATGACTCACACCGGGGAGGCGGTCGGACTGCTGCTGGATACCGGCCATCTGACCTTTGCCGGGGCCGATCCGCTGGCGGTGGCGCAGCGCTGGGCGTCGCGCATCAATCACGTTCACTGCAAAGACGTGCGCGCCGACGTGCTGGCGGACGTCAAAAACCGCAAAACCAGCTTCCTCGATGCGGTGCTGAGCGGCGTGTTTACCGTGCCGGGCGACGGCTGCGTCGATTACCCGCTGATTATGCGGCTGCTGAAGGCGCAGGATTATCACGGCTGGCTGGTGGTCGAGGCCGAGCAGGATCCGGCGATTGCCCATCCGCTGACCTACGCCCGTCTGGGGTATAACAACCTGAGCCGCCTGGCGCGCGACGCCGGACTGATTTGAGGAGGGAACATGTCACGTCTGTTATCACGCTGGCAACAGCCGAACGCGGAGGGGCGCACCCAGTGTGTTACACCGGAAAGCGCGGGGTGGGGCTACGTCGGCTTTGAGGCGTATGAGCTACAGGAGGGGCAGACGCTGACGCTGCCCGCCGTTAGCGAAGAGCGCTGCCTGGTGCTGGTCGCCGGGCGGGCCTCTATCAGCACGCCTTCCGCGCAGTTTAACGATATCGGCGAGCGGATGAGCCCCTTCGAGCGCATTAAGCCGTGGGCGGTGTACGTCACCCCGCAGGAGACGGTGCAGGTGAAGGCGCTGACGACGCTGGAGCTGGCGGTCTGCGCCGCGCCGGGCAAAGGCACGTATCCGACGCGGCTGATTGCCCCGCAGGATATCGACGGTGAAGCGCGCGGCAAAGGTCACAACCAGCGCTACGTGCATAACATTTTGCCGGAAGACAGGCCCGCCGACAGCCTGCTGGTGGTGGAGGTGTGGACCAGTGAGGGCTGCACCAGCTCGTACCCGAGCCACAAGCACGACACGGATAACCCGCCGCAGGAGACCTATCTGGAGGAGACCTACTACCATCGCCTCAACCCGGAGCAGGGGTTCTGCATGCAGCGCGTCTACACCGACGACAGAGCGCTGGATGAGTGTATGGCGGTCTATAACCGAGACGTGGTGATGGTGCCGAAGGGCTACCACCCGGTGGCGACGATGGCCGGGTATGACAGCTACTACCTCAACGTGATGGCCGGCCCGGTGCGCAAATGGATGTTCACCTGGGAAGAGGACCACGCGTGGATTAATCGGGATTATCCTGCGGACAGCGGTGGCTAGCGCGGGTTAGCCACCAGAACACCAGCGCCAGCAGGCTGACCGAGGCGCCAAGCAGGCAGACGCCCGGCCAGCCGGCACAGGCATACGTCATCGTTGTGCCGAGCGCGCCGAGCCCGCTGCCGACGGCATAAAACAGCATGTAAAGCCCGACCAGCCGGCTGTGCGCCTCGGGACGGGTGCGGAAAATCATGCTCTGATTAGTGACGTGCAGCGCCTGACCGCCCAAGTCGAGCAGTATGATGCCGATAAGCAAGATCCCGAGTGAACGGTCCATCAGCGACAAGGGCCACCAGGCTAACAGTAAGATACTCAGCGCCGCCGCGCTGGTGCGTTGGGCATATCCCCGATCGGCCCAGCGTCCTGCCCGGCCAGCAGCCAGCGCGCCCACCGCGCCAGCCAGTCCAAACGCGCCAATCGCTGTATGCGAAAAGTTAAACGGCGGTGCGCTCAGCGGCAGCACCAGCGCGCTCCAGAAAATGTTGAACGATGCAAACATCAGCAGCGCCAGCACGCCGCGTATCTGCAGCACTTTTTCCTGCCGCAGCAGCGTGAGCATTGAGCCAATCAACCGCGGATAGCTCATCGTGGCAGTGACGGCTGGCAGGGCGGGGAGTCGCCACCACAGAGGTAACGCAATCATGAGCATCAGCGCGGCAGCACAAAGATAGACCCCGCGCCAGCCCGCGATATCGCTGATGCCACCGGCAAAGACGCGAGCGAGCAGCAAACCTGTGAACACGCCGCCCTGTGCCGCGCCGACAACGCGTCCCTGTTCATGGGGCGACGCGGCGCTGGCGGCGTAGGCGATCAGCCCCTGCGTCATGGCCGTGCCCAACATACCTGTCGCAAGCATACCGATAAGCAGCGCTGAAGAGGACTGTGCCATGCTGACGGAAACCAGCGCCACCACCAGAGCAATCAGCTGTACTGCCATGAGTCGTCGACGATCCACTTTGTCACCCAGAGGAACGACGAGCAAAAGAGCCAGCGCGCAGCCAATTTGTGTCGCGGTCACCACGCCCCCCACGGCCGCATGGCTGATGCCGAAATCGTTCGCCAGCGCGTCAAGCAAAGGCTGGGCGTAATAGACGTTTGCCACGCTTAGGCCGCTGGCGGTGGCGAACAGCCAGACCATGCTGCGCGGCATGTCGGCTGAAGGAAGGGCTGACGTCAGTGACATATTCAAAATCCTCGCCTGTGATAACCTGGTTTTAAAATGAAACTGGTTGAATGCTAGGCTATGCAGTTTTAAAATGCAACCAGTTATAGGGTGGCCTTTGCGAGGAAAACAGGTGATGTCCCGAAATACGGTAAAAGAGGAATATTGTCCCGTTGCCCGCAGCGTTGACCTGCTCGGGGATCGCTGGTCGCTTCTTATTGTGCGTAATGCGTTTGACGGCATGACGCGCTTCGGGGATTTTCAGCGCAGCCTTGGGGTGGCGCGCAACATCCTTTCTGACCGGCTTCGCAAGCTGGTTGAGGCAGAAATCCTGACGTTACAGGGAGCATCGGACGGCACGGCTTATCAGGAATATGTTCTGACCGACAAAGGCGAACGTCTTTTCCCGGTGATCGTGGCGCTGCGTCAGTGGGGAGAGCAAAATCTGTTTTCACAGGGCGAGCGTCACTCGCTGCTGGTCGACAGGCGGACGGGCAGGCCGGTTCCCTTTATGGCGCCAGCAGCGCATGACGGCACTGCGCTGCTGCCGGTGGATACGGAAGTGCAGAAGATCGAATGAGTCACTCCGGTTAATTACCGCTTATCGCCTGCTCAATCGTCCGGGCAACGATCTGCGGCTGGCTCACCATCGACACGTGGCTTGCCGCCACCTCGGCGGTTTTCGCATGGATCGTCTTCGCCATCGCCCGTTCCAGATCGGGGTTGATCATTCGGTCATTCTTGCTGACCACATACCAGCTCGGTTTATCATGCCACGCCGCGTGGGCGACCTTTTCACCAAACGCCTCGGCCTTAATCGGCCCCTGCGTGGCTGCAATCGTATCTTGAATGTCTGGCTTCACGTCAGGCGCGAAGTCCTTTCTGACGGCTCCTGTCGGCAGGTATAAATAGCCGTCCGCCGTTTTAGCAATGCCCGCGCTGCCCGGCGGGGCAGGATAGCTTCCTGCCAGATCCGCCGTCGACTGGCCGGAATCCGGCGCGAACGCCGCCACATACACCAGCGATTTTACCCGCGCATCGTTGCCCGCCTCGCTAATCACGGTACCTCCCCAGGAGTGGCCCACCAGCACCACGTTACCCTGGGCGCGGGCGATGGCCCGCCGCGTGGCCGCAACGTCATCCTTAAGCGACGTGAGCGGGAGCTGGACGGCAATGACCTCGGCGTGCTGCTTCTGCAAAAGAGTAATCACCTTACTCCAGCTGCTGCCGTCGGCAAACGCGCCGTGCACCAGCACGACGCTGGTTTTACTTTCCGCAAAGGCGCTGGCCGAGGCCAGGGCAAGCAGGGGGAACAGCAAATAATGTCGAATCATCGGTCTCTCTCCTCATCGGTTCTGAATGGCGACAGGGAAAGAAAACCATTTTTATGTATCGGAGATATTTGCCGGAGGCGGCGTTTTGTACCCGTTTGTCAGCGTGGCGCTCTGGATACAGTGCGATACAGTTTGCCTGCCTGGACGACGCACAATCGCTATCGCCAGCCCGGCAATCACCAGCGTCAGGCCCGTTGATACCCACATTGCACCTGCGATCCCCAGCGTTTTATTCAGCCACGCATAGGCAAACGGTGAGGCTGCCGCCATCAGCTGGCCGGGGATCAGCAGCATCCCCGTGCGGCGGGCATAGCTTTCGGTGCTAAACAGCTCCAGCGGCAGGGTGGCTTTTACGATGGTGACCAGCCCGTTGATGGCGCCGTAGCCCAGTACAAACCCGGCCGCACACCACGCAAACAGGGCGCTGCTCATCCCCAGAAGAAAGCAGAGCGGCATGGCGAGCGCGGTAAAAAGCGTCAGTTTGAAGGGGGTTAAGCGGGCACCCGCCAGCACTTCCAGCGAGCGGGCGCCCGTCTGGCCGACTCCCCACAGCATGCCGATGGCGACCGGCAGGCCGAAGTGGGCAATAAACTCCGGCAGATGGGTGGAGGTGCCGTTAGAGACAAAGGTGATGATGGCAATGAAGGCAGCATAAAGCCAGCCGTTACGCCGCTCGTTGTTAAGAGGCGGCGCGGTGACCTTTGTCGTCACCGTCAGCCGCTGCCGGGGAAGCGTTCGAATCAGCATCGCGCTCAGCAGGCCGAAGAGCGCGTAGACGCGCAGCGCCTCCTGCCAGCTCATGACCTGAAGCAGAGCATCGCCCAGCGGCCAGAAAACGGCGGAGGCCAGCCCGCCCGCCAGCGTGACGCGTGAGATTGTTCTTCGCGCCTGCTGCCCGTAGAGGTTTACCAGCGCGGCGAACAGCGCGTCGTACAGCGACAGGCGCATCCCTACGCCGCCGATCAGCCAGGCGCAGTACCAGCCAAAAAGCGTCTGGGTATATGCCATCCCTGCGCAGCTTGCGGCGATCAGCAACGTGCCGCTCATCACCACTTTCTGACCGCCAAAGCGTGCCAGCAGGCGGGCGACAAACGGAGAAACCGCCGCCATCACCAGCATTGCCAGCGTCAGGCCGAGGTAAATCTGCGGTGATGACCATCCCCGGTCGGCTGAAATCGCCAGCGCAAAGGTGCCGGGCATATAAAACGAGATCCCCCAGTTGATGAGCTGATTACATCCCGCCGCGAGGGCGAGGCGGCGTGGCAGGGCGGGTGTTTCCATTGTTTTTCATTCCGTTATGCAGTTGTCCTGAGCATAACTCGCGCGCTATTGTGCTGGCAGGGCAGCAACCTTATGCGCGGTATAAGAGAAACTTTGAATGACAACGCTTAATCTGGGCTATCTCGCCACCTTCCGTCTGGTGATCCAGCGCGGCAGCTTTTCAGCGGCAGCGGATGCGCTGGGTATTTCCCAGCCCGCCGTCAGCCTGCAAATACGTCAGCTGGAGCAGTTTCTGCAAACGCGGCTGGTGGAGCGTACCGGGCGGGGGATTAAGGCTACGGCTGCCGGGCAGGCGTTGCTGGCGCATGGGGAGCGTATTCAGCTGGCGGTAGATGACGCCATCCGGTCCGTGAGCGCATTCAGCCAAGATGTGAGCGGCACCATTACGCTTGGCACGGGGGCAACGGCCTGCATCCATCTTCTGCCGCCGCTGCTGGAGAAGCTGCGTCGAGACTATCCGCTCCTGAGCGTGGGGGTGACGACGGGCAACACCCTCGACATCGTCAGGGCCATCGAAGAGAACCGGCTCGATATGGGGCTGGTGACGCTGCCGGTGAGCGGCAGAGCGCTGGACGTCATGCCGGTAATGGACGAAGAGTTTGTTTGTATCGCGTCGCGGGAGCAGCAGGACGCTTTCAGTGACTTTACCCCGGAGGCGCTGCACGCTCAGCCGCTGATTGCCTTTGAATCAGGCAGCGGTACCCGGGCGCTGATCGATGGCTGGTTTGCGGCGAATGGATTAGCGATCGCACCGGTGATGCAGCTTGGCAGCATCGAGGCGATCAAACGCATGGTTCGCGCGGGTCTGGGCTACAGTATTGTGCCGCGAATGGCGGTCGAACAGGATGCCGATCGCGAAGGGCTATGCGTGATGTCGCTTACGCCTATGCTGCAGCGGCAGCTGGCGGTGGTAATGCGGCAGGATAAAATCCTCAGCAAAGGGATCGCGGCCATTATTCGGCTCGTGCAAGATCCTACGGCTGTTTAGCGATCGGCGGTGTCGACGGTCAGGCTGGATTGCTGCGACTGGGTTTTGTCCTGATGGTGGTACCAGGCGCCAATTGAAGAGTAAACGAAGCGGCCAAAGAAAAACAGGAAGCTGATGAGCAGTATGATGCGGGTCATTCGGGTATTAAATTGATGTCGTTTGCGCATACGCGTGACCTGACTCACTCTGTTTTTCCTGGATAAGCCCTTTTGGGCGACAAGGATATTAAGGCACAGCGGGAAGGCGGGGTCAATTCTGCTGTGTGTAAATAACCGTCAATGTTTACATTGATTAATGTTATTGAAATTAATTAATGCATTTACCATATTGATAATATGAAGAAAATAATTTCAAAAAAACGCCGCAAAAAGTTATTTGCGTAAAGTAGTTTGATTTAAGTCAACGGCTTCCCGGCCCTGATATTTAAAATCCTTCCTCCATACAGTTCGCCCCTCACCTTGCCGGGCGGCGCGTACGTCAGGTTGGATGCCTGTCTTTATTTTCCCTCTGGAGCGAAAGGGGTTTAACCGGGCATCTATGAACATTCTGGCTTTCCTGAAAAAAAATGAAAACCGCTGGTGGGCATTACCGCTTATTTTACCGGTGGTTTTACTTCCCGTGCTGAGCATTGCGAATACGTTCACGCAGCTGGGCGACGGCATTGCGGCACTCTATTATTTACCCCTCTCATTTTTGCTTTCGCTGATGATGTTCTTTGGCCTGGAAGCGCTGCCCGGGATCGTATTGTCGCTGTTTATCCGCTATTACCCGTCGGTCGGTATGTTTGAAACCGTCGCGGGGATCCTCCATTTTGTCGTCCCTTTAGTGCTCAGCTGGGGTGGCTACCGGGTGTTTGCGCCCAGACGGAATATGACCGCGTACGGCGACGTTCGGCTGATGGCGCAGCGCATCTTCTGGCAGGCGTTCTGCCCCGCGACGCTGTTTCTGGTGCTGTTTCAGTTTGCGGTGTATTTAGGCGTGTATGAGAGCCGCCAGAGCCTTGCGGGATTAAACCCCCTCAATATTCGCACGCTCATCAACTATCAGACGCTGCTGGTCAGCGGCCTGACGGGCGTGCCGCTGAGCTATCTGCTGATCCGCCTGCTTCGTCATCCGCGCTATATCAAAAGCCTTCTCTCGCAGATCCGTTCCGAGATAGACAAAAAGGTGACGGTCGTTGAGTTGTTGGTGTGGGCTATCGCGCTTGGCGGGCTGCTTTCGCTGCTGCTGCTTCCGATGAATGAGAACAGCTCCATTTTCACCACCAACTACACCCTTTCCCTGCTGATGCCGGTGATGCTCTGGGGCGCGATGCGTTTTGGCTATAAGCTAATTTCGCTTATCTGGACGCCGATACTGCTGGTGTCTATTCACTATTTTTACCGCTATATCCCGGTGAACCCGGGGTATGACATTCAGCTGGCGATCACCTCTTCCAGTTACCTGGTCTTCTCCTTCGTGGTGATTTATATGTCGATGCTGGCGACCCGGCAGCGCGCGGCGAACAAACGCTCCCGCAGGCTGGCGCTGCTCGACCCGGTCGTCCATATGCCTAACCTGCGGGCGCTGTCGCGCGATCTGGCGAAAAACCCGTGGTCGGCGCTCTGCCTGCTGCGCATTCCGGAGCTGGAAATTCTGGGCCGAAATTACGGCGTGTTGCTGCGGATTCAGTACAAGCAGCAGCTGGCGCAGTGGGTGAATGGCATTCTCCAGCCCAATGAGCTGGTGTATCACCTGACCGGGTATGACCTGGCGGTACGGCTTAACGCGGAATCGCATCAGCAGCGGATTGAAGCCCTGGACGAGCACATCAAGCAGTTCCGCTTTGTCTGGGACGGCATGCCGCTGCAGCCGCAGGTGGGCGTGAGCTATTGCTATGTCCGGTCCCCGGTTAACCATCTTTATCTGGTGCTGGGCGAGCTGGGCGTGGTTGCCGACCTGTCGCTCTCATCCAACCATCC
Source organism: Enterobacter sp. A103 (assembly GCF_034427535.1). Lineage (NCBI taxonomy): Bacteria > Pseudomonadati > Pseudomonadota > Gammaproteobacteria > Enterobacterales > Enterobacteriaceae > Enterobacter > Enterobacter sp. A103. The sequence goes on from NZ_JAXQPQ010000004.1 coordinate 106,695, forward strand.
GGAAAACCTTCAGCAGCGTGGGGCCGTCCATTTGCAGCGCAACCTGAGGGATAAAGTCGCGATGATGAGCCGCCTGCAAAAGGCGCTTGATAACGACGAATTCACCCTGCTGGTTCAACCCGTTCGCGGCATGCGTGGCGATTGCTATCACGAAGTCCTGCTCCGGATGCCGGATATAAACGGGCTATTGATCTCCCCCGACCAGTTCCTGCCCGTCGCGCAGGAGTTTGGTCTCTCCTCGCGGGTAGATTTGTGGGTGCTCGAGCACACCCTGCGTTTCCTGGCCGCGCATCGCGAAAGACTGCCCGGCCAGCGCTTTGCCATTAATCTTGCCCCGTCGACCGTGTGTCGGGTGCAGTTTCCGCTTGAGGTGAGTCGCCTGCTGGCGAAATACGCCATTGAGCCGTGGCAGCTGATCTTTGAAGTGACGGAGTGCAGCACCTTTTGCAATGCGGAACAGGCGCTACACATCCTCCGGCAGCTGCAGAAAATGGGGGTACGTATTGCAATTGATGATTTTGGCACCGGCTATGCGAGCTATGCGCGGCTGAAAAGCGTGGACGCGGATATTCTCAAGATTGACGGCAGCTTTATTCGCAATATCGTCAACAACAGCCTGGATTATCAGATTGTGGCGTCTATCTGCCATCTGGCGCGCATGAAGAAAATGCTGGTGGTAGCGGAGTATGTCGAAAGCGAAGAGATACGTAGCGCGGTTCACGCGCTAGGCATCGATTATGTGCAGGGTTATCTGATTGGCAGACCGGCACCGCTTGAGTCACTGCTGGAAGCAGAGGCGTCCACCGCGGACGCCTGAGCCGTTACGCGGCGACGTCGGCGCTCTCTTCTTCAATTTTGAGCAGCCAGCCGGTGACCGCTTCCCAGTACTGCTGCTCTTTTTCCAGGTCCAGCAGGACCAGCGCGTTCTGGCTGAACCAGTCGTGCGGGAAGCTCAGCGTCCAGTGGTGGTCGTCGGTTTTAAGCTTCAGCGTAGGCGGCGTGGTGGTGGCCTGACGCTGGTTATTGAGCAGCACGCCCAGACGCAGCAGCTGAATAAGCGGCAGGAACTGTTTTTTCTTGAACAGCGTAAAGCGCGGCAGGTCGTCGAGCTTGATGGCCTTGCGGTGATAACGCACCAGGGTCGCCATCATGGTTTGCTGCTCCTGGTTGAAGCCAGGCAGATCGCTGTTTTGCAGAATGTAGGCCGAATGGCGGTGCATCCCGCTGTGGTTGATGTTCAGCCCCACCTCGTGCAGCATCGCGGCCCATTTCAACAGCGCGGCAAGCTGCGGGTGCGCGAGCTTCGGATTCTGCTCCTGCCACTGTTCGTACATCTGCACCGTGGTGTCCAGCACGCGCTTCGCCTGTTCACGGTCGATGTTGTACTGGTTGGCCAGGCTTTGCGCGGTGCGGCTGCGAATATCCTGATGGCGGAAACGGCCTTCCATCTCATACAGCACGCCTTCACGCAGCGCGCCGTCCGACAGACGCAGCTCTTTTATGGCGAGGGCATCAAACACGCCGCAGAGAATAGCCAGCCCCGGCACGAATACCGCTTTACGCTCGTCGGAAAGACCCGGCAGGCTTAAGGCGTCAAAACTTTTATGCTTCAGCACTTCTTCGGTCAGCAACGTCAGGCGTTCGGGCGTAATAAACCCGTCTTTTTCACCCATCCCCAGCAGCACTTCATGCGCCGCCTTGATGGTGCCCGACGCGCCCAGCGCCACGTTCCAGCCCTGGATACGGTACTGCCAGGCCAGATTTTCCAGCTTCTGGACAGCCGCCATACGCGCGCGCTGGAAGTTCTCGCGGGTGATGGTGCCGCCCGGGAAATACATCTGCGCGAAGCTGACGCAGCCCATACGGCGGCTTTCCACCAGGCGCGGCTCAAAGTCTTCGCCGATCACCAGCTCCGTTGAGCCACCGCCGATATCGATAACCAGCTTGCGCCCTTTTTCCGGCTGGGTGTGCTCAACGCCCATGAAAATCAGACGCGCTTCCTCGTTGCCGGAGATGATCTCAATCGGGTAGGGGATCACTTTTTCGGCCCGCTTGAGGAACTCCGGGGCGTTCAGAGCCTGGCGCAGGGTGTGGGTGCCCACGATGCACACGCTGGAGGGCGAGAAGCCCTGCAGGCGTTCAGCAAACAGCGACAGGCAGTTTAACCCGCGCTCCATCGCCTCTTCGCTGAGCATGCTGCGTTCATCAAGACCATCCGCCAGGTGTACGCGCTGCTTCAGACGACCGATGATCTGCAGCGCGCCATCCACCTCACGGGCGATGACCATGTGGAAACTGTTAGAGCCAAGGTCGACCGCGGCGAATTCCTGCGGGCGTGGAGTCTTATCATTTATCGGCATAGGTTAATCGGGTTGCTCGAGTGATTTGATATAATCGTAAATCGCCAGTTGCGACCGCACTTTGCGGCGGTTGCCGCGCGGTACATAGCGGTTACTGAGTTCTTTGTCGATATAGCGTGCTTTCACGGTATCGCTGAACAGAATCTCGATGATGTCGAGGATCTGCTGCTTCAGACGCGGATCCAGCAGCGGTGCCGCGACTTCAATACGGTAGTCAATATTGCGCGTCATCCAGTCTGCCGAAGAGAGATAGACCTGTTTATCACCCGCATTATCAAAAATATAGATCCGATCGTGTTCCAGGTAACGGTCAACAATGCTGATCACGCGAATATTGTCGCTGATGCCTTCCAGTTCCGGGATCAGCGAGCACATGCCGCGGATTAGCAGGTTAACCGGCACGCCGGAGCTGGACGCTGCATACAGCCTGTCCACCAGCCCTTTGTCGACCAGGTTGTTAAGCTTCAGCGTGATGCCGGACGACAGCCCTTTCTGGGCATTGGCGATCTCTTTATCGATCATATCGTACAGCAGGCGGCGCGAGTTCTGTGGCGAGACCAGCAGATAGTCAAAGCTCACCGGACGGTACGGGTTTTCGATAAAGTTAAAGACCCGGCGCACTTCGTTAGTGATGCGGGCGTCGGCGGTTAAGAGCGAGTAGTCGGTATAAATTCGCGCCGTTTTCTCGTTAAAGTTCCCGGTACCGATGTGGGCATAACGCACTACATCGTCGCCCTCTTTACGGGAAATCAGGAACAGCTTGGCGTGAATTTTCAGCCCCGGCGCGGAGAAGATGACGTGCACACCGGCTTCCGTCAGACGGCGCGCCCAGTGAATATTGGCCTCTTCGTCGAAGCGCGCCTGCAGCTCAACCACCACGGTGACCTTTTTGGCGTTGTGCGCCGCGTGGATCATCGCGTCGATGATGCGGGAATCTTTTGCCACGCGGTAGATGTTGATTTTGATCGCCAGCACGCTCGGATCGAACGAGGCCTGACGCAGCAGTTCGAGCACGTGCTCAAACGTGTGATACGGATAGTAAAGCAGCACATCGCGTTCGCGAATGGCGTCGAATCCGTTGCGGAATTTATCGAACCACAGATGGCGCAGGCGCGGCAGCGGCTTGTTCACCAGATTGGCTTTGCCGACGTTCGGGAAGCCAATAAAGTCTTTAAAGTTGTGGTAACGACCGCCCGGCACGATGGAGTCATAGCGCGAAATGGTCAGTTTCTCGCGCAGCATCTCCACCATGGCGTCCGGCATATCGCGCTGATAGACAAAACGGACCGGCTCGGCCGTCAGGCGCTGTTTCAGGCTGGAAGACATCAGCTCCATCAGGCTGGCTTCCATCTCGTGCACCAGGTCATATTCGGCGTCACGGGTCATCTTCATCGAATAGGCGTTTAACGCATCGTAATCGAAGAAGCCTTTGAAGATGTCGTCCAGACAGTAGCGCAGGATGTTATCCAGCAGGATCATCGGCTTGCGTCTGCGCGGGGTTTCCGGCGGCAGGTTCACAAAGCGGGGCACCTTGTCGGACGGGATCTCCAGCAGCGCGTAACGGATAGACTCACCGCGAATAATTTCCACCGCCAGGTAGGTGTAATCATCCTTCAGGAACTGAACCAGATCGGTTTCGCGGTTGATCAGAATCGGGGTAATGTGCTGGCGCAGATAGTGTTTGAAGTAGTGGCGCAGCCAGTTTTGTTGGTTAACGGAAAGCTGGCGTTCGTTAATCAGGAAGATTTGATTGCGCGCCATCTCCAGCAGCAGTTCGTTATACAGGCCGTCAAATTCCTGATCGGCTTTCAGTACGCGGGACTGGATTTTGCCCAGCAGATGCCGCGAGTGCGAGTTTAAGCCCTGTTCTTCGCTGATGATGATGCGTCTTTTCAGCTCGGCAAAGCGAACCTTGTAGAACTCATCCAGGTTGTTGGAATAAATGCCCAAAAAACGCATGCGCTCGATAAGCGGGTTACTTTTGTCTGCCGCTTCCTGGAGTACACGTTCGTTAAATGCTAACCAGCTTAGCTCTTTCTCGATATATAACTTTTCCTGACCCATTACAGCTCACACTCCAGTTCAATCACAGGACGTGGTAAATCCGTCTCGTCCTTATTATGGCGAGCATTTCCACGATATGTCCAACAGTGCCAGAAAAGTATGACAGTTATTTTTTTGTTGGGGATTTTAGAAGGTTGGAGAAGGGAATATCGGGTAATGCAATGTACAGGTCGGGTAAGCGCAGCAGCGCCACCCGACGTAACAAACTACTCTTCGGCCGCATAACCCTGCGGGGGTAACTTCACGCCGTCCAGCCAGGCTGCGCCGTCGCGCATCTCGAGACGCCCGTCGACAAACCAGCTGACCACCAGCGGGTAAATGGCGTGTTCCTGGGTCTGCACGCGTTCGGTCACGTCTTCTTCGCTATCGCCGTCAAAGACCGGAACTTTGGCCTGCAGGATCACCGGACCGCCGTCCAGCTCGTCGGTAACGAAATGCACGGAGGTGCCGTGCTCCTCATCGCCGTTTTCCAGAACCTGGCGATGGGTGTGCAGGCCGGGATATTTCGGCAGCAGGGAAGGGTGGATATTCAGCAGACGACCAGCGAAGTGTTCGACGAAGGCCGGGCTCAGAATACGCATATAGCCCGCCAGCACGACCACGTCCGGCGCGTAGGCATCAATCTCATGCACCAGCTCGCGGTCAAAGGCTTCACGCCCGGCGAACTGGCTGGCTTCCAGCGCGTGCGCGGGAATGTTCGCTTCCCGCGCGCGCTCAAGGCCGAACGCGTCGGCCTTGTTGCTGAAAACTGCCCGAATGGTGCCATTGATTTTCTTCTGCTTGCAGGCGTCTATGATGGCCTGCAAATTGCTTCCGTTGCCGGAAATGAGCACCACGATGTTTTTCATTCAATGACCACACGCTGTTCGGAATCGGAAGCTTTAATCGTACCGATTTTCCACGCGTTTTCACCTTTTTCAGTCAGCAGCTTAACCGCTTTATCCGCTTCGCTTGCCGGCAGGGCGATAACCATACCTACGCCGCAGTTAAAGGTGCGGTACATTTCGTGAGAGCTCACGTTGCCCGCGGTCTGCAGCCAGTTAAACACGGCTGGCCACTGCCATGAGGATTCGTCGATCACCGCCTGGGTGTTGTCCGGCAGGACGCGCGGGATGTTTTCCCAGAAGCCGCCGCCGGTCAGGTGAGCGATAGCGTGAACGTCGACGTTCTCGATAAGCTCAAGCACGTTTTTCACGTAGATGCGGGTCGGCGCCAGCAGATGGTCAGCCAGCGGTTTACCGTCCAGCTCGGTGGTCAGCGGATCACAGCCGCTCACTTCGAGGATTTTACGCACCAGGGAGTAGCCGTTGGAGTGCGGGCCGCTGGAGGCGAGCGCAATCAGCACATCGCCATCGGCCACTTTGCTGCCGTCGATAATTTCTGATTTTTCTACTACGCCGACGCAGAAGCCCGCGACGTCATAATCTTCGCCGTGATACATGCCCGGCATTTCTGCGGTTTCACCACCGACCAGCGCACAGCCGGACTGCAGGCAGCCTTCGGCGATACCGTTAATCACGCTGGCAGCGGTATCCACGTCCAGTTTGCCGGTTGCGTAGTAATCGAGGAAGAACAGCGGCTCTGCGCCCTGTACCACCAGGTCATTCACGCACATCGCGACCAGATCGATACCGATCGTGTCGTGACGTTTTAAATCCATCGCCAGGCGCAGTTTAGTGCCTACACCGTCAGTACCCGAGACCAGAACAGGTTCACGATATTTTTGCGGCAGCGCGCACAGTGCGCCGAAGCCACCCAGACCACCCATCACTTCCGGGCGGCGGGTTTTTTTCACCACACCTTTGATTCGGTCAACCAGCGCATTACCTGCGTCAATATCAACACCGGCATCTTTGTAGCTGAGAGAAGTTTTGTTGGTCACGGCTTAAATCCCCACGCGATTGCATAGCTAGTAAGAAAAATCGGCGCAATTCTAACAGTCCAGGCAAACGTTTGCGAGCCTATTCTGGACGTGGGGATCTTTTTTTCTGTGTACCTCGTGAATGCAGCCAAACTTGACTCTGTTCACGAAAATGAAACCGGTTTCTGAGAACTGCTTGCAACGATTATTCCCTTTGCACATCATCGAACTGAAACCGGTTTCTGTAATTGTTTTTGCAGAAAATAACGCAGAATGAGGGAAAGCGAATGTCGGGATTTAAAGCAGATTTTCTGTGGGGCGGGGCCGTTGCGGCGCACCAGCTGGAAGGCGGCTGGAAAGAGGGCTGCAAGGGCGTGAGCGTCGCCGATGTGATGACCGCGGGGGCGCACGGCGTGCCGCGTGAAATCACCAACGGCGTGCTGGAGGGGAAAAATTATCCTAACCATGAAGCCATCGATTTCTACCACCGCTATAAAGAAGACATCAGACTCTTTGCCGAGATGGGGTTCAAATGCTTCCGCACCTCTATTGCCTGGACGCGGATCTTCCCGAAAGGTGACGAGCTTGAGCCTAACGAGGCTGGCCTGAAATTCTATGACGATCTGTTCGACGAATGCCTGAAGTACGGCATCGAGCCGGTTATCACCCTGTCTCACTTCGAGATGCCTTTCCATCTGGTTACGGAATACGGCGGCTGGCGCAACCGTAAGCTGATCGACTTCTTCGTTCGTTTTGCAAAAGTGGTGTTCCAGCGCTACCAGCATAAGGTGAAGTACTGGATGACCTTCAACGAGATCAACAACCAGGCTAACTTCCACGAAGACTTTGCGCCGTTCACGAACTCCGGGCTGAAGTACGCGCCGGGTGAAGACCGTGAGCCGGTAATGTTCCAGGCGGCGCACTACGAGCTCGTGGCCAGCGCCCTGGCGGTGAAGGCGGGGCGCGAGATTAACCCGTCGCTGCAGATTGGCTGCATGATTGCCATGTGTCCTATCTACCCGCTGACCTGTGCGCCGGACGATATGATGATGGCGATGAACGCCATGCACCGCCGCTACTGGTTCACCGACGTGCACGTGCGCGGCAAGTACCCGCAGCACCTGCTCAACTACTTCGAACGTCGCGGCTTCGCGCTGGATATAACCGAAGAGGATAAAGCCGCGCTGAAGCAGGGCTGCGTCGATTACATCGGCTTCAGCTACTACATGTCCTTCGCCACCAAGGCGACGGCGGACAACCCGCAGCTGGATTACGACGAAAGCAAGAGCCTGGTCTCTAACCCGTACGTGCAGAAATCCGACTGGGGCTGGCAGATTGACCCGGTCGGGCTGCGCTACTCCCTGAACTGGTTCTGGGATCACTACCAGCTGCCGCTGTTTATCGTTGAGAACGGCTTTGGCGCGATCGACGTGCAGGAGAGCGACGGCACGGTGAACGACCAGTACCGTATTGATTATCTGGCCGCCCATATCCGCGAGATGAAAAAAGCGGTGGTGGAAGATGGCGTGGATCTGATGGGCTACACCCCGTGGGGCTGCATCGACCTGGTGTCTGCCGGCACGGGCGAAATGAAAAAACGCTACGGCTTTATCTTTGTGGATAAAGACAATGATGGAAACGGCACGCTGAACCGCAGTAAGAAAAAATCGTTCGACTGGTATAAGCAGGTGATTGCGAGCAACGGCGAGAACCTGTAATTGTCGGGTGGCGCTAACGCTTACCCGACCTACACTACACGTAGGCCCGCGTAAGCGCAGCGCCACCGGGCAGAACCCCGCACCCAAGCCGGAGTCTCGCCTCCGGTTTTTTTGTCTCTAAATCACTTTGCTTGATATACGTCAAGCAACATGGGTATGGCCTAATCCGAAAAAAGCGGTATAATCCCGCGATTTTTTTGCGGACGCCACCTCAGAGGAGAAAGAGAATGAAGATTGTGGAAGTGAAACACCCACTCGTTAAACACAAGTTGGGCCTGATGCGTGAGCATGACATCAGCACGAAGCGTTTTCGCGAACTGGCATCTGAAGTCGGCAGCTTGCTGACCTACGAAGCGACCTCTGATCTGGAAACAGAAAAAGTCACCATCGAAGGCTGGAACGGCCCGGTGCAGGTTGAGCAGATCAAAGGTAAGAAAATTACCGTGGTGCCAATCCTGCGTGCCGGTCTCGGCATGATGGAAGGCGTGCTGGAGCACGTGCCAAGCGCGCGTATCAGCGTGGTGGGTATCTACCGTAACGAAGAAACCCTTGAGCCGGTTCCTTACTTCCAGAAGCTGGTCTCTAACATCGACGAGCGCATGGCGCTGGTGGTTGACCCAATGCTCGCGACCGGTGGCTCTATGATCGCCACCATCGACCTGCTGAAAAACGCGGGCTGTAACAGCATTAAGGTGCTGGTACTGGTTGCCGCTCCGGAAGGGATCGCGGCGCTGGAAAAAGCGCACCCGGACGTTGAGCTGTATACCGCCTCTATCGACCAGGGCCTGAACGAGCATGGGTACATCATCCCGGGGCTCGGCGATGCCGGCGATAAGATCTTTGGTACGAAATAATCGAATAACGATAAATAAGCCGACTTTGATAGTCGGCTTTTTTTTGAATAAAACACCAACAATACTACACAGAGGAAAACACTATGACGCGCCGTGCTATCGGGGTGAGTGAAAGACCGCCGCTTTTACAGACTATCCCGCTTAGTTTGCAGCACCTGTTCGCCATGTTTGGCGCAACCGTGCTGGTGCCAATCCTGTTCCACATTAACCCGGCCACCGTGCTGCTGTTCAACGGCATCGGTACGCTGCTGTACCTCTTTATCTGTAAAGGCAAAATCCCGGCGTATCTCGGGTCGAGCTTCGCCTTTATCTCGCCGGTGTTGCTGCTGCTGCCGCTGGGTTATGAAGTCGCGCTGGGCGGCTTTATCATGTGTGGCGTCCTGTTCTGCGTGGTGTCCTTCATTGTGAAGAAAGCCGGTACCGGCTGGCTGGACGTGATGTTCCCCCCTGCGGCGATGGGCGCCATCGTTGCCGTCATCGGTCTTGAGCTGGCGGGCGTCGCGGCGAATATGGCCGGTCTGCTGCCTGCTGACGGCCAGTCACCGGATTCCAAAACCATTATCATCTCGCTGGTAACGCTGGGCGTGACGGTGTTTGGCTCCGTGCTGTTCCGCGGCTTCATGGCGATTATCCCTATCCTGATCGGCGTGCTGGCGGGCTATGCGCTCTCCTTCGCGATGGGCGTGGTGGACACCACCCCGATCGCTCAGGCCCACTGGTTTGCGCTGCCAACCTTCTATACGCCACGCTTTGAATGGTTTGCTATTTTCACCATTCTGCCTGCGGCGCTGGTGGTGATTGCGGAGCACGTCGGCCACCTGGTGGTGACGGCGAACATCGTTAAGCGCGATTTAATCCGCGACCCGGGTCTGCACCGCTCCATGTTTGCGAACGGTTTTTCCACCATCATCTCCGGTTTCTTCGGCTCTACGCCAAACACCACCTACGGTGAGAACATCGGCGTGATGGCGATCACCCGCGTCTACAGTACCTGGGTTATCGGCGGCGCGGCGATTATCGCCATTCTGCTCTCCTGCGTCGGCAAGCTGGCGGCAGCGATTCAGATCATTCCGGTGCCGGTGATGGGAGGCGTTTCTCTGCTGCTGTACGGCGTGATCGGCGCCTCCGGTATTCGCGTGCTGATTGAATCCAAAGTGGATTACAGCAAGGCGCAAAACCTGATCCTGACCTCCGTTATCCTGATCATCGGCGTGAGCGGCGCGAAGGTGCACATTGGTGCGGCCGAGCTGAAGGGCATGGCGCTGGCGACCATCGTCGGCGTGGGCTTGAGCCTGATCTTCAAGCTGATCTCGGTCATCCGCCCGGAAGAAGAAATTCTGGACGCGGACGAAAGCGAAAAAGCGTCACATTGATCGTATTACCGGGCGAGGGATCGCCCGGTTCTCTCCTTGCAGGTTCCGTGTTAAACTCCATTCCGATTTTACGTAGGATCTCTGGTTGAGGTATTTCTGAACGGACCGGCACAGCTCTCTCTGCCACTCTATCTCCCTGACGACGAAACTTTCGCGAGTTTCTGGCCGGGTGATAACCCCTCTTTACTGGCTGCACTGCAAAACGTGCTGCGCCAGGATCACAGCGGATACATCTATATCTGGTCACGCGAAGGCGCGGGGCGCAGTCACCTGCTGCATGCCGCCTGCGCGGAGCTTTCGGCGCGCGGTGATGCGGTAGGCTACGTGCCGCTGGATAAACGCACCTGGTTCGTGCCTGAGGTGCTGGAGGGAATGGAACATCTCTCGCTGGTCTGCATCGATAATATCGAATGCGTGGCGGGGGACGAGCCGTGGGAAATGGCGATCTTTAACCTCTACAACCGCATTCTGGAATCGGGTAAAACCCGGCTGCTGATCACCGGCGATCGTCCGCCGAGACAGCTCAATCTGGGGCTGCCGGATCTGGCGTCTCGTCTGGACTGGGGGCAAATCTACAAGCTCCAGCCGCTGTCGGATGAAGATAAGCTTCAGGCGTTACAGCTGCGCGCAAAGCAGCGCGGGTTTGAGCTGCCGGAGGACGTGGGGCGCTTCCTGCTCAAGCGGCTGGATCGTGAAATGCGCACGCTGTTTGACACGCTCGATCAGCTCGATCGCGCCTCCATTACCGCCCAGCGCAAGCTGACCATTCCGTTTGTGAAAGATATTCTCAAGCTTTGAGTTTGTTCGCCCGGTGGCGGCTGCGCCTTACCGGGCCTACGAAAACCTGCCGCCCTTTGTAGGCCGGGTAAGGCGTAGCCGCCACCCGGCTAAAGATCTCCCATCAGGTGTTCCACCAGCATCGGGATCGGTCTTCCCGATGCCACGCTCCTTCCGCTCTCTCGCCACAGCGCCGTACCGCTGATATCCAGATGCGCCCACGGAATGGTCGGCGGGCAAAAGTGGTGCAGCAGCCACGCCGCCGATGCACTGATTGCCGCATTGTTGGTCGGCGTGTTGCACAGATCGGCAATGGCGCTGTCGGTCTGTTTTTTCAACCGCGCATCCAGCGGCAGGGACCATACTTCATCGCCGCTCTGCTTACCCGCCAGCGTTAGCGCCGCGCGCAGCGGTTCATCCTGCGTCATTAATCCGCTCAATTCATACCCAAGCGCTTTGACGACCGCACCGGTTAAGGTCGCCATATCAATAATATAGCGCGCCTGCGGATGGCGCTGGCTAGCCCAGGCGATGGCATCCGCCAGCACCAGTCGGCCTTCGGCATCGGTGTTGTTGATTTCAACCGTGGTGCCGTTGCAGGCCGTCGCCACCGTTCCGGGCTGCATGGCGTCCGGGCCGATGGCGTTTTCCGCCAGCGCCAGCACGCCCATGATGCGCACGGGCAGCGCCAGCTCTGCGATGGTCAGCATCAGGCCCAGCACGTTAGCCGCACCGCACATGTCGTATTTCATGGTGTACATGCCCGCGCCTTCCTTCAGCCACAGCCCACCGGTATCAAAGGTAATGCCTTTTCCCACATAGCAGCGCACCGGGCCGTCGTTGACGCCGTCATAATGGATCGCCAGCAGGCGCGGCGGACAGGTCGCCCCTTTGCCAACGGCGTGCAGCAGCCCCAGATCCTGCTCAGCAATAGCCTTTTCGTTCAGCACCTCGCAGCGCAGGGCGGGGAAGGCGGCACAGAGCCTTTGCGCCTCTTCCACCACAAACTGCGGCGTGCATCGGTCGGACGGGATATCCGCCAGACGTCGCGCCGCGACCATGCCGCGGGCGATGGCCTGCTGCTGGCGGAAGACACCCTCCAGTTTTGCCTGCTGTTCCGGCAGGCAGAGGGCGGTGATGCGCGTAAGGCGCACCGTGGATTCATCCGTTTTCTTCAGCTTCAGGTCGCTCAGCCTGTGCGCCTGATTAAAGAGAAAACGCAGCACCTGCGCCAGCACCACATCATCGATAGCAGTAACGTCCAGTATCAGCTCGGGGCTGACGGGCGAGGCCAGCAGCGGGCGCAGCGCCGTCAGCAATCCTTCGGTCAGGCTATCCTGCCAGAGGGCATCCGGCAGCAGGGTGATCCGGGCAAACGGGGCGCAGCCAAAGCGGGTGTCAGCGATGCTGGCAGACTCGCGCATTTCCGCGACAAGCGCCGTTTCGGGCAAATGCGTACAGGAGGCGGACGCAATCAAATGGCTTTGCGGAGCCGCGTCAGAAAGCGCGGTGATAAACTGATACGTAATCATCATGACTCCTCAATCGGCGCGCGGATCCGCGCGGCATAGGCCTGCATCCATTCATCGTCTACGGCGTAATAATGCGTTTTCTCCCGCAGGCGTTCGGTACGAAAAACGGTGAGGGGCTGGCGAGCCGTCGCCACCACAAACGAGAAGGTTTTGATGTTAGTGGCGGCCCCGAATTCGCCCCTGTTGTTCATGCACACCACGGAAAGATCGCCCGCGCGGCCAAAGCGCGACATCAGCTTGTCCTCCAGCTCGAACACCACCGAATCCGCCGCCTGCTGGGGCGTCATACCCTGCGCCATGCGGCGGACGATTTCGTAGCTGGTGCAGCCTTTCATCAGATCTTCACCGACGCCCGTGGCGGTGGCCGCGCCGGTTTCGCTGTCGCAGTAAAAGCCGGAACCAATAATGGGCGAATCCCCGAGTCGACCGCGTTTTTTCATGAACAGGCCGCTGGTGGAGGTGGCGACGCTCATTGACCCTTGTTTATCGAGGCCGATAATGCCGACGGTGTCATGCCCGTCGTAAGGGCTTAAGCCCTTATCCAGCGTCTCGCGGCAGCGTTTGCGGTAGTGCTGCATGGCGCGGTCAGTGAGCATAGTTTTGTCGGCAAAGCCCTGGCTCAGCGCCCATTCCCGCGCGCCCTGGCCGACAAGCAGGCTGTTGTAGCGCTGGCGGCTTAACGCATGCGCCACGCGCACCGGGTTGGCGATATCCACCAGGTTGCCCACGGCACCAAACGCCAGCGTATCGCCGTCCATGTAGGCGGCGTCCAGCTCCACTTCGCCATTTTCGGTGGGCAGCCCGCCGTAGCCGACGGATTTATAAAACGGAAAGTCTTCGACGGCGGCGACGGCATCCACCACCGCTGCAGAGACCGGTTTACCCGCAGCCAGCGCAGACGCAGACTCCGTAACGCCTTCAAGCGCCATTCTCCAGGTCGCGATAATTCCCCACATGCTTTACTCCTGTTTTGCAAGGGTGGTGTCGTTTTGCGTAACGGTGGCCATTTCCGCCGCGCGGTACTGTTTATCCACGATACGCATAAAAGGCAGGTACAGCATGGCGCCAATCAGCAGGTTGATAAGCTGCATGACGCTGCCGCTCAGGTGTCCGGTAACGATAAAGCCGCTGATAACCGGCGGCAGCGTCCAGGGAATAAACACCCCGGTGGTGACGGCAACCGCGCCAATCTTCATCGCCGTATACTGCACGGTGACCAGCACCAGCGGCACCAGGTTGAACGGGATAAGCATTATCGGGTTCATGATCACCGGCAGGCCAAACAGGATCGGTTCGTTGATGTTAAACACCGATGCCCCGGCGCCGAGGCGCGCCACTTCACGCATGTTTTTGCTGCGGGCGAAAATCAGCATCGCAATCACCAGCGACAGCGTGGCCCCCGCGCCGCCCATCCAGATCATGTCAAAAAACTGTTCGGTGATAATGTGAGGCGGCGTCGTGCCTGCCTGAATCGCGGCGATGTTGTCGGTCTGGTTCTCCATCCACAGCGGGCGAATGATGCCGTTGATCATCGAGCCGGAGTTAATGCCCACTGACCACAGAATGGTGATGCTGAACACCGTCATCAGCGCGCCAAAGTAAGAGGTGCCGTAGTGGCGCACCGGCGTGGCAACCACTTCGTAAATAAACTGGTGGATGGTGTTGTAGTGGGTGTTTTCAAAAACGATGCGGATACCCAGCACCAGAATCATCACCAGCAGGGCCGGGATCAGCGCGGCGAACGACTCCTGCACCGCCGGAGGCACGCCGTCCGGCATTTTGATCACCAGTTTTTTGCGCTTGAGCCAGCAGAACAGCTCCGTCCACAGCAGGGAACCGATCATCGCCACGAACAGCCCTTTGCTGCCAATCCACTCCACCGGAATGACGGTAATACCGCCGTTTTCCGCCACTTTGATAAAGGGCGTCAGGATGAGAAAGGCGACCAGCGCCAGGATACCGCAGGAGATGCGGTCTTCACCGTAGTGTTCCGCCAGGCGGAAGGCCACCAGGAAGCTGATGAACAGCGACATGGTGGAGAAGACCGCGTTGAACGGGATTTCAATAATGGCGCTCCAGCTCTCACCAAAGGCCTGAGACATAAACTGCTGATAGGCTTGATTCGGGAACGACGAGATCACCAGCAGAATAGAGCCGACGATGATAAACGGCATGAATGACACGTAGGCGCCACGAATGGCCCCGAGATGACGCTGCTGGGCCGTTTTGGCCGCCAGCGGCATCAGTTTTGCTTCAAGAAATCCCAGAACATTGTTCATTGTGAACTCCGTACAAGATTGAGGGGTGTTGTTTGTGTTATGTCTTAGGATTATCAGTGAAGCGCGGCGAGCGAAAGGTGAAATCGGTCACAAAGCAATCGCTGATGTAGTATAAATCTCATAAGATTGGTTCCGAGGATCCTGCGATGGAAATTAAACTGCATGCTAATGCCACCACGACGCCGCGCATCCGTCGCTATCTACAGCAGTCAGATAAAAGCGACAGGGAGCTGGCCACGGAGCTGGGTATTTCGGTCACTACCGTCAGGCGCTGGCGCAACCGCGAGCAGGTTTCGGATAATCACACGACGCCAAAAGTGATACACAAAGCATTGAGACAGGAGCAGGTTGCGCTGGTCAATGCCCTGCGGGATATCACTGGCGCCCCGCTGGACGAACTGCTGCAGATGGTCAATAGCGAACTCGGGATCGCCGTGTCCCGCGCGACCCTGAACCGCTACCTCAAACCGGCTTCGATAAAGCAGAAGGGCGCGACGTTGCAGGGAAAAAAGGCGCTGAAGGCAGGTATCGTGCCGCAAAAACTCCTGTTACATCATCAGCCTCTGTCGCTGCATATGGACGATGGCGGGGAACTGCATCTGCTGTGGGCGCGTGAACCCGTGAGCGGCTGGTGCTACGCCCGGCTGTACGCGGGCATTTCTCCGCAGCTGCTGGCCCACTGGGCGAACGACGCGCTGGCAGCCTGTCCGGCTGATATTCAATCTGTTGAGACTTTTGGTTTTGAGGTGAAGCTTGAGGAGCGTAATACCACCGTGACAGCGCATCCACAGCAATACCGCGCCGTTCAGGTTGATCTACCGCTATGTGAAATCATCCCACGTCTGAACTGTGAACCGGCAGGCGAGCTGTTGATCCAGCTGTGCGAATTTTACAACCGGGGAAAAGCGCAGAAAAAGCTGGGAGAGAGTACGCCGCAGGCCTTTCTGGAAGCGCTGCGGCATAAGGACTAGAGGATCTCGAGCACGTCTTCCGGCGGGCGTCCAATCCGCGCCTGGCCGTTCGCCACCACTATCGGGCGCTCAATCAGCTTTGGATTTTCAACCATCGCCTGGATCAGCTCAGCCTCGGTGAGACGGCTGTCATCCAGGTTAAGCGACTTATACAAATCTTCTTTCTGACGCATCAGCTCTCTTGCACTGCCCATTCTCAGCATGTGCAGCAGCTGGCGGAGGGTTTGCGCGTCAGGTGGGGTGTCGAGGTACAGCACCACTTCCGGCTCAACGCCGTTAGACTTCAGCAGGCTAAGGGTATCGCGGCTCTTGGAGCAGCGAGGGTTGTGATAAATTTTTACGGCGTCTGTCATGACGTGAATTCTCCTTTATTACATCTTTTCGTATGGCTTAAAGCGCTGCTGCAGGCCGCGCAGCTGATCGATACGCGCGTCGTAACGGGCCTGCTGGAGGCTGCCGAGCTTGACCTGCGCGCTGGCGCTGCTGAGCGTGGAAATCGCCTGATCGAGGCGGCCCACCAGGGCAAAACCTTCGGCACGCGCCGCCAGCTCCTGATCGCGGTTGCCGAGCTGGGCTTCCGCCTGAGCGAGCAGATCCCAGCCGTTTTGATCGTCTTTATTGTTAAAGGTATAGCGGTTCAGAATGGTCGCCGCTTCGCCAGGCTGACCGCCCTGTAAGTAAGCGTTCGCCAGGTTAAGCTGCAGCACCGGGTTGGTACGGACGTCTTTCGCCCCCTTCAGACGGTTAATCGCATCGGCCGTTTTCTTCTGGCCCAGATCGATATCCGTCGACAGATCGAGGTACCACGGGTTGTTCGGGTCTGCAGCCAGAAGCGGTTGCAGCGCTTTGCGCGCCTCGTCGTATTTGCTGGCTTCCATCGCCTGGAGCGCCTGACCATACTGTGCGGCGTTTTTCTCACGCACGTTGCCTTTCGCCAGGGTATCCAGCAGGTCGCTGGTGAGCTGGTTACGCCCGGAATTGTACATCCCCAGGGTTCTCACCTTCGCCATGTAGAAATCCTGCGAAGACTGGACCACCACCGGACGCATCTGGTTAGCACGGTTACGCGCGTCCGACAGGCGGCTTTCGGGTAATGGGTGCGTCAGCAGGATTTCCGGCGGACGGGAAGAGTAACGCGCCTGATCGAGCAGTTTTTCGAGGAAGCTCGGCATGGCCTGCGGGTCAAAGCCCGAACGCTGCAGCACCTGAATCCCGATGCGGTCCGCTTCCTGTTCGTTTTGCTGGGTAAAGCTGATCATCCCCTGGCGCGTTCCCGCCAGCGTACCGGTCAGGGCTGCCATCCCGGCCTGCGGGCTGGCCATCGCCAGCAGAATGGAGCCCAGCGCGCCCACCCAGGTGAGGGGGGCGTTACGTTTCTGGTCTTCCATGGCGCGCGCCAGGTGACGCTGGGTGACGTGCGAAATTTCGTGCGCCATTACCGAGGCCAGCTGGCTTTCGTTGTCGGAATAACGGAATAACGCCGAATGCAGCACCACGTTTCCGCCAAAGAAGGCGAAGGCGTTGATTTCGTCATTATTAATTAAATAGAAATGGAAGGGGGTTTTTACCGAGTCGGCGTGCGAAACCAGACGCATCCCCAGCCCGTTAATGTACTGTACCAGCAAAGGATCGTTGATCAGCGGGGCGCTGCCGCGCAGCTGGCGAACATAGTAATCCCCCATTTGCATCTCTTGCCCAATAGAGAGCGTGCTTCCTGCTGTGGTGCCCATGTCCGGCAATGAATCGGACGAGTCAGCAAAAGCGGGCAACACCTGACCGACCGTCACCGCGGCAATCAGTGTTGCAACCAGTGTTTTTCTCAACTGCCTGAACATAACCACTGTCCTGTATGTTGGATGTGCTAATTTGACCGATGAAGCGGCATAACGTTCATCTCTGCTGCTCTGCGAGTGTAGCCGTGTTACAGCATGAAGAAAATCCCATTCATCAGGCTTTTGCGGATTGCGATCGGGATACAAAAAGCGAAAGTCTTTTTTGTGACAGTTAGATACAATTCACCGTCTCACTCCCGCCATTCGATTCAGGGAAGGGTTGTATGCTCGAAATGTTAATGCAGTGGTACCGGCGTCGGTTCAGCGACCCGGAAGCCATTGCTTTGTTGGTTATTCTGGTTGCCGGGTTCGGTATTCTGTTCTTCTTCAGCGGCCTGCTCGCGCCACTGCTGGTGGCGATTGTGCTGGCGTATCTGCTGGAGTGGCCGACGGCGCGCCTGGAACACATCGGCTGTTCCCGCCGCTGGGCGACCAGCATCGTGCTGGTGCTGTTTGTCGGCATCCTGCTGCTAATGGCCTTTGTGGTGATGCCGGTCGCCTGGCAGCAGGGAATTAACCTGATCCGCGACATGCCCGGCATGTTGAACAAGCTGTCTGATTTTGCCGCCACGCTGCCGCGCCGTTACCCGGCCCTGATGGATGCCGGAATTATCGACGCGATGGCCGAAAATATGCGCGCCCGCATCATGACGATGGGCGATTCGGTGGTGAAGTACTCTCTGGCCTCGCTGGTCGGGCTGCTGACGCTGGCGGTTTACCTTGTGCTCGTGCCGCTGATGGTTTTCTTCCTGGTGAAAGATAAAGATCAGATGCTCAACGCCGTGCGCCGTATTCTGCCGCGCAACCGCGGGCTGGCAGGGCAGGTCTGGGAAGAGATGAACCAGCAGATCACCAACTACATTCGCGGCAAGGTGCTGGAGATGATTGTCGTGGGGGTGGCCACCTGGATTGGCTTCCTGATTTTCGGCCTGAACTACTCGCTGCTGCTGGCGGTGCTGGTGGGGCTGTCGGTCCTGATTCCGTATATCGGCGCGTTTGTGGTGACCATTCCGGTTGTTGGGGTCGCGCTGTTCCAGTTTGGGCTGGGGACAGAGTTCTGGAGCTGCTTTGCGGTGTACCTGATTATTCAGGGCCTGGACGGTAACCTGCTGGTACCGGTGCTGTTCTCCGAAGCGGTGAACCTGCATCCGCTGGTGATTATCTTATCCGTGGTGATTTTCGGCGGGCTGTGGGGATTCTGGGGCGTGTTCTTTGCGATTCCGCTGGCGACGCTGATTAAGGCCGTGGTCCACGCGTGGCCGGATGTGCCGGCGGTGGAAGAGAAGTAGTTTTTGTGCGGCCTGATGCCCTCACTCCGACCCTCTCCCACGGGGAGAGGGGGAAAACATTAAAAACGGCAACCTGGGTTGCCGTTTTGCTGTTTATCAGGCGCTTGCTTTCAGCCAGTTCAACACCACGTCGTGGTGGTTGCTGGTTTTGAAGTCGTCAAACACATGTTCAACTTTACCGTCAGCGTCAATCAGGAAGCTGATGCGGTGAATGCCGTCGTAGGTTTTACCCATAAACGTCTTCTCGCCCCAGACGCCGAACTGCTCGCACACCTGATGATCTTCATCAGAAAGCAGCGTGAAGTTCAGCAGCTCTTTTTCAGCAAATCGTGACAGCTTTTCTGGTTTATCCGTGCTGATACCCAGCACTTCCACACCGACTTTTTTCAACTCGTCCATGTTGTCGCGTAAGCCGCAGGCCTGTACGGTGCAGCCGGGGGTCATGGCTTTCGGGTAGAAATAGACCAGAACACGCTGTCCCTGGAAGTCGGTCAAATTTACTTGCTCGCCGTCTTGATCCGGTAAGCTAAATTTCGGTGCGATGTCACCGGCTTTCAGTGGGTTCATTACTCAACTCCATCCTGTTCGTGCTGCGAATAATTGACGACGCTTATACTGCCCTGCGCGTTTAATTCTGTACAGAGGGCTTTGAACGCTTGCTCGATATTTGACGCATCCTGTGAGGCAGGGCTGTGCGCGGTGATTTGAATAAACAGCACCGGAAGACCCTGGTCACCGCTTGTCTGCGTACGGGAAACCAGTTCGGCAATATTCATCTGATGATTGTCAAAAAGCGCGGTGAAACGCTCAATCAGATGCGGTGAATCAGGCACTTCAACCTGCACCCAGACGGTAGAAGGCAGTGCCGGACGCGGACGCGCGGTGGTGCGCTTCATGACAATCAGCAAATCCAGTTCGGCCCCCTTCAGCGGCAGGGTCGATTCAATCAACGTAATGGCGTTCCATGTCCCGGAAAGCAACATAATAAATGTGAACTCTTCGCCAAGCATCGCCAGACGGCTGTCTTCGATATTACAGCCGCAGCTGCTTACGTGACGGGTGATGGTGTTCACGATACCCGGCCTGTCGGCACCCAGCGCAGTGATAACCAGGTAATGTTGTGATGAGGTTGTCAAACCTGTTCTTCCTTTGCATGGTTAAGTCTTCCTAAGGAAAGCATAAAAAAAACATGCATACAACCGCCTGCGAGCCTCAGGTCGCTTGCTTTTATTACAGTTCCAAACGTAACATTGAGGCTCTTGTTCGCACAGAGGATGGCTCATGTTCACGGGAAGTATTGTCGCGCTTGTTACACCGATGGATGAAAAAGGTAATGTCTGCCGGTCAAGCATGAAGAAGCTCATTGATTACCATGTCGCCAACGGAACCTCGGCGATCGTTTCGGTAGGGACTACCGGTGAATCCGCAACGCTGAGCCACGACGAGCACGGCGATGTGGTGATGCTAACCCTGGAACTGGCGGACGGACGTATTCCGGTCATCGCGGGGACAGGGGCTAATGCAACCGCAGAAGCTATCAGCCTGACCAAACGTTTTAACGACAGCGGCATCGTGGGCTGTCTGACGGTGACCCCTTATTACAACCGTCCTACTCAGGAAGGTTTGTTCCAGCACTTCAAAGCCATCGCTGAACATACTGACTTGCCACAAATTCTGTATAATGTGCCGTCCCGTACCGGTTGCGATATGCTGCCGGAAACCGTTGGTCGTCTCTCGGAAGTAAAAAATATTATCGGTATTAAAGAGGCGACAGGGAACTTAAGCCGCGTTCATCAGATCAAAGAGCTGGTTTCAGACGACTTTATCCTGTTGAGTGGTGATGATGCGACCGCGCTGGACTTTATGCAGCTCGGTGGTCATGGCGTGATCTCCGTAACGTCAAACGTTGCGGCGCGCGATATGGCTGAAATGTGCAAACTGGCCGCAGCCGGTCACTTTGATGAAGCGCGCGTCATTAATCAGCGTCTGATGCCGCTGCACAATAAATTATTTGTCGAACCCAATCCGATCCCAGTGAAATGGGCATGTAAGGAGTTGGGGCTTGTAGCAACCGATACGCTGCGTCTGCCAATGACACCGATTACCGACCACGGTCGTGACATCGTCAGGGCGGCGCTGAAGCATGCCGGTTTGCTGTAGAGTTTAGGGAGATTTGATGGCTTATTCAGTACAGAAGTCGCGCCTGGCGAAGGTTGCGAGTGTTTCGCTTGTTATGCTGCTCGCTGCCTGTAGTTCAGATTCGCGCTACAAGCGCCAGGTGAGCGGTGATGAATCCTATCTGGATGCGACCCCGCTTGCTGAACTTCACGCACCGGCTGGTATGATCCTGCCGATTCAGAACGGCGATTATAATATTCCCGTGACCAACGGCAGCGGCCTGGTCGGTAAAGCGCTTGATATTCGTCCGCCAGCACAGCCTCTGGCGCTGGTCAGCGGGGCGCGTACCCAGTTCACCGGTGATACGGCGTCTCTGATGGTTGAGAGCGCGCGCGGTAGCACGCTGTGGCCGCAGGTTGTCAGCGTCATTCAGTCGAAGAACTACACCATCGATAAACGCGATGACGCCAGCCAGACGTTAACCACCGACTGGATCGAATGGAACCGCCTGGATGAAGACCAGCAGTACCGCGGTCGTTATCAAGTCTCCGTTAAACCACAGGGTTACCAGCAGGCGGTTAACGTTAAGTTGTTGAACCTGGAGCAGGCGGGTAAACCGGTTGCGGATGCCGCGTCCCTGCAGCGTTACAGCACCGAAATGCTGAACGTGATTGCCGCAGGTCTGGATAAGACCGCTACCGATGCCGCCAACGCCGCGCAGAGCCGCAACGGCGCGACCTTCGATGTGCAAAGCGGTGCGGATGATACCGGCCTGCCAATGCTGGTGGTGCGTGCACCGTTTAACCAGACCTGGCAGCGTCTGCCAGCGACGCTTGAAAAAGTGGGCATGAAAGTGACCGACAGCACGCGTTCAACCGGCAGCATGACGGCAACGTATAAGCCGCTCTCCGACAGCGCATGGCAGGAACTGGGCGCGAAAGATCCTCAGCTTGCCTCCGGTGACTACAAGATTCAGGTAGGCGACCTTGATAACCGCAGCAGTCTGCAGTTTATCGATCCAAAAGGTCATACGCTGACCCAGTCGCAGAACGATGCGCTGGTCGCTGTCTTCCAGGCAGCATTCAGCAAATAAATACGAGGGCTGGTGAATCCAGCCCTTTTTATTTTAGTGCTACGCAAACGTGTGCGTGGCATAATATCCCCAGTTTTGAACACAAATCATCACACCAGGAGTAATGAAGATGCAGAAGCAAGCTGAGTTGTATCGTGGCAAAGCGAAGACCGTATACAGCACGGAAAACCCGGATCTGTTGGTGCTCGAGTTCCGCAATGATACGTCAGCAGGGGATGGCGCACGCATTGAGCAGTTCGATCGTAAAGGCATGGTGAACAACAAGTTCAACCACTTCATTATGACCAAACTGGCCGAAGCGGGCATCCCGACCCAGATGGAAGCGTTGCTGTCCGATACGGAATGTCTGGTGAAAAAACTGGATATGGTTCCGGTTGAGTGCGTTATTCGTAACCGTGCGGCGGGCTCCCTGGTGAAGCGTCTGGGCATTGAAGAAGGTATCGAACTGAATCCACCGCTGTTCGACCTGTTCCTGAAAAACGATGCGATGCACGACCCGATGGTCAACGAATCCTACTGCGAAACCTTCGGCTGGGTGAGCAAAGAGAACCTGGCGCGTATGCAGGAGCTGACCTACAAAGCCAACGACGTGCTGAAAAAACTGTTTGATGACGCGGGCCTGATCCTCGTCGACTTCAAGCTGGAGTTTGGTCTGTTCAAAGGCGAAGTGGTGCTGGGCGATGAGTTCTCACCGGACGGTAGCCGCCTGTGGGATAAAGAAACCCTGGATAAAATGGACAAAGACCGTTTCCGTCAGAGCCTGGGTGGCCTGATTGAAGCGTACGAAGCGGTTGCTCACCGTTTAGGCGTTAAGCTCGACTAACTCCCTCACTTGCCAAAGGATGTTCCCATCCTTTGGCGTCTTACCCTTGTTTCCTATGGTAATCTTGCCGTTAACCGCCTACGATCATAGCTATTATAAATGGAATAGTTCGAGGTGGTTATGCGCTGGCAAGGGCGTCGTGAAAGTGACAATGTAGAAGACAGACGCAGTGATGGCGGCGGCGGTCCGTCAATGGGAGGGCCCGGCTTCCGGTTACCCAGCGGCAAGGGCGGTATCATCCTGCTGATTGTCGTGCTGGTTGCGGGGTATTACGGCGTTGACCTCACCGGGTTGATGACCGGTCAGCCGCTGCAGCAGCAGGAGCATTCTCAGCGCTCCATCAGCCCGAATGAAGATGAAGCGGCCAAATTTACCTCCGTTATTCTCGCCACAACAGAAGACACCTGGGGTCAGCTGTTTGAGAAGATGGGGCGTACCTACCAGCAGCCGAAGCTGGTGATGTACCGGGGGGCAACCCGCACCGGATGCGGTACCGGGCAATCTGTGATGGGGCCGTTCTACTGCCCGGCAGACGGCACCGTCTATATCGATCTCTCTTTTTACGATGACATGAAACGCAAGCTTGGCGCTGACGGTGATTTTGCCCAGGGCTACGTGATTGCGCATGAAGTCGGCCATCACGTGCAAAAACTGCTGGGAATTGAGCCCAAAGTGCGCCAGCTCCAGCAAAATGCGTCTCAGGCTGACGTGAACCGCCTTTCCGTTAAAATGGAGCTGCAGGCGGACTGCTTCGCGGGCGTCTGGGGCCACAGCATGCAGCAGCAGGGCGTGCTGGAATCCGGCGATCTTGAGGAGGCGTTAAATGCCGCTCAGGCTATTGGTGATGACCGCCTTCAGCAGCAGAGCCAGGGGCGCGTCGTGCCGGACAGCTTCACTCACGGTACTTCACAGCAGCGCTATAGCTGGTTCAAACGCGGCTTCGACAGCGGCGATCCGGCGCAGTGTAATACCTTCGGCAAAGCGATGTAATGCTGGAGTTTGAACAGCTGATAAGCGAGCTTGAGCGCACCGGCCATCGTCGGCTGGTGGTGCTCAGCGGTGAGGCGCAGTGGACGTTAACCCAGGCGCTGACCCTGCGTGACGCCTTGCCCGGAGACTGGGTAAGGCTTGACGAACACCCTTCAAAAGCCATCGGCGGCGTGCTGGGACGCGAGTTCCGGCACGCTGTTTTTGACGCCAGCGCCGGGTTTGATGTCGCCACGTTTGCCGCCCTGAGCGGAACGCTGAGTGCCGGAAGCCTTCTGGTGCTGCGGGTTCCGCCGCTCGACGCGTGGCCCGGGTTGCCTGACAGCGATTCACTGCGCTGGAGTGACAGCGCCGAAGCGATAGCCACGCCGCATTTTGTCCACCATTTCTGCCGGACGATTGCCGCCGATCCCGACGTGATTGTCTGGCTTCAGGGCTGCGGGTTATCCCTTCCGCCTTTACCCGACGTGCCAGACTGGCAGCCTGCCAGCGGCGCCCCGCAGCGCGAGCAGGCTGAGATCCTGGATGTGCTGCAGGGGATGTCGGGTGGCATCGTGGCCGTCACCGCCGCGCGCGGGCGCGGAAAATCAGCCCTGGCGGGCATGTTGCTGAACCGCATTGCGGGCAGCGCCGTGGTTACCGCGCCGTCGAAGGGGGCGACGGATATCATCGCCCGCTTTGCCGGAGAGCGTTTTCATTTTATGGCCCCGGACGCGCTGCTTGCCTCTTCACGCCAGGCTGACTGGCTCATTGTCGATGAAGCCGCTGCGATCCCCGGACCTCTGCTTGAAAAGCTAGTTGCCCGTTTCCCTCGCGTGCTGTTGACCACCACGGTGCAGGGATATGAGGGGACGGGCCGGGGATTCTTGCTTAAATTCTGCGGTCGGTTTGCCGGGCTGCAGCGCTACAGCTTATCTACACCGGTACGCTGGGCGGCGGGCTGCCCGCTTGAGCGGGTTGTTGCCAGCGCGCTGCTGTTTGACGATACGCTGATTGACCGACGCCCGGAAGGGGAGGTGCGTTTAACGTCTCTGACGTCGACGGCATGGGAAAGCCGCCCGGCGCTTGCAGCGAGCATATACGAGCTTCTCTGCGCGGCGCATTATCGTACCTCGCCGCTCGATTTACGCCGCATGATGGACGCGCCCGGGCAGCAGTTTGCCGTTGCCGAAACGGACCCGGATATCGCCGGGGCGCTCTGGCTGGTGGAGGAGGGCGGGCTCTCCCCCGAGCTTAGCCGCGCCGTGTGGGCAGGATACCGGCGTCCGCGCGGTAACCTGGTGGCGCAGTCTCTTGCGGCGCACGGCGGCTCTCCGCTGGCGGCGACGCTCAGAGGACGACGGGTGACCCGCATTGCCGTACATCCTCACCGTCAGCGGGAAGGGATTGGCCAGGCGCTTGTTCGCGGCGCCGGCGGCGAAGATTATCTGTCGGTGAGCTTTGGCTATACCGATGGGCTGTGGCATTTCTGGCAGCAATGTGGGTTTGTGCTGGTGCGGATGGGCAGCCATCGTGAAGCCAGCAGCGGCTGCTACACCGCGATGGCCTTGCTGCCCCAGAGCGAGGCCGGGCGTCAGCTGTGTGAACAGGCGCAGCGTCGTCTGAAGCGCGATGCGTGGGTGCTATCGGCCTGGAACGGTGAAAAGATCCCCGTGGAAGACGGCTGGGAAGCTACCCTTAATAATGACGACTGGCTGGAGCTGGCGGGGTTTGCTTTTGCTCATCGGGCGTTTTCAACCTCGGTTGCCGCACTGACGCGGCTGTTGTTAACCGTGGATATGCCGCTTCCGGCCCTGCGCGGGAAAATGGACGGAAAAACGGAAGGCGTCGGGCGAAAAGCGTTGCTGGCAACGTTGCGAAATGAAACCGCGCAAGCGATTGAAAGTCTTGATTATCTCCGTAGCCAGCAGTTGAAAGAAGACATTTTGCAATGGCAATTTTTTCAATGACTTCTTCAGTAAAGTGGCATGGTCATTCACGTCGGGAGGCGTAGAATCCAGGTCATCTATTAAGGAGACCACCATGAAACACGACCATTTTGTTGTTCAAAGCCCTGACAAACCGGCTAAACAGTTATTGCTTCTGTTTCATGGCGTTGGCGATAATGCCGTCAATATGGGTCAGATTGGCAGCTGGTTTGCGCCCGTTTTTCCGGAGGCATTGATTGTCAGCATCGGTGGCGTAGAGCCATGTGGTCCGAACGGACGCCAGTGGTTCTCTGTTCAGGGCGTGACGGAAGAGAATCGTCAGGCTCGCATCGACGCCATCATGCCCACCTTTATCGATATCGTCCGCTACTGGCAGCAGCAGAGCGGCGTGGGAGCCGACGCGACCGCGCTGATTGGCTTCTCGCAGGGGTCAATCATGTCGCTGGAAAGCGTTAAAGCGCAGCCGGGTCTGGCGTCACGCGTCATTGCGTTTAACGGCCGTTTTGCGACGTTACCGACAAGCGCGACCATGCAGACCACGATCCACCTGATCCACGGTGGCGAAGACCGGGTGATTGAGCTCTCGCATGCGGTTGCCGCCCAGGAAGCGCTGATTCGCGAAGGTGGAGACGTGACGCTGGATATCGTGGACGAGCTGGGCCACGCGATTGACGACCGTAGCATGCAGTTCGCGCTCGATCGGTTGCGCTATACCGTACCAAAGCACTACTTTGATGAAGCGCTCAGCGGCGGTAAGCCGGATAACGATGATATTATAGAGTTTATGTGAGGTTTCCCCCTCTCCCGGGGAGAGGGGAAACTTAACGATTACTTCTTCTGGTCCTTCTTCGGCCAGTCGTCGTCATCGTCCCACTTGTCGTTAAAATCACGGTGCGGGGGAAGATCCGGTTTGTTGGCGAGAAATTTTTTATGGTCAACGCGCTTAAGATCTTTAATCACGTTCAGCAGTACGCCGACCAGAAAAACCAACACCAGAATCCACCAGTACTTTGAAAGCCAATCCATTCGCTATTCCTCTCAGAGCGTTCGTCAGGCGACGAGTTGCTCCATAATACGTTGATACATACGGGCCAGCAGTTGCAAATCTGCCGCATTGACACACTCATTGATTTTATGAATGGTTGCGTTCACTGGACCCAGTTCGACAACCTGGGCACCCATACGGGCGATAAAGCGTCCGTCTGAGGTGCCACCCGTTGTCAGCAGCTGTGGCTTAATTTCATTATAGTGCTCGATGGCGTTCACCACCGCATCCACCAGTTTGCCGCGCTGCGTCAGGAACGGCTGGCCGGAAAGCCACCACTCCACGGTGTAGCGCAGGTGATATTTTTCCAGCAGGGCGACGACGCGCGCCTTGATCATCTCATCGGTCAGTTCGGTGCTGAAGCGGAAGTTAAACTGGACGAAGTAATCACCCGGGATCACGTTGTTGCTGCCGGTCCCGGCCTTGACGTTCGCGATCTGCATGCTGGTTGGCGGGAAGAATTCGTTGCCTTTATCCCACTCGATGCCCACCAGCTCGCTCAGCATCGGCGCAGCGCGATGGACCGGGTTATCGGCCAGATGCGGGTAAGCCACGTGCCCCTGAACGCCGTGAATGGTCAGGTTACAGGTCAGCGAGCCGCGGCGCCCATTTTTGACAACATCACCCACCACTTCGGTACTGGACGGCTCACCGACCAGGCAGTAGTCGAGACGCTCGTTACGCGCCATCAGCGCTTCAACAACCTTCACGGTGCCGTTATGGGCGCTGGCTTCTTCGTCGGAGGTGATTAAAAACGCCAGACGGTTTTTGTGGTTTGGATGCTGAGCCACAAAGCGCTCTGCCGCCACGACCATCGCCGCCAGGGAGCCTTTCATGTCTGCCGCGCCGCGACCAAACAGCATGCCGTCGCGGATGGTCGGTTCAAACGGCGGGTTGATCCAGCGATCCGCGTCACCGGCGGGAACGACGTCAGTATGCCCGGCAAAGGCCAGCGTTTCGCCCTGTCCGCGCCACGCCCAGAAGTTCTGGGTATCGCCAAAATCCATGCGTTCAACGGTAAAACCGATGGCACGCAGGCGCTCAATCATAAGTGCCTGACAACCTGCGTCGTCCGGGCTAAGGGAAGGACGGCGAATAAGCTGCTGAGTCAGCTCAATGACCGGGCATGACATAAACTACACCTCAACGAAAAAAGTCGGAATAAAGGGTTTCACTGAAACCCAGCAGCATAGGCTGCCCTGGCGCGCAGAGCAATGGGCGTTTGATAATTGCCGGCATGTCGAGCATCAGTTTTGCCGCGCTGTCGGCGTTGTTGATGCTGGCGCGCAGAGATTCGTCCAGCTTACGCCAGGTGGTGCCGCGGGTGTTCAGCAGGGCTTCCCACCCCAGCTCGCCGATCGCGCTATGCAGAAATTCTGCATCAAGCCCATCGGCTCGGTAATCGTGGAAACGGTACTCCACGCCGTTTGCTTCCAGCCAGCGGCGGGCTTTTTTGATGGTGTCGCAATTTTTAATGCCGTACATCACAACCATGGTGAATCCTTTTGACCTAATGATGATTAAATGTTCAGTAAATTCGAAGATATATCCTTAAGTGGAATATAACACATTCAGGAATCGTCTGGATTTACGCTTCTTCTTAATTCAACTCACATCTGTACGCTGAATATTCTTTCACCCTTTAAGCATAGATGTCCATAAAGTTTAAATTTCGAATAAACTCAGCGGGTAAAATAAAACTCACCCGTTCGGAGGGTTATTTCAAAATATTGCCAGCCGTCACAAAAAATTGAGGCCTCTCCGTTCATATTTATCATAAATCCCCGCAGGACGTGGGGTACAATCACAGCAATTGGTTAAATAGTCTTCACAATGATGGTCCGTTTTTGTAGAATGCGCATAATAATAAGAGAGGTTGTTATGATTGAACGTGAACTGGGGAACTGGAAAGATTTTATCGAAGGCATGCTTCGTAAATGACATTCAGTAAGAATTGCAAGAGCACTAAAATAAGTAAAATAACCATAGTGTGAATTAATCACACAATAAAAAGGCGGCCGATAAAGCCGCCTTTTTTTATTTCAATCACTTACTCAGCGCGTTCCTTTAGCGGGAAGCGACGACGGACCAGCACAAAGAACAACGGCACGAAGTAAATGGCCAGGATGGTTGCCGAAATCATGCCGCCCATCACTCCCGTCCCGACGGCATGCTGGCTGCTGGAGCCTGCGCCCGTACTGGTTGCCATCGGCAGTACGCCAAAGACAAACGCCAGCGACGTCATCAGGATCGGGCGTAAGCGCTGACGGCAGGCGTGCAGCGTGGCGGCCATCAGCTCGTGGCCTTTGGCATTCATCTCGTTGGCAAATTCAACGATCAGAATGGCGTTTTTCGCCGATAGCCCAATCACGGTGAGCAGACCCACCTGGAAGTAAACATCGTTCTCGAGGCCGCGCATCCAGGTCGCCAGCAGCGCACCGATAACCCCAAGGGGCACGACCAGCATGACCGAGAACGGTACCGACCAGCTTTCATACAGTGCGGCTAGGCAGAGGAAGACCACCAGCAGAGAGAGCGCGTAAAGTGCGGGAGCCTGTGCCCCGGAGAGACGCTCCTGGTAGGACATGGCCGTCCACTCCAGACCAAAACCGGCGGGCAGCTGCTGGACCAGTTTTTCCATGGTATCCATAGCGGTACCGGTACTGACGCCCGGCGCAGCTTCCCCGACGATTTCAACCGCAGAGTAGCCGTTATAGCGCTCCAGACGCGGCGAACCGCTCTCCCAGCGCGAGGTGGCAAACGCGGAGAACGGCACCATGCCGCCAGCGTTATTCCGGACAAACCAGCGGTTTATATCATCCGGCAGCATGCGGAACGGCGCGGCGGACTGGACATACACTTTTTTCACGCGGCCGCGATCCATAAAGTCATTCACATAGCTTGAGCCCCACGCCGTCTGCAGGGTGTCGTTGATATCGTTGATCGACACGCCTAGCGCCTGCGCCTTACGCTGATCGATATCCACCTGGAGCTGCGGGCTGTCGTCAAGACCGTTATGGCGAACGCGGGTCAGGCCAGGATCGTTGCCCGCCAGCGCTAACAGCTTATCGCGTGCCGCCATCAGCGCCGTGTGGCCCGCGCCGGCGTGATCCTGCAGCTCCATATCAAACCCGGCGGAACTGCCCAGACCGCTTATCGCCGGCGGGCTGCTGGCGAAGACGCGCGCCTCTTTAATATGCGCAAAGGCTTTGGTTGCGCGTTCAATAATGGCAAATGACGTTCCGGTTTTGGTATCGCGCTCGTCCCAGTCCTTCAGGCGGACGAACATGCGGGCGACGTTCTGCCCGTTTCCGCCCGGGCCAGAGCCCACGGTGGAGAAGACCGACACAACGTTATCTTTCTCTTTGGTGAAGAAGTACTGCTCCACTTTCTGGACCACTTTCAGCGTCTGCTGCTGCGTTGCGCCGCTCGGGAGCTGCACCGAGGTGGTGAACATGCCCCGGTCTTCCATCGGCAGGAACGAGGTGGGGAGATGCATAAACAGCCAGACCATGCCGCCCAGCAGCATAACGTAAATCATCATCCAGCGCAGGCTGCGATGGAGCACGCCACCGACGGCAGATTCATACCGCGCGGCATTGCGGTTGAACATCCGGTTAAACCAGCCGAAGAACCCTTTTTGCCCGTGCTGCTCCCCTTTGTGCAGCGGTTTTAGAATGGTGGCGCACAGCGCGGGGGTGAGGATCAGCGCCACCAGCACGGAGAGCACCATCGCCGAGACGATGGTTATTGAGAACTGACGGTAAATCGCCCCGGTTGTGCCGCCAAAGAAGGCCATCGGGATAAAGACGGCCGACAGCACCATCGCAATACCGACTAACGCCCCCTGAATTTGCCCCATGGATTTTCGCGTCGCCTGGCGCGGGGAGAGTCCTTCTTCGCTCATGATGCGCTCGACGTTTTCAACCACCACGATGGCATCATCCACCAGAAGGCCAATCGCCAGCACCATCGCAAACATCGTCAGGGTATTAATGCTGTACCCGAAGGCGTAAAGCACCGCAAAGGTCCCCAGCAGCACCACGGGAACGGCAATGGTAGGGATCAGCGTCGCGCGGAAGTTTTGCAGGAACAGGTACATCACCAGGAACACCAGTGCGATGGCTTCCAGCAGGGTCTTCACCACGTCCTCGATCGACGCTTTAACGAAGGAGGTGGTTTCGTAGGCGACTTTGTACTCCAGCCCGTGCGGGAAATACTGTGAAAGCTCGTCCAGACGGTCCAGCACCAGTTTCGCCGTGGCCATTTCGTTTGCGCCCGAGGCAAGCTTTATCCCCAGACCGGAGGCCTGATTGCCGTTAAAGCGGCTCAGGTAGTCATATTTTTCCGCCCCCATTTCCACCGTGGCGACATCGCCCAGACGCACTTCCGACCCATCCTGATTCACGCGCAGGGTGATGTTGCGGAACTGGTCCGGCGTCTGCAGCAGGGATTGCGAATTGATGGTGGCGTTCAGGGCCTGCTTATCGACGGACGGCGTTCCCCCCAGCTGCCCCACCGCAATCTGGGCGTTCTGGGCCTTGATGGCATTCGTCACGTCGGTTGCCGTCATCTGGACGCTGTTCAGCTTGTTGGGGTCGAGCCAGATGCGCATAGAGTATTGTGAGCCATAGGCGTCGATATCCCCGACGCCGTTGATACGGCTGATGGGATCCTGAATATTACTGGCGACGTAGTCCGCAATGTCCTGTTTATCCATCGAGCCATCTGTCGAGACAAACGCGATGGTCAAAATGTTGGTGTCACCGGTTTTACGCACGGTCACGCCCTGATTCTGCACCGCCTGGGGCAGCTTGCGCATGGCCGACTGCAGCTGGTTTTGCACCTGCTGCACCGCTTCGTCCGGGTCCGTGCCCGCCTTAAAGCTCAGGGTCACCGTCGCCTGGCCCGTGGCGCTACTTTGTGAGGACATGTACATCAGGTTATCCAGACCCGTCATGTTCTGCTCGATAACCTGTGTCACGGTGTTTTCCAGCGTTTGTGCGGAAGCGCCGGGGTAGTTTGCCGTTACGCGCACGTTAGGCGGTGCCAGATCGGGGTATTGCTCAACAGGAAGTGAAGTAATCGCCAGGACACCTGTCAGACACAACAGGATGGCAAGCACCCAGGCAAAAATGGGGCGATCGATGAAAAAATTCGCCATGAAAGAGTGACCTCGTTTTGCTGCACGTCATTATTGTTTATTGCCCGCATAACTTTAGCGGTAAGGCCCAGGCCAAACGTGGAGAAATAAAGGAGATAATGTAAATTATCATGCGCTTTTTCCCGCGCGTCCTCCTTTACCGTTATTTACCCGTTAACGGCGCGGGCGCCGGGAACGTCACGCTGACCAGCGTGCCGCCGTTTTGCGGCTGCGAGAAGTGCAGCATTCCGCCGAGCCGTTGCGCGCGTTCGCGCATAATGTTCAGGCCGTAGTGTCCCGGCGGCTCGCTGGCTTCGCCAATCCCGATGCCGTTATCGCGAATGCTGACGCTGTGCGTACCGTCCACGGCGGTCACGCAGCTGACGGTGATCTCGCTGGCCTGCGCGTGCTTAATGGCGTTCAGCACGGCCTCACGCACGATCTGCAGCAAATGCACCTGCTTTTGCGCGTCCAGCGCCAGCGAGGAGAGGCGGCAGTCGAGATGCAGCTTCGCCTGCGTCTGGCTCTGCAGGACGTCGAGGGACTCCTGCAGCGCCGCGGGTAAGTTCGCGTGGTTCAGCGTCAGGCGGAAGGTGGTAAGCAGCTCGCGCAGCTGCTGCCAGGCATTGTTCAGCTCGCGGGAGAAGTCGGTGATGATGGTCTGCGCCGGGGTATTTTCCTCGGGCACGGCGCGTTTGAGCAGCGCAAGCTGAATGCGCAGATACGACAGCACCTGCGCCAGCGAATCGTGCAGCTCGCGTGCAATGGTGGCGCGCTCTTCCATCAGCAGCAGCTGCTGGTAATGTTTTTGCGCCTGGTTAAAGTACAGCCCGCGCCCGAGCATGGTCGCCACGCTTCTCATCAGCGGAAGGGGGACGCTGTCCGTCTCGCTTTGCCAGCGCAGCTCGCCGTAAAGGGTGTCCTGCATCAGTACCGGCAGGTGCTGCAGAGGAATGCCATGTGACTCCGTCCCTTCAGACAGCCGCCAGTCGTCGCTGGTGCGCAGTTCGAGATAATTCATCTGCGTATAGTCATGGACAATCTGCAGGATATGCCGGAAGCAGTGGCTGTCTATCTGACCGGTATTCAGCGCCTGAGAGCACTTGAACAGCATGTCGAGCTGCTGGTGGGCTTCACGCAGATGCCGAGTCTTTTCCGCGACCGAGGCTTCGAGCGAACGGTAGAGCGTAGCCAGCTCGGCGGACATGTGGTTGAAGGCGCGGGAGAGTTGGCCCAGCTCGTTCGGCAGGGCGGTATCGGGCGCCGGGGTTGCAAATTCCCCTCGCTCAACCCGTTCGCTGGCCGCCACCAGATTGTTAAGCGGCAACACCACCTGGCGACGGATGCGTCGCAGCGTAAACAGCGTCAGCAGCAGGATCCCGAGAGCGCCCGCCAGCGAGAGCAGGGTCACCGTCTGGATTTTATGTTCGGTGTAGTGCTGAAGGGCGAGCACAAAGGCATCAATACGGCCGACAAAATCCTCAATGTGGGTTTGATACCACGCGCTGTCGCCGCGGGCGATGCGCGCATCCATCTCCAGCCAGGCCACGTGCAGCTGCTGGTAGCGCGCTTTAACATTGTCCGGGACGTACCAGCGGTTCAGCTTCTGCAGGGCAGGCGCGCTCAGCGTCCGTTGCCAGCTGTCGCGATGCGCGGCAAGGGCATGGCTGTTGCGCTGCATCTCGTAGCCCAGACGATAGCTCTGCATGCGCAGCGAACCCGCGATATTAATGGCTTCGGCGTCACGCTGGCTGCTGGCTAGCGTCAGCAGCGCGACGGTACTGGTCAGCACCGATAAGGCAATTATCGAAAAGAAAGCCCAGGCAAGGCTTCCGGAAACGGGTCGTTTAACGGTCACAGAACGGCTCTCTGAATAAAATTGATCTGCTACAGGTTCACTGTAAATAATTCGGCATTCCGGGCATTTGAACATTGCCCGATCGCGCCGTGATGCGTAAATACCTTATTCATACAAAGAATAAGGTTATTGAACCAAAAACAGGTGTGGTTATGAATCGTTTTATTATGGCTAACAGCCAGCAGTGCATCGGGTGTCGTGCCTGCGAAGTGGCCTGCGTGATGGCGCACAACGATGAGCAGCACGTCCTGAGCGAGCGCCATTTTCATCCCCGCATTACGGTCCTGAGGTCCGGCGAGAAGAGTAGCCCCGTCACCTGCCATCACTGTGAAAATGCGCCCTGCGCGCAAAGCTGTCCGAACGGCGCCATCAGCAAATGCGATGACAACGTACAGGTGAATCAACAAAAATGCATCGGCTGTAAGGCCTGCGTGGTGGCCTGCCCGTTTGGCACGATGGAGATTATCGTCACCCCGCTCGACAGCGGCGGCGTGAAGGCCTCGGCGAATAAATGCGATCTCTGTCTGACGCGGCCACGCGGCCCGGCCTGTATCGAAAATTGCCCGGCAGATGTCCTCTCACTGGCGACGCCTGCTGTCCTTGATACTCTGGCGAAATCGCGCCGCCAGCGCACGGCCTGCCTGGAGGCGCAGCCCTGGCACGCGGAAGCCGTCAGAGAAGACGCTTCGCGCACCAAACTGCATCAGATGCAAACAACCCCGCCACGCGGCGAGCCCGACAAGCTGGCTGCCGCAGAACGCGTGAGCCATTTTAACGAAATTTACCTGCCGTTCCGGGACGAGCAGGCCGCCCGCGAGGCGTCGCGCTGCCTGAAATGCGGAGAGCACAGCATTTGCGAATGGACCTGCCCGCTGCATAACCACATCCCGCAGTGGATCGAGCGCCTCAACGCGGGGGATATCGCCGGCGCGGTCGAGCTTTCACATCAGACCAACTGTTTACCTGAAATTACCGGCCGCGTCTGTCCGCAGGACCGATTATGCGAGGGTGCCTGCACAATACGTGAAGAGGCGGGATCCGTGACCATCGGTAACATTGAGCGCTATATCTCCGATCGGGCGCTGGCGATGGGCTGGCGGCCGGATATGTCCGCCGTCACGCCGACAGGTAAACGTGTCGCGATCGTCGGCGCGGGGCCCGCCGGGCTGGCGTGCGCCGACGTGCTGGCGCGCAGCGGCGCGAGTGTGACGGTCTATGACCGGCATCCGGAAATTGGCGGATTGCTGACCTTTGGCATCCCGGCATTCAAGCTGGACAAATCGCTGCTCGCGCGGCGCAGAGAGATATTTACCGCGATGGGGATCCGCTTCGAGCTGAACTGCGAGGTGGGCCAGGACGTGTCGATGTCGCAGTTAAAGCACGAGTACGACGCCCTGTTTATTGGCGTGGGAACCTACCGCTCGATGAAGGCGGGTATCCCGCATGAAGACGCGCCTGGGGTCTATGACGCGCTGCCTTTCCTTGTAGGTAACACGCGCCATGTTATGGGGCTGGAGTCGACGGCCAGCGAACCGTTTATCGATACCCAGGGCTTAAACGTGGTGGTGCTTGGCGGGGGCGATACCGCGATGGACTGCGTCCGCACCGCGTTACGCCACGGCGCGGCAAAGGTGACCTGCGCCTATCGTCGGGATGAGGCCAATATGCCTGGCTCGAAGAAAGAGGTGAAGAACGCCCGAGAAGAGGGCGCGGCGTTTGAATTTAACGTCCAGCCGGTTGAGCTGACGCTGGATCCTGACGGAAAGGTCAACGGTATCCGGATGCTGCGTACCGAGCTCGGTGAACCGGACGCGCAGGGACGGCGTCGGCCCGTTCCGGTAGCGGGCAGCGAGTTCGTGATGGCCGCTGATGCGGTCATCATGGCGTTTGGTTTTAACCCGCACGCGATGCCGTGGCTGCAGGCGCAGGGTGTCGAAACGGATGACCGGGGGCGGATCGTTGCTTCGGTTGAGAGCCGCTACCGTTATCAGACGACTAACCCACAGATCTTCGCCGGAGGCGATGCGGTCCGCGGTGCGGATCTTGTGGTGACCGCAATGGCGGAAGGACGTCATGCGGCGCAGGGGATACTCGACTGGCTTGGAGTTAACGCCCCAAAACATCATTAAACCGGCGGGCGACAAAGCGGGATTCACGGCGTAGTATAGGACGACTCATTGTGTTGTGGAGCCCGTATGACCCTGAAAATTGACGTTATCAAAGACAAAATTCTCTCTGAAAACTACTTTGTCCTGCGTAACATCACCTATGACCTTACGCGTAACAACGGTGAGGTGATCCGCCACAAACGCGAGGTCTACGACCGCGGCAATGGGGCAACCATTCTGCTCTATAACCGTGAAAAGCAGAGCGTGGTGCTGATCCGTCAGTTCAGGGTGGCGACATGGGTTAATGGCAACCCTGACGGACGTCTGATTGAAACCTGCGCGGGCCTGCTCGATGATGATGAGCCGGAAGTTTGTATCCGCAAAGAGGCCGTGGAAGAGACCGGCTTCGAAGTGGGCGAGGTCAAAAAGGTCTTCGAACTGTTTATGTCGCCGGGCGGCGTAACGGAAATTGTGCATTTCTTCATTGCGGAATACAGCGACGCGCAGCGCACTCACCGCGGCGGTGGCGTGGAGGATGAAGATATCGAAGTGCTGGAGCTTCCCTTTACCCGGGCGCTGGAGATGATGCGTTCAGGCGAAATCAGGGATGGTAAAGCGGTGATATTACTGCAGTATTTACAGACAACCGGGCTGATGAACACCACTTTCGAACGGATATAGCCTGTTTTTCGGGTATATCTGATAAATCCGATTGAGCAACCCCGGCGGGAACACGAAGATACTGCCCAGTTAAGCGTTTTCGTTCCGGGATTGTGTCATTCATGCGCTACAGCGTCTTTTTGTTTTACCTGTTTTGTGTGCTCCTCGCGCCGCAGGTGCGGGCTGCACCTGCCCAGCAAGCCTTCTCCGACTGGCAGGTAACCTGCAATAACCAGAATTTTTGCCTCGCACGCAACACGGGTGAACACCGTGGTCTGGTCATGACGCTCACCCGTAGCGCCGGGGCGAAAACGGACGCCACGCTGCGTATCGATCTCGGCGGCCTTGATACGCCCTCGGTAAAAGAGCCAGAGAT
Organism: Enterobacter sp. A103; assembly: GCF_034427535.1. Taxonomy (NCBI): domain Bacteria; kingdom Pseudomonadati; phylum Pseudomonadota; class Gammaproteobacteria; order Enterobacterales; family Enterobacteriaceae; genus Enterobacter; species Enterobacter sp. A103. The sequence goes on from NZ_JAXQPQ010000004.1 coordinate 143,744, forward strand.
TGCCCCCCGGCTGCTGCTGGATAACGTTCCCCTGAAGCTGGACAAACAGCGCTGGCAGCTCACGCCCTGGCATCTTAAAACGGACGATGCGGCCACCATCACCGCCTTTCTGAAAAACATCCAGGAAGGGAAGGCCCTGACCCTGCGCGACGGTAAGCAGGTTATTTCACTGACCGGGCTTAAGGCCGCGCTGCTGTTCATTGATGCGCAGCAAAAGCGCGTCGGCAGTGAAACCGCGTGGATCAAGAAAGGTGACGATCCGCCGTTAAGCGTTCCGCCTGCTCCTGCCCTTAAAAAGGTGGCGGTCGTCAACCCGACCCCGACGCCGCTCTCCCACGCCGAACTGAACGACCTGCTGGACTATGGTACCGGGCGGATGAACACCAGCCAGTGCTCGCTGGATCCTAACCGCCGGGAAGTACGCGTCACCGCGTTAACCGATGACAAAGCGCTGCTGATCGTCAGCTGCGAGGCGGGGGCCTATAACACGGTCGATCTGGCGTGGCTGGTATCGCGTAAAAAACCGTTCACCGCGCGCAGCGTCAGGCTGCGTCTGCCGTTTACGCCGTCAGGCGACGGGAGCGAAATGGAGTTGATGAACGCCAGCTTCGATGAAAAGACGCGCGAGCTGACAACGCTCGCGCTGGGGCGCGGTTTGGGCGATTGCGGGATCCAGACGCGCTGGCGTTTTGACGGCCAGCGCTTCCGCCTGGTGCGCTACGCCGAGGAGCCCAGCTGCGACAACTGGAACGGGCCAGATGCCTGGCCCACGCTGTGGATCACGCGGTAAAACACTACAGTACGCTCAGCGCCTTCTCCACCACGTTCTCAACGGTAAAGCCGAAGTACGGGAACAGCTTATCGGCAGGGGCGGACTCGCCGTAGCCCCGCATGCCGACAATCGCCCCTTTGAGCCCGACATATTTGTACCAGTAGTCGGCAATACCGGCTTCCACCGCTACGCGAGCCGCGACGCTGGACGGCAGGACCGATTCCCGGTACGCCTCGTCCTGGGCGTCAAAAATATCCGTTGAGGGCAGGGACACCACGCGCACCGCGTGTCCTTCGGCAGTCAGTTTCTCCGCCGCTTTCACCGTGATTTCCACCTCGGACCCGGTCGCAATCAGGATCACGTCCGGCTTGCCGCCGCTGTCCTTCAGGATGTAGCCGCCGCGGGCGATGTTTTTCACCTGCTCCGGGGTTCGCTCAATCTGCGCCAGGTTCTGGCGTGACAGGATCAGTGCCGTTGGGCCATTGTGGCGTTCTACCGCCAGCTTCCAGCCCACCGCCGCTTCGACCTGATCGCACGGACGCCAGGTGCTGAAGTTGGGCGTCAGGCGCAGGCTCGCCAGCTGTTCAACCGCCTGGTGCGTAGGCCCGTCTTCCCCCAGCCCGATGGAGTCGTGGGTGTAGACCATAATCTGCCGCGCCTTCATTAAGGCCGCCATGCGCGCCGCGTTACGGGCGTACTCGACGAACATCAGGAAGGTGGCGGTGTACGGCACAAACCCGCCGTGATGGGCGATGCCGTTGGCAATCGCGGTCATCCCAAACTCGCGCACGCCGTAGTGGATGTAGTTCCCGGCAATGTCCTCTTTCAGCGATTTCGAGCCCGACCAGATGGTCAGGTTGCTGGGCGCCAGATCCGCCGAGCCGCCGAGCAGTTCGGGCAGAAGAGGGCCGATTGCGTTCAGGGTATTTTGCGACGCCTTGCGGGTGGCGATTTTCGCCGGGTTGGACTGCAGGTTTTCAATCAGCGCCTGGGTTCTATCGTCCCAGTCCTCCGGCAGGCCACCGCTCATGCGGCGGGAAAACTCGGCGGCGAGATCCGGGTGCGCTTTTTTGTAGGCGGCAAACTTCTCGTTCCAGGACTGCTGGGCCTTTTCACCCGCCTCACGGGCATCCCAGGCTCTGTAGATCTCTTTCGGGATCTCAAACGGTGGATGTTTCCACCCCAGCTTTTGCCGGGTCAGCGCGACTTCCTCCTCGCCCAGCGCCGCGCCGTGCGCCTCCTCTTTGCCCGCCTTATTCGGCGAGCCGAAGCCGATGACCGTGCGGCAGATAATCAGGGACGGTTTATCCTTCACGCTCTGCGCTTCCTGAATCGCTTTTTTCACCGCCTCAGGATCGTGACCGTCGATCTCGTGCACCACGTGCCAGTGGTAGGCTTCAAAGCGTTTTGCCGTGTCGTCGGTAAACCAGCCTTCGGTCTCCCCGTCGATGGAGATGCCGTTGTGATCGTAGAAGCCAATCAGCTTGCCGAGCCCCAGCGTGCCCGCCAGGGAGCAGACCTCATGGGAGATCCCCTCCATCAGACAGCCGTCGCCCATAAACACGTAGGTGTAGTGGTCGACAATCTCGTGGTCCGGCTGGTTAAACTGTGCCGCCAGCGTGCGTTCAGCAATCGCCAGCCCGACCGCATTGGCCAGCCCCTGACCGAGTGGTCCGGTCGTCGTTTCCACCCCCGGGGTATAGCCAATTTCCGGGTGCCCCGGCGTTTTGGAGTGCAGCTGGCGGAAGTTTTTCAACTCCTCAAGCGGCAGATCGTAGCCGGAAAGGTGCAGCAGGCTGTAGAGCAGCATTGAGGCGTGACCGTTGGAGAGAATAAAGCGGTCGCGATCGTACCAGGTCGGGTCATTGGGGTTGTGCTTCAGAAAGTCGTTCCACAGCACTTCGGCAATATCAGCCATGCCCATCGGCGCGCCGGGGTGGCCGGAATTGGCTTTTTGCACGGCATCCATGCTGAGGGCGCGAATGGCATTGGCTAGCTCTTTACGGGACATAGTTCACTCCGTGGCAAGGTTAAAGTTTGGCGGCGAGAAGATCTTCAAGTTTGCGCTGGTCGACGGCGAACTGGCGGATGCCGTCCGCCAGTTTTTCCACGGCCATGGCGTCCTGATTGTGCTCCCAGCGGAATTCCGCTTCGGTCATGGCTTTCGGTTTTGGCAGAACGGTGGAGGTCGGCACCAGCTTGCGGATCACCGTTTCTTCTTTGTCCTGGAGCTCCTGGAGCAGGTTAGGGGAGATGGTCAGACGGTCGCAGCCTGCCAGGGCGAGGATCTGCTCGGTACGGCGGAAGCTGGCCCCCATCACGATGGTTTCATAGCGGTGCTGTTTGTAGTAGTCGTAGATATTACGGACCGATTTCACGCCCGGATCCTCATCCACCACGTACGGATCCATCGGCTGTTTCGCCTGATACCAGTCGTAGATGCGCCCGACAAACGGCGAGACGAGGAACACGCCCGCTTCAGCGCAGGCGCGCGCCTGGGCAAACGAGAACAGCAGGGTCAGGTTGCAGTGGATGCCTTCTTTTTCCAGCACCTCTGCCGCACGGATGCCTTCCCAGGTGGAGGCCAGCTTGATCAGAATGCGTGATTTATCGATCCCCTGCTCCTCGTACAGTTCCACCAGGCGACGCGCCTTATTAATGCTCTTTTCTTTATCGAACGAGAGGCGGGCGTCGACTTCGGTCGAGACGCGGCCCGGGATGCTTTTAAGAATTTCCGCACCAAAATTAACCGCCAGCTTATCGCTGGCTTCGGCGACCTGCTGCTCCTGCGTTTTCCCGCGCTGTTTACCGTAGGCAATGGCGTCATCAATCAGATGGCTAAAATGGGCAAGCCCGGCCGCTTTGAGCAGCAGCGAAGGGTTGGTGGTCGCGTCTTCCGGCTGATAGTGGCGAATCGACTCGATATCGCCGCTGTCTGCAACAACGGTGGTGAATTTTTTGATGCCGTCTAGCTGGTTCATAAATGATTACTCCTTGGAAATAAAAGAGTTAGATGAGTGCGTTAGTTCACACTTCTGGAAAAATCATGATGGACTTAACAAAAAAGCATAGCAGACGGGGGAGGCATTGCTTTTGAGACGGGTAACATGGCTGTTATAAATTGATAACAATTTTTAATGTGTGATGGTGAGAGTTTGGCTGCCTTCAAAGTTTAGGAGGCGGCCTGAGGCGATACTAGGCGGCACACCAGGGTGTGCATCAGGATCGCTTACGTCACCCTTTTGACCGATACGTGAAAGGAAAAATAAGATGGATGAGCAGTTGAAACAGAGTGCCCTCGATTTTCACGAGTTCCCTGTCCCGGGCAAAATCCAGGTCTCCCCAACCAAGCCGCTGGCAACCCAGCGCGATCTGGCGCTGGCCTATTCGCCGGGCGTCGCAGCCCCGTGTCTGGAAATCGAAAAAGACCCGCTGGCGGCCTACAAATACACCGCGCGCGGCAACCTTGTCGCCGTGATCTCTAACGGCACGGCGGTGCTGGGGCTGGGCAACATTGGCGCGCTGGCCGGTAAGCCGGTGATGGAAGGGAAGGGGGTACTGTTCAAGAAATTCGCCGGTATCGACGTGTTCGATATCGAGGTGGACGAACTCGATCCTGACAAATTCATCAACGTGGTGGCCGCGCTGGAGCCGACCTTCGGCGGGATTAACCTGGAAGACATCAAAGCGCCGGAATGTTTCTATATCGAGCAGAAGCTGCGCGAGCGTATGAACATTCCCGTGTTCCATGATGACCAGCACGGAACCGCGATTATCAGCACCGCCGCGATCCTCAACGGCCTGCGCGTGGTAGAGAAAAATCTCTCCGACGTGCGCATGGTGGTCTCTGGCGCAGGCGCCGCGGCCATCGCCTGTATGAACCTGCTGGTGGCGCTGGGTATGCAGAAACACAACATTGTGGTCTGCGACTCCAAAGGCGTTATCTATAAAGACCGCGAGCCGAACATGGCGGAAACCAAAGCGGCGTACGCGGTCGACGACGACGGTAAGCGCACCCTGGACGACGTGATTGACGGCGCGGATATCTTCCTCGGCTGCTCGGGTCCGAAAGTGCTGACCCAGGAGATGGTGAAGAAGATGGCGCGTGCGCCAATGATCCTGGCCCTGGCGAACCCGGAACCGGAAATCCTGCCGCCGCTGGCGAAAGCGGTGCGTGAAGACGCCATCATCTGTACCGGCCGTTCGGACTACCCGAACCAGGTCAACAACGTGCTCTGCTTCCCGTTCATCTTCCGCGGCGCGCTGGACGTCGGCGCAACGGCGATCAACGAAGAGATGAAGCTTGCCGCCGTTCACGCCATCGCGGAGCTGGCGCACGCCGAGCAGAGCGAAGTGGTTGCGTCCGCGTATGGCGATCAGGATCTGAGCTTCGGCCCGGACTACATCATTCCCAAACCGTTCGACCCGCGTCTGATTGTTAAAATTGCGCCAGCCGTTGCCAAAGCGGCGATGGACTCCGGCGTGGCGACGCGTCCGATTCATGATTTCGACGCGTACGTCGATAAGCTCACCGAGTTCGTCTATAAAACGAACCTCTTCATGAAGCCGATCTTCTCCCAGGCGCGCGCCGATGCGAAGCGCGTGGTGCTGGCGGAAGGGGAAGAGGCGCGCGTGCTGCACGCCACCCAGGAGCTGATCACCTTAGGCCTGGCGAAACCGATCCTGATTGGTCGTCCGAGCGTGATTGAAATGCGTATCCAGAAGCTGGGCCTGCAGATTAAGCCGGGCGTCGACTTCGAGATCGTTAACAACGAATCCGATCCGCGCTTCAAAGAGTACTGGAGCGAATACTACGCGATCATGAAGCGCCGGGGGATCACCCAGGAGCAGGCTCAGAAAGCGGTCATCAGCAACACGACGGTGATCGGCGCGATCATGGTGCATCGCGGCGAGGCGGACGCGCTGATCTGCGGCACCATCGGCGACTACCACGAGCACTTTAGCGTGGTGCAGGAGATCTTCGGCTATCGCGACGGCGTCCATACCGCCGGGGCGATGAACGCGCTGCTGCTGCCGAGCGGCAACACCTTTATTGCCGATACCTACGTTAACGACGATCCGACCCCGGACGAGCTGGCGGAGATCACCGTGATGGCCGCCGAGACCGTCCGTCGCTTTGGCATCGAGCCGAAGGTGGCGCTGCTGTCGCACTCTAACTTTGGTTCGTCTAAATCCGCGGCGGCGTGCAAAATGCGTCAGACGCTGGAGCTGGTGCGCGAGCGTGCGCCGGAGCTGATGATTGACGGGGAAATGCACGGCGATGCCGCGCTGGTGGAGAGCATCCGTAACGAACGTATGCCGGACAGCCCGCTGAAGGGATCGGCCAACATACTGATTATGCCGAACGTGGAAGCGGCGCGTATCAGCTACAACCTGCTGCGCGTCTCCAGCTCTGAAGGGGTGACCGTAGGGCCGGTACTGATGGGCGTGGCGAAACCGGTGCACGTGTTAACGCCGATTGCCTCTGTGCGTCGTATCGTGAACATGGTGGCGCTGGCGGTGGTTGAGGCGCAGACGCAGCCTCTGTAAGCGCGTGGTGTCGGGTGGCGCGTTCGCTTACCCGACCTACGGGTTGAGTAGGCCGGATAAGCGCAGCGCCATCCGGCAGCTACACCCAGTCCCGAACCTGAATAAACTCACGCAAGGCAGCCTCCGGGCTGCCTTCTTTTGGCTCGTAGCAGTACTCCCAGCGCACCAGCGGCGGCATCGACATCAGAATCGACTCCGTGCGCCCGCCGGTCTGCAGGCCGAACAGCGTCCCGCGATCCCACACCAGGTTGAACTCCACGTAGCGCCCGCGGCGGTAAAGCTGGAACTCGCGCTCGCGCACGCCGTAGTCGGTATTTTTACGGCGCTCGACAATCGGCAGATAAGCGTCGGTATAGCCTTCGCCTACCGCGCGCATAAAGCTGAACGCGGTATCAAAATCAGGCGCGTTGAGATCGTCAAAGAACAGCCCGCCGATGCCGCGCTGCTCGTCGCGGTGCTTCAGGTAAAAGTAGTCATCGCACCACTTTTTAAATTTCGGGTAGACGTCTTCGCCAAACGGTAGGCAAAGATCCCGCGCGGTGGTGTGCCAGTGCACGGCATCTTCTTCGAAGCCGTAGTATGGCGTTAAATCGAAACCGCCGCCGAACCACCAGACCGGGTCGGCGCCCGGTTTTTCCGCAATGAAAAAGCGCACGTTGGCGTGGCTCGTCGGCACGAACGGGTTGTGCGGGTGCACTACCAGCGAAACGCCCATCGCCTCGAAGCTACGGCCCGCCAGTTCAGGACGATGCGCCGTCGCAGATGCGGGCATGGCGTCGCCGTGAACGTGGGAAAAATTCACGCCTGCCTGTTCGAAGATGCCGCCGTTACGCAACACCCGGCTGCGCCCGCCGCCCCCGGCCTCGCGCTGCCAGTTATCTTCCTGAAATTCACCGCCGTCTGCGGCAGCCAGTTTCTGGCAGATCTCATCCTGCAGCTGCAGCAGGAAGGTTTTGACCAGTTGAGCATCGGGTTTCATCAACGTTTCCTGGAGTGCGCTTTTTGGTTATCGAACCAGTTGAAGTAACTGATAATGCCGGAGGCGATAGCGTTGGCGATCTTCTGACGAAACGCCGTGGTGCCGAGGAGCCGCTCTTCTTCAGGGTTGGTAATGAAGGATGTTTCCACCAGCACGGACGGAATGGACGGTGATTTCAGGACCACGAACGCCGCCTGCTCGGTTCCTTTGCTGTGCAGACGATGCACCGGCTTAATTTTCTTCAGAATATGCGAGCCGAGCGTCAGGCTGTTTTTGATCGTATCCGTCTGCACGAGGTCGAACAGCACCTGCTGTAGCAGGTGGTCTTTGTCGGTGGCTTTCTTCCCAGCGACTTCATCCGCGCGGTTTTCGCGGTCGGAGAGGTATTTTGCCATGGCGCTACTGGCGCCACGGTTAGAGAGTGCAAACACCGAGGCGCCGGCCGCGGAAGGGTTGGTAAAGCCGTCGGCGTGAATCGACATAAACAGATCCGCACCGTGCTGGTGGGCGATCTCAACGCGGTCATACAGCGGAATAAAGGTGTCGCCAGAGCGCGTCAGACGGGCGTCAATGCCGTTGCTGCGTAAAATTGCGCGCACGTTTTTTGCAATTGCCAGCACGACGTGTTTTTCTTTCGACCCGTTTTTACCGATGGCGCCGGTATCAATACCGCCGTGGCCCGGATCGAGCATCACCAGACGCTTCGCGCCCGGCTTTTTAGTTTTCGGTTTGCTGTGTCCGTTACTGGTTTTGAGCGTGCTCTCGTCTTTCGCCTGAGCCTGCTTTGCGATGCCCGTTAACGTTAAGGCCGCCAGCCCCGCTTTGAGAACCTGACGACGCGATGTGAGTGCTTTTAATGGTTTGAATGTGCTCATTCGGCCTGAATACTAAAAAATGGGGTCCTGGTGTTATATCGTATCGTGTTTCCCGTTACGACAGTCCATGTTGAGAATTGTTTTACTTTTCATTTCAATACGTGACAAAGTGACATTATGCCAAATTTTGGCGAGATTTTCCCCGGTTATTGGCGAAAGGCGAGCTTCGCGCCATAATCACTGTTTTTAAACCCGAAAAGGCGGTTAATACCATGGAGATACGCGTTTTTCGCCAGGAAGATTTCGAAGAGGTGATCACCCTTTGGGAGCGCTGCGATCTGCTGCGTCCGTGGAACGATCCGGAAATGGATATCGAACGTAAGGTGAATCACGACGTCAGTCTGTTTCTGGTCGCGGAAGTCAATGGCGAGGTTGTGGGAACGGTCATGGGCGGTTACGACGGCCACCGCGGCTCGGCCTATTATCTGGGCGTCCACCCGGAATACCGTGGCCGCGGCATTGCCAATGCGCTGCTGAACCGGCTCGAGAAGAAGCTGATCGCCCGCGGCTGCCCGAAAATCCAGATCATGGTGCGGGAAGATAACGACGTGGTGCTGGGCATGTATGAGCGTCTGGGTTATGAACACGCTGACGTGCTGACTCTGGGCAAGCGTTTGATTGAAGATGAAGAGTACTGAGATCCATCCGGCTGACTATGACGCGCAGGGCCGCGTCAGGCTGCCCTTTTTATTCTGGTGCGTTCTGCTGCTCCAGGCCCGAACCTGGGTGCTGTTTGTGATGGCCGCCGCGTCGCGCGGGCAGGGCGACACGCTGCTGAATCTCTTTTATCCCGATCATGACGCCTTCTGGCTCGGCTTGCTGCCGGGCGTACCGGCGGTGATCGCTTTTTTGTGCAGCGGACGACGGCATGCGATCCCACGTTTCTGGCGCGCGCTTCGCTGGCTGCTGATCCTCGCCCAGGTTGCGCTGCTCTTCTGGCAGCCGGTACTCTGGTGGTACGGTGAACCGCTGACGGGTACCGGCGTTGCGCTGGTGGTTGCCGATATTGTGGCGCTGCTGTGGCTGTTGACCAACCCGCGTCTTCGCGCCTGTTTTGCCCATCAGGATGATTAATCCGGCACTTTTTGCCGATGTCGCACTCCAACAAGCGTTGATTTAACAAGAAAGGACGTTTCAATGAAATCGCTGCGTTTACTTTTATGCGCTCTCCCGCTGGCGTTGACCGGCTGTTCGACGCTCTCCTCCATTAACTGGTCCGCCGCGTATCCGTGGAACTGGTTTGGCTCATCAACGGAAGTCACCGAGCAGGGCGTGGGGAAAATTACCGCCGCGACGGCGCTGGATCAGGACGCTATTCAGGATGCGCTCAGCAGCGATTACCGCCTGCGCAGCGGCATGAAAACGGATAATGGCAATATTGTTCGCTATTACGAAGCGCTGAAGGGCGACAAGCTGGCGCTGGTGATTAACGGTGACAAAGGCACCGTAAACCGAATTGCTGTGATGGATGAAGATATTCCGACGGCGAGCGGCGTGAAGGTGGGTACGCCGTTCAGCGACCTTTATAAGCAGGCCTTTGGCAACTGCACCAGCCTGCCGTCTGACGACAAGGTCGCGGTGGAATGTAAGGCCGAAGGCAGCCAGCACATCAGCTATGTCTTCACCGGAACCTGGAGCGGCCCGGAAGGACTGATGCCGTCCGACGACACGCTTAAGAGCTGGAAAGTGAGCAAAATACTCTGGAAGCAGTAATTTGCGCCTGAACAAACCGCCTCGCTGAAATCCGGGTATAATAGCCGCCATCAATGCCACGCTGACGTGGCATCTTTATTTCAGGAGGAGCGATGTCTCAGGTTCAGAGTGGCATTTTGCCAGAACATTGCCGCGCGGCGATTTGGATTGAAGCCAATGTTAAAGGGGACGTGGATGCCCTGCGTGCGGCCGGTAAAGCGTTTGTTGATAAGCTGGCCACCTTCCAGGCCAAATTCCCGGAAGCCCACCTCGGCGCCGTTGTTGCCTTTGGCAATAACGTCTGGCGTCAGCTGAGCGGTGGCGAAGGGGCGGAAGAGCTGAAAGACTTCATCCCTTACGGCAAAGGTCTGGCTCCGGCAACCCAGTACGACGTGCTGATCCATATTCTCTCCCTGCGTCACGACGTGAATTTCTCCGTTGCCCAGGCGGCAGTAGCGGCCTTTGGCGACAGCGTTGAGGTGCAGGAAGAGGTTCACGGCTTCCGCTGGGTGGAAGAGCGCGATCTGAGCGGCTTCGTCGACGGCACCGAAAACCCGGCGGGCGAAGAGACGCGTCGTGAAGTCGCGGTAATCAAAGACGGCGTGGACGCGGGCGGCAGCTACGTGTTCGTTCAGCGCTGGGAGCACAACCTCAAGCAGCTTAACCGCATGAGCGTGCACGACCAGGAGATGATGATTGGCCGCACTAAAGAAGCCAACGAAGAGATCGACGGCGACGACCGTCCTGTAACTTCTCACCTGACCCGCGTTGACCTGAAAGAAGACGGCAAAGGGCTGAAGATTGTCCGCCAGAGCCTGCCGTACGGCACGGCAAGCGGCACGCACGGCCTCTACTTCTGCGCGTACTGCGCGCGGCTGCATAACATTGAGCAGCAGCTGCTGAGCATGTTCGGCGATACCGACGGCAAGCGCGACGCCATGCTGCGCTTCACCAAACCGGTGACCGGCGGCTACTACTTTGCGCCGTCCGTTGAGCGTCTGCTGGCGCTGTAATGTCCTTTCTCCCTCTCCCTGTGGGAGAGGGCCGGGGTGAGGGCATCAGGCCTCCCCCTTATTCCCTTTTCTGCTTCTAAATCACCAAACGGTATATAAAACCGTTACTCCTTTCATCCCCGTTATAAATATTATGACTATAAGATAGTCATCACATTTATAAGGGTGCGCAATGGCCGTTACTGTACTGAAAAAAGGAACTCTGGCGCTGGCAGGTTTACTGCTGGTGGCACAGGCGCAGGCGACTGAACTGTTAAACAGTTCGTATGACGTCTCCCGCGAGCTGTTTGCCGCCCTTAATCCACCGTTTGAACAGCAGTGGGCGAAAGACAATAACGGCGACAAGCTGACTATCAAGCAGTCCCACGCCGGGTCGTCCAAGCAGGCGCTGGCGATTTTGCAGGGCCTGAAAGCGGATGTGGTGACCTACAACCAGGTGACTGACGTGCAGATCCTACACGACAAAGGCAAGCTGATCCCGGCCGACTGGCAGAGCCGACTGCCGAACAACAGCTCCCCGTTCTATTCCACCATGGGCTTCCTGGTGCGTAAGGGCAACCCGAAGAATATCCACGACTGGAGCGACCTGGTGCGTTCCGACGTGAAGCTGATTTTCCCTAATCCAAAAACTTCCGGTAACGCGCGTTATACCTATTTAGCCGCGTGGGGCGCGGCGGACAAGGCTGACGGTAACGATAAAGCCAAAACCGAGCAGTTCATGACCCAGTTCCTGAAAAACGTCGAAGTGTTTGATACCGGCGGCCGCGGGGCGACCACGACCTTCGCGGAACGCGGTCTCGGCGACGTGCTGATCAGCTTTGAATCGGAAGTGAATAACATCCGCAAACAGTACGAAGCGCAGGGCTTCGAGGTCGTTATCCCGAAAACCAACATCCTGGCCGAGTTCCCGGTGGCGTGGGTGGATAAAAACGTGCAGGCGAACGGTACCGAGAAAGCGGCAAAAGCCTATCTCAACTACCTGTACAGCCCGCAGGCGCAGACCATCATTACCGATTACTACTACCGCGTGAATAACCCGGACGTAATGAACAAGCTGAAAGATAAGTTCCCGCAGACCGATTTGTTCCGCGTGGAAGATCATTTCGGCTCCTGGCCTGATGTGATGAAAACGCATTTTGCCAGCGGCGGTGAGTTAGACAAACTGCTGGCGGCGGGGCATAAGTAATGTTTGCAGTTTCGACAAAACGCGTGCTGCCGGGCTTTACCTTAAGCCTCGGGACCAGCCTGCTGTTCGTCTGCCTGATCCTGCTGTTGCCGCTCAGCGCGCTGGTGATGCAGCTTGCTCAGATGAGCTGGGCGCAGTACTGGGACGTGGTCACCAACCCGCAGGTGGTGGCGGCCTATAAGGTGACGCTGCTGTCGGCGTTTGTCGCCTCCATTTTTAACGGCGTGTTTGGCCTGCTGATGGCGTGGATCTTAACCCGCTATCGCTTCCCGGGCCGCACGCTGCTTGACGCCCTGATGGATCTGCCGTTTGCGCTGCCGACGGCGGTGGCGGGCTTAACCCTCGCGTCGCTCTTCTCCGTGAACGGGCTGTACGGCGAGTGGCTGGCGAAATTCGACATCAAAGTGACCTACACCTGGCTCGGTATCGCGGTGGCGATGGCCTTTACAAGCATCCCGTTTGTGGTCCGTACCGTGCAGCCGGTGCTGGAAGAGTTGGGTCCGGAATACGAAGAAGCGGCGGAAACGCTGGGCGCCACGCGCTGGCAGAGCTTCCGCAAGGTGGTTTTGCCGGAGCTCTCTCCGGCGCTGATGGCGGGCGTCGCGCTGTCGTTTACCCGCAGCCTCGGTGAGTTCGGCGCGGTGATTTTTATCGCCGGGAACATCGCCTGGAAAACAGAAGTCACCTCGCTGATGATTTTTATCCGTTTGCAGGAGTTTGATTATCCGGCGGCGAGCGCGATTGCCTCGGTGATCCTGGCGGCCTCGCTGCTGCTGCTGTACTCGATTAACACTCTGCAAAGTCGCTTTGGTCGACGTGTGGTAGGTCACTGATGGCGGAAGTTACGCAATTGAAGCGATACGATGCACCCCGCATTAATTGGGGTAAATGGTTTCTGATTGGGGCGGGCGTGCTGGTTTCCGCCCTCATTCTCGTCGTGCCGACGGTTTATATCTTCGTTCAGGCATTCAGCAAGGGCCTGATGCCCGCGCTGGAAAACCTGGCGAACCCGGATATGCTGCATGCCATCTGGCTGACCGTGCTGATTGCGCTGATCACCGTGCCGGTGAACCTCGTGTTCGGGACCCTGCTGGCCTGGCTGGTAACCCGCTTTAACTTCCCGGGACGTCAGCTGCTGCTGACCCTGCTGGACATTCCTTTCGCCGTATCGCCGGTGGTGGCGGGTCTGGTGTACCTGCTCTTTTACGGCTCCAACGGCCCGTTGGGCGGCTGGCTGGACGAGCATAACCTGCAGATCATGTTCGCCTGGCCGGGCATGGTGCTGGTCACCATCTTCGTGACCTGTCCGTTTGTGGTGCGTGAGCTGGTGCCGGTGATGTTAAGCCAGGGGAGCAACGAAGACGAAGCGGCGGTGCTGCTGGGCGCTTCCGGCTGGCAGATGTTCCGTCGCGTGACGCTGCCGAATATCCGCTGGGCGCTGCTTTACGGCGTGGTGCTGACCAACGCCCGCGCGATTGGCGAGTTCGGTGCCGTTTCCGTCGTCTCCGGCTCCATCCGGGGTGAAACCCTGTCGCTGCCGCTCCAGATTGAGCTGCTGCAGCAGGACTACAACACCATCGGCTCGTTTACTGCCGCAGCGTTGCTGACGCTGATGGCCATCTTGACCCTGTTTTTGAAGAGTGTGGTGCAGTGGCGTTTAGAAAATCAGGAAAAACGTCAGCATCAGGAGGGAAATCATGAGCATTGAGATTGCCAATATTAAGAAGTCTTTTGGTCGCACCCAGGTGCTGAATGATATCTCGCTGGATATCCCTTCCGGACAAATGGTGGCGCTGCTGGGGCCGTCCGGCTCGGGTAAAACCACGCTGCTGCGTATTATCGCCGGGCTTGAGCATCAGACCAGCGGGCACATCCGCTTCCACGGCACCGACGTGAGCCGTCTGCACGCCCGCGATCGTAAAGTAGGCTTTGTGTTCCAGCACTACGCGCTGTTCCGCCACATGACCGTGTTCGACAACATCGCGTTTGGCCTGACCGTGCTGCCGCGTCGCGAACGTCCGGATGCGGCAACCATTAAGGCGAAAGTGACCAAACTGCTGGAGATGGTGCAGCTGGCTCACCTGGCGGATCGTTTCCCGGCCCAGCTGTCCGGCGGACAGAAACAGCGCGTGGCGCTGGCGCGCGCGCTGGCCGTTGAGCCGCAAATTCTGCTGCTGGATGAACCCTTCGGCGCGCTGGATGCGCAGGTGCGTAAAGAGCTGCGCCGCTGGCTGCGTCAGCTGCATGAAGAGCTGAAATTCACCAGCGTCTTCGTGACCCACGATCAGGAAGAGGCGATGGAAGTTGCGGATCGCGTGGTGGTCATGAGCCAGGGCAACATTGAGCAGGTTGACGAGCCGGAGCAGCTCTGGCGTGAACCGGCGACCCGCTTCGTGCTGGAGTTTATGGGCGAGGTAAACCGTCTGCAGGGCACTATTCGCGGCGGACAGTTCCACGTTGGCGCGCATCGCTGGCCGCTGGGCTATACCTCCGCGCATCAGGGGCCGGTCGATCTGTTCCTGCGTCCGTGGGAAGTGGACGTGAGCCGCCGAACCAGCCTGGATTCACCGCTGCCGGTGCAGGTGCTGGAAGCTAGCCCTAAAGGTCACTACACCCAATTGGTGGTACAGCCGCTGGGCTGGTATACCGAGCCGCTGACCGTGGTCATGCGCGACGACGTGCCGCCGCACCGGGGTGAGCGCCTGTTTGTTGGTTTGCAGCACGCCCGTATTTATCACGGGAAGGAGCGCATCGAGACGCGCGAGGATATTGCTCTGGCGGAGTCAGCCTGATAGGTTAGGATTACGTAGTTTTGCCGGGTGGCGCTGCGCTTACCCGGCCTACAATATGACGTCTGTAGGCCCGGTAAGCTAAGCGCCACCGGGCTTTTTATTGGACAGCGATCATGAATACATTAGAAAACACCATCGGCAACACTCCTTTGGTCAAGCTTCAGCGCACGGGGCCGGACAACGGCAGCGAAATCTGGGTCAAACTCGAAGGCAATAACCCGGCGGGGTCGGTGAAAGACCGTGCGGCGCTGTCGATGATTGTCCAGGCCGAAAAACGCGGAGAAATTAAGCCAGGCGACGTGCTGATTGAGGCCACCAGCGGCAACACCGGTATCGCCCTGGCGATGATTGCTGCGCTGAAAGGCTACCGCATGAAGCTGCTGATGCCGGACAACATGAGCCAGGAACGCCGCGCCGCGATGCGTGCCTACGGGGCCGAGCTGATTCTGGTGAGCAAAGAGCAGGGAATGGAAGGCGCGCGCGACTTAGCGCTGGAGATGGCCGGGCGCGGTGAAGGTAAACTGCTGGATCAGTTCAACAATCCGGACAACCCGTACGCGCACTACACCACCACCGGCCCGGAAATCTGGCAGCAAACCGACGGGCGTATCACCCATTTTGTCTCCAGCATGGGCACCACAGGCACCATTACCGGGGTATCGCGTTTTCTGCGCGAGCAGGAAAAAACCGTCACCATCGTTGGCCTCCAGCCGGAAGAGGGGAGCAGCATTCCGGGGATTCGCCGCTGGCCGGCGGAGTATATGCCCGGCATTTTTAATGCGCAGCTGGTGGATCAGGTGCTGGATCTTCACCAGCGCGAGGCGGAAAATACCATGCGTGAGCTGGCCGTGCGCGAAGGTATCTTCTGCGGCGTCAGCTCGGGCGGCGCGGTAGCGGGTGCGATTCGGGTAGCGCAGGCAAACCCGGGGGCGGTAGTGGTGGCGATTATTTGCGATCGCGGCGATCGCTATCTGTCTACCGGCGTCTTTGGTGAAGAGAGTTATTCGCAGGGGGCGGGGATTTAAGCGTCATGGAGATGATTCTATTCCGGGATAACACCCGGGCGCAGCAAACCGACATTGTCGCCGTGCAGTCGCAGGTGGTTTACGGCAGCGTGGGGAACAGCATTGCGGTACCGAATATTCGTACCCACAGGCTGAACGTCACCGCCGTGCCGACGGTACTGTTTAGCAACACGCCGCATTACGACACGTTTTATGGTGGGGTGATCCCCGACGAGTGGTTCAGCGGCTATCTTAGGGCACTGGAAGAGCGCGAGATCCTGCGCGAGCTTAAAGCGGTCACCACCGGCTATATGGGCAGCGCCAGCCAGATCGTCCTGCTGGCTCAATGGCTGAAGGCGGTCAAAGCGCAGCATCCAGACCTGCTGGTGCTGGTCGACCCGGTTATCGGCGATATCGACAGCGGAATGTACGTCAAGCCCGAGATCCCGCAGGCATATCGGGAACACCTGCTGCCGCTGGCGCAGGGGATCACACCAAACGTCTATGAGCTGGAAGTGTTAAGCGGCAAACCGTGCCGTACGCCGGAAAGCGCCATCGCGGCGGCGCAGGGACTGCTCTCCGATAGCCTGAAATGGGTGGCGATCACCAGCGCGCCGGTGGCCGATGACCCGGAAAACATCCACGTGGTGCTGGTGACGAATGAAGGCGTGACCGTCAGCGCGCATCCGCGCGTAGAAACCGATCTGAAAGGGACGGGCGACCTGTTCTGTTCAGAACTGGTGAGCGGAATTGTTGAGGGGAAAACCGTTGCCGATGCCATTCGCATGGCCGGCGATCGGGTGACTGACGTGATGCTCTATACCCAGTCGAAGGGCTACGACGAGCTTATCCTACCGGCATAAACAAAAATGGCGCCCGAAGGCGCCATTTTTCTGTGCGGCAAGAATTACTTCTTGATGCGGATAACCGGGGTTTCACCCACGGTGACGCTGCCAGACAGTTTGATCAGTTCTTTGATTTCGTCCATGTTGGAGATAACAACCGGCGTCAGGGTAGACTTGGCTTTTTCTTCCAGCAGTGGCAGATCGAATTCAATTACCGGGTCGCCAACTTTAACACGCTGGCCTTCTTCCGCGATACGTTTGAAGCCTTCGCCTTTCAGTTCAACGGTGTCGATACCGAAGTGAACGAACAGTTCGATACCGCTATCAGATTCGATAGAGAACGCATGGTTGGTTTCAAAAATTTTACCGATGGTGCCGTCAACTGGAGCAACCATTTTGTTGCCAGTTGGTTTGATAGCAATGCCATCACCAACGATTTTCTCAGCAAACACTACATCCGGCACGTCTTCGATGTTGACGATCTCGCCGGAGAGCGGAGCAACAATCTCAATAGTTCCGGAGTCTTTCTTATCATCAGAAACCAGAGATTTCAGTTTATCGAACAAACCCATGATCTTCTCCTAAGCAGTAATTTGGGCCGCATCTCGTGGATTAGCAGATTGTTTTTTCTTCAATGAACTTGTTAACCAGCGTCATTAACTCGTCCGTTGTCGGTTGAGCAAGAGCCTGCTCTGCTAACACCTTCGCATCTTCGAAGTTCGTGTTACGGATAATCTTCTTAATGCGCGGGATGGAAATGGCGCTCATAGAGAATTCGTCCAGACCCATACCCAGCAACAGAAGTGTAGCACGTTCGTCGCCTGCAAGCTCACCACACATGCCAGTCCATTTACCTTCTGCATGAGAAGCATCAATAACTTGCTTGATCAAGTTCAGTACGGACGGTGACATTGGCTGGTAGAGATGTGAAATCATATCATTACCACGGTCAACTGCCAGGGTGTACTGCGTTAAATCATTGGTGCCGATACTAAAGAAATCAACTTCTTTGGCTAAATGACGCGCAATGGTCGCCGCCGCAGGTGTTTCCACCATTACGCCGATCTCGATTGACTCGTCAAACGCTTTACCTTCGTCGCGCAGTTCCTGTTTGTAGATTTCGATCTCTTTCTTCAGTGCACGCACTTCTTCAACAGAGATGATCATCGGGAACATGATGCGCAGTTTACCGAAAGCAGAGGCACGCAGGATCGCGCGAACCTGGTCACGCAGGATCTCTTTACGATCCATCGCGATACGGATTGCACGCCAGCCCAGGAACGGGTTCTCTTCTTTCGGGAAGTTCATGTACGGCAGCTCTTTGTCGCCGCCGATGTCCATGGTACGGACGATAACCGCCTGAGAACCACACGCTTCAGCCACGGCTTTATAGGCAGCAAACTGCTCTTCTTCCGTTGGCAGCGCGTCGCGGTCCATGAACAGGAATTCTGTACGATAGAGACCTACGCCTTCCGCACCGTTGCGCTCAGCGCCATCAACGTCGCGGACGGTACCGATGTTTGCGCACACTTCTACCTGATGGCCGTCCAGGGTGATGGCTGGCAGGTCTTTCAGCTTAGCGAGTTCGGCTTTTTCAGTCGCAACCTGCTCCTGAACCGCGCGCAGTTTATCGATCTCTTCATTGGTTGGGTTGACGTAAACCAGATTGTTTACGGCATCCAGAATCAGATAGTCGCCGTTTTTCACCTGAGAGGTGACGCTACCGGTACCCACGATGGCAGGCAGTTCCAGAGAGCGCGCCATGATAGAGGTGTGCGAGGTACGGCCACCCGCGTCGGTGATGAAACCGAGGACCTTTTTCAGGTTCAGCTGTGCGGTTTCAGACGGGGTGAGGTCAGCGGCAACCAGGATAACTTCATCCTGAATCGCGCTCAGGTCGATAATGGCCAGACCCAGAATGTTGCGCAGCAGGCGCTTACCGATGTCACGTACGTCAGCCGCACGCTCTTTCAGGTATTCATCATCCAGTTCTTCCAGGGCAGTTGCCTGACCTTCGATAACTTCATGCGCAGCCGCGTCGGCCGTCATGCCTTTATCTTTAATCAGGGCTATGATTTCCTGCTCCAGCTCCTCATCTTCGAGCAGCATGATGTGCCCTTCGAAGATGGCTTCTTTTTCTTCACCGAAAGTTTCGCCAGCTTTAGTTTTGATTGCTTCCAGTTGCGCAGATGCCTTGGCACGACCGCTCAGAAAACGTTCAACTTCCTGATCAACCTTGTCGGCAGAAATTTTTTTCCGGTCGATGACGATCTCGTCTTCTTTCAGCAGCAGTGCTTTGCCGAAAGCGATACCCGGGGATGCTAAAATGCCTGAAATCATAACCCTACCTTACTTGTGACTGATATTTAAAAGAACCCGGAAACTTACTCGAGCTCAGCCATCAGTTTTACCAGATGCTCAACTGCTTTCTGCTCGTCTTCACCTTCTGCAGAGATGGTGACAACGGTGCCCTGAGTCAGGCCCAGAGTCTGCAGTTTGAACAGGCTTTTTGCGCTCGCGCTTTTGCCGTTGGAAGTCACAGTGATTTCAGAAGTGAAGCCTTTTGCTTCTTTAACAAACTGAGCAGCAGGGCGGGTGTGCAGACCGTTCGGAGCGGTAATGGTAACTTCTTGCTGGAACATTGTATTTCCCCAACTTATAGGTTTAGTGTTGTGGAACTAAAGTCTAGCCTGGCGACTGAACTTTAGCCTGTATTGTTAGCGCTGACGTTTCGATCGTCATTAAACATTATGCAGCGAAAGCAAGACTTGAACCAAATCATAAAATCGATTCAGCAAGGCTATTTCATTCACCGATTAATTTCACGCATCAAAATAATTGCTGGTTTAAATACCAGACCCAACGGGGTGAAGCAATGCCAGGAGGGGCAAAAGTTTGAAGCAGGCCACAAAAAAGCACCTGAAAAGGTGCTTTTTTACGCGTTATTAACATGCTGGCACTACTGTTGCAGCTCTTTTTCGGTAAACAGATCGGCAAACAGTGCGGTGCTCAAGTAACGCTCGCCCGAAGAAGGAAGGATAACCACAATATTCTTGTTGGTAAAGGCTTCATCTTCCTGAAGCTTGAGCGCTGCCGCAACGGCTGCACCGGAAGAGATACCCGCCAGAATGCCTTCTTCATCCATCAGGCGACGCGCGGTAGAAATGGCTTCTTCGTTAGTGATAGTCACCACTTTATCGATCAGCTTCAGATCCAGGTTGCCCGGAATGAAGCCTGCGCCAATACCCTGAATTTTATGCGGGCCTGGCTTAAGCTCTTCACCCGCCAGTGCCTGGGTGATAACCGGTGAGTCAGTTGGCTCAACGGCAACGGTGATCAGGTCTTTTTTACCCTTTGTGCCTTTAATATAGCGTGACACGCCGGTCAGCGTACCGCCGGTACCTACGCCGGAGATAAAGACGTCAACCTGGCCGTCGGTATCTTCCCAGATTTCCGGACCGGTGGTTTTCTCGTGAATTTCCGGGTTAGCCGGGTTGCTGAACTGCTGCAGCAGCAGATATTTCGCCGGATCGCTGGCCACAATCTCTTCAGCTTTCTGAATGGCGCCCTTCATGCCCTTCGCGCCTTCGGTCAGCACCAGGTTCGCGCCCAGCGCTTTGAGCAGCTTACGACGCTCAATGCTCATGGTTTCTGGCATGGTCAGCGTCAGCTTGTAGCCACGCGCGGCGGCAACATAGGCCAGAGCGATACCGGTATTGCCGCTGGTCGGTTCCACCAGCTCAACGCCAGGCTTCAGTACGCCACGTTTTTCAGCATCCCAAATCATGTTTGCACCGATACGGCATTTTACGCTGAAGCTCGGGTTACGTGATTCGACCTTCGCCAGAATGCGTCCATTACCGATACGGTTCAGTCGAACCAGGGGCGTATGACCGATAGTCAGCGAGTTGTCTTCATAAATCTTACTCATGGCCTGTCCTTAACTGTATGAAATTGGGATACCGACCCAGCATACCTGTTGAGCAGGTAGGGGGAAGTAAGGAATTCGCATATCTATATACTGCAAGGAAATAATGGGGATCAGTATGGAATAAGGGGCGGCATAAGCCACCCCTGCTTTACACATTTTTGCATTATTTCCATAACGCGTGCTTAGCACGGTAGCAGTCGACCCACATCGCCGTCGCGCCGCAGACGGCGACGGGCATGATGAACAGATTCAGGAAGGGAATCATGGTGAACAGGCTGGTCAGCGCGCCAAACTGCATATTGGCGACCTTCTGGCTGCGCAGGGCGGTGCGCATCTCTTTAAACGGCACCTTGTGGTTATCGAACGGATAGTCGCAGTACTGGATGGCCAGCATCCAGGCGCTGAACAGGAACCACAGCACCGGCGCCACCGTCTGGCCAATGCCTGGCACAAAATAGAGGATAAGCAGCACGACCGCGCGGGGCAGGTACCAGGCAAACTTCTGCCACTCGCGCTTCATGATGCGTGGCAGGTCTTTCATGATCCCCAGCACGCCCGTGTCCGGTGGCGTCACACCGGTAAGCCGCGCTTCCAGCTGTTCCGCCAGCAGACCGTTGAACGGTGCGGCTATCCAGTTGGCAATCGTCGAAAAGAAGTACCCAAACACCAGCAGCACGGAGATCACCGCCACCGGCCAGAGCAGGTAGTTAAGCCACTGCAGCCAGTCCGGCACGTAACTCATCAGCGACGGGATCCAGCTCTCCAGCTTTGTGAATAGCCACCAGAACGCGCCGCCCATCAGAATAATGTTGATCAACAGCGGCAGAATCACGAAGCGTCGAATCCCCGGCAGGGAGACCAGTTTCCAGCCCTGAGAAAAATACCATACGCCGCTGCGCGGGGGAGAAGAAGATGTTGAAACCATAGCCAGGCTCTACTCCTTTTTACACAACCAGTGGAATTGCCCGCCTATATTATCCACTTACGGAGCAATGACCAGTTCGGAAATGTTCGAAAAACCAGCAAAAAGCACGATTTCCTTCATCTTTATGCTGTGAATGCTCTGCACACACTTGCACTTGACGTAAACGGCAAATACTCTTAGTGAGTAAATGTTTGCCGTGGTGGCAAGGTGTTAGAACAACAGAGAATATAATGATGCAGGATTTGCGTCTGATATTAATCATTGTTGGCGCGATCGCCATAATCGCTTTACTGGTACATGGTTTCTGGACCAGCCGTAAAGAGCGTTCCTCGATGTTTCGCGATCGCCCACTGAAGCGCATGAAGTCCAGTCGTGACGACGATGACAGTGAAGATGACATCGACGGCAGCGATGACGACGGCGTGGGTGAAGTTCGTGTTCATCGGGTCAATACTGCGCCCGGCGCAGGCCATGGGGAGCATGAAGCGCCTCGTCCTTCGCAGCACCAGTATCAACCGCCGTATGCTTCTGCACAGCCGCGCCAGCCAGCGCCGCAGCCTGTGGAAGAACCGGTGCGCCAGCCGCCGCAACAGCCTGTCTATCAGCAGCCTGCTGCGCCACAGCCGGTTCAACAGCAGCCGGTGCAGCAGCCGGTGCAGCAGCCCGTGCAGCAACAGCCTGCTCAGCCGGTACAACAACCGCAGCAGCCTGTTCACGTACAGCCTGCGCCTCAGCCTGCTCCGGCTCCACACGTTGAGCCTGAGCCCGTTGTAGAACCAGAGCCGGTTGTTGAAAAACCGCAGCGTAAAGAAGCGGTGATCATCATGAACGTGGCCGCGCATCACGGCAGCCATCTTAACGGTGACGTGCTGCTCAACAGTATTCAACAGGCAGGATTCAAGTTTGGCGATATGAACATTTTCCATCGCCATCTGAGCCCTGACGGTAGCGGTCCGGCGCTGTTCAGCCTGGCCAACATGGTTAACCCTGGCACCTTTGATCCGGAAATGACCGGTGATTTCGTGACCCCGGGCGTCACTATCTTTATGCAGGTGCCTTCTTACGGCGACGAACTGCAAAACTTTAAGCTGATGCTGCAGTCCGCTCAGCACATCGCTGACGAAGTCGGCGGCGTGGTGCTCGACGATCAGCGTCGAATGATGACCCCGCAGAAGCTGCGCGAGTATCAGGACCGCATCCGCGAAGTTAAGGAAGCTAACGCGTAATCGTCGCGTTTACTTCAACTCCTCCTCAACCCCCGCCTGTCGGGGGTTTTTTCTCATTGATGGTGCGATATGGACTCAATCGAACAACAACTCACTGAACTGCGAACCACGCTTCGCCATCATGAATACCTCTATCATGTTATGGACGCGCCGGAAGTCCCGGATGCCGAATATGACCGCCTGATGCGCGAGCTGCGCGAATTAGAGGCGCAGCATCCGGAGCTTATCACGCCGGATTCCCCTACCCAGCGCGTCGGCGCTGAGCCGCTGGGCGCTTTCAGCCAGGTGCGCCATGAGGTGCCGATGCTGTCGCTGGATAACGTCTTCGATGAAGAGAGCTTCCTCGCGTTTAACAAGCGCGTGCAGGATCGCCTGAAAAGCAGCGACTCCCTCACCTGGTGCTGCGAGCTCAAGCTGGATGGCCTGGCGGTCAGTCTTCTCTATGAAAACGGTGTGCTGGTGCGTGCCGCAACGCGTGGCGACGGTACGACGGGCGAAGACATCACCACCAACGTGCGTACCATCCGCGCGATCCCGCTGAAGCTGCAGGGTGACAACATTCCCGCGCGTCTGGAAGTGCGCGGCGAGGTGTTCCTGCCCCAGGCGGGCTTCGAGAAAATTAACGACGAGGCGCGTCGCACCGGCGGGAAGGTGTTTGCTAACCCGCGTAATGCGGCGGCAGGCTCTCTGCGCCAGCTTGACCCGCGTATTACCGCGAAGCGACCGCTTACTTTCTTCTGCTACGGCGTCGGTATTCTGGAGGGCGGCGAGCTGCCGGATACGCACCTCGGACGCCTGCTGCAGTTTAAAGCGTGGGGCCTGCCGGTGAGCAACCGCGTTCAGCTCTGCGACTCGCCGGAAGCGGTGCTGGCGTTCTACCACAAGGTGGAAGAGGACCGTCCGACGCTCGGTTTTGATATTGATGGCGTCGTCATCAAGGTGAATTCTCTGGCGCTGCAGGAGCAGCTAGGCTTTGTGGCGCGCGCGCCGCGCTGGGCGGTGGCGTTTAAGTTCCCTGCTCAGGAGCAGATGACCGTCGTTCGCGATGTGGAGTTCCAGGTTGGCCGTACGGGGGCGATTACCCCGGTCGCCCGTCTGGAGCCCGTGCAGGTTGCGGGCGTGCTGGTGAGTAATGCCACGCTGCATAACGCCGATGAAATCGAACGCCTCGGCCTGCGCATTGGTGACAAAGTGGTGATTCGCCGCGCGGGCGACGTTATCCCGCAGGTGGTTAACGTCGTGGAGTCGGAACGTCCTGCCGATACGCGCGAGATCGTCTTTCCGACCCACTGCCCGGTGTGCGGCTCCGACGTTGAGCGTGTGGAAGGTGAAGCGGTGGCGCGCTGTACTGGGGGCTTAATCTGTGGTGCGCAGCGTAAAGAATCGCTGAAGCACTTCGTCTCCCGTCGGGCGATGGATGTCGACGGCATGGGCGACAAGATTATCGATCAGCTGGTTGAGAAAGAGTATGTCCATACGCCAGCGGATCTCTTCAGGCTGACGGCAGGTAAACTGACCGGTCTGGATCGCATGGGGCCAAAGTCAGCCCAGAATGTGGTTAACGCGCTGGAAGCCGCCAAAGAGACGACCTTTGCCCGCTTCCTGTACGCGCTGGGCATTCGTGAAGTGGGTGAGGCGACGGCAGCGGGCCTGGCGGCGTACTTTGGTACGCTGGAGGCGCTGGAAAAGGCAAGCATCGACGAGCTGCAGAAAGTCCCTGACGTTGGCATTGTGGTCGCCACGCACGTCTTTAACTTCTTCGCCGAAGAGAGCAACCGTGAAGTCATCGGCAAGCTGCTGGAAGAGGGGATCAGGTGGCCCGCGCCGGTGGTGGTTAACGCCGAAGAGATCGACAGCCCGTTCGCCGGTAAAACGGTAGTCCTGACCGGCAGCCTGAGCCAGCTTTCACGCGACGATGCGAAAGCGCGCCTGGTGGCGCTGGGGGCCAAAGTGGCGGGCAGCGTGTCGAAGAAAACCGACCTGGTGATCGCCGGGGAAGCGGCGGGTTCAAAGCTGGCGAAAGCCCAGGAGCTCGGCATTGAGGTTATCGACGAAGCGGAAATGATGCGTCTGTTAGGAGAGTAACGTGGAGAAAGAACAGCTCGTTGAAATAGCCAATACGGAGATGCCGTTCGGTAAATACAAGGGCCGCAGGCTGATTGATTTGCCGGAGGAGTATCTGCTGTGGTTTGCCCGTAAGGATGAATTCCCGGCAGGGCGACTGGGCGAGCTGATGGCTATCACGTTACTGATCAAAACCGAGGGGCTGACCCAGCTGGTTCAGCCCCTGAAACGTCCTTAAGCCTTCGCGGCGCGGGTCTCTTCCTGCGCCAGCTTTTCGGTCTGACGCTTGTAGCGACGCGCCAGCACCGCGCAGACCATCAGCTGGATCTGGTGGAAAATCATCAGCGGCAGCACCATCATCCCAATCACCGAGGTCGGGAATAGAATATTGGCCATCGGGATACCGTTAGCCAGGCTCTTTTTCGAACCGCAGAACACAATGGTGATTTCATCCGCTTTGCTGAAGCCGCACCTGCGTGCCACAAAGACGTTTACCGCAATCACAATCGCCAGCAGGACGATGCTGACCACCACGATAAACAGCAGCGAACCTGCGCCCACCTTATGCCAGATCCCGTTCACAACCGCTTCACTGAAGGCGGAATAGACCACCAGCAGAATCGACGACTGGTCGGTTTTTGAGATCCATTTCTTGTGCTTAGCCACGAACGCCCCGGTCCATGGACGGGATAGATGCCCCAGGACAAACGGCAGCAGCAGCTGCAGGCAGATTTTTCCAACCTGCTCGAGATTGCCTTCCGCGCCGTGCATGTTCATCAGCAGGCCCACCAGCAGCGGGGAAACGAAAATCCCTAACAGGCTGGATGCTGATGCCGAGCAGACCGCGGCCGCAACGTTCCCTCCGGCGAGAGAGGTAAAGGCAATGGCGGACTGCACGGTAG
This sequence comes from Enterobacter sp. A103, assembly GCF_034427535.1. Lineage (NCBI taxonomy): Bacteria > Pseudomonadati > Pseudomonadota > Gammaproteobacteria > Enterobacterales > Enterobacteriaceae > Enterobacter > Enterobacter sp. A103. The sequence continues at coordinate 169,500 of NZ_JAXQPQ010000004.1, forward strand.
CCGGCAGAATACAGAGATACAGGAAACCGGTGTAGAGAGCCGGGTCGACGTTAACCGGCGCCCACCAGGCAAACAGCACTCCGAGGATTGGGAACAGAATGAAGGTGCTGCACATCACCCAGAGATGCAGCCGCCAGTGGCTACCGCCGGCAATAATCGCTTCGCGCGAGAGCTTTGCGCCGTGCATAAAGAACAGCAGCGCGATGGCGGCCGTCGTCAGCCACTCAAAAAACGGGACGAAGCCCCCGCGGGCGGGGAAAAACGAGGCCAGTAAAACGGTAACAACCAGAGTGAGCGTAAACGGATCAACAATACGAAATAGTTTCATAATGACTCCTGAAAACAGATGTCGCTATTGTGCTTTTTTCCATTTGAGAAATAAAATTGATTTATTACATCCATTCATGAATGAAACAGATGAATTACTCCTTACGCCAGCTTCGTATTTTCGTCACCGTCGCTCACGCCCGCAGCTTTAGCCGGGCAGGGGAGATGATTGGTCTGAGCCAGTCGGCGGTCAGCCACAGCGTGAAAGAGCTTGAGAATCAGACCGGGGTGAAGTTGCTTGACCGCACAACCCGTGAAGTGGTGCTGACCGAAGCGGGGCAGCAGCTCGCCCTGCGTCTTGAACGATTGCTGGATGAGCTGAACAGCACGCTCAGAGACGTGGGGAGGCTGGGGCAGCAGCTTTCGGGGACCGTGCGCGTCGCGGCCAGTCAGACGATCTCTGCACACCTTATCCCGCAATGTATTGCCGAGGGAAGTCATCGCTACCCGGACATTGATTTTGTCCTGCATGACAGGCCGCAGCAGTGGGTGCTGGAGAGCATCCGCCAGGGAGATGTGGATTTTGGTATTGTTATCGATCCCGGCCAGGCGAGCGATCTGGCGTGTGAAAGCGTACTTTCCGAGCCATTCTTGCTGCTCTGCCGTGACGACGACCCGCTGGCTACGTTGCCGGAAGTCAGCTGGCAGTCCCTGACGGGCGCGAACCTGGTTTTACAGGATTATGCCTCGGGCAGCCGTCCGCTGATTGATTCCGCGCTGGTGAATCAGGGCGTAAAGGCAACGATCGTGCAGGAGATTGGTCACCCGGCGACGCTGTTTCCCATGGTAGAAGCCGGCATTGGCATCAGCGTGTTGCCCGCCCTGGCGCTTCCCCTGCCGCAGGGAAGCCGGCTGGCCGTCAAGCGATTAACGCCCGTTGTTGAGCGAAAGCTGATGCTGGTGCGGCGAAAAAATCGTTCACTCTCGGGCGCGGCGCAGGCTATCTGGGAAGTGGTGCGTATCCAGGCACAACGATTAACCGAAGCCCGCATACGCGACCCACTGTTTAACGCATCAGAAGATTAGATGTAGATATCAATCTGATTATTGTCTGAAGGGGTATTCACACCTTCCACTTTGCCCAGCTTTTGATCCTGCTTCTTCTGGGCTTCTTCGGCCTGCTGGCGCTGCAGCGCGGCGAGCTGTGCCTGCAGCACTTTGAGCTGGGTCTGAATAAGTTCCTGCTGCTTTTTCTTCTCATCGGTGCTGATGGGGCTGTTCGCCAGCTCTTTTAACTGCTGAGTCAGCTTTTTGATCTTGTCGAGAATGCGGGTGATTTGCGTAGCGATATCGTTACTGCTCGAAGTTCCACTCGCGCCGCTGGTTTGAATCTGTTGGGTTGAAGCCTGAATGGTCGTCATACTTTTTCCTCGCGTTATAAAACAGAGGTATCGGCACTAACGGGATTAGCTTGAGCAAAACTGCCATATCTGGCAGGGAGTTACATCGATACACAATCAGTATTGATGATGCGGTGAAAGTGTACTGGAAGGCGGAAGTAGACAAACTGCAGATAGCAAAAAGGCGCCTTTAGGGCGCCTTTCTACATTGGTGGGTCGTGCAGGATTCGAACCTGCGACCAATTGATTAAAAGTCAACTGCTCTACCAACTGAGCTAACGACCCGAAATGGTGGGCGATGACGGGCTCGAACCGCCGACCCCCTCCGTGTAAAGGAGATGCTCTACCAACTGAGCTAATCGCCCATTTCGGAACTGCTGCGATAAGGTGAGAATGGTGGGCGATGACGGGCTCGAACCGCCGACCCCCTCCGTGTAAAGGAGATGCTCTACCAACTGAGCTAATCACCCCCGCTGTGTGGAGTCGCATTATAGGGAGAGTTGAAAATGAGTCAACGCATTTTCTAAAGTTTTTATTCGTTCGTCGTAAAATTAAACAAAACGATCGCGAAACGGGCAATGACGCATGATTTCTAAACAAAAATCGCAAACTCGGTCACGATAAAGGGATCAACATTGAGGAATCCCCCCACAGTGATAGAATATTGCCCATCGTTTTTTCCCCAGGATTTGCCGATTGCCGGCATCTTTATAACGTAAGGCCATTTCATGAAAATCAAAACTCGCTTCGCGCCGAGCCCGACAGGCTATCTGCACGTCGGTGGTGCACGTACCGCTCTCTATTCCTGGCTTTTCGCACGCCACAACAAAGGTGAGTTCGTGCTGCGTATTGAAGACACCGATCTTGAGCGCTCCACGCCAGAAGCAATTGAAGCCATTATGGATGGGATGAACTGGCTGAATCTGGAATGGGATGAAGGTCCTTACTTCCAGACCAAACGCTTTGACCGCTATAACGCCGTCATTGATGAGATGCTGGTCGCGGGCACGGCGTATAAGTGCTACTGCTCTAAAGAGCGTCTGGATGAACTGCGTGAAGCGCAGATGGCGAACGGTGAAAAGCCGCGTTATGACGGCCGCTGCCGCCACGACCATAGCGAGCATGCTGCAGATGAGCCTTGCGTGGTGCGTTTTGCTAACCCGCAAGAGGGCTCGGTGATCTTTGACGACCAGATCCGTGGCCCAATTGAATTCAGCAACCAGGAGCTGGACGATCTGATCATCCGTCGTACCGACGGTTCTCCAACCTACAACTTCTGCGTTGTGGTTGACGACTGGGATATGGAAATTACTCACGTTGTCCGTGGTGAAGACCATATCAACAATACGCCACGTCAGATCAACATCCTGAAGGCGCTGAACGCCCCTGTCCCAGTTTATGCGCACGTCTCCATGATCAACGGCGATGACGGGAAAAAACTGTCTAAACGTCACGGTGCGGTAAGCGTTATGCAGTATCGCGACGACGGTTATCTGCCGGAAGCACTGCTGAACTATCTGGTGCGTCTGGGCTGGGCCCACGGTGACCAGGAGATCTTCAGTCGCGAAGAGATGATCGAGCTGTTCTCTCTGAGTTCTGTAAGCAAATCAGCGAGCGCCTTTAATACCGACAAGCTCCTGTGGCTGAACCATCACTACATCAACACCATGCAGCCAGAATATGTGGCGACGTATCTGCAGTGGCATATTGAGCAGGCAAATATTGATACCCGCACTGGCCCTGAGCTGGCGGACCTGGTGAAACTCCTCGGCGAGCGCTGCAAAACGCTGAAAGAGATTGCCGAAAGCTGCCGCTACTTCTATGAAGAGTTTGAAGAGTTCGACGCGGACGCCGCGAAGAAACACCTCCGTCCGGTTGCGCGTCAGCCGCTGGAAGTGGTGCGCGACAAGCTGGCGGCCCTTACCGAGTGGACCGCTGAGAATGTGCATCACGCCATTCAGGCGACGGCAGACGAGCTGGAAGTCGGTATGGGTAAAGTCGGCATGCCATTGCGCGTTGCGGTGACCGGGGCGGGTCAGTCTCCGGCACTGGATGTGACGGTTCACGCCATCGGCAAGTCACGCAGCGTAGCGCGTATTAACAAGGCGCTGGACTTTATCGCTGAACGTGAAAATCAGCAGTAATTAGGCCTCAGATAAAAAACGGCAGGTTACCCTGCCGTTTTTTTTATGCCTTTTATTCCGTGAGACCGAGCCGCGTCAGAAAGCCGTGTATGCCTTCGCGTTTCAATAAGGCGTCCAGACGCCTCTGCTCTGGCTGAGTCATACTCTCCAGCGTCTCAATAATGCCCGGAGACAGGTTTGAAGAGGGTTCACTGTATGAAGCGGTGACCTCAGCGAGATGGTAAACCGCCTGACGGTTACGGATCGCCGGAAGGCTCATAATATGTTCCTTCACGCGCGCATCAATATGAATGAGCCGCGCGCGACCACCCTTCACGCCGTTGAGGCCTTCGGTTTTCCATCCCTGCTGGCGTATCCAGCGATTAACCGTTTGTCTGGCAACGCCCAAACTCTCCGCCAGCTCTTCCGTGGTCATTTTGCTGCGTAATTTTTTCATATCAGTTCTGATCGCGAATTCCTAAACGTTGCAACAATCCGGTAATCCCTTCCCGCATTAACAGCGATGTCATCTGCTTCTGCTCTTCCGGCGTCATTTCATTGGCCAGCGTCAGGAGCAGCGTGTGAAGCGAACTATCATGACTGACGCCTTCTGGCAGTTCGGACGTTTCAGTTGCCCGACGTGCGCTGCGGATAAAGTCACGGACTTTTTCGTTCACATGTACCAGGCGAGCTTTCCCGCCCTGGACGCCTGGTTTTGGTGATGTAATCCAACCCTCTTTGCGTACCCATTTATTGATGGTCTGGCGGCTATAGCCAGTGAGGAGGGCTAACTCTTCTGGCGTCATTCGTTCCTTGATCATGCAATTTCCTGGATATCAGTGGGGTTAATTAACGGCTCATTTTATAGCACCGTTTTACGTGAAAACGTGACAGGCTTAACTCCTGACTGCGAGCAGGCTCGCAAAGTGATTCATTTGCATGAATTTTCGGCGATTGAATGGCTGGGATTGATTTTGCCGTTGACACTCCGCGGTGGAATTCATATTATGCCGCCCGTCAACATGACAGCTTTACGATGGGGCTATAGCTCAGCTGGGAGAGCGCTTGCATGGCATGCAAGAGGTCAGCGGTTCGATCCCGCTTAGCTCCACCAAACTCTGAACCCAACAGAGTGCGGTCAGTAAAGTCACATGTGGGGCTATAGCTCAGCTGGGAGAGCGCTTGCATGGCATGCAAGAGGTCAGCGGTTCGATCCCGCTTAGCTCCACCAAACTCTGAACCCAACAGAGTGCGGTCAGTAAAGTCACATGTGGGGCTATAGCTCAGCTGGGAGAGCGCTTGCATGGCATGCAAGAGGTCAGCGGTTCGATCCCGCTTAGCTCCACCAAAATTGTAAACCCTCGTCAAAAGACGAGGGTTTTTTTTATGTGTTTGTAACACCCGCCACCGTATTTTGTTATCAAAAAGAAGGTATTCCCGTACCTCACCTCAATCGACATCAATAAACCAGTCTAAAAATAGACTTGAACTTGATTCGCGCAATTAATAAACCTATTATCCATCCGGTCAATAATTCTCTCGGAAAATAACGCCCAGGTTAATGAATAGAAAAACTTACAATAATGTAAAGATATTTATGATTGCTCTGGCTTTATGCCTGATTGCGGTACCTGTCTCCCGTTATCTCTCTCCCCGCGCAATTGTTAATGGTCACGACGTTTATTTAGCATGGTTACCTTTAAGCGTAATGCTGGCGGTAATTCTGCTATTTGGGCGCAGGGCTATTCTTCCCATTTTGTTAGGTTTTACTGTCACTAATTTATTCTATGTAAATTTAGCACCGCTACAATATTCAGTATTACTGTTCTGTCAGACCTTTGCGTTGTTCGCGGCGTGCGGCCTTCTGCGCATCATGCTGGGTAAGCGTTGGCGCTACTCCATCCCTAACAAGCACATCGGATTGCGGATATTCTGGCTCGGTTTTATGGTGCCAATAGGGATTAAGCTGTCGATGTATTTGGCGGGCTATTTGTTTGATTTTCCGGTGACAATTTCGACCTTTTTCGGCGAAGGGACGGTAATTTATAACGTTGTGGATATACAAAGCCTGATATGTGCGGCATTGATTTTTACCATGATGTTCTATTACCCGTTAAGAATGATAATTAATCCTCGTTATGCAATAAGTTTCTGGCGACGAAGCGTGAAGCCCGTGTTTTTTCACAAGAATTCATTATATATTTTTGCCTGGCTGGTGCTATTAAGTTTCATTCTCGTCATTTTATGTGGTCCTTTTGAATCTCCCGTCATTGCGGGCTATTTGATGCCGCTGATTTTTATTCTTTTTACCTTAGCGATAAGCCGACTGACCTATGCGTTGATTTCTCTGCTGTGGGCTGTATGTGCGCTCCTGCTGTTGACCTACAACTACAATTTCCTTAACGGGGTGGAATCGGGCCATTCGCTCTCTTTTATTCTGTCCGTGCTTATCTCATTCGCGATCTGTCTGCTTTACATGTCGCGCATTTACCAGCGCAGCGAGTGGCTTAAGCGGGGCTGGCAGGGGAGGGCGCTCACCGATCCGCTGACCGGATTGCCCAATATTCGTGCGCTGGAGGATTATCTTGAGATTCACCCGGATGCAAAAGTGAGCATTCTGCGTATGGATAACCTGGAATTTTTGAGCCGCCATTATGGGATCCTGATGCGGGTCCATTGCAAACGTACGATCGCCACGTCGCTGCAGCCTCTCCTGCAAAAAGATGAGACGCTCTTCCAGCTTCCCGGAAGCGAGCTTGTGCTGGTATTACTGGGCCCGGGAACCGCTGAGCGCCTCCAGCATATGGTTGATCGACTGAACAGCCGTAAGATTTTTTGGAACAACACCGGGCTGGATATTGAATTCGGTGCGTCCTGGGGAATGGTCGAAAACGGCGAAAAACTGCACCACACGCTGGGGCAGCTGAGCTGGCTGGCCGAGCAATCCTGCGGAGCAGCAAACAACGTGCTTGCGCTCACGAATAGCCTCGAGGCGGCATCAGGGCAAACGACAGAGCGAGTCCTGATGCTGGCGCGGATTAAGCATGCCCTGGAGGCGGGCCAGTTCCATTTATACGCGCAACCGATCCAGAAGGCGGACGGGAGCGGCTACTACGAAATTCTGGCGCGTATGGAGAGCGAGGGCGAGATCTTCACTCCTGACCGCTTTATTCCGTTGATTGCCCAGTTCAACCTTAGCCACCGGTTTGATATGTGCGTCATGGAGAAATTACTGCTGTGGCTGCGCGATCACCCTTCAACGCAGGCTGGCGCTCGTTTCTCCGTTAATCTGATGCCGCTTACGCTGATGCAAAAAGAGGTGGCGTCCGAGATTTGTGCGCTCTTTGAACGCTACGGCGTTGCGCCTCAGTCCGTCGTGATTGAGATTACCGAAGAGCAGGCCTTCTCAAATTCAGGCAGCAGCATCCACAATATTCAGCAACTGCGGGATTACGGTTTCCGGATTGCCATAGATGATTTTGGTACCGGCTACGCCAACTACGAGCGCCTCAGACGCCTGCAGGCAGACATCATTAAAATTGACGGCTGCTTTATTAAAGACATTTGTACCGATGATATGGATGCGATGATCGTGCAGTCGATGTGTAATCTGGCGAAGACGAAATCGCTGTGCGTCGTAGCGGAATACGTCGAAACACCGGCGCAGCGCGAGATGCTGCTTCGCTTCGGCGTGGATTACCTGCAGGGCTACCTGATAGGCAAACCCAAACCGCTGGAAGAATTGCGGGCATAAAAAAACCGGGAGCCAGGCTCCCGGTTTTTGTTTAACGCTAAACGTTAGAGTACCAGTGCCGCGATAGAAGCAGACAGGACGCTCACCAGCGTAGAGCCGTAAACCAGCTTCAGGCCAAAGCGAGAAACCACGTTGCCCTGTTCTTCGTTCAGACCTTTAATCGCGCCCGCGATAATCCCGATGGACGAGAAGTTCGCGAAGGAGACCAGGAACACGGACAGAATGCCTTCCGCGCGCGGAGAAAGCGTGCTGGCAATTTTCTGCAGATCCATCATCGCAACGAATTCGTTAGAAACCAGTTTGGTTGCCATGATACTGCCCACCTGCAGCGCTTCGTGAGCCGGCACACCCATCACCCATGCAACCGGGTAGAAGATGTAGCCCAGAATACCCTGGAAGGAGATACCCAGCACCGCGGCGAACAGGGCGTTCAGTGCAGAAATCAGCGCAATGAAGCCGATCAGCATGGCGGCAACGATAATCGCTACTTTGAAGCCCGCCAGAATGTACTCACCCAGCATTTCGAAGAAGCTCTGGCCTTCGTGCAGGTTTGACATCTGAATGTTCTCTTCGCTTGCGTCAACGCGGTACGGGTTGATCAGCGACAGAACGATAAAGGTGCTGAACATGTTCAGAACCAGCGCCGCAACAACATACTTTGGCTCCAGCATGGTCATATACGCGCCCACAATAGACATGGAAACGGTAGACATTGCGGTTGCCGCCATGGTGTACATGCGGTTGCGGGACATTTTGCCGAGAATATCTTTATACGCGATGAAGTTCTCAGACTGACCGAGGATCAGGGAACTGACGGCGTTGAAGGATTCCAGCTTGCCCATGCCGTTCACTTTGGATAACAGGAAACCAATTCCACGAATAACGAACGGCAGAACGCGGATGTGCTGCAGGATACCGATCAGCGCGGAGATGAAGACGATAGGGCAGAGAACCTTCAGGAAGAAGAACGCCAGACCTTCGTCGTTCATTTTACCGAAGACAAAGTTGGTCCCTTCATTGGCGAATCCGAGCAGTTTTTCGAACATTTCGGAGAAGCCTTTCACGAAGCCGAGGCCTACGTTGGAGTTCAGGAAGAACCACGCAAGTAAAACTTCAATGACCAGCAGCTGGACAACATAACGGATACGAATTTTTTTGCGGTCTGTGCTGACCAGCAATGCAAGTGCAGTAACGACAACAAGTGCCAGGACAAAATGAAGGACGCGGTCCATATTTGCTCCAAATATGAGGCAGGTTTAATTTTCGTGCACATTCTATGTAACAAGCGAAAAGAAAACGAGATCGAGGACACACTATAGTTACATCCTGTGACGAGTCTCAAAAATAGTGATCCACAATACATTTTTGTTATGTTAGGTAAATGAGTGAAAAGTTAAGTTTGTGTGCTAGTCTTCACAAAAGCGCGCGCGATTTTAGTTTCTGTTAGATCGCCCCACTTACCCGCCCGTCTATCGTTCAAAGCTATCAGAGAAATCACTGTAAACATCACAAATGATCTTGATAATCATTCTCATTTTGATAGCATTAAACATAGCAAAGGCTATATTTCAGAGGCAGAAATGACAAACAGTCGCGTAGAGGGTAGCAGTGGCAGAGCCGCGCGCAAGTTGCGGTTCGCATTAATGGGACCTGCGTTCATCGCTGCCATTGGCTATATCGATCCAGGTAACTTTGCGACCAATATTCAGGCCGGGGCCAGCTTCGGCTATAAGCTGCTGTGGGTGGTCGTCTGGGCTAACCTGATGGCGATGCTGATTCAGATGCTCTCCGCAAAGCTGGGGATTGCCACAGGTAAAAACCTGGCGGAGCAAATTCGCGACCATTATCCGCGTCCGGCCGTCTGGCTCTATTGGGTCCAGGCGGAAATTATCGCCATGGCCACTGACCTCGCTGAATTTATCGGTGCAGCGATCGGCTTTAAGCTGATTCTGGGCGTGTCGCTGTTGCAGGGGGCGGTACTGACCGGGATTGCCACTTTCCTGATCCTGATGCTGCAGCGTCGGGGTCAAAAGCCGCTGGAGAAGGTTATCGGCGGTCTGCTGCTGTTTGTCGCGGCGGCCTATATCGTCGAGCTGATTTTCTCACAGCCGAATCTGGTGCAGCTCGGTAAAGGTATGGCAATACCAAGCCTGCCAACCTCGGAAGCGGTGTTCCTGGCCGCCGGGGTATTGGGGGCGACTATCATGCCGCATGTGATTTACCTGCACTCCTCGCTGACTCAGCATCTCCACGGTGGGACGCGCAAAGAGCGTTACTCCGCCACCAAATGGGACGTGGCAATTGCCATGACCATCGCGGGGTTTGTCAATCTGGCGATGATGGCTACCGCAGCCGCCGCTTTCCACTTTAACGGCCACACCGGTATTGCCGATCTCGACCAGGCCTATCTCACGCTTGAGCCCTTACTGAGCCATGCTGCCGCCACGATATTTGGTCTCAGCCTGGTGGCTGCCGGTCTCTCTTCTACGGTAGTGGGCACGCTGGCAGGCCAGGTGGTGATGCAGGGGTTTGTCCGCTTCCATATTCCGCTATGGGTTCGTCGCTCCGTCACCATGCTCCCGTCATTTATCGTGATCCTGATGGGGCTTGATCCTACGAGAATTCTGGTCATGAGCCAGGTGCTGCTGAGCTTTGGTATCGCGCTGGCGCTGGTGCCGCTGCTGATCTTTACCAGCAACAAAACCCTGATGGGCGAACTGGTTAACTCAACGCTGGTGAAACGGACCGGGTGGGCAATCGTGGTGGTGGTAGTGGCACTGAACCTGTGGCTGCTTATTGGCACCGCATTGGGGCTCTAAAAGAAAAAGGAGCCGGGAGGCTCCTTTTTGCATTAATGGTGACCGTGGCCATGACCGTGGCCGCGTCCTTTCCCGCCGCGATCCCAGCCGCCGCGACGGTCGTCACGATCGTTCCAGCCTTCACGGTAGCCGCGCTCATACGCGTTGTCTTTATACCAGCCGCGGTGTCTGCCGTTATCATGTTTCCACCAGCGGTCTCCGCGCCACTCATAGTGACGGTTCCAGTAGTCACGGTCGCGCCAGTAGCCACCGTCCCAGTATCTGCCGTAGTCGTCACGATCGCCAATTTGTAATTTTACTGATGGCAACAGGGTGATTTCGCCCGCATTGGCGATCAGCGGGGCTGAAGCCAGTAATACCGCTGCAAGAATCAGTGACCTGAACATACTCTTTCTCCTTCACGATCGGGGCCCTTGCGGGGCCTGTTAACGCAATATTACGAGTTGGTAAAGCCTCGTTTCATCGCCTCAACTCCGAATTCCTGAGCGAGAGCACTTTTTGCTAAAGGTGATTCTATTTTGAGCTGTTCAGAATCGTGTCAATACGGACAAGTTCCTCCGCAGAGAAATGGCGGTTTTCCAGCATCCCCACGGCATCATCAATCTGGGCCGTTTTACTTGCCCCAATCAGCACTGACGTCACGTTCTCATGGCGTAATACCCAGGCCAGCGCCATCTGGGACAGCTTCTGACCGCGCTCTTCCGCCATGGCGTTCAGCTTTCTTACCTTCTCCAGCTTCTCTTCGGTGATCTGGTCAGGGTTCAGGAACTGACTGCCGCTTGCCGCGCGTGAGTCTGCCGGAATGCCGTTGAGATAGCGGTTTGTCAATTGTCCACCGGCCAGCGGCGAGAAGGGAATGCAGCCGACCCCTTTTTCCTGCAGCACGTTTAGCAGTCCCTCTTCCGGCGCACGTTCAAAAAGAGAGTATTTCGGCTGGTGGATCAGGCAGGGCGTACCGAGATCGTCAAGGATATCAATCGCCTTGCGGGCCAGTTCTGCAGGGTAGTTGGATAACCCGACATACAGGGCTTTTCCCTGGCGCACCGCATGGTCAAGCGCTTTCATGGTTTCCAGCAGCGGCGTTTGTGGGTCAGGACGGTGATGATAGAAGATATCCACATACTCCAGCCCCATGCGCTTCAGGCTTTGATCGAGGCTTGCCAGCAGATATTTGCGTGACCCCCAGTCGCCGTAAGGGCCATCCCACATGGTATAACCTGCTTTGGTAGAGACGATCAGCTCGTCGCGCCAGGGCAGGAAATCCTCCTGCAAAATACGGCCGAAATTACGTTCGGCCGATCCCGGCGGCGGGCCATAGTTGTTGGCAAGGTCGAAATGCGTAATGCCCAGATCGAACGCGCGCTGTAAAAGTTGACGGCTGTTTTCGATGAGCGTGGTGTCGCCAAAGTTATGCCACAGCCCAAGCGAGATGGCGGGCAACCTGAGTCCGCTTTGCCCGCAGCGACGATACTCCATTGTCCGATAACGATTTTTGTCCGGCTGATAACCCATTCTAATGACCTCTGGCGCTGAAGAAAAAATCAGTGTATGCGTTTACATTAACGCGAAAAAAAGCAGCATAGCGCAGCCTTTTTTGTAAAGCATTCTTTCCATGCTCTTCTTATCGCCAATTCTGGACAGTCATCACGCTTATTTAATACTCAAGGTGAGGTCAACATTAGAAGGATACCTGTTCATGCGTACCCCATACTGCGTCGCCGATTACCTGCTGGACCGTCTTACGGATTGTGGAGCCGATCATCTGTTTGGCGTGCCGGGCGACTATAACCTGCAGTTTCTCGACCATGTGATAGACAGCCCGGATATCTGTTGGGTGGGCTGTGCCAACGAGTTAAACGCCTCCTATGCCGCGGACGGATACGCCCGATGTAAGGGCTTTGCCGCGCTGCTGACGACATTTGGCGTAGGAGAGTTAAGTGCGATGAACGGCATTGCGGGCAGCTACGCTGAGCACGTTCCGGTACTGCATATTGTGGGCGCGCCGGGTACGGCGTCACAGCAAAGAGGGGAGCTGCTGCACCATACGCTGGGCGACGGTGAGTTTCGTCATTTTTACCATATGAGCGAACCGATCACCGTTGCACAGGCGATCCTGACCGAACAAAACGCCTGTTATGAGATTGACCGGGTATTGACTACCATGCTCCGGGAGCGTCGCCCCGGCTATCTGATGCTGCCTGCGGATGTGGCAAAAAAAGCCGCCACGCCTCCTGTAAACGCTCTCACTCTCAAACACGCGCATGCCGATAGCGCCTGCCTGAAGGCGCTCCGGGATGCCGCTGAGAACAGGCTGGCCATGAGCAAGCGTACTGCGCTGCTGGCCGATTTCCTTGTCCTGCGCCATGGCCTGAAGCATGCCCTACAGAAATGGGTCAAGGACGTGCCGATGGCACACGCCACCATGCTGATGGGTAAAGGCATATTTGACGAGCGTCACGCCGGTTTTTACGGCACCTACAGCGGTTCGGCGAGCGCCGGTGCGGTAAAAGAGGCGATTGAAGGGGCAGACACGGTGCTGTGCATCGGGACGCGATTTACCGATACCCTGACCGCCGGCTTCACGCATCAGCTAACCCCGTCACAAACAATTGAAGTTCAGCCTCATGCGTCACGCGTCGGTGACGTCTGGTTTACCGGCATCCCCATGCTTCAGGCAATCGAAACGCTGGTAGAGCTGTGTAAACAGCACGTGCACGATGCGCCGGCACCGTCGTCTCAAAGCACGATTGAATATCCGCAGCCGGATGGCTCGCTGACGCAGGAGAATTTCTGGAAAACGTTGCAGACGTTTATCAGCCCTGGAGACATCATCCTTGCGGATCAGGGCACCTCGGCCTTCGGCGCGATCGACCTTCGTCTGCCGGCTGATGTGAATTTTATCGTCCAGCCTCTGTGGGGATCGATCGGCTACACCCTGGCCGCAGCGTTTGGCGCGCAAACCGCCTGCCCAAACCGGCGCGTGATTGTGCTGACTGGGGATGGCGCAGCGCAGCTCACCATCCAGGAGCTTGGCTCGATGCTGCGGGATAAACAACACCCGATTATTCTGGTCCTTAACAACGAAGGGTACACGGTGGAAAGAGCGATCCACGGGCCGGAACAGCGATATAACGACATTGCGCTATGGAACTGGACGCAAATCCCGCAGGCCCTGAGCCTTGATCCTCAGGCCCAGTGCTGGCGGGTCAGCGAAGCGGAGCAGCTGGCGGATATCCTTGAGAAAGTGGCGCACCACGAGCGGCTCTCGCTGATTGAGGTGATGCTGCCGAAGGCCGATATCCCGCCGCTGCTGGGGGCGATTACTAAAGCGCTGGAAGCGCGCAATAGCGCCTGATTACTTGTCGTTTCGCCAGGCCATCATCATCGGTTTGCCCGCCAGCAGGAGCCAGGCGGGCAACATCACGATACAGAGCAGGGGGAAAAGCGTCGAATCGGGTACCACCACCGCCGCCATAAACAGGCTGAGCCAGGCGTCACGCGTGACCACCAGAACCAGCCCCAGAATAGAGCAGGAGACGGTAATGGCCGCAGGCACCGCATCGACGTGTTCGTGCAACATCAGCCCCAGCGCTACGCCGACAAAGACCACCGGGAAGATGCGTCCACCGCGAAAACCGCAGGCTGCAGCCACCACCAGCGCGGCCAGCTTAATCACGGCAAACAGCAAATAGTCGGAGACGCTAAACACCTGGCTGAAGGCCAGCTGCTGCATCTCGTCCAGACCTTTGAACAACGTCACCGTCCCGCCGATTGCCCCTAAAATACCGAGGATCAAACCTCCAGCCCCCAGAACTAACACCGGGTGTTTGAGTTTATGCATCAGCCGGTGCAGGCGAGGAAGACACCATACCGCCACCATTCCCAGCGCGATGGCGATCGCAACGACGATGGCGCCGCTGAAAATATCGGCTATCTGCATTTGCCCATAGTGGGGGAGGGAGAGTGAGAAGTGGGGATGGAAAAACAGGCTGGTCGTCAGCGCGCCAGCGGCTGCGGCCATCAGCGGGGCAAACAGCTTATCCCACAGCGGGACGTCGTTATTGCTGCTGAGCGTCTGAGAAAAGATCAGTGCGGCAGCGACGGGCGTGCCGAAAAGCGCCCCTATGGTGCCTGCGGAGGCGAGGATGGTCCAGTCCAGCGCGCCGACGCGGGGCAAAATGCGTGAACCGAGGAAAACCGCCAGGCCAATATTCACTGCCATAATCGGATGCTCCGGCCCCAGGCTGACGCCGCCGGCCAGACCGATAATCAACGCAATGAGCAGTCCGGGCAGTGCCGAAGGGGGAACCGGGGCGCCAATCAGCGGTTCCTGCGCCGGATCGGGGCCGGCATGGCCGGGACTGAAACGGATCACCAGGCCTACCGCAATACCGGTTAACGTCAGCATCACAACGATCCAGGCAGGAGAATCAGCATTGACGCCCAGTTTTGTCGGAAGCGCTGTCCATAACATGGCTTGCAGCACCGACGCGACTTTCATCACGACAATGAGCACCAGACTTGAGGCCACGCCAATAATTAGCGCCGGAATTGCCAGCAACAGCATGGTTCTGGCTCGCGGGTGGAGCATGATGATTTCCTTGTACAAAACGGCATTACGTTACTTTGCACATTAAGCTTTATGGCAATAGTGCAAAAGGTGCTGAAACGGTAAAGTTATTCTGTGACGAAGATCGATAATCCATGGGCATTCACCTTATGGCCGTTGTTGTTATCACGCCTTGAATTTACAGTGTCCCAAAGATTTATTCTGACTTTAGCGGAGCAGTAGAAGAATGACAAAGTATGCTTTGGTAGGTGATGTGGGCGGCACGAACGCGCGCCTCGCATTGTGCGATGTTAGTAGCGGTGAGATTTCCCGGGCGAAAACCTATTCCGGGCTGGATTATCCAAGCCTTGAAGCCGTTGTCCGCGTCTATCTGGAAGAGCATCAGGTGAGCGTTGAAGACGGCTGCATCGCGATAGCCTGCCCGATAACCGGCGACTGGGTCGCAATGACCAACCATACCTGGGCATTCTCTATCGCCGAGATGAAAAAAAACCTCGGTTTTTCACATCTTGAAATCATCAATGACTTCACCGCGGTGTCCATGGCGATCCCAATGCTGAAGCCAGAGCATCTGATCCAGTTTGGCGGCGCTGAACCGGTCGAAGGCAAGCCGATTGCGGTGTATGGGGCCGGTACCGGCCTCGGCGTGTCGCATCTGGTGCATGTTGCTCAGCGCTGGGTGAGCCTGCCGGGTGAAGGCGGCCACGTAGACTTTGCGCCAAACAGCGAAGAAGAGGGGATTATCCTCGAAGAGTTACGCGCTGAGATCGGCCATGTCTCCGCCGAGCGCGTCCTTTCAGGTCCGGGGCTAGTGAATCTGTATCGGGCGATTGTGAAATCAGACGGCCGTCTGCCGGAAAACCTGCAGCCGAAAGACGTCACCGAACGCGCGCTGGCGGACAGCTGCATTGACTGCCGTCGTGCCCTGTCCTTGTTTTGCGTGATCATGGGACGTTTCGGCGGCAACCTGGCGCTGACGCTGGGCACCTTCGGTGGGGTCTATATTGCGGGCGGGATCGTACCGCGCTTCCTCGACTTCTTTAAAGCCTCGGGCTTCCGCGGCGGGTTTGAAGATAAAGGGCGTTTCAGAAGCTACGTGCAGGACATTCCGGTTTATCTGATCGTGCATGACAATCCAGGACTGCTGGGTTCCGGGGCCCATCTGCGTCAGGTTCTCGGTCAAATCCTCTGATGCAGAGCCCTCTCCCGCAGGAGAGGGCCTTTTCTTTACAGGTGCATCAGCTGACGAAACTCTTTCACCTTGCTGCGGCTTACCGGCACTTGAAAATCCAGATCCTTCAGACGCAAAATGTAGGTGTTGTTAAACCACGGTTCGATCTCGCGGATCTTATTTAAATTCACGCAAAACGACCGGTGGCAGCGGAAAAAGTGTGCTGTCGGCAGCTTGCTGCAGAATTCGGTAATGTTCATCGCCATCACGTACGATTCCCGCCGCGTATAGACAAATGTCATCTTTTCGTGCGCTTCGGCGTAATAGATATCGTTGACCGGCGTCACGATGATGCGCTCGTCTTTGACCAGATTAATGGTGTCGTTTTCGCGTACCATTGGGGTGGCGCTAGCGGGAGCGGTCTGCTGCTGCCATGCGGCCTCCAGCTTTTGCAGCATGCTGACAATCCGCGACTCCTGATAAGGCTTAAGAATATAGTCAAAGGCCTCCAGCTCGAAGGCCTCTACGGCGTGCTCTTTCCAGGCGGTAACGAACACAATAAACGGCTTATGGGCAAACTGATTGATGTTTTGCGCCAGCAATACGCCATCCAGCGACGGGATATTGATATCCAGGAAAATCGCATCGACCCGGTTATGCTGCAAAAATTTCAGTACGTCCAGACCATCATCAAACGTGCCTACAATCTCCATCTGGCTGTGGGTTTTGATAAGCCAGGTGAGCTCCTGCTGAGCCAGGAATTCATCTTCTACGATGATAACTTTCATGGGTTACTCCACCTGGGGCAACAGTGATGTCGTCGTATGCGCGCGCGAGCGCTCATTCGGGACGTAAAAAGCAATTTCGGTGCCCGGCTCAAGACGTTGAATATGCAGCCCGTCGCCGTAAAGCAGCTTGACCCGGTGGTGCACGTTCAGCAGACCGATTTTATTCCCCGGCATCTCGTTAGACTCCACGCGCTCAATGACTTTTGGATCAATCCCGTGGCCGGTATCGCGCACGGCAATCCGCACCCGGTTGCCGCTTTCGGTTACGCTGATGGTGACGACGCCTTTGCCTTTACAGGGCTGAATACCGTGAACAATTGCGTTTTCGACCAGCGGCTGGATAAGCAGGCTCGGGATCACGCAGTTGACCTCTTCATCAATATCGTAAATGACCGTGAGCTTGTCGCCAAAGCGGGCCTGCTCAATCGCGATGTAGTCCTTGATCTGATACAGCTCTTTTTTGATGTCGATCTGCTCGTCATCTTTCAGCTCGATGTTGTAGCGCAGATAGCGCGACAGGTTAAAAATCAGCTGGCGCGCGGTGTCCGGATTAAGGCGAATGGACGAGGAGATAGCGTTCAGCGCGTTAAACAGGAAATGGGGATTGATTTTACTCTGCAGCGCGCGCAGTTCCGCCTTATTTGCCATCTCGCGCAGCTGTTCCGCCCGCGAAACCTCAAGCTGGGTGGAGATTATCTGCGACAGGCCGATGGCCATCTCCTGCAGCGTCGAGGTGATCTGATGCGCGTGGCAGTAATAAATTTTCAGCGTGCCCGTCACGACGCCTTTCTCCCACAGCGGGATCACCAGCATCGAGTGGATTTCCGGCGTTCGGTGGGCTTCATCATTGTTTTTAATAATGATTTTACCGTAGTTAATCGCCTGTCTGGTGGTCGGGCTTATGGTGTCATCGTTGTCGCGATAGTTGTGCTCCCCGACGCCAACGTAGGCCAGCACGTGATCAATATTGGTGATGGCGACGGCGTCAGCGTGGATGTCGTGGCGAATGATCTCGCAGACCTGACGCAACGATTCCGCGTTCACGTGGCGGAAAAGCGGCAGCGTTTTGTTGGCGATATCCAGCGCTAGCTTGGCCTGACGGGCGGCGCTGGCCTCTTTTTCCCCTTCAACGCTTTGCACCAGCAGCACGATAAAGCCGATGCACACGCTGCCCAGGATCATCGGAATACCGATTTTCGAGACGATATCCAGCCCCAGCGCGGTGGTGGGGGCCCAGACGACGACCAGGATCATGGTCAGCGTTTCGCACACCATGCCTGCGACGATCCCGGCGCGCCAGCGCTGTTTTTTCGGGATTTTGCAGCTGATCCAGCCGGAAAGCACCCCGGCGATAATGCTGGTGATAAAGCACGGCACCGCCGTTACGCCACCGATATCAATCAGGTAGCGGTGCGTCCCGGCAATCAGGCCGGTGATGACGCCCACCCACGGACCAAACAAAATTCCGCCGGACATGACGGCGATAATGCGCACGTTAACCAGCGAACCCTCTACCGGCACGCCGGACCAGGTGCTGAACAGGGCGAACAGCGAAAAGATGGCGGTAACGGCCAGCAGCTCCTTTGGCGAGTGGGCTGATTTGTGCAACAGCTCGCGAAACAGGCGAATGCGAATGAGGAAGAACAGGCAAATCAGCATTAATGCCGCACGGTCAAAAACCGCCAGCAGCATAGTGAATATTTCGTGCACGAGTAGACCTGGGAAAACGGGAAAGAACCATGATAAAAAACCTGGCGCGTATTGACCAGCTATCCGTCAGGTTTATCAAATGAGGAAAAACCATAATTTACAAAGGGGATTATCTGGCGATGACCGATGCGTCCTGTTTTTTTCCGAACGGCGCATCGTCAGGTTACTGGTTTGATATCATCCTGTTAAATAACAGCTATCAGACAGCCGATCCCGAAACAGGGGCTTCCGCTTTTAGGCGCAGCCGGGTTCCGGTTTTTAGTCGAGCGCTTTTTTTTCATTTCCCTCTCGACAGCATGATTTTTTTCAGGTTATTTTCTAAACATGCCACATCGGTGGCAGCGTCGCTCGGACGGTCCGGGCGCTAACGTTAATCTGAGGAATCTATGGCTGAATTCAGTCCTGAACGCCGTTTTACGCGTATCGATCGTCTCCCCCCTTATGTTTTCAATATCACTGCTGAACTGAAAATGGCTGCGCGTCGGCGCGGCGAAGATATTATCGATTTCAGCATGGGTAACCCTGACGGCCCAACGCCACCGCATATCGTTGAAAAGCTCTGCACGGTTGCCCAGCGCCCGGATACGCACGGCTACTCGACCTCTCGCGGTATTCCCAGGTTACGTCGCGCGATCTCGCGCTGGTATCAGGATCGCTATCAGGTTGATATCGATCCGGAAAGTGAAGCGATTGTCACCATCGGCTCGAAAGAGGGGCTGGCACACCTGATGCTGGCCACGCTGGATCATGGCGATACGGTGCTGGTGCCTAATCCAAGCTACCCGATCCATATCTACGGCGCGGTGATTGCCGGTGCGCAGGTCCGTTCTGTGCCCCTGGTGGAAGGTGTCGATTTCTTTAACGAACTGGAACGTGCGATTCGTGAAAGCTATCCGAAACCTAAGATGATGATCCTCGGTTTCCCGTCGAACCCAACGGCGCAGTGCGTGGAGCTTGATTTCTTCGAGAAAGTTGTCGCGCTGGCCAAGCGTTATGACGTGCTGGTGGTTCACGATTTAGCCTATGCAGATATCGTCTATGACGGCTGGAAAGCCCCGTCGATTATGCAGATCCCGGGCGCGCGTGATGTGGCGGTAGAGTTCTTCACCCTGTCGAAAAGCTACAACATGGCGGGCTGGCGTATTGGCTTTATGGTGGGTAACAAAACGCTGGTGAGTGCCCTGGCGCGCATTAAGAGTTACCACGACTACGGTACCTTCACGCCGCTGCAGGTCGCGGCTATCGCTGCCCTGGAAGGCGACCAGCAGTGCGTCCACGAGATTGCCGCCCAGTATAAGCGCCGCCGCGACGTGCTGGTAAAAGGGTTGCATGAAGCGGGCTGGATGGTGGAAATGCCGAAGGCGTCTATGTACGTCTGGGCAAAAATTCCGGAGCCCTATGCGGCGATGGGATCGCTGGAGTTTGCTAAAAAGCTGCTTCAGGATGCAAAGGTGTGTGTCTCGCCTGGCATTGGATTCGGTGATTATGGCGACACCCATGTGCGATTTGCCCTGATTGAAAACAGCGACCGTATTCGTCAGGCGGTTAGGGGCATCAAGAGTATGTTCCGGGCCGACGGTCTTCTGACCTCAAAGAGCGTCGCTGAACATCCCGCGTCGTCATGACATAAAAAAACAGGAGCCGTTGGCTCCTGTTTTTTTGACTGCATGTTCTTCACTAGATCATCAGGGCAAAGGTTCCGGCCCAGACTAAAACAATCACCGAAATGCCCATAAAGAAATATTTCACGTTTCATCGCTCCGCGTATCTTGTGGTACGCATTTAAAAACAGAGTCCACCTGATTATAGAGAACTGAAATCCGGTCAAAACGGAAATGAGAATTTTCCCGTTATGCCGTTAACTCCAGCTCAGAATTCTGTGCTTTCCTGTTGCCAGACGGCGCTAATGTACGCTTAAAAATGAGGGGTGACAAGAGGGATTTTTTTAAATAATTTCCGTCACTTACGAGTGTCGTGGAACGGCGACAGTTTGATTTCACTTCGCAATAAATTCACTTTGGGCGACGCATTAAAAGATAGTTACTCAGCGGGAAGACAGGTGATTGAAAAGGTTAGTTTCTTAGCGAAACTAACCTTCATGAAGGGCTAAATATAGAGCGAGGCTTCGCCAAGAGGGCGGGTTTTGAAACGACGATGCATCCACAGATACTGCTCTGGCGCGCGCATGATTTCAGTTTCGATGACTTTATTGATAAACGCTGCCGCTTCGCACTCGTTTTCCGGATAGTTAGCCATTTCAGGGGAGATGTGCAGGCGGTAGCCTGACTTATCTGCTTTTCTCACCATCGTCACGGTCAGCATAGAGGCACCAGACAGACGCGAAATGACAAAGGTGCCGTTAGTCGTAGCAACGTCTTTCACCGCAAAGAAAGGCGCAAAGCTGCTGCCTTTACGTCCATAATCCTGATCGGGTGCAAACCAGACGGCTTCTCCTTTCTTGAGAGCACCGACCATACCGCGCAGGTTATTACGGCTGATCATCGCCTTATTGGAACGCATACGGCCTCGCGTCTGCACCCATTCCATAAGCGCACTGTTGTGCGGTCTGTAGGTTGCCATCATTGGCTGGCAAAGCCCCATCACGCGGCCGCCCAGCTCCAGCGACATAAAGTGAACGCCGACGACCATCACGCCGCGTTTTTGCATCTGCGCGCGTTTAAGGTTATCCAGGCCTTCCACGTCAAACCATTTGCGGACACGTTCATCTGGCCAAAACCATGCCATGCCGGTTTCAAGCAGCGCCATGCCGATAGACTTGAAGTTTTCAGCGATGAGTTTCTCACGCTCCTCTGCATTGTACTGCGGAAAACAAAGCTCAATATTTTTACGCGCGATGGATTCGCGACGTTTCAGGAAAACGCGGGAAGCGCTGCCCAGTTTTGACCCCAGCAAGCGCAGGACAGGGTACGGAAGTTGAACCAGCAACCAGAGTACGCCAAGGCCAAACCATGTAAACCAGTAACGCGGGTGTAAAAACGCACGTTGAAATTTGGATTGAGACAAAATAGTAGAACCTATGTGAAGCCTGTAAAGGTAGCGCAGAGTTTGCGATACGACGTGCCGATAAGACCGTTCTTCAAGGTGATGGTTGCAGGCTTTACCGAACTTTACGGCGGCGTTGCCTGGCCACTGCTGATTTGGGCGGGCGGCGTAATGTAGCACCGTTATACGATATGTGCTATTACTCGTTTTTGATTAAAAAAGCGGCGATCCGGGAGGTGTTTGATTTTACACTGTATAAACTCCAGAAGGGAGAGCAGTTCTCATGCCTGAGAGGAGAACTGAAGTCTTTGCGCAAGGAGGACTGGGCCGACAAAAGAGCAGCAGTGTTTATTTTCGGACCCGCATCTAGATTTTATTTTCCTTCGAATAATAAATAAGAATTTTCTTTGTGAAAATTCTTATTTATTATTCATGTCATCAATCAATTCATCACTCTTCTTAATTCATTAACCTCTGTCATTTATCTGCTTGCAATAACCTGTTGGCGTTCCTTCGTCTTTTTTTAATATCATGTTGTGATGCAAATCAAAACAAGATGGTTTTATTAGCATCTCTCTGGCTGCGATCCTTCTTACGGTACAAATATTCGCTTTGCGTGAAAAAAGCAGTGTCTTTCCCTGAGCTGAATGGATAATCCGTAATAATATCTTAGTGGAAAATTCTTAAGAAATTTCTCATTGCGGATAAATGATCTGTGTATTTGATTTTGCATCGATCATTATTCTAATATTGCGCATCAAGAACGATACCGTGAAGTTGGCGTAGCAAAAACAAAGAGGGATGATGAGATGGCTGACAGTTTTCAGAATGAGGTGCCTAAGGCACGTATTAACCTGAAGCTTGACCTGCATACTGGCGGGGCAAGCAAGAAAATGGAATTACCGCTTAAATTACTGGTTGCGGGTGATTTCAGTAATGGACAAGAGTCTGCTCAAATATCTGAGCGTGAGAAAGTTAACATCACGAAAAATAATTTCGACAGTGTTCTTTCTGAATACTCCCCAAAACTTAATCTAACCGTTAAAAATACGCTCTCTGATGATGGTGGTGAGGAAAATGTTCAGCTGACTTTCCAGAGCATGAAAGATTTCACGCCAGAGCAGGTGACGGCCAGGGGCGGTAGCGTGCCTGAACAAGAGGGAACGACATGGAACATCATTCAGCAGTCCTGTTACGACGACTTAACCCTTATTGCGCCAGAGCACTGGAGGGCGCGGCTTCTTTATGTCAGACCCGTGCACATGCAGAAATCACGCCTGAGCACTGGCTCCTGAAACTGCTGGAGCAGGGGGAAGGTGACCTGACCGTTCTTGCCCGACGCTATGAATGGGATATGGATGCCGTCTGGCAGTCACTTCTGAGCTGGATGGATGCACAGCCTCGTTCAGTTCGCACACGCCCGGAGCTTTCTGCTTCCCTCCAGACCCTTCTGAAACAGGCCTGGCTTGCCGCCACGCTCGCGGGAGATGAGCAGATACGCAGCATACATTTGCTTACGGCCATGGTTGAAACGTCAGGGTTGACACGCTGTGATGGCCTCTGGCCTTTAATGACGCTGACCACCAGCCAGCTGGAAAGGTTACGTCCCCTGCTGGAAGCCCAGTCGGATGAGCGGCATGACGTTGCGCTCAGTGAGCAGTCTGGCAATGTCAGCATTATTGGCCGGGCTGCACCGTTACAGCATGAAGCACAAAATCAGGCTGAAGGCGGAAGTGCGCAGCCTGCCGTTTCACAGGAAGAGTCCGTTCTCAATCGTTTTACAGTTGATGTGACTGCCCGTGCCCGGGAAGGAAAAATTGACCCGGTCTTTGGACGCGATAACGAAATCCGTCAGATGGTGGATATTCTCTCCAGACGCAGGAAGAACAACCCGATCCTCGTGGGTGAACCCGGCGTTGGCAAAACGGCCCTGGTTGAAGGCCTGGCGCTACGTATTGCTGAGGGGAATGTGCCCGAAAGTCTTAAGCCCGTCATCGTCAGAACACTGGATCTGGGTTTGCTTCAGGCGGGTGCCGGTGTAAAGGGGGAGTTCGAACAGCGTCTGAAAAATATCATCGACGCCGTCCAGCACTCCCCGGTGCCGGTGCTGCTGTTTATTGATGAAGCGCACACCATTATCGGTGCCGGTAATCAGGCGGGCGGGGCAGATGCGGCTACCGAAGGACCTTATCAGCCAGACACAGCAGCAGCTAGCCCGGCTGGATAAATTACCTCCTGACTGGAATATTGCTTACAGTCGTCAGTTGATTGAGCAGGCCAGGGTACTGTGGTCAGAGCAAGCTGAACCCATGGCATTACACTGGCAGCAACAACTCAATGCTGCAGCATTGCCGGCAGAACGCCTGAATGGCTGGTATCAGGGGATGACAACGTTACAAAAACTGAGTGATCGCCTTAATGGGCTTGATGAGCAAAAGGGAAAATACATAACGGTCAGCGAACTGAAATCCGTTGTATTTTCCATCCGACAGTCTTTTAACCAGTCCATACCGGCTGAAGAACAACTGCGTGTATTGTCAGAAAATCCTGCTGGAGTACCTTTACCTGCCGCTGCGAGATCTCAACTGGAGATGCATCTGAAACAACTGACTGCCCGATATGCTGAAATAAAACAGAATGCATCAGAGTAAAATGGTGCTAAGAGTATGTGTGATTCAGTCTGTTACCATAATAACCGTGCCCTGTGGAGAGTCGGGGATTTAACCTTTCAGGGAAAAAATATTCCTCGACATTTGTCGCGGAGATTGCTTTGCGATTAGGACGGACTCCTGGTGCATTGAGGCTAAAAACTGACAAGCTCAGATGTCGAAAAAAGAAAAGTGCACCGTTGCAGACGGACAGAACAGCAATGGGGGTTATCACGGATAAAGGCGTATCTCAGTCGGACAGCTTTGCGAAGTACGAAGCGGCTTTTTTAATATGTCCCGTTCGTCGGTAGCCCACTTCAGGTCTTTCTGGAGACGGCGGATCTTGGCCTGAGCATCTATCTTCTCTTTATTAGTGGAAGAATCCGGACCGTACTTCTTTCTCCAGGCGTAAAGGCTATGGGTGGCGATATCGAGACGTGTTAAAACGCTGTAAACAGAATGACTACGATCTACAACCTGTTTGACTGCATCAATTTTGAACTCTTCAGGATAACGCTGACCGCCCATGAGCACCTCTCTTTAAGCCATATTAAATGACTTTGAGGTATCTGTTAAACCCGTGGCGATTCAATTTCGGCAGACTTTAAGAGAGATAAATATGGTGTCCCCTGCAGGAATCGAACCTGCAACTAGCCCTTAGGAGGGGCTCGTTATATCCATTTAACTAAGGGGACGAGGCGGCACGAGTATAGCCTTATTTACACTTTGCGTTAAGCGCATCGCCGCCTGACTGCTCAAAGAGTCACCATTCAGGTCGATTTTTTTGTCGATTTATCATCATTTTCCCGTGCCTTGAGCTCAGCTTTGCGTTTGTTCGACATGTCGTTACGAATTTGGGCATGGCTTAACAGCGCGAAGATAAACGTTCCGCCGCAAATGTTTCCCGCCAGCGTCGGAAGGGCAAACGGCCAGAAGAAATCGCTCCAGTGAAGCGTACCGTTAAAGACCAGATAGAGGATTTCAACGGTACCGACCACAATATGCGTGGTGTCCGCCAGCGCAATCAGCCAGGTCATCAATATGATCACCACAATTTTGGCGCTTCCCGCTGAAGGAAACATCCAGACCATCGTGGCGATAATCCAGCCTGAGATGATGGCGTTTGAGAACATCTCGACCGGCGTGTTTTTCATTACGTCCATGCCGATTTTCACAAACGCATCCCGGGTGGGTTCATCAAAGATCGGCATATATTCAAACGCCCATGCCGCGATGCCCGTGCCGATGATATTACCCAGCAGAACCACGCTCCAGAGCCGCATCAATAAACCGAAATTACCAAGTGTGGGGTTTTGCATCACCGGCAGAACGGCGGTCACCGTGTTTTCGGTAAACAGCTGCTGGCGGGCCATGATGACAATAATAAAGCCGAAGGTATAGCCGAGGTTTTCCAGTAAAAATCCACCGGGTACGCCTTCCAGCTGCACATGAAATATCCCTTTTGCAAGCAGAGATGCGCCCATTGATAGCCCGGCAGCGATGGCTGACCAGAAGAGGGCCATCGCGTCGCGCTCCATCTCTTTTTCACCATCCTGGCGTATATGCTCGTGGATGGCCATTGCGCGGGAGGGGAGGCGATCTTCATCAATTTCTATCTTCTCGCCGCGCGCTTTCTCCTCGCTTTCAATTTCAAGCTCCTCAGTGCTCTCGCCAATTTTTTCTTCGCCTACATCTTTCATATCTGCTCCCGGAGGTTGATCTTTCTGTTAAGCGTAGCGGCTTTTATCGGGATGCCTGTGGGGATGCTCTTAAATTGGCGGCAATGACAACAAAGGTGATACATCTCTTTCAAAGTCATTATAAAATTGCCAGCGAAACGAATTCCAAAAGCCAGGCTATGCTGAGATCAGAGTCACGGTGGTTACTGCCCGTAATTGTGCTCATAGACATCGGTAAACGTGCTGTTACAATCGCTTGCACGTTTACAGACGGAGCGTCAACGGCTCCGTTACGGATGGCAATCAACGATAGCCATACTGAACAGGGAGATATTTATGAAACTTCGGCTGTCGGCGCTTGCGCTTGGCGCGACGATGCTTGTGGGCTGCGCCAGCTCCGGTGAGCAAACGGGACGCTCCGATCCTCTCGAAGGATTTAACCGCTCAATGTATAGCTTCAACTACAACGTACTGGACCCGTATGTGGTTCGTCCGGTGGCAGTAGCATGGCGCGATTATGTTCCACAACCTGCGCGTAACGGGTTAAGTAACTTTACCAGCAACCTCGAAGAGCCTGCGGTAATGGTGAACTACTTCCTGCAGGGCGACCCGTATCAGGGGATGGTCCACTTTACCCGCTTCTTCCTGAACTCCATTCTGGGTATGGGTGGCTTTATTGATGTTGCAGGTATGGCTAACCAGAAACTGCAGCGTGAACAGCCGCACCGTTTCGGCAGCACGATGGGACACTATGGCGTCGGGTATGGTCCGTACGTGCATTTACCGTTCTACGGTAGCTTCACCCTCCGTGATGATGGCGGCGATATGGTGGATACGCTGTATCCGGTCCTTTCGTGGCTGACCTGGCCGCTGTCGGTGGGTAAATGGACGGTGGAAGGGATTGAAACACGCGCGCAACTGCTCGACTCTGATGGTCTGCTGCGCCAGTCTTCTGACCCGTACATTATGGTGCGTGAAGCGTACTTCCAGAATCATGACTTTATTGCCAACGGCGGCAAGCTGAAGCCGGAAGAGAATCCAAACGCGAAGGCGATCGAAAACGAACTAAAAGATATCGATTCGGAGTAAATAAAAAAGGTGAGCAATGCTCACCTTTTTTGATTCCAGCGCGATTAGAACGCGTAGTTGAAGTTCGTACCGAACAGCCAGGCTTTACCTTCAGAGGTAAACTCGTACGGACCTTCCTTGAACGTTACTTTCTGACCGTGCATATAAGATACGCCCGCATCGATGGATGCATTCTCGTTCAACGCATAGGTCGCACCAGCACTTAACCAGAAGCGGTCCTGATCCGGAATGGAAATGGAACGTTTGTCTGCCGGAACCGGGCTGTCGTCAAATGCGATACCGGAGCGGAAAGTCCAGTTTTTATCGTAGTAGTAGGTGGTACCCAACGCTATACGATAGGCATCGTGGAAGCTTTCGTCCTTATAGAACAGCGTTTGACCATTGGTTCCGGTCGCTTTCAGCTCCTGGAACTGGCTCCAGCTGGTATAGGCCAGGCTATAGTGAATAGCCCATTGTGGTGCAACGCGGTTGTAACCGGAGACTTCCCACATTTCTGGCAAATGCAGCGACAGTGAACCCGGAACGGTCTGGTTGGACGTTCCCCAAGGAATGGTAGTGCCCGCACCTGGAACCAGATTGTTCACAGGCTTCAGGATGCCGCTCTTGTAATCGCCGTCGAAGTCAATTTTCACTTCGGAACGATAGGTCAGGCCCCAACGGTTGTTTTTGTCCAGCTCGTACAGGATACCGGCGTTCCAGCCATAGCCCCACTCATCACCTTCAAGACTGGCAATTTTATTGCTGTTTTTAGGCAGGCGAGCAGTCTGTTCCCCGGAATAACGTTCAATCTTGGCGTCGGCGTAGACGGCATCAAAGCCCAGGCCAAAACTCCAGTTATCGTTCAGGCGATACGCACCGCTCAGGTTGAGGTTCAGCGTAGTAAGGTCTGTTTTACCGCCGTATTCACCAGCCGGGTAGTTGTTATTGAACTCGGTAGCCAGACCGTAGTTAGACGTTACCGATGCACCCCAGCCAAACTGTTCGTTGATAGGCGCAACGAAGTGCAGGTTTGGGATCCATGCTGTTGGGGCAATATTGTCCGCTTTAAGGCTCGCACCCGTGTAAGGCGACTTACCAGAAACGTTGACATCAGGATCGATATAAACCGCACCTGCAGAGAAAGTCGGACGATCGAACATCATGATCAACGCGGGGTTACGACTCGCGTTACCCGCATCATCAGCGATAGCGCCTTCCCCGGAATACGCACGGCCAAGGCCAGAGGAAGAAAATTCGTTTAACTGAAAGCCCGCTGACCAGGCGGAAGTGGAGACGAGTGCCACTGCGACTGCCAGCGCAGTCTTGTTGAACAGGGTTTTCTGGCTCATGACCATAACCTCATTGAGTTATTTTTATTCAATAATTGTTACATACCGTAACAGGAGCGCGAAGTGTAGGGTCTGAGGTATGACAGACAAATCAGACCAGTGGCCAGAGTATAGGTCTGACCAGCCGGAATGTTGCAAGTTTGTTTATTAATATTTTCAAACATGTTTCGTGAAACGAGATCTGGTTGGCAAAATTGTGACCATCACGACTCACCCAAAAGGGTGGTTTTTGTTTTAGATCATTTTTTAGTGTGATATTGGTCACTTATCCGATTTTGCGCCATTAACGGCTGGAGAGCGCCCGCTCCGGGGCGTAAAATATCAGCATCGTGTCTATCTCGCGCGCTGCGCGAATACAGAGGAAATTGAGCTATGAGTAAATGCAGTGCTGATGAAACCCCGGTTTGCTGCTGTATGGATGTTGGGACCATCATGGACAACACCGATTGCACCGCCTCTTACAGCCGTGTATTCACCAACCGTGCCGAAGCGGAAGAGACCCTGACTGCGCTGAGCAAGCGTGCGCGTGACGTTGAATCCGATCCGTGTGAAATCAAGTCTACCTTTACCGAAGTGGAAGGCGGCGTGAAGCTGGACATCGACTTTGTCTTCGCCTGCGAAGCAGAAACGCTGATTTTCCAGCTGGGCCTGCGTTAATCTCTGCGGCCTGATGCCCTTCCCCCCAGCCCTCTCCCACGGGAGAGGGTGCAAACACTAAAAACGGTAACCTATGGGTTACCGTTTTGCTTTTTCCTTGGGGGCATTTTCTTTTTCTTCTCTGTGTTTTAGCTCGCACTTTTTCGTTTCCCCGATTGGCTGAATGTAAAAAAATGGTTAAGACTATTATCAGGTCAGACCACTTTATGTTTGCGAAAATTTTTTACAGGGGAGTGTTATGAGTCAGGCATTACCGCTTATTACCCGTCAGGGCGATCGCATTGCCATAGTCAGTGGATTGCGCACGCCATTTGCGCGTCAGGCAACGGCGTTTCATGGCATACCGGCCGTCGACCTGGGGAAAATGGTAGTGGGGGAGATGCTGGCTCGCAGCGAAATTCCGCCTGAGGTCATCGAACAGCTGGTATTCGGTCAGGTCGTGCAGATGCCTGAAGCCCCCAATATTGCGCGTGAAATCGTCCTCGGTACCGGGATGAACGTGCATACCGATGCCTACAGCGTCAGCCGCGCCTGCGCAACCAGCTTCCAGGCTGTGGCTAACGTCGCTGAAAGCCTGATGGCGGGCACTATTCGCGCCGGGATTGCGGGTGGAGCGGACTCCTCTTCGGTGCTGCCAATTGGGGTCAGTAAAAAGCTGGCTCGCATCCTGGTGGATGCCAATAAAGCCCGCACGACGGGGCAGAAACTCAAACTCTTCTCGCGTTTACGCCTGCGCGACCTTATGCCTGTACCACCTGCCGTCGCGGAATACTCCACTGGCCTGCGCATGGGCGATACCGCCGAGCAGATGGCAAAAACGTACGGCATTACGCGTGAACAGCAGGATGCCCTGGCGCATCGTTCACATCAGCTTGCGGCAAAAGCCTGGTCGGAAGGCAAGCTGGCCGACGAGGTCATGACCGCCTATATTCCCCCCTACCGTGAACCGCTTGCGGAAGATAACAATATTCGCGGCACCTCAACGCTGGCGGATTACGCCAAACTGCGCCCGGCGTTTGACCGCAAACACGGCACGGTGACGGCGGCGAACAGTACGCCGCTGACGGATGGTGCCGCCGCCGTGATCCTGATGACCGAATCCCGCGCGAAGGAGCTGGGCATCACTCCCCTCGGCTATCTACGCAGCTATGCCTTCACCGCAATTGATGTCTGGCAGGACATGCTGTTAGGTCCGGCGTGGTCCACGCCGCTGGCGCTGGAGCGCGCGGGGCTGACGCTGGCTGATTTAACCCTGATCGATATGCACGAAGCGTTTGCCGCGCAAACCCTGGCAAACGTACAGCTGCTGGCAAGCGAGCGTTTCGCGCGCGATGTGCTGGGCCGCGCCCATGCCACGGGCGAAGTGGATCAGAGTAAATTCAACGTGCTGGGCGGCTCTATCGCCTACGGTCATCCATTTGCCGCCACAGGGGCGAGGATGATCACGCAAACTTTACATGAACTCCGTCGCCGTGGCGGCGGGTTTGGCCTCGTTACCGCCTGTGCGGCGGGTGGCCTTGGCGCAGCAATGGTTCTGGAGGCTGAATAATGGATATGCCATCTGCATTTAATCTGACGGTTCGCCTCGATAACGTGGCCGTTATCACGATCGATGTGCCTGATGAAAAGATGAATACCCTGAAGGCCGAATTTGGTGTTCAGGTGCGCGCGATGCTAAAGCAGATCCGCGACAACAAAGCCATTCGTGGTCTGGTGTTTATCTCTGCCAAGCCGGATAACTTTATCGCCGGCGCGGATATCAACATGATCGCCCGGGCGCAAAGCGCTCTGGAAGCCGAAGAGCTGGCGCGTCAGGGCCAGCAGGTGATGGCGGAGATCAACGGTCTGCCGATCCCGGTTATTGCCGCGATCCACGGTGCCTGTCTGGGCGGCGGGCTTGAGCTGGCGCTGGCCTGTCACAGCCGGATTTGCACCGACGATGCGAAAACGATTCTGGGTCTGCCGGAAGTGCAGCTGGGCCTGCTGCCTGGCTCCGGCGGAACGCAACGGCTGCCGCGCCTGGTCGGCGTCAGCACGGCGCTGGAGATGATTTTAACCGGTAAACAGCTGCGCGCCCGTCAGGCGCTGAAAGCCGGTCTGGTCGATGACGTCGTGCCGCAGTCCATTTTGCTGGAGGCCGCCGTTGAGCTTGCGCTGAAAGGGCGTCAGGCAAAACGTCCTCTGCCGGTACGTGAGCGCGTGCTGGCCGGCCCGCTGGGAAGAACGCTCCTGTTCAACATGGTGGGCAAAAAGACCGAACAAAAAACCAAAGGCAATTACCCGGCGGCAAAGCGGATCCTCGAAGTGATCGAGACCGGGCTGTCGCAGGGAAGCAGCAGCGGCTATGCCGCGGAGGCCAAAGCCTTTGGCGAACTGGCGATGACGCCGCAGTCGCAGGCGCTGCGCAGCATCTTCTTCGCCAGCACGGACGTGAAAAAAGATCCGGGCAGCGAGGCGCAGCCTGCGCCGCTGCGTGCGATTGGCGTACTGGGTGGGGGGCTCATGGGTGGCGGAATCTCTTTTGTTACCGCCAGCAAAGGCAAATTGCCTGTACGAATCAAAGACATTAATCCTAAG
This sequence comes from Enterobacter sp. A103, assembly GCF_034427535.1. Taxonomy (NCBI): domain Bacteria; kingdom Pseudomonadati; phylum Pseudomonadota; class Gammaproteobacteria; order Enterobacterales; family Enterobacteriaceae; genus Enterobacter; species Enterobacter sp. A103. The sequence continues at coordinate 201,083 of NZ_JAXQPQ010000004.1, forward strand.
GGGATCAACCACGCGCTGCAGTACAGCTGGCAGAACCTTGATCAAAAGGTCAAGCGCCGCCATATCAAGGCAAGCGAGCGCGATAAAACCCTGGCGATGATATCCGGTACGACGGATTACAGCGGTTTTGCGCACCGCGATCTGGTGATTGAAGCCGTGTTTGAAGATCTGGCGCTTAAGCAGCAGATGGTGGCAGACGTTGAGCAACATTGCGCCCCGCATACCATTTTTGCCTCCAATACGTCGTCATTGCCGATTGGCGATATCGCGGCGAAAGCCGCGCGTCCGGAGCAGGTGATTGGTCTGCACTTCTTTAGCCCGGTTGAAAAAATGCCGCTGGTGGAAGTTATTCCGCACGCGACTACCAGCCCGCAAACTGTTGCCACCGTGGTGAAGCTGGCGAAAAAACAGGGCAAAACCCCGATTGTGGTAGCGGACAAAGCTGGCTTCTACGTCAACCGCATTCTGGCTCCCTACATTAATGAAGCAATGCGGTTGCTGACGGAAGGGGAGAAGATTGAGCACGTCGACGAGGCGCTGGTAAAGTTTGGTTTCCCCGTTGGCCCAATCCAACTTTTGGATGAGGTGGGAATAGACACCGGCACTAAAATTATACCAGTGCTGGAAGCTGCATATGGCGATCGTTTTAGCCCACCTGCAACCATTGTTTCTGCGATTTTGAAGGACGATCGCAAAGGCAGAAAAAATGAACGCGGTTTCTATCTTTACGACGCGAAAGGGCGTAAAAGCAGGAAACAGGTCGACCCTTCGGTATATGGACTCATTTCGACCACAGGTCAGGGAAAACTGTCCGCCGTTCAGTGCGCTGAGCGCTGCGTGATGATGATGCTCAATGAAGCGGCGCGCTGCTTTGATGAGCAGGTGATTAAGAGTGCACGCGATGGTGACATCGGCGCGGTATTTGGCATTGGTTTCCCGCCGTTCCTTGGCGGCCCGTTCCGTTACATGGATACGCTCGGCGCGGGTGAAGTGGTTGCTATCCTGCAACGTCTGGCTTCGCAATATGGTCCACGGTTTACACCGTGTGACGAATTATTGCAGATGGCGGAACGCGGCCAGACATTTTGGCCTGCAAGGGAAACTGTCCTCGTAAGCTGAGGTCAAAGAAGGGTAAATCCTGAAGTGAATGGACCTGTTCTGGCGATTTTGTAAACAGAGATTGACTATACTTACGCCATTGAGGTAAAAAACAGCGTTTCATTCACCGAATGGATCAGGCACAATGCCCGGCCATCGGGTTTTCTACCTCTTAGCATTTATCGCGGGTAGTTAACGCCGGTGATTCTGGTTAACAAAAGCGGTGCAATATGCAAGTTTTTATCATGCGTCACGGCGACGCGGCACTCGATGCCGCCAGTGACTCAGTACGTCCTTTGACCGTCTGTGGCTGCGACGAATCTCGTCTGATGGCGACCTGGCTTAACGGTCAAAAAGTGGACATCGAACGCGTTCTGGTGAGTCCGTTCCTGCGTGCAGAACAGACGCTGGATGTGGTAGGGGAGTGTATGAACCTGCCGACCAGTGTGGATGTTCTGCCTGAACTCACCCCGTGTGGCGATGTAGGCCTTGTCAGCGCTTATCTTCAGGCGCTGTGCAATGAAGGTGTCGCCTCCGCGCTGGTCATTTCCCACCTGCCACTGGTTGGCTATCTGGTATCTGAGCTGTGCCCGGGCGAGACCCCGCCGATGTTCACGACATCCGCCATTGCCAATGTTTCTCTCGACGAAACGGGCAAAGGTGTCTTCAACTGGCAAATGAGTCCGTGCAACCTGAAGATGGCAAAAGCGATCTGACGTGACGTGCGATATGGCGGGGTGCAATGTGCTTCCCGCCATTCTGTCAGGGCAACTCTGGCGGCTGCCACTCTTCCACTTCAATCAACACCAGTAACGCGGCATCTCCGCCGTACTCTTTCGGTGCCTGATGAAAAGCCATTACGTGTGGGTGCTGAGCCAGCCACAGCGGCGTTTGTTGCTTGAGGATATGTTTACCGTGGCCGTGCATCACGCAGGCGCAAAAAACATGCTCGCGACGACAGGCTGCGATCAACGCCCCCAGCTCCTGTTTCGCCTGCATCTGCGTTAAACCGTGCAGATCGAGAAACAGCTCCGGTGAATAATCCCCGCGGCGTAATTTTTTCAGCTCAAAATGGCTGACGTCTTCGCGTACGTACTTCACAGCCCCTTGCGTGTTGAGCAGCGGCTGAAATTCATCTGAAAAATAGTGGCTGTTATCGGCCTGCTCCTGCAGAAGACGCTTGACCGGTACTTCGCTGATTTTTTTACGCAGCGGGCGATGGACGATGGTGTCCTGCGTGATTTTACGCGTCCCGGTCATCAGCTGACGGAAGAGCGCCTGATCCTCCTCGCTGAGCGATGTTTTCTTTTTCATTCGTCATTCTCATCTCGTATTTCCGACAGTGTACCCGACTAAACGCATTTTTTAACCTCAAGCGCGACGCGTCATTGCTGATTTATCGCCGTCTTCATGGCAAACTAGCCGCCGAAAATTATGCGAGCATGCCCTGGAGGAAAGAGTGGATAAAATATTTGTCGATGAAGCAGTAAACGAGCTGCATACCATACAGGACATGTTGCGCTGGTCGGTTAGCCGCTTCAGCGCCGCTAATATCTGGTACGGTCACGGTACCGATAACCCGTGGGATGAAGCCGTGCAGCTGGTGCTGCCGTCTCTCTACCTGCCGCTGGATATTCCGGAAGACATGCGCACCGCGCGCCTGACTTCCAGCGAAAAACACCGCATCGTTGAGCGCGTGATCCGCCGCGTGAACGAGCGCATTCCGGTCGCCTATCTGACCAACAAAGCCTGGTTCTGCGGCCACGAGTTCTATGTCGATGAACGCGTGCTGGTGCCGCGCTCGCCGATTGGCGAGCTGATCAACAACCACTTTGACGGTCTGATTGGCCATCAGCCGCAGCACATTCTGGATATGTGTACCGGCAGCGGCTGCATCGCCATCGCCTGCGCGTACGCCTTCCCGGAAGCGGAAGTGGACGCCGTCGATATCTCTACCGACGCGCTGGCCGTGACCGAGCACAACATTGAAGAGCATGGGCTCATCCATCACGTTACGCCAATTCGCTCCGACCTGTTCCGCGATCTGCCGACGCTGCAGTACGATCTTATCGTCACCAACCCGCCGTACGTTGATGCGGAAGACATGTCCGATCTGCCGAACGAATACCGTCACGAGCCGGAGCTGGGTCTGGCGTCAGGCTCTGATGGCCTGAAGCTGACACGCCGCATTCTGGCCTGCGCGCCGGATTACCTGACCGACGACGGCGTTCTGATTTGTGAAGTGGGCAACAGCATGGTACATCTGATAGAGCAGTACCCGGATGTGCCGTTCACCTGGCTTGAGTTCGACAACGGCGGTGACGGCGTCTTTATGCTGACTAAAGCGCAGCTGCTCGACGCGCGCGAACACTTCAGCATCTATAAAGATTAATCCAGCGGGCTTCGGCCCGTTTCACAACGCTCAAACACAAACTACAACATCGGAGCCGTGATGGCAGGAAACAGTATTGGACAGTTATTCCGCGTGACCACCTTTGGCGAGTCGCACGGGCTGGCGCTGGGCTGTATCGTTGATGGCGTACCGCCAGGCATCGAACTGACCGAAGCCGATTTACAGCACGACCTCGACCGTCGTCGCCCGGGCACCTCTCGCTACACCACGCAGCGTCGCGAGCCGGACCAGGTCAAAATTCTCTCCGGCGTCTTTGAAGGGCGCACTACCGGGACCAGCATTGGCCTGCTGATTGAAAACACCGATCAGCGCTCCCAGGACTACGGCGCCATCAAAGACGTCTTCCGTCCGGGCCACGCCGACTACACCTACGAACAAAAGTACGGCTTCCGCGACTATCGCGGCGGCGGACGTTCTTCCGCGCGTGAAACCGCGATGCGCGTGGCGGCAGGGGCGATTGCTAAGAAATACCTGCAGCAGAAATTTGGCATCGTTATCCGCGGCTGTCTGACCCAGATGGGCGACATTCCGCTGGCGATCAAAGACTGGGATCAGGTTGAACAAAACCCGTTCTTCTGCGCCGATGCCGACAAGCTTGAGGCGCTGGACGAACTGATGCGTGGCCTGAAAAAAGAGGGCGACTCCATTGGCGCGAAAGTGACCGTGGTGGCCGACGGCGTCCCGGCTGGCTGGGGCGAGCCGGTATTCGACCGTCTCGACGCCGACATTGCCCACGCGCTGATGAGCATCAACGCGGTGAAGGGCGTAGAGATTGGCGACGGCTTTGACGTGGTTCAGCTTCGCGGCAGCCAAAACCGCGATGAGATTACGAAAGCGGGCTTCCAGAGCAACCATGCGGGCGGCATCCTGGGCGGTATCAGCAGCGGGCAACAGATTGTTGCCAACATCGCGCTGAAGCCAACTTCCAGCATCACCGTGCCGGGCCACACGATTAACCGCGATGGCGAAGAAGTTGAGATGATCACCAAAGGACGTCACGATCCGTGCGTGGGGATCCGCGCGGTGCCGATCGCAGAAGCGATGCTGGCGATCGTGCTGATGGATCACTTCCTGCGCCAGCGCGCGCAGAATGCGGATGTGACGACCACCATTCCACGCTGGTAAACATGAAAAAAACCGCAATTGCTCTGCTGGCGCTGCTTGCCAGTGGAGCCAGTCTGGCCGCGACGCCATGGCAAAAAATCACCCACCCGGTGGCGGGGAGCGCGCAGTCCATTGGCGCCTTTTCCAACGGCTGTATCGTCGGTGCCCAGGAGCTTCCTCTCCAGTCTGATACCTATCAGGTGATGCGCACCGATCAGCGACGTTATTTCGGCCACCCGGATCTGGTGCTGTTCATCCAGCGTCTGGGAAACCAGGTGCATAACCTTGGGCTGGGCACGATGCTGATTGGCGATATGGGGATGCCTGCCGGCGGTCGCTTTAACGGCGGACACGCCAGCCACCAGACCGGACTGGATGTCGATATCTTCCTGCAGCTGCCGAAAACGCGCTGGACCTCCGCCCAACTGCTGAAACCGCAGGCGCTGGATCTGGTGGCGAGCGACGGTAAGCGCGTGGTGCCGTCCCTGTGGACGCGGGACGTATCCAGCATGATCAAGCTGGCCGCGGAAGATAACGACGTCACGCGTATTTTCGTCAACCCGGCCATCAAGCAGCAGCTCTGCCTGGATGCAGGAACCGATCGCGACTGGCTGCGCAAAGTGCGCCCGTGGTTCCAGCATCGTGCGCACATGCACGTTCGTCTGCGCTGCCCGGCGAATAGCCTGGAATGTGAAGATCAGCCGCTACCACCGCCAGGCGATGGCTGCGGTGCGGAACTGCAAAGCTGGTTTGAGCCGGCAAAACCTGGAACCTCTAAGCCTGAGAAGAAGACACCGCCTCCGTTGCCGCCTTCCTGCCAGGCGCTACTGGATGAGCATGTACTTTAATGGATAATTTCGTCGATCTGTTTATGGTGTCGCCGCTGCTGCTGGTGGTGTTGTTCTTTGTGGCCATGCTGGCCGGTTTTATCGACGCGCTCGCGGGCGGCGGCGGGTTGTTAACCGTGCCCGCGCTGCTGGCGGCGGGCATGAGCCCGGCGCAGGCGCTTGCCACCAATAAGCTTCAGGCATGCGGCGGTTCGCTCTCGGCGTCGCTCTATTTTATCCGCCGCAAGGTGGTGAGCCTTGCCGATCAGAAGCTCAATATCCTGATGACCTTTATCGGCTCCACGTCGGGCGCGCTGCTGGTTCAGCACGTGCAGTCCGATATTTTGCGCCAGATCCTGCCGATTCTGGTCATCTGCATCGGGCTTTACTTCCTGCTAATGCCAAAGCTCGGTGAAGAAGATCGCCAGCGTCGCCTGTACGGCCTGCCGTTTGCCCTGATTGCCGGGGGCAGCGTGGGTTTTTACGACGGTTTCTTCGGGCCGGGGGCGGGTTCATTTTATGCGCTGGCGTTCGTGACGCTGGCCGGGTTTAACCTCGCCAAATCCACCGCCCATGCCAAAGTGCTCAACGCGACCTCAAACGTCGGCGGCCTGCTGCTGTTTATCATCGGCGGTAAGGTTATCTGGGCAACCGGATTTGTGATGATGGCAGGGCAGTTCCTGGGCGCGCGCGCGGGCTCGCGTCTGGTATTAAGCAAAGGGCAAAAACTTATTCGCCCGATGATCGTCATCGTCTCGGCCGTAATGAGCGCCAAACTTCTTTATGACAGCCATGGACAGGAGATCCTCACCTGGTTGGGGATGCACTAATGAACAGTACGCATAAATACGAACAGCTGATTGAGATTTTCGACGGCTGTTTTGCCGACGATTTTAATACCCGTCTGATTAAAGGCGACGACGAACCGATCTATCTTCCTGCTGATGCGGAGGTTCCGTATAACCGCATCGTCTTTGCCCACGGCTTTTATGCCAGCGGCTTGCACGAGATTTCGCACTGGTGCATTGCGGGTAAAGCACGGCGCGAGCTGGTGGACTTCGGTTACTGGTACTGCCCGGACGGACGTGATGCCGCCACTCAGGGCCAGTTTGAAGATGTGGAAGTGAAGCCGCAGGCGCTGGAATGGCTATTCTGCGTCGCGGCGGGTTTCCCGTTCAACGTCAGCTGTGACAACCTCGAAGGCGACTTCGAGCCAGACCGTATCGTCTTCCAGCGCCGCGTTCACGCGCAGGTGATGGAATATCTTGAGAAAGGCATCCCGGAACGTCCGGCACGCCTGATCGAGGCCTTACAGAATTATTACCACACGCCGGTTATCACGGCGGAATGCTTCCCTTGGCCGGAAGATCTTTAACAGAGGAAAGAAGATGATCGCAGAATTTGAATCACGCATTCTGGCGTTAATTGATGACATGGTGGAACACGCCAGTGATGATGAGCTGTTCGCCAGCGGTTATCTGCGTGGTCACCTGACGCTCGCGGTAGCCGAGCTGGAAGCGGGGGACGATCACTCTGCCGACGCCGTTCACGCTGAAGTCACTCGCAGCCTGGAAAAAGCCATTCTGGCCGGGGAGCTCTCGCCGCGCGACCAGTCTCTGGTGTTAGGCATGTGGGGCACTTTGTTCCAGCAGGCTAAACGCTAAGTCATCGTATTTCACCCGGTGGCGCTGCGCTTACCGGGCCTGTGAATATCCCCTCTCCCTGTGGGAGAGGGTTAGGGTGAGGGCACCAGACCGCACCCTACTTGACCTTCTTCCCCTTCAGCAGTTTCCGTACCCACAATCGATTCGGATTCAGCCCTGCAAGCGTAACCCTGTCCAGCGGCATCGGCTCGCCGCTCATTTGTGCGGCTAACACTTCTGCCAGTAGCGGTGCGGAACAGAGCCCGCGAGATCCTAATCCACCCAGCATAAACAGCTCCGGATAAACCGGCGCGCTTACCGCGTTATCCCGGTTATCAGCAAGATCCTGATAGGCCTCAAGCGTCGCATCGTAGTCCGGCACATTTCCCGCCATCGGCAGATGATCGCGGGTGGCGCAGCGCACGCCGCAGCGCGCGTCACCCTCGCTGACGTCAACCTCTTTCGCCCACGCTGCATCAGGGAAACAGTCAATCAGGCGCTGGCGGTTCTGGGCCTGATCCGCGTCGCTGTAGCGCATATCCGTTTCGCCACGATGATAGCTGGCCCCGATGCAGTGGTGGCCGTTAGACGGATTTTGTGGCGTCAGATAGCCGTCATAGCACAGCACCTGACGCAGTTTGTTCAGTTCGGGCGCGGAAGGAATATGGCTTACCTGGCCGCCGACCGGATAAACCGGCAATGACTCTGTCTGGATAAACTGGCTGATGTTATGTCCGTTTGCCAGCACAACGCTGGCATGGCTTGCCTCTTTGCCATCAGCAAAACGCAGATTCCAGCGTTCTGTCCGGCTCAACGATTCAACCTTGTGAGCATAATGCGCCGTCAGCCCGCGCGACTGCGCCAGCGCAATGACCGCCGAGGTCAGTTCAGCCGGGCACAGCCAGCCGCCGAGCGGATACTGAATGCCCCCACACCCGGTTTCCACGCCAGCGGTGTCTGCCACCTCTTGCGCACTTACCGCACGGGCAATCTCGTCAGGCAGACCCAGCGACAGCATCTGCGTGATTTTTTGCTGGCTCTTTTCATCCCAGCCGAGCTGCGTCACGCCGCACCAGTCATGCTCGAACGCCACCGGCAGGGCGTCGTACAGGCGACGAGCGAAGGTAAACGCCGCCGGGAAAAACCGGAACAGGGCCGGGTCGTGCGCGCTTAAAAGCGGATAGAGCGCACCCTGACGGTTGCCGGATGCGCCGCTTGCTGGCGCGTCGTCGGCACAGTAGAGCGTGACCTGCCAGCCGCGGTGGAGAAGCGCGAGAGACAGCAGAGCGCTGGCGATCCCCCCGCCGACTATCGCCACCTCACGGGATGCGCTGGCGCTGCGTGCAAACCAGGGGGCACTTGCGGGGATGTCCAGCGTCTGCTCCATTCTGCCGACCAGCATGTCGCGCTTGCGGCCAAAACCTTTGGTTTTCTGCATGGTAAAGCCCGCCTCCTGCAGCCCGCGGCGGACAAAGCCTGCCGAGGTGAAGGTGGCAAGCGTTGCGCCCGGGCGCGCCAGCCGCGCCATCGCGCTAAACAGATGCTGGCTCCACATGTCCGGGTTTTTGGCGGGGGCAAAGCCGTCAAGGAACCACGCGTCCACCGTCTGATTCATCGAGTCATCGAGCGTATCGGTCAGGTCATTGATGTCGCCAAGCCATAAATCCAGCGTCACGCGTCCGCCGTCCAGAATCAGACGGTGACAGCCGCCAATGTGGGGTGGCCACTGCGCCTGAAGCTGCTCCGCCCAGGCTGCAAGCTCTGGCCAGCGCTGATGAGCGAGCCGCAGATCGTGCGCGGTGAGCGGGAATTTTTCGAAACTGATGAAATGTAATCTTTGTAGCGTAGCCTCAGGGTGGGCAGCGTGAAACTGGTCAAACGCCTGCCAGAGGGTCAGAAAATTGAGCCCGGTACCGAATCCGCTTTCCGCTACAACAAACTGGCTCCGCGGATGCTCCGGGAAGCGGGTGCTGAGCTGGTTTCCGTCGAGGAAAACATAGCGAGTTTCTTCGAGTCCGTTATCATTAGAAAAATAGACGTCATCAAAATCTCGGGAAACAGGTGTACCCTCAGCGTTGAATTCGAGGTTGGCGGGTTGTATAGCGTTTTGTTTCACGTAAGTTACTCGTCTGACAGGCAGTGGCACGATCTTAACGATGTGAGTCCATCGGTGCAAATTTCCGCAGAAAATGTCTGATCGGACTTGTTCGGCGTACAAGTGTACGCTATTGTGCGACTCGAAACTTACTATAGTGCGACTTACAGAGGTATTGAATGAAACGTGCAGTGATTACTGGCCTGGGCATTGTTTCCAGCATCGGTAATAACCAGCAGGAAGTCCTGGCATCTCTGCGTGAAGGACGCTCCGGGATCACTTTCTCTGAAGAGTTTAAAGATTCAGGTATGCGTAGCCACGTATGGGGTAACGTCAAACTGGACACCACCGGTTTGATTGACCGCAAAGTGGTTCGTTTCATGAACGATGCCTCTATTTATGCTTATCTCTCCATGCAGGAAGCGATCAAAGATTCCGGCCTGAGTGAAGAGGTTTATCAGAACAACCCGCGCGTGGGTCTGATCGCCGGTTCCGGCGGCTCATCAAAAGCGCAGGTATTCGGCGCTGACGCAATGCGTAGCCCGCGTGGTCTGAAAGCTGTAGGTCCGTACGTGGTCACCAAAGCTATGGGTTCTGCGGTTTCCGCGTGCCTGGCGACCCCATTCAAAATCCACGGTGTGAACTACTCCATCAGCTCCGCGTGTGCGACTTCTGCGCACTGCATCGGTAATGCTGTTGAGCAGATCCAGCTGGGTAAACAGGACATCGTATTTGCTGGCGGCGGCGAAGAGCTGGGCTGGGAAATGGCCTGTGAATTCGACGCGATGGGCGCACTGTCCACCAAATACAATGAAACCCCGGATAAAGCCTCCCGTACCTATGATGCGCACCGTGACGGTTTCGTTATCGCTGGCGGCGGCGGTATGGTTGTGGTTGAAGAGCTGGAGCATGCCCTGGCACGTGGCGCGCACATCTACGCTGAAATCGTGGGCTACGGTGCAACGTCTGACGGCGCCGACATGGTTGCGCCATCCGGCGAAGGCGCTGTGCGCTGCATGAAGATGGCGATGCACGGCGTTGACACCCCAATCGACTACCTGAACTCCCACGGTACCTCTACTCCGGTAGGCGACGTGAAAGAGCTGGGTGCGATCCGTGAAGTCTTCGGCGACAACAGCCCGGCAATCTCCGCGACCAAAGCCATGACCGGTCACTCTCTGGGGGCGGCTGGCGTGCAGGAAGCGATCTACTCTCTGCTGATGCTGGAAAACGGCTTTATCGCGCCAAGCATCAACATCGATGAGATGGACGAGCAGGCTGCTGGCCTGAACATCGTGACCAAACCAACGGAAGCGACGCTGACCACCGTCATGTCAAACAGCTTCGGCTTCGGTGGCACCAACGCCACGCTGGTTATGCGTAAGCTGAAAGCATAAGTTTTACGTTTGATTCCGGAAGGGAGCCATAAGGCTCCCTTTTTTTATGCATTGACAAGCGGCTGATCTCACAGGCAAACTTCACCCCTCAACATTATCCTCACGATAATGCGTAAGCGTTTAACGTCAACCAACGCACCTTAATCCTGATAATCAGGTAGAGGGGGCGTGGCATTTCCCCGCCTTACTCTTCATTTCGGAGTAAAGCATGACTGCAGTAACTCAAACAGAAACAACCCCTTCAGCGAACGTCTCGCTGTTCCGTATCGCTTTTGCGGTATTTCTGACCTATATGACCGTCGGCCTGCCGCTGCCGGTGATCCCGCTGTTCGTTCATCAGGAGCTGGGCTATGGCAACACCATGGTCGGCATTGCCGTGGGCATTCAGTTTTTAGCCACGGTATTGACCCGCGGTTACGCCGGACGGCTGGCGGATCAGCACGGTGCAAAACGCTCGGCGCTACAGGGGATGTTTGCCTGTGGGCTGGCGGGCGGCGCATGGCTGCTGGCTGCTCTCTTGCCCGTAGAAGCGGCGTATAAATTTGCGCTGCTGGTGCTGGGCCGCTTAATCCTGGGCTTTGGTGAAAGCCAGCTGCTGACCGGCACCCTGACCTGGGGAATGGGTCTGGTGGGGCCGGCACGCTCCGGCAAGGTGATGTCCTGGAACGGTATGGCCATCTATGGCGCGCTGGCCGCAGGCGCACCGCTTGGGCTGCTGATCAATAGCCAGTTTGGATTTGCGGCGCTGGCTGCCACCACCATGGTTTTACCCCTGCTGGCGTGGGCGTTTAACGGCTCGGTGCGTAAGGTGCCCGCGCACAAAGGCGAGCGTCCTTCCCTGTGGAGCGTGGTCGGCCAAATCTGGCAGCCGGGTCTTGGCCTGGCGCTGCAGGGCGTGGGTTTTGCGGTGATCGGTACCTTCGTCTCGCTCTATTTTATGAGCCGCGGCTGGGCGATGGCCGGTTTTACGCTCACCGCGTTTGGCGGCGCGTTTGTGTTGATGCGCGTTTTCTTCGGCTGGATGCCGGATCGCTTTGGCGGCGTGAAGGTGGCGGTGGCGTCGCTGGTGATTGAAACCATCGGTCTGCTGCTGCTGTGGAATGCACCCGTGGCCTCCGTTGCGCTGCTTGGCGCGGCGCTAACCGGCTGCGGCTGTTCACTGATCTTCCCGGCGCTGGGCGTTGAAGTGGTGAAGCGCGTGGCCCCGCAGGTGCGCGGTACGGCGCTGGGCGGCTATGCGGCCTTTCAGGATATCTCATACGGGGTAACCGGGCCGCTGGCCGGGGTGTTAGCCACCTCGTTCGGTTATCCGTCCGTCTTTCTGGCCGGTGCGGTTTCCGCAGTGGTGGGGATCGTGGTGACGCTGGTGGCGTTTCGCAGATCGTAGTTTTTGCCCGGTGGCGCTTCGCTTACCGGGCCTACAATCGCACTAGCCGTAGGCCGGGTAAGGTGAAGCCGCCACCCGGCAGTGTTAAGCAACCAGCCAGAAAATCGCCAGCGCAATCAGTAGCGCAATAAACATCAACCCCGGACGCGCAGAGAGCGTTCTGAACGTCTCGACGACCGGCGCAAACAGCGGGCTGTAGATCGGCTGAATGTTTCTCACCTCCGGCACGCCGCCTTCGCGCTCGGCGCGGCGAACGAAGATTTGATTGAGCAGATCCTGCACCTGCGCGGTGGTCAGAACCGTTTGCGGCGTGGCCTGCCAGTTTTGCTGGGCGTAATCCCGGATGACTTCAAACTCGTGCGGCTCAAGCGGCTGCTTCAGTGCCGCCTGGACGGTATGCAGGGTAGGGGCATTCTGGGTGCTGAGCGTCTGGCGCGCCTGGAGCCAGGTCACCAGATGCGTAAACTGTTTGGCCGGTATTAACTCACCCGCCTTCACGCCGGACAGCTCCAGCATGGATTGCCAGATAAGCTTCGTCGGTTCGCCGGTGGCCGCAGCCAGCTTCGTCACCATCTGCTTGAGCGTGTTGTGCTCGGCTGGCAGCAGCGGACGCTCGGTCGCCGGGCGCACCTGAGGCTGCGGAATAGACAGCTCGTTGTTCTGCAGCAGGGTCAGCACGGTTTTGAGCTGGTCGGGCGTCAGCTGGCCCAGCGCGGTCTGACCATACTGCTGGCGAATAAAATCGCTCACCGCCTGCCGGTTATTGCCCTGACCCAGCAGCTCCGTCAGCTGAGCAACAATCTGGCGCGTGGTGTGGTTCTGCTGCGCGGTATTGATACGCTGGTTCAGGTTTTGCTCGGCAGCAGGGAAATGGCGCGACTGCAGCGGTGCGTCGTTCCTCACGCCTAAATCATGCTTTACCCCGGCCCAGACTTCCGCGTTTTGCTGTGAAGTCAGCGCAATCAGGCGCGTGATCAGTCGCTCCAGCACGGTGCGCTGTTGCGTGGATAGCGGTTGTTCACCGGCAACGTTTGGCGTGACGGGGCCTTCACCCGGAGGGCGTGGCGGCGTACCTGAAATGGGCTGCATCGTCAAAAATCCTTAAAGTCAAAACTCAGCGTAAACCAGGCATACATATATGCCTGGCGGCGAGATTATGGCACACTTGGCAGGTTTTCTTCCTCTCAAACAGGTACTCAGACGTGAAAATCCTCGTTGATGAAAATATGCCTTACGCCCGTGAGCTGTTTAGCCGCCTGGGTAACGTTAAGGCTGTCCCTGGTCGCCCGATCCCGGTCAACGAACTGGATGACGCAGACGCGCTGATGGTGCGCTCGGTGACTAAAGTAAATGAGGCGTTGCTCGCCGGTAAAGCGATTAAGTTTGTCGGAACCGCAACGGCAGGGACCGATCATGTGGATGATAAATGGCTGAAGCAGGCCGGAATCGGTTTTTCCGCCGCGCCGGGCTGTAACGCCATTGCCGTTGTGGAATACGTTTTCTCCTCCCTGCTGATGCTGGCCGAGCGCGACGGGTTTGCGCTGAAGGACCGCACCGTGGGGATTGTCGGCGTGGGTAACGTCGGCGGGCGCCTGCAAAAGCGCCTTGAAGCGTTAGGGATCCGCACGCTGCTGTGCGATCCGCCGCGTAAAGATAACGGCGATGACGAGGATTTCCGCTCGCTGGATGAGCTGGTTGAACAGTGTGACGTGCTGACGTTCCACACGCCGCTGTTTAAAGAGGGGCCGTATAAGTCGCTGCATCTTGCTGACGAGGCGCTGATCCGTCGTCTGAAGGCTGGCACTATTCTGATAAATGCCTGCCGTGGTCCGGTGGTAGATAACGCCGCGCTGCTGACATGCCTGAACGAAGGACAAGACCTCAGCGTGGTGCTGGACGTCTGGGAGCCGGAGCCGGATCTCAACGTTGAGCTGCTTAACAAGGTAGACGTGGGCACGGCGCATATCGCCGGTTATACCCTCGAGGGGAAAGCGCGCGGCACGACGCAGGTCTTCGAAGCCTACAGCGCTTTTATCGGCCATCCGCAGCAGGTGGCGCTGGATACCTTACTCCCCGCGCCTGAATTTGGCCGCATTACCCTGCACGGTCCGCTCGATCAGGCAACGCTGAAAAGGCTGGTGCATTTGGTGTATGATGTGCGCCGCGATGATGCGCTGCTGCGTAAAGTGGCGGGGATCCCGGGTGAATTTGATAAGCTGCGCAAGAACTACGTTGAGCGCCGCGAGTGGTCTTCCCTGTATGTAATATGCGACGACGCCCCGTCGGCGACGCTGCTGCATAAGCTGGGATTTAACGCCGTTCATCACCCGGCGCATTAATGTCTTCTTAATGCTCCCTGTCGGATACTCCGACAGGGACGCTTTTTTATTTCTGGAGTAAACCACCATGTCTGAAGGCTGGAACATTGCCATTTTAGGTGCCACGGGTGCCGTGGGCGAAGCCCTGCTCGAAACCCTTGCTGAGCGTCAGTTCCCGGTGGGCGATATCTATGCGCTGGCCCGTACCGACAGCGCAGGTGAGCATCTGCGTTTTAACGGTAAATCCGTCATGGTCCAGGACGCGGCCGCGTTCGACTGGACGCAGGCGCAGCTGGCGTTTTTCGCCGCGGGCGCTGAAGCGACGGCTGCGTACGTTGAAGAGGCGACTAACGCAGGCTGCCTGGTGATCGACCTGAGCGGTCTGTTCTCAATGGAGCCGGATGTGCCGCTGGTGGTGCCGGACGTGAACCCGTTTGTGCTGGCTGACTACCGCAACCGTAACGTCATTGCGGTCCCGAACAGCCTCACCAGCCAGCTGCTGACCGCCCTGAAACCGCTGATCGACGACGGTGGCCTGTCGCGCATTACCGTCACCAGCCTGCTGTCCGCGTCCGCGAACGGCAAAAAGGCCGTTGACGCGCTGGCCGGGCAGAGCGCGAAGCTGCTGAACGGTATCCCGATTGACGAAGACGATTTCTTTGGGCGCCAGCTGGCGTTCAACATGCTGCCGCTGCTGCCGGACCGCGAGGGCTCCGTGCGCGAAGAGCGCCGTATCGTCGATGAAGTGCGTAAAATTCTGCAGGACGATGGCCTGATGATTTCCGCGAACGTCGTGCAGTCTCCGGTCTTCTACGGCCACGCGCAGATGGTTGGCTTTGAAGCCCTGCGTCCGCTGGCGGCAGAAGAGGCGCGCGACGCGTTTGGCCGCGGTGAAGACATCGTGCTCTCCGAAGAGAGCGAGTTCCCGACCCAGGTTGGCGATGCCACCGGCAGCGCGCATCTTTCCGTTGGCTGCGTGCGTAACGATTACGGCATGCCGGAACAGGTTCAGTTCTGGTCCGTTGCCGATAACGTTCGCTTCGGCGGCGCGCTGATGGCGGTCAAAATCGCTGAAAAACTGGTGCAGGAGTACCTGTACTGATGTCAGACGTGGAACAAAAGCCGGTCCATAGAATTGCGCTCGGAATTGAGTACGACGGCAGTAAATATTATGGCTGGCAGCGTCAGAACGAGGTGCGCAGCGTCCAGGAGAAGCTGGAGAAAGCGCTCTCTCAGGTGGCAAACGAGCCGATTAACGTCCTGTGCGCGGGACGTACGGACGCGGGAGTTCACGGCACGGGGCAGGTGGTGCACTTTGAAACCACCGCCGTGCGTAAGGATGCCGCCTGGACGCTGGGTGTAAATGCGAATTTGCCTGGTGACATTGCGGTGCGTTGGGTAAAAGCTGTGCCGGATGATTTTCACGCGCGCTTCAGCGCCACGGCGCGTCGCTACCGTTATGTCATCTACAACCAGCGCCTGCGTCCGGCGGTGTTAAGCCAGGGCGTGACGCATTTTTATGAACCGCTTGATGCGGAACGTATGCATCGCGCGGCGCAGTGTCTGATTGGTGAAAATGACTTTACGTCGTTTCGTGCGGTGCAGTGTCAGTCCCGCACGCCGTGGCGCAACGTCATGCACATAAACGTCAGCCGTTTTGGCGCGTATGTGGTGGTGGATATTAAAGCCAATGCCTTTGTACATCATATGGTTAGGAATATTGTGGGCAGCCTGATGGAAGTGGGTGCCGGACACCAGCCGGAGAGCTGGATTGCAGACCTGCTGGCAGCGAAGGACAGAACGCTTGCGGCAGCCACGGCGAAAGCGGAAGGATTGTATCTGGTCTCAGTAGACTATCCGGATCGATTTGACCTGCCGAAACCGCCAATGGGCCCGCTGTTTTTAGCGGACTAAACAAAGGTGCAATTAGGGCTTAGACAATATGGACGTAATACGTTTTCTGATTGATTTCATTCTGCATATTGATGTTCACCTGGCAGAGCTGGTCGCGCAGTATGGCGTCTGGGTTTACGCCATTCTGTTCCTCATTCTGTTTTGTGAAACCGGTCTGGTCGTTACCCCATTCCTGCCAGGGGATTCACTGCTGTTCGTTGCCGGGGCGCTATCGGCGTTACCCACTAACGATCTGAACGTGCATCTTATGGTTGTGCTGATGGTGATTGCCGCCATTGTCGGTGATGCGGTCAACTATACGATTGGACGGGTGTTCGGTGAGCGGCTTTTCAGCAATCCTGATTCGAAAATTTTCCGTCGCAGCTATTTAGATAAAACCCATGCGTTTTATGAACGCCATGGCGGGAAAACCATTATCCTTGCGCGTTTTGTGCCTATTGTGCGCACATTTGCACCGTTTGTGGCGGGAATGGGGCATATGTCCTATCGTCATTTTGCGGCATACAACGTGGTTGGCGCGCTGCTGTGGGTACTGCTGTTTACCTACGCAGGCTATCTGTTTGGCGATCTCCCGGTGGTGCAGGAAAACCTTAAGTTACTGATTGTAGCGATTATTGTGCTTTCCGTACTGCCTGGCGTTATCGAAATCATTCGCCACAAACGTGCGTCGGCAAAACAAGCGAAATAAAGGCACGCTGGCGGTTCGACCACTTTTTTATCCAAAGTTTCGGGCTGTTATGTTTTAATGTGCAACATTCATGGTCTGTTGGAGGCAAAAATGGCATTATTCGCCTCTTATAGCAAAACTGGCATACGACCAGGTTCAGGCAGAAAGGTTATCAATGAGCTGGATTGAACGAATTAAAAGCAACATTACCCCAACGCGCAAAGCGAGCATTCCTGAAGGGGTATGGACGAAGTGTGATAGCTGCGGTCAGGTTCTGTATCGCGCAGAGCTGGAGCGCAACCTTGAGGTGTGTCCGAAGTGTGACCACCATATGCGTATGTCGGCGCGCAA
The DNA here is from genome assembly GCF_034427535.1 of Enterobacter sp. A103. Lineage (NCBI taxonomy): Bacteria > Pseudomonadati > Pseudomonadota > Gammaproteobacteria > Enterobacterales > Enterobacteriaceae > Enterobacter > Enterobacter sp. A103. The sequence continues at coordinate 218,297 of NZ_JAXQPQ010000004.1, forward strand.
CCGCCTGCATAGCCTGCTGGACGAAGGCTCTCTGGTAGAGCTGGGTAGCGAACTCGAGCCAAAAGACGTGCTGAAGTTCCGCGATTCCAAAAAATACAAAGATCGTCTGGCCTCTGCACAGAAAGAGACCGGCGAGAAAGACGCGCTGATCGTCATGAAAGGCACCCTGCATGAGATGCCGGTTGTCGCCGCTGCCTTTGAGTTCTCCTTTATGGGCGGCTCAATGGGCTCCGTGGTCGGTGCGCGCTTCGTGCGTGCCGTTGAGCAGGCGCTGGAAGACAACTGTCCGCTGATCTGCTTCTCTGCCTCCGGCGGTGCACGTATGCAGGAAGCGCTGATGTCGCTGATGCAGATGGCGAAAACCTCTGCTGCGCTGGCGAAAATGCAGGAGCGCGGTCTTCCGTACATCTCCGTGCTGACCGACCCAACCATGGGCGGCGTCTCTGCGAGCTTCGCGATGCTGGGCGACCTGAACATCGCTGAGCCAAAAGCGCTGATCGGCTTTGCGGGTCCTCGCGTTATCGAGCAAACCGTTCGTGAAAAACTGCCGCCGGGCTTCCAGCGCAGTGAGTTCCTCATTGAGAAAGGCGCTATCGATATGATCGTCCGCCGTCCGGAAATGCGCCTGAAGCTGGCGAGCATTCTGGCGAAGCTGATGAATCTGCCAGCGCCGAACCCGGATGAGCCGCGCGAAGGCGTGGTGGTACCGGATCAGGAACCCGAGGCCTGATAACTGAAAAGGGCAGGGCCGGTTGGCGCTGCCCTTTTGCTTTCTAATCTGTTAATGACAACCGGGCATTATGGAAAATAAAAGCATTCCCCAAGCCACGTCGCCCCTGGCCGCGTGGCTTTCTTATCTGGAAAACCTGCACAGTAAAACCATCGATATGGGGCTTGAGCGCGTAAGCCAGGTCGCCGCGCGTCTTGATGTGCTCAAACCGGCACCTTTCGTGTTCACCGTCGCGGGCACCAACGGTAAAGGCACTACCTGCCGCACGCTGGAATCTGTCCTGATGGCCGCAGGTTACAAAGTTGGCGTGTACAGCTCTCCACACCTGGTCCGCTACACCGAGCGCGTTCGCGTGCAGAACAGCGAGCTGCCGGAATCGGCGCATACGGCGTCGTTCGCGGAAATTGAAGCCGCACGCGGTGAGATCTCATTAACCTATTTTGAATACGGTACCCTGTCGGCGCTGTGGCTGTTCAAACAGGCGCAGCTGGATGTCGTGATCCTTGAGGTCGGCCTCGGCGGACGTCTTGATGCCACCAATATGGTGAGTGCGGACGTGGCGGTGGTCACCAGCATCGCGCTGGACCATATCGACTGGCTGGGACCTGATCGTGAAAGCATTGGCCGCGAGAAGGCCGGTATTTTCCGGGCGAATAAACCCGCCGTGGTCGGCGAGCCGGACATGCCGCACACCATTGCTGACGTGGCAAATGAGAAGGGCGCGCGTCTGCTGCGCCGCGGCGTTGACTGGCAGTATGAGGTTCAGGATAACGGCTGGCGCTTCAGCGATGCCCAGGGCGCGCTGGATAACCTGCCGCTGCCGCAGGTGCCGCAGCCGAACGCGGCCACCGCGCTGGCGGCACTGCGCGCCAGCGGATTAGCGGTCAGCGAGCAGGCAATTCGCGACGGCATTCAGAGCGCAATTCTGCCCGGGCGCTTCCAGATTGTCAGCGAGTCACCGCGCCTGATTCTGGACGTGGCGCATAACCCGCATGCGGCGGCGTATCTCGCGGGACGTCTCAAATCGTTACCAAAAACCGGGCGCGTGCTGGCGGTTATCGGTATGCTTCATGATAAAGATATCGGCGGGACGCTGGCCTGCATGGAGACTGTGGTCGATAGCTGGTATTGTGCTCCTTTGGAGGGGCCGCGCGGCGCGACGGCTGAGCAGTTGATGGAACATCTCGGCAAAGGCGCAATCTATAGTAGCGTGGCGCAGGCCTGGCATGCCGCGATGGCGGATGCTAAACCAGAAGATACCGTGCTGGTGTGTGGTTCATTCCACACGGTGGCACATGTCATGGAAGTGATGGACGCGGGGAGAACCGGTGGCGAGTAAGTTTCAGAACCGTTTAACAGGAACCATTGTGCTGGTCGCGCTCGGGGTGATTATTCTCCCGGGTCTGCTCGACGGGCAGAAAAAGCATTATCAGGACGAGTTTGCCGCTATTCCGCTGGTGCCGAAACCGGGTGACCGCGATGAGCCGGATATGCTGCCAGCGGCGACGCAGGCGCTGCCTGCTCAGCCGCCGGAAGGCGCGGCGGAAGAGGTGCGTGCAGGCGATGCCGCCGCACCGTCGCTCGATCCGTCTCGTCTGGCGGCAGCGAGCAGCAGCGATATCGATCCGGTGCCGGTAGAGCAGCCTAAACCCGTTGAAAAACCGAAGCCGGTTGAGAAGCCGCAGCCGAAACCGCAGCGGGATAAAGCCGCAGAGCAGCTGGCTGCCGCATCAGAAACCCCACCGCCGGCAAAACAAGACGCGGCACCGACCGGAAAAGCGTATGTTGTGCAGCTCGGCGCGCTGAAAAACGCCGACAAAGTTAACGAGGTCGTGAGCAAACTGCGCAGTGCGGGATATCGTGTTTACACTTCACCTTCCACACCGGTGCAGGGTAAAATTACCCGTATCCTCGTGGGGCCAGAAGCGTCCAAAGATAAGCTTAAAGGTTCGCTCGGCGAGCTGAAGCAGATCTCCGGCCTGAGCGGCGTGGTGATGGGCTACAGCGCGAACTGATAAGATCTTACCCAACCTCGGAGTGGTTTGCTCCCTCTCCCTTGAGGGAGAGGGCCGGGGTGAGGGGGAGCAGACGTCCACAGAGACGTCAAATGGACCGTGGCGTTGAACATTTTTTCAGCGCCTTTTTTATTTACGCGCGGGAAGGAAATCCCTACGCAAACGTTTTCTTTTTCTGTTAGAATTCGCCCCGAACTGGATGACAGGGCGTTAAATCGTGGGACACATATGGTCTGGATTGATTACGCCATCATTGCGGTGATTGGTTTTTCCTGTCTGGTTAGCCTGATCCGTGGCTTTGTTCGTGAAGCGTTATCGCTGGTAACCTGGGGTTGTGCTTTCTTTGTTGCCAGTCATTACTACACTTACCTGTCTGTCTGGTTCACGGGCTTTGAAGATGAACTGGTCCGAAACGGAATTGCCATCGCGGTGCTGTTTATCGCAACGCTGATTGTCGGCGCTATCGTGAATTACGTGATAGGTCAGCTGGTCGAGAAAACCGGTCTGTCAGGAACGGACAGGGTGCTCGGGATCTGTTTCGGGGCGTTACGAGGCGTGCTGATTGTAGCCGCGATCCTGTTCTTCCTGGATACCTTCACCGGGTTCTCCAAAAGCGAAGACTGGCAGAAATCGCAGCTCATTCCAGAGTTCAGCTTCATCATCAGATGGTTCTTTGACTATCTGCAAAGCTCGTCGAGTTTTTTGCCCAGGGCATAAACCCTGAGATGTGGCTTAACGAGGAAAAGACGAATGTGCGGTATTGTCGGTATCGCCGGTTTCATGCCGGTAAACCAGTCGATTTATGACGCGTTAACGGTGCTTCAGCACCGTGGGCAGGATGCTGCGGGTATCATCACCATTGATGCAAACAACTGCTTCCGTTTACGCAAGGCGAATGGCCTGGTAAACGATGTGTTTGAAGCCCGCCATATGCAGCGTCTGCAAGGTAATATGGGGATCGGTCACGTTCGTTATCCTACTGCTGGCAGTTCCAGCGCCTCTGAGGCACAGCCTTTCTACGTCAACTCACCGTATGGCATCACCCTTGCTCATAACGGCAACCTGACCAACGCGCATGAGCTGCGTAAAAAGCTGTTCGAAGAGAAACGTCGCCACATTAACACCACCTCTGATTCTGAAATCCTGCTCAATGTGTTCGCCAGCGAGCTGGATAACTTCCGTCACTACCCGCTGGAAGCAGACAACATCTTTGCTGCGATTGCCGCGACCAACCGCCAGATCCGCGGCGCGTACGCCTGCGTAGCGATGATCATCGGTCACGGCATGGTGGCCTTCCGCGATCCAAACGGCATTCGTCCCCTGGTACTCGGCAAGCGCGACCTTGGCGATGGCCGTACCGAATATATGGTTGCCTCTGAGAGCGTGGCGCTGGATACCCTGGGCTTTGAATTCCTGCGTGACGTTGCGCCGGGCGAAGCGGTCTATATCACCGAGAAGGGCCAGCTGTTTACCCGCCAGTGTGCCGATAACCCGGTCAGCAACCCGTGCCTGTTTGAATACGTTTACTTCGCCCGCCCGGATTCCTTCATCGACAAGATTTCCGTCTACAGCGCGCGCGTCAACATGGGCACCAAGCTGGGCGAGAAGATTGCCCGCGAGTGGGACGATCTCGACATCGACGTGGTTATTCCTATTCCGGAAACCTCCTGCGATATCGCGCTGGAGATTGCCCGCATTCTGGACAAGCCATACCGTCAGGGCTTCGTGAAGAACCGCTACGTTGGCCGCACCTTTATCATGCCGGGCCAGCACCTGCGCCGTAAGTCCGTGCGCCGCAAGCTGAACGCCAACCGCGCGGAATTCCGCGACAAGAACGTTCTGCTGGTGGATGACTCCATCGTTCGCGGCACCACCTCTGAGCAGATTATCGAGATGGCGCGCGAAGCGGGTGCGAAGAAAGTCTACCTGGCCTCTGCTGCGCCGGAGATTCGCTTCCCGAACGTGTACGGCATCGATATGCCAACCGCCAACGAGCTGATCGCTCACGGGCGTGAAGTGGATGAAATTCGCCAGATCATCGGTGCCGACGGCCTGATTTTCCAGGATCTAAACGATCTCATCGACGCGGTGCGCGCCGAGAACCCGGAAATCCAGCAGTTTGAATGTTCCGTGTTCAACGGTATTTACGTGACCAAAGACGTTGACCAGCAGTATCTCGACTATCTTGATTCGCTGCGCAACGACGATGCGAAAGCCGTTCAGATGCAGAACGATCTTGAAAGCTTAGAGATGCACAACGAAGGTTGATGCTCCGGCAGGTGAGGGCGAATGCCCTCACTTGCAACTCCCCGCAAAATCCTGCACAGTCTGCCCTGAAATCAGTAAGGGCGAAAATCATGAAACGACTCATTGTTGGGCTCAGCGGTGCCAGCGGCGCGATTTACGGCGTACGTCTGTTACAGGTTCTGCGTAACGTGGCGGAAGTCGAGACCCATCTGGTGATGAGCCAGGCGGCGCGGCAGACCCTCTCTCTTGAAACCGATCTCTCCCTGCGCGATGTTCAGGCACTGGCGGACGTGGTTCACGATGCCCGTGATATCGCCGCCAGCATCTCCTCAGGCTCGTTTAAAACAGCCGGCATGGTTATCCTGCCCTGTTCAATTAAAACGCTCTCCGGCATTGTGAACAGCTATACCGACACCCTGGTGACGCGCGCGGCGGATGTGGTGCTGAAGGAGCGTCGTCCTCTGGTGCTCTGCGTGCGGGAAACGCCGCTGCATCTCGGCCATCTGCGTTTAATGACCCAGGCCGCCGAGCTTGGGGCCATCATCATGCCGCCGGTACCGGCGTTTTATCATCGCCCGACCTCGCTGGACGACGTGATTAATCAGACCGTTAACCGCGTGCTGGATCAGTTTGACATCGACCTGCCCGAAGATCTCTTCACCCGCTGGCAAGGGGCCTGATTCTGTGCACAAACAGAGTGCATGAAAAGAGACGTTGCCCTGTTTCAGGGCAATTATGCAACGGCGATCATATCCTCGACATTTAATTCGTTTTTTCCCTTTTTCTCTTTCCGGTTCGTTCGGCAGACCTGCTATCTTTCACCATTAAGGCAATATTGCAACGTTTTATTAACATATTTAACGTCGAAGTTTTGACCAGACGGCAATGTGGCATAAGACCTGCAAGATGAAGCCTGCAACACAACACACAACACAATACATAATAAAATCACGGTACTTGAGGGTAAATGTATGAAGAAGACGGTTCTGGCTCTGTCTTTGCTCGTGGGGTTAAGTGCGGCAGCAGGTAGCTACGCAGCGCTTCCACAGACGGTTCGTATCGGTACAGACGCAACCTACGCGCCATTCTCTTCCAAGGATGCGAAAGGCGATTTCGTGGGGTTTGATATCGATCTGGGAAATGAAATGTGCAAACGCATTGCGGTGAAATGCACATGGGTGGGCAGCGACTTTGACGCGTTAATCCCGTCGCTGAAAGCCAAGAAAATCGACGCCATTATCTCTTCTCTTTCCATCACCGAAAAACGCCAGCAGGAGATTGCCTTCTCTGACAAGCTCTACGCCGCGGATTCTCGCCTGATTGCGCCGAAAGGCTCCCCGATTAAGCCAACCATCGACTCGCTGAAAGGCAAGCATGTTGGCGTGCTTCAGGGGTCGACGCAGGAAGGTTATGCCAACGCGACCTGGCGTGAGAAGGGCGTAGACGTGGTGGCTTACCAGAACCAGGATCTGATTTACTCTGACCTGGCCGCAGGCCGTCTGGATGCGGCATTCCAGGATGAAGTCGCCGCGAGCGAAGGCTTCCTGAAACAGCCTGCGGGTAAAGACTATGCGTTTGCGGGCGCGTCGGTAAAAGACAAAAAATACTTTGGTGACGGCACCGGTATTGGCCTGCGTAAGGATGATACCGAGCTGAAAGCCGCCTTCGACAAAGCCTTTGCAGAGCTGCGTAAAGACGGTACTTACGACAAACTGGCGAAGAAATACTTCGACTTCAACGTATACGGTGAATAATGCCTGACGCTAACGCACCGCAAAGGTGCGTTGCGGGAGCGGTTGACCCAATGCGGTGCATTTGTTGCACCGTATTGGATCGCTTTGTGCATACTTACGCATTTATAATGCAAAAATTCCCGCCTGAAGGGCATTAGTCTTTGCCTGAAAGAGGGGATTAATGGCACATTAGCACCACCCCGTCGTCGTAAAAATCCCGTATGAAGACAGTTTGTTGAGGACAAATATGAAAAAACTCGTGTTGTCACTATCTCTGGTGCTGGCCTTTTCCAGCGCCACCGCGGCATTCGCAGCCATTCCGCAGAAAATTCGGATTGGTACCGATCCAACCTATGCGCCGTTCGAATCGAAGAATTCAAAGGGTGAACTGGTCGGTTTTGACATCGATCTGGCCAATGAGCTGTGCAAACGCATCAAAGCACAGTGTACCTACGTTGAGAACCCGCTGGATGCGCTGATCCCGTCCCTGAAAGCGAAAAAAATCGACGTGATTATGTCCTCGCTCTCCATCACCGAAAAACGCCAGCAGGAGATTGCCTTCACCGACAAACTCTACGCGGCCGATTCTCGTCTGGTGGTGGCTAAAGCTTCTGACATTCAGCCAACGCTGGAGTCCCTGAAAGGCAAACGCGTCGGCGTGCTGCAGGGCACCACGCAGGAAACCTACGGCAACGAACACTGGGCGCCGAAGGGGATTGAAATCGTCTCCTATCAGGGCCAGGAAAATATCTACGCTGACCTGACGGCAGGCCGAATTGATGCGGCATTCCAGGATGAAGTCGCGGCAAGCGAAGGCTTCCTGAAAACGCCGGTGGGTAAAGATTACAAGTTTGGCGGCCCGTCCATTAAGGACGTGAAGTTGTTTGGTGTGGGTACCGGTATGGGCCTGCGCAAAGAAGACAACGAGCTGCGTGAGGCGCTGAACAAAGCGTTTGCTGAAATGCGCGCTGACGGCACCTATGACAAGCTGGCGAAAAAGTACTTTGATTTTAATGTTTACGGCGGCTAATCGCCCCGTCAAATAACGTGCGGCCCCTCCCGATGCGGGAGGGGAAAAGACACGGTTCCACCACTCACGATACGACAGGGCTCGCGGTATGCTGTACGGATTTTCTGACGTTATTTTACAGGGCGCGCTTGTCACCCTTGAGCTGGCTATCAGCTCCGTGGTGCTGGCGGTGCTGATAGGTCTGGCAGGCGCAGGGGCGAAGCTTTCGGCTAACAAACCGCTGGCGCTCATATTTGAAGGCTACACCACGCTTATTCGCGGCGTTCCCGATCTGGTGCTGATGCTGCTTATCTTTTACGGTCTGCAGATTGCGCTTAACAGCGTAACGGACGCGATGGGTATGGGACAAATTGATATCGACCCGATGGTGGCCGGTATTATTACCCTCGGTTTTATCTACGGTGCCTACTTCACCGAAACCTTCCGCGGTGCTTACATGGCCGTGCCGAAAGGCCACATTGAGGCGGCAACCGCATTTGGTTTTACCTCTTCACAAACGTTTCGTCGGATTATGTTCCCGGCCATGATGCGCTATGCGCTGCCGGGTATCGGCAACAACTGGCAGGTTATCCTCAAAGCGACAGCGCTGGTCTCGCTGCTCGGTCTGGAAGACGTCGTGAAAGCGACTCAGCTGGCGGGCAAGAGCACCTGGGAGCCGTTCTACTTTGCGGTGGTCTGTGGCGTGATTTATCTGGTCTTTACGACCGCCTCCAATGGTGTGCTGCTTCTGCTCGAGCGTCGCTACTCCGTGGGTGTGAAGAGGGCTGACCTGTGATTGAGATTATTCAGGAATACTGGAAATCGCTGCTGTGGACGGATGGCTACCGCTTTACCGGCGTGGCGATTACGCTCTGGCTGCTGATCTCCTCCGTGGTGATGGGCGGCATTCTGGCGGTGTTTCTTGCCATTGGCCGCGTGTCGAATAATAAATTTATCCAGTTCCCGATCTGGCTGTTTACCTACGTGTTTCGCGGTACGCCGCTGTACGTTCAGCTGCTGGTGTTCTATTCGGGGATGTATACGCTTGAGATCGTAAAAGGCACTGAGATGCTGAATGCGTTCTTCCGCAGCGGCCTGAACTGTACGGTGCTGGCGTTGACGCTCAACACCTGCGCCTACACCACCGAGATTTTCGCCGGGGCAATTCGCTCTGTCCCTTACGGTGAGATTGAAGCGGCGCGCGCGTACGGCTTTTCCTCAGTGAAACTTTATCGCTGCATTATTCTGCCGTCGGCGCTGCGTATCGCGTTACCGGCTTACAGTAACGAAGTGATTTTGATGCTGCACTCCACCGCGCTCGCCTTTACCGCGACGGTGCCGGATCTGCTCAAAATTGCGCGCGATATTAACTCCGCGACCTATCAGCCGTTTACCGCGTTTGGCATTGCGGCGGTGCTCTATTTAATTATCTCTTATGTTCTGATTAGCCTGTTCCGTAAGGCTGAAAAACGCTGGTTGCAGCATATAAAACCTTCTTCGACGCACTGAGAAAGATGATGGCTGAGAACAAATTAAACGTTATTGATTTGCACAAACGCTACGGCGAACATGAAGTGCTGAAAGGGGTGTCGCTGCAGGCGAATGCGGGCGACGTGATCAGTATTATCGGCTCATCCGGCTCGGGTAAAAGTACCTTCCTGCGCTGCATTAACTTCCTCGAAAAACCGAGCGAAGGCTCGATTGTGGTGAGCGGGCAGAATATTAACCTGGTCCGTGATAAAGACGGCCAGCTGAAGGTCGCGGATAAACACCAGCTGCGCCTGCTGCGTACGCGCCTGACGATGGTGTTCCAGCACTTCAACCTCTGGAGCCACATGACGGTGCTGGAGAACGTGATGGAAGCACCGATTCAGGTGCTGGGCCTGAGCAAGCAGGAAGCCCGCGAGCGCGCGGTGAAATACCTGGCGAAAGTGGGTATCGACGAGCGCCAGCAGATGAAATACCCGGTGCATCTCTCCGGCGGTCAGCAGCAGCGTGTCTCTATCGCGCGCGCGCTGGCGATGGAGCCCGAAGTGCTGCTGTTCGACGAACCGACTTCCGCGCTGGACCCTGAACTCGTTGGCGAAGTGCTGCGCATCATGCAGAAGCTGGCCGAAGAGGGCAAAACGATGGTGGTGGTGACGCACGAGATGGGCTTCGCCCGTAACGTCTCGAACCACGTTATCTTCCTGCATCAGGGGAAAATTGAAGAGCAGGGCCACCCGGACGAGGTGCTGGCGAACCCGCAAAGCCCGCGCCTGCAGCAGTTCCTGAAAGGGTCGTTGAAGTAGGTTTTGCCTTTCCCCCTCTCCCTGTGGGAGAGGGCATCAAACCGCACTGCACTCCAGCCGATACACCCAGTCGTCATAGCGCACGCCGTCAATTTCATACGCCTTTTCCAGCATCTGCGTGCGCACAAACCCGGCTTTCTCCAGCACCCGCACCGAACCGCCGTTATCTGCCAGCACGTACGCGTTAATCGCTTTCACGCTGGTCTGGTTAAACGCGTAATCACACACCGCGCGCAGCGCCTCGCTGGCAATCCCTTTTCCCTGCGCGGCAGGCACAACCGTATAGCCAATATCGGCCTCTTCACGATTCTCAGGGCTGATTTGCAGGCCGATATCGCCCAGCGGCGTATCGTCCTCCAGAGAGCGGATCACAAAGACATGCTCCGCCATCAGGCGCGCGGCAAACACGCGGCGGGTCTCTTTTTCCGGCGCGATGGCGGCCATGTAGCGCATGATGCTGCGATCTTCACGCAGCGAACGGAAGAAGGCCCAGTCAGTGGGTTCGAAAGGAGTGAGGTGAAGCCGGGGTGTGGTGATGGTTGCCATTGTTACGCCATTTCTTCGGAACATGGCCTGTCACTGTAACATATTCACCGCACCACATCCCCCAGCGCCTCTTCTAATTCATACCAGCGGAACGCAAAGCCGGCCGCTTCCAGCCGTTTTGGCAACGCCCGCTGTCCGCCTAGTACAAGCACAGACGCTTCACCCATTATCAGGCGAATCACCGTGGCAGGCACGCGCAATATCGCCGGGCGGTGCAGGGCATGCCCCAGCGCGTGGGCAAACTGTTCGTTACGCACCGGATACGGCGCAACCATGTTAAACGGCCCGCGCAGATCGTTATCCAGCAGCCAGAGAATACCGTTGACCATATCGTCGATATGGATCCAGGCCAGATACTGACGACCATTGCCGATCGGCCCACCGAGTCCAAGCCGGAAAGGGGGAAGCATCTTCGCCAGAATGCCGCCCTTCGGCGCAAGCACGACGCCGGTCCGCAGCAGGCAGACGCGGGTACGATCGCTCTGCGCCGCGCAGGCGATACGCTCCCACTGGGCGCAGAGCTTATGGGTAAACTCGTTATGCGGCGGCTCTTCCTCGGTCACCACCACCTCGCCGAGATCGCCGTAATAGCCCACTGCTGAACCTGAAATCAGCACCGAAGGCGGCGTGTGGCTATTGCGGATCAGCTCGACCAGCTTTTCGGTGATGTTCCACCGGCTGCTGCATAACAGCTGTTTTTGCTCTTCCGTCCAGCGCTTATCGGCGATGGGTTCCCCCGCGAGGTTAATGACGGCGTCGAAGCCGTCCAGATTTTGCTGCTCGGCCAGATTTTTCCAGATATCGATACCCGCCCCGAGCACCTGGCGCGCTTTCTCCGGGCTGCGCGTGACCACGGTAATGTCGTGATGCAAGGCCTGCAGACGCGCAATGAGGTGACGACCAATAAGGCCCGTGCCGCCGGTCAGCAAAATCTTCATACAACCTCCAGGATTACGCCTGGCGTCGCCAGCTTAGCGTCATGGAGACGGAATCGGCGTAGCGCAGGGCGTGAAGTTTATCGATCTCAACTTCAGCATAAGTGACCCAGTGATGTTCGCGTGCGATATCGAGCACATCCTGAGTTAATTTTTCCAGCAGAGAGAAGCGGTTATTCTCCACGTACTGAATGATGTTTTTGGTTATTGTGCGGTAGTTCAGCGCGTCGTTGATGTCTTCGCTGGCCCGCGCTTTGTCTGCGGGATAGTGAATTACCACGTTAATGACAATATCCTGACGGTTGGCGATCTCTTCCTCTTTGATGCCGATGAAGGTGCGCAAGCGTAAATTTTTTATGCGAATAATAGCGTCTGGCTGTGACATTGCAGGTCTTCTCCGTGTCAGTATTTCCTGCTCATCATACATGAGAGGCTCGCAGGCACCCAGCCTCATAGCGGGTTAAATCTGCTGGATTTTTTGCATCGCTCGCTCGGTGGCCGGGCGGGTTCGGATGCGCTCAAACCAGTTGTTCACCGCCGGGTAAGCGGCCAGGTCAATTCGGTGTTTTTCATGCGTATTCACCCACGGCCAGCAGGCGATGTCGGCAATACTGTAATGATCGCCCCCGAGCCACGGCGTTTTCTCCAGCCGACGGTTCAGAACGTCATAGAGCCGTTGAGTCTCAACCTGATAGCGTTCTATTGCATAAGGAATGGGCTGCGGGGCGTAAGCGGTAAAATGATGATTTTGCCCCAGCATGGGCCCCAGTCCGCTCGCCTGCCAGAAGAGCCATTGCAGGGTATGGTGACGCTCGCGCAGTTCGCCGCTCAGCAGTTTGCCGGTTTTCTCCGCCAGGTAGAGCAAAATTTCACCGGATTCAAACAGGCTCAGCGGCCTGCCCCCGTCCGCCGGGTGGTTATCAATAATGGCCGGGATTTTATTATTCGGCGAGATAGCCAGAAAGAGAGGGCTGAACTGATCGCCTTTGCTGATATCCATGCGAATGATCCTGTAATCCAGCTCGGCTTCTTCAAGAAAAAGGGTGATTTTATGGCCGTTTGGGGTAGGGGCGTAATAAAGGTCGATCATTCTCAACTCCTGTCCATGCGAATAGTGATGCCATGAGAAATGAGTATAGGTGGTTGTTGTAAATCGTGAGTTTTCATCAAGTGACAGCGGGGCAAAGAGATTATATGTTGAGTAAAAACCCGATCAGCCGATGAGGATGTTATGAACCAGCCCGTAATCACGTTGTGGTCCGATGCGAATTTCTTTTCTCCCTATGTTATGAGCGTATACGTTGCGCTGGCCGAAAAAGGACTCACTTTTACGCTGAAGACCGTCGATCTTGACGGCGGTGAACATCTCAAGCCGCAGTGGCAGGGCTACGACCTGACCCGACGCGTGCCGGTGCTGGAGATCGACGGTTTTGCCCTGAGCGAATCGTCTGCGATTGATGAATATCTGGAAGATAGGTTCGCGCCGCCCGAGTGGGAGCGGATCTATCCGCACGACCTGCAAAAACGCGCGCGGGCGCGGCAGATCCAGGCGTGGCTGCGGAGCGATCTGGTGCCGATTCGCGTGGAACGCTCAACGGACGTCGTGTTTGCCGGGGGCAAAAAGCCAGCGCTCAGCGCTGAAGGCCGTGAAAGCGCGCAAAAACTCATTGAAACCGCCACCTCGCTCCTCGCACACGGCAACCCGAACCTGTTCGGCGAGTGGTGCATTGCCGACGCCGATCTGGCGTTGATGCTAAACCGCCTGATCCTCAACGGCGATGAGGTGCCGCAGCTGCTGGTTGATTATGCCGCGTTTCAGTGGCAGCGCGCCTCCGTGCAGCGCTATGTGGCACTCTCGGCTAAGCGCGCGGGCTGATAAGCCCTGACGCTTCAGGTATGATGGGGCAGTCTGTTTTCCCGAGGAGTGACTGATGAAACTGATGTTTGCGTCGGATATCCATGGATCGCTGCCCGCTACCGAGCGTGTCCTTTCCCTGTTTGCACAAAGCGGCGCGCAGTGGCTGATTATTCTGGGGGATGTGCTCAACCACGGCCCGCGCAACGCGCTGCCAGAGGGCTACGCCCCTGCGCAGGTCGCGGAAAAGCTCAACCCGTACGCCTCGCGCATCATTGCCGTTCGCGGCAACTGCGACAGCGAAGTGGACCAGATGCTGCTGCATTTTCCCCTTACCGCGCCATGGCAGCAGGTGCTGCTGGAACAAAGCCGTCTGTTCCTGACGCACGGGCATCTTTTTAGCCCGGATAATCTCCCGGCGCTCGCGGCTGGCGATGTCCTGGTTTACGGTCATACTCATATTCCGGTTGCTGAAAAGCGCGGTGAGATTTATTACTTCAATCCGGGATCGGTCAGCATACCGAAAGGCGGTTATCCAGCGAGCTATGGCATGCTGGATGGAAATACCCTGCGCGTTATCGCACTTAATGATCAGCAAGTTATTGCGCAGGTAGCGATTAATCCGTAAGTTACACCTCAACTGCAAACGCGCCGAAAGAGCGCTTAGAAGAGAAGGTTTCCCGATGGTGGAGCAGAGTCATTTGGCAAGTACAGAGTGGGTTGACATTGTCAGCGAAGAGAATGAAGTGATCGCGCAGGCCAGCCGCGAACAAATGCGTGCGGAGCGTCTGCGCCACCGCGCAACGTACATCGTTGTGCATGACGGGATGGGCAAAATTCTGGTCCAGCGCCGCACGGACACCAAAGATTTTCTCCCGGGTATGCTGGATGCCACCGCAGGTGGGGTTGTCCAGGCAGATGAAGTGCTGCTGGATTCCGCGCGTCGTGAAGCGGAAGAAGAGTTAGGCATCGCCGGCGTGCCGTTTGCCGAGCACGGTCAGTTCTATTTCGAAGACGAAAACTGCCGCGTCTGGGGCGGGCTGTTTAGCTGCGTCTCCCACGGACCGTTCGCTCTGCAGGAAGAAGAGGTGAGTGAAGTCAGCTGGATGACGCCGGAAGAGATCACCGCGCGCTGCGACGAGTTCACGCCGGATTCGTTAAAAGCGCTGGCGCTGTGGATGACCCGCAACGCCAAAAACGAATCGACCAAATCAGAGAAAGAGGAAGAGGCTGAGTAAGCGTCAGCAACTCTCTCTCAGACACAGACTGGACGCGATGGGCTTTTGATCGCGCCAGTCACCGTCATTCAGACGCTCCAGCAACGCTTTCCCGGCTTCAATTCCAATCTTACGATGCGGCACCGCCATCGTCGTCAGCGGCGGCTGACAGACGCGGCTCACGTCGCTATCGCCAAAGCCGACCACCGCCAGATCGTCCGGCACCTTGATTCGTCTGCGCTGACACTCGTACAGCGCCCCGCAGGCCAGCTCGTCTGAGACGCACACCAGCGCATCCAGCTCCGGCCACGCCAGCAGGAATTCAGGCAGCTGTGCCGCGCCGGTCGAGAAGGTCGGTGGCATCGCCGCGTTAATCACCCGGTTCGGCGACATATGGTGGCGAAGCATGGCTTTGTACCAGCCCTGCAAATGCTGCTGGAAAATCCACTGCTCCTGGTTGGCGCACAGCAGGCCAATATTTTGGTAGCCGCGCTTAATCACCATTTCCGTGAGTTCATACATGGCCGCTACGTTATCAATCCCGATATTCATATCAATCGGGTCGGCGCGCATGGCCCCCATCTCCATCACCGGAATGGAGGCGTTTTTCAGCCAGTGGCGAACGGTGTCGGTATGTTCAACGCTGAGCAGGATAGCGGCGGCAATATTCGACGCCAGCAGCGTCTCCAGCAATTTCTCCTCCTGCTCCAGGCGATGCTGAGATTCAGCCAGCATGATCTGATACCCGGCAGGCTGTAGCACCTGCTGTAGCCCGGCGAACATCTCCGAGCAGCCGGCTTCGGAGAGATTTGGCACCACCATGGCTATCGTCCACGACGACGCCGAGGCCAGCGCGCTGGCGGCAAGATTAGGCATATAGCCCAGTTCCTGCACGGCAGCTTCAATTTTTTCTCGTAGTTTATCGGAAACCTGTTCGGGCGTGCGGAGTGCACGGGACACGGTCATCGTGCCCACACCGGCAAGCTGTGCGACATCGGCGAGTGTCACTTTACCGGTACTGCGCCGTTTTCGGGTTAGAGACATACACCTTCCTGCTGACCAGACGCGTTCTTCATTTCCTTCGCTTCACGTGACAGGCAGTATACGCCTTAAATCCCTTTTTTTGCTGTGATTTAGCGACGTGATTGTATTTTGATAGCGCTATCACATTTCTGCATGTTAAGCATTGGTAGCGCTATCTTTGTGATCCCGATCGCAGTCATCCAGCGATGTGTTGAATAAAGTTTGCTCATCTTTAGCGTGTAGCGGGAGTGAAAAGTGCTCAAAAAATGGATATATGATACAACCATCACGCTGCAGGATAGCGTGGAAAACTGGCCGCAGGCGCTGGAGCTGTGCGCGAAGCCGCTTCTGGATTTGCAGGTGATTGAGCCTGAATACGTCACTGCCATCATCCAGCAGCACCACACGTTAGGACCCTATTATGTGCTGGCACCAGGGCTGGCGATGCCGCATGCGCGGCCGGAGGAAGGCGCCAAAGGACTGGGGTTGTCTTTATTAAAACTAAAACAGGGCGTCTCGTTTGGTGCCGGTGAGTTTGACCCTGTCGATGTGATTATTATGCTCGCGGCACCGGATAAACATAGCCATATCGAAATGATATCCGCACTCGCAGAATTATTTTCCAGCGACGAGGATATGGAAAAACTGCATCAGGCGAATACCCTGGAGGAAATTAAAACGATTATTGACCGCTTCTGATTTAATTCTTTAATCCGATTATTCACAACATTACGCGACAGCGTGATGGGGCGTGCTCTACTCAAAATAAGGGGACAACAATGAAAATCATGGCTATTTGCGGCTCCGGCCTGGGCAGCAGTTTTATGGTCGAAATGAATATTAAAAAGGTACTTAAAAAACTGGAGATTGAGGCTGAGGTTGAACATTCCGATCTCTCCTCGGCCACGCCGGGCGCGGCCGATCTGTTCGTGATGGCAAAAGACATTGCGGCCAGCGCCAGCGTGCCGGAAAGCCAGCTGGTGGTGATTAACAACATCATCGACATCAACGAACTTGAAGCGCAGCTGCGCGCCTGGTTCGAAAGACAATAACCCTGATAAGGCGAGGTGGATATGTTTATCCTTGAAACGCTGAATTTCGTTGTTGATATTTTAAAAGTCCCTTCGGTGCTGGTCGGTTTAATTGCGCTAATTGGTCTGGTTGCGCAGAAAAAAGCGTTTTCGGACGTAGTGAAAGGGACGATTAAAACCATTCTCGGCTTTATTGTGCTGGGCGGCGGCGCCACGGTGCTGGTGGGGTCATTAAATCCTTTGGGCGGTATGTTTGAGCACGCCTTTACGATTCAGGGCATTATTCCAAACAATGAAGCGATTGTGTCAATTGCGCTGGAAAAATACGGTGCAGCGACCGCGCTTATTATGGCCTTCGGCATGGTGGCGAATATTATCGTCGCGCGCTTTACCCGCCTGAAGTACATCTTCCTGACCGGGCACCACACGTTTTACATGGCGTGCATGATTGGGGTGATCCTGACGGTAGCGGGCTTTGAGGGCGTGGGGCTGGTCTTTACCGGCTCGCTGATCCTCGGCCTGATCATGGCCTTCTTCCCGGCGATTGCCCAGCGCTACATGAAGCGCATTACCGGCAACGATGAGATTGCCTTCGGGCACTTCGGCACGCTGGGCTACGTGCTGTCCGGCTGGATTGGCAGCAAGGTTGGCAAAGGCTCCCGCTCAACCGAAGAGATGAACCTGCCGAAGAACCTGAGCTTCCTGCGCGACAGCTCGATCTCCATCTCCCTGACCATGATGATTATCTACCTGATCATGGCGGTGAGCGCCGGACGTGAGTATGTCGAGGCCACCTTCAGCGGCGGTCAGAACTACCTGGTCTACGCCATCATCATGGCGATCACCTTCGCGGCGGGCGTGTTCATCATCCTGCAGGGCGTACGCCTGATTCTGGCGGAAATCGTTCCGGCCTTTACCGGCTTCTCGGAAAAGCTGGTGCCGAACGCGCGTCCTGCGCTGGACTGCCCGGTGGTGTATCCCTATGCGCCAAACGCGGTGCTGATTGGCTTCCTGTTCAGCTTCCTCGGCGGGATTGTGGGGTTGTTCATCTGCGGTCAGTTTAGCTGGGTGCTGATCCTCCCGGGCGTCGTGCCGCACTTCTTCACCGGCGCAACGGCGGGCGTGTTCGGTAACGCCACCGGCGGACGCCGCGGGGCAATGATTGGCGCCTTTGCTAACGGCCTGCTGATCACCTTCCTGCCGGTCCTGCTGCTGCCGGTGCTGGGCGCCATTGGCTTTGCCAACACCACCTTCTCGGACGCCGACTTTGGCGCGGTCGGGATTGTGCTCGGCAACCTGGCGCGCTTCCTGTCGCCGCTTGCCATCACCGGACTGGTTGTGGCGTTGTTCGCGCTGCTGGTGGCGTACAACGTCTTCGCGAAAAACAAACCTGCGGGCGGTAACGCGCAGGAAAACACCGGAGCCAAATCATGAATGAGAAAGAGATAACCGAACTCGCGCGTCAGATCCGTCTTGAGACGCTGAAATCCCTGACGCAGCTGGGCTTTGGGCACTATGGCGGCAGTATGTCGGTGGTCGAAACCCTGGCCGTGCTGTACGGCGCGGTGATGAAAATCGACCCGGCGGATCCGGACTGGCCGGAGCGAGACTATTTTGTCCTGTCGAAAGGTCATGCGGGCCCGGCGCTCTACAGCACGCTGGCGATCAAGGGTTACTTCCCGGTGGAAGAGCTGAGCACCCTGAACCAGAACGGCACGCGCCTGCCAAGCCACCCGGACCGTCTGAAAACGCGCGGCGTGGACGCCACCACCGGTTCGCTGGGGCAGGGGATCTCGATTGCCGGCGGTATGGCGCTCTCGCACAAGCTGGCGGGGCGACCGAACCGCGTCTTCTGCATTGTCGGTGACGGCGAGCTGAACGAGGGGCAGTGCTGGGAAGCCTTCCAGTTTATCGCTCATCATCGCCTTAACAACCTGACGGTGTTCGTGGACTGGAACAAACAGCAGCTCGACGGCGAGCTGGACGAAATTATCAGCGCGTTCGACCTGGAGGGGAAATTCCGCGCCTTTGGCTTTGACGTGGCGACGGTGAAGGGCGACGACATCCCGGGCCTGCTGGCGTTGACGTCGCGGGTTCCGGCTGCCGACGCGCGTCCGTTAGTCGTCATCCTTGACAGCATCAAAGGGCAGGGGGTGCCGTACCTGGAACAGCTCAGCAACTCGCACCACCTGCGGTTGACCGCGGAGAGCAAAGCGGCCCTCAACGAGACGATTCGCCAACTGGAGGCTTCACATGATTAAGGTTGCACCGGCAGGAGAGAAAGACGCCGTTGAGATGCGTAAGGTCTACGCGGGCTTTGTGGCAAAGCAGATTGAGGCGGGTAGCGAGATTATCGCCCTGGAGGCGGATCTGATGAGCTCGATGGCGATGGACGGCGTGGCGCGCGATTATCCGCAGCACGTGATTAACTGCGGCATTATGGAGGCCAACGTCATCGGCACCGCGGCGGGGCTGTCGCTTACCGGGCGTAAACCGTTCGTTCATACCTTCACCGCGTTTGCCAGCCGTCGCTGCTTCGACCAGCTGTTTATGTCCCTGGACTATCAGCGCAACAACGTGAAGGTGATTGCCTCGGATGCGGGCGTGACGGCCTGCCACAACGGCGGAACGCATATGTCGTTTGAGGATATGGGCATCGTACGCGGTCTGGCGCATTCGGTGGTGCTGGAGGTGACCGACGCGGTGATGTTTGAGGACGTGCTGCGCCAGCTTATCGACCTCGAAGGCTTCTACTGGGTACGCACCATCCGCAAGCAGGCGCCGAGCGTGTATGCGCCGGGGTCAACCTTCACCATTGGTAAAGGCAATGTGCTGCGCGAAGGAACCGATATCACCCTGATTGCCAACGGCATCATGGTGGCGGAAGCGCTGGAGGCGGCGCGCCAGCTTGAGCAGGAGGGGGTCAGCGCGGCGGTCATCGACATGTTTACCCTGAAGCCCATCGACCGGATGCTGGTGAAAAACTACGCCGAGAAAACCGGTCGCATCGTCACCTGTGAAAACCACAGTATTCACAACGGCCTGGGATCGGCGGTGGCGGAAGTCCTGGTGGAAACCTGCCCGGTACCGATGCGGCGGGTGGGCGTCAAGGAGCGTTACGGCCAGGTGGGGACACAGGATTTCCTGCAGAAGGAGTATGGCCTGACGGCACATGACATTGTATCGGCGGCGCGAGAGCTGCTGTAAATAAAAAAGGCGACCCGTTAAGTGGTCGCCTTTTTGTTGCCCGGTAAGCGCTGGCGCCACCGGGCTTTTTAACATTACTGCTGCTGCGAAGACTGGATCGCGGTCAGAGCGATGGTGTAGACGATATCGTCAACCAGCGCGCCACGAGACAGGTCGTTCACAGGTTTGCGCATGCCCTGCAGCATTGGCCCGATGGAGATCAGGTCTGCTGAACGCTGCACCGCTTTATAGGTGGTGTTACCGGTGTTCAGATCCGGGAAGATGAACACGGTAGCGCGACCTGCAACCGGCGAGTTCGGCGCTTTGGATTTCGCCACGTCGGCCATCACGGCGGCGTCGTACTGCAGCGGGCCGTCGATCATCAGGTCAGGACGTTTTTCCTGCGCCAGACGGGTCGCTTCACGCACTTTCTCTACGTCGCTACCTGCACCAGAAGTACCGGTGGAGTAGGAGAGCATCGCTACGCGCGGTTCGATACCGAAGGCAATCGCGGAGTCCGCGGACTGGATAGCGATTTCTGCCAGCTGCTCTGCGGTTGGATCCGGGTTGATCGCGCAGTCGCCGTAAACGTAAACCTGTTCAGGCAGCAGCATGAAGAACACGGAAGAAACCAGAGAGCTGCCTGGCGCGGTTTTGATCAGCTGCAGCGGTGGACGGATGGTGTTCGCCGTGGTATGAACCGCACCGGAAACCAGACCGTCAACTTCGTCCTGCTCAAGCATCAGCGTGCCCAGCACCACGTTGTCTTCCAGCTGTTCGCGCGCAACGGCTTCGGTCATACCCTTGCTCTTACGCAGCTCAACCAGACGGGCAACGTAGCTCTCGCGAACCACTTCAGGGTCAACGATTTCGATGCCAGCGCCCAGCTCAACGCCCTGAGACGCCGCAACGCGGGTGATCTCATCCGGGTTACCCAGCAGCACGCAGGTCGCGATGCCGCGCTCTGCACAGATAGCAGCCGCTTTAACGGTACGTGGTTCGTCGCCTTCTGGCAGAACAACGCGTTTGCCCGCTTTACGCGCCAGCTCGGTCAGCTGATAACGGAATGCTGGAGGAGACAGGCGGCGGCTGCGCTCGGAGGTTGCAGTCAGGGATTCGATCCAGTCTGCGTTGATGTAGCCCGCAACGTATTCCTGAACTTTCTCGATACGCTCGTGGTCATCAACCGGCACTTCCAGGTTGAAGCTCTGCAGGCTCAGGGAGGTCTGCCAGGTGTTGGTGTTCACCATGAAGACCGGCAGGCCGGTCGCAAACGCGCGTTCGCACAGCTTGCTAACGCGTGGGTCCATCTCGTAAGCACCGGTCAGCAGGATCGCACCGATTTCCACGCCGTTCATCGCGGCCAGACAGGCGGCAACCAGCACGTCAGGACGGTCTGCGGAGGTTACCAGCAGGGAACCTGCGCGGAAGTGTTCCAGCATGTGCGGAATGCTGCGCGCACAGAAGGTCACGGACTTCACGCGGCGGGTGTTGATGTCGCCTTCGTTAACGATGGTAGCGTTCAGGTGACGCGCCATATCGATTGCACGGGTTGCAATCAGATCGAAGCTCCATGGCACCGCGCCCAGTACTGGCAGAGGGCTGGATTCCTGCAGCTTAGCCGGGTCAACTTTGATGACTTTCGCTTTGGAAGAGTCGTCGAAAATCTCGGACAGGTCAGGGCGAGTACGTCCCTGCTCATCCACCGGTGCGTTCAGCTTGTTCACGATCACGCCGGTGATGTTGGTATTTTTCGCGCCGCCGAAGCTGCTGCGCGTCAGTTCGATACGCTCGTTCAGCTGCTCTGGGGTGTCGGTGCCCTGAGACATCACGAAAACGATCTCTGCGTTCAGGGTTTTCGCGATTTCAAAGTTAAGAGACTGGGCAAACTGGTGTTTGCGCGTCGGGACCAGGCCTTCAACCAGCACCACTTCCGCATCTTGCGCGTTAGCATGGTAGTTAGCGATGATCTCTTCCATCAGCACGTCTTTCTGGTTGCTGGACAGCAGAGACTCAACGTGGCTCATCTTCAGCGGTTCAGCCGCTGGCAGATTGGAGTTCTTGCGAACGATAGTGGTGGTCTGGTCTGGCGCATCGCCACCAGCACGTGGCTGGGCGATTGGCTTAAAGACGCTCAGACGAACGCCTTTGCGTTCCATAGCACGGATAACGCCAAGGCTGACGCTGGTCAGGCCGACGCTGGTTCCGGTAGGGATCAGCATAATAGTACGGGACACGGTTTATCCTCTTTCGTTACCGCCGCAATTGGGCGGGTTACAAAACAGCACCGCCAGCATTGCTGGCGGTGTGGAATCAGGCAGTCAGGCGGTGCGCGTCTTGCGCAATGACCAGTTCTTCGTTAGTTGGGATAACGAGAGCAGGGCGGGTGCCTTCTTTGTTGATGAAGCCAGACTTGCCGAAGCGGGCAGCCAGGTTACGCTCGTGATCAACGTCGAAGCCCAGAACGCCCAGTTTGCCCAGGGACAGTTCACGAACCATTGCCGCGTTCTCACCGATACCACCGGTGAAGATAACCGCGTCCAGACGACCGTCCATCAGCGCAGTGTAAGAGCCGATGTACTTCGCCAGACGGTGGCAGTAAACGTCCATTGCACGTTTAGCGTCTTCTTTCTCTGCGTAGTTGTCTTCAACGTAACGGCAGTCGCTGGTGACTTCGGTCAGACCCAGCAGGCCAGACTCTTTGGTCAGCATTTTGTTGATCTGGTCAACGCTCATGCCCAGGGTGTCGTGCAGGTGGAAGATGATCGCCGGGTCGATGTCACCGGAACGGGTACCCATCACCAGACCTTCCAGCGGGGTCAGACCCATGGAAGTATCAACACATTTACCGTTGCGGATAGCAGAAACAGAACCACCGTTGCCCAGGTGGCAGGTGATGATGTTCAGTTCTTCAACCGGCTTGTTCAGAACTTTTGCGGCTTCCTGAGTCACATAGAAGTGGCTGGTGCCGTGCGCGCCGTAGCGACGTACGCCGTGTTCTTTGTACAGGCTGTATGGCAGGGCATAGAGGTAAGACTCTTCCGGCATGGTCTGATGGAACGCGGTGTCGAATACGGCCACGTTTTTGTCTTTCAGATTCGGGAAGGATTTCAGCGCTTCAGCGATACCGATCAGGTGAGCCGGGTTGTGCAGCGGTGCGAAGGACGCAGAGTCCTTGATGCCCTGGATCACAGATTCGTCGATCACGACGGAGCTGGTGTATTTTTCGCCGCCGTGGACGATACGGTGACCAATCGCAGTCAGCTGAGCAGACAGTTCTGGTTTTTGTGCCAGAATAGTGTTAACGATAAAGTTCAGCGCTTCACTGTGAGCGGCGCCTGCACCTAAAGCCGCTTCTTGTTTGCTGCCGTCCATCTTCCACTTGATACGTGCTTCAGGCAGATGGAAACATTCGGCCAAACCAGAGAGGTATTCGTCACCGTTGAGCGCATCGATGATGGCGAATTTCAGTGAGGAGCTACCGCAGTTCAGAACCAGTACTAACTTACTCGACATGGAAGTACCTATTATTGATACGTGGCTAAAAAAACGTCAGTGAGTCTAACAGCGTAACGCATGAGGACTCAGACATTTATGATTAACATCATGCCAAACGAACATTGTGGCATGATGGAAGAAATAACTATGATTTTATGCCATTTTGCACAATTTTCAGCCAATGGCATAATGTGCAATAATTTGACGAGTTAATGATTCTCGTCTAGGGCCCTATCAGGCTGGCACAGGATACCCGATACGGGGTAGAGATGACAAAATATTTTGAACGTTGTCATAGCCTGTTGTGGTTTTGCACGAAAATTTTAATTTTTATATGTGAAGTTGAGGTACAGCCATGTCGACACCAGAGAACCCGTCCGTAAATTTCTTTAGTCTGTTTCGTCGGGGACAGCATTACGCAAAGACGTGGCCGATGGAAAAGCGCCTTGCGCCGATGTTCATTGAGAATCGCACCATTCGCGCCACGCGCTATGCGATTCGCTTTATGCCGCCTGTCGCTGTCTTTACGCTGTGCTGGCAGATTGCGTTGGGCGGGCAGCTTGGTCCTTCAGTCGCGACGGCGCTCTTCGCCTTAAGCCTGCCGATGCAGGGCCTGTGGTGGTTAGGTAAACGGTCCATCACTCCGCTTCCCCCTTCTATTTTACACTGGTTTTATGAAGTGCGCGGAAAACTGGAGGAGGCCGGACAGGCGCTCGCCCCGGTCGAAGGCAAGCCGGACTACCAGGCGCTGGCGGACACGTTAAAGCGCGCTTTTAAGCAACTGGATAAAACATTCCTCGATGATTTGTGATTGATCATCGAAACGACGACGAAAAGAAGGCACAGTAACAATCAGTTACCGTGTCTTTTTTTTAAAGTGCAATGCGCTACAGGAGTCGAAAGATGGAAATGACCCATGCTCAACGTCTGATTTTGTCCAACCAGTACAAGATGATGACTATGCTTGATCCCGATAACGCTGCGCGCTACAGCCGCCTGCAAACCATCGTTGAACGCGGTTTTGGTTTGCAAATGCGCGAACTGGACCGCGAGTTTGGCGAGCTGAAAGAAGAAACCTGTCGCATCGTGATCGACATTATGGAGATGTATCACGCCCTGCACGTGTCCTGGACGAATCTCAAAGATCAGCAGTCCATCGACGAGCGCCGCGTGACCTTCTTAGGCTTTGATGCCGCAACGGAAGCGCGTTATCTGAGCTATGTTCGCTTTATGGTGAATACAGAAGGGCGCTATACCCATTTTGATGCGGGCACCCACG
Source organism: Enterobacter sp. A103 (assembly GCF_034427535.1). Lineage (NCBI taxonomy): Bacteria > Pseudomonadati > Pseudomonadota > Gammaproteobacteria > Enterobacterales > Enterobacteriaceae > Enterobacter > Enterobacter sp. A103. The sequence goes on from NZ_JAXQPQ010000004.1 coordinate 242,892, forward strand.
GCTTCAACGCGCAGACCCCAATGTGGGATAAGTATCAGCGAATGCTAAGCGCGTGGCACGCCTGCCCGCGCCAGTACCATTTAAGCAGCAACGAAATTCAACAAATCATTAATGCCTGACGGAGGTGCGTGTGCAGTGTAGAGGTTTTCTGTTTGATCTGGACGGTACGCTGGTGGATTCGCTGCCGGTTGTGGAGCGTTCCTGGTGCCATTGGGCTGACAGACATGGCATCGACCATCAGGACGTGCTGAATTTTATCCATGGCAAACAGGCCATCACCTCGCTACGGCACTTCCTGGCCGGACGCTCTGAGGACGAAATTCAGGCGGAGTTCAAATACCTGGAACATATTGAAGCCACGGATACGGACGGCATCACAGCCTTACCGGGCGCGCGCGAGCTGCTTGAGCATCTGAACGAAGCGCAGATCCCGTGGGCTATCGTTACCTCAGGCTCCATTCCCGTCGCCCACGCCCGTCACAAGGCGGCAGGTCTGCCGACGCCAGAAGTGTTTATCACGGCGGAGCGCGTAAAGCGCGGTAAACCGGAGCCCGACGCGTTTTTACTGGGCGCTGAACTGCTGGGCCTCGAGCCTGAAGAGTGCGTGGTGGTGGAAGACGCGGCCGCTGGCGTACTGGCCGGGCTGAACGCCGGAAGCCACGTTATTGCGGTGAATGTTCCGGCGGGATCTCCCCGCCTGGAGGAGGCAGACTTTGTGCTGGATTCACTGACGGCGCTGGCTGTTTCGAAAGCCTCTGACGGGGTTGTAACCGTCTCGCTAAAAATGTAATCACATGATATAGCCCCACATTGCTGGGGCTTTTTTATGGCAAAATTCCTCATCTCCCACTGACAAGGACATGTTGTGAACGGTGAACTGATTTGGGTCCTGAGCCTGCTTTTAATCGCCATCCTTCTTTTTGCAACGGGCAAGGTACGCATGGACGCCGTCGCCTTGTTTGTCATCGTCGCGTTTGTGCTGAGCGGTACGCTCACGCTGCCGGAAGCCTTCTCCGGGTTTAGCGATCCCAACGTTATCCTGATTGCCGCCCTGTTTATTATTGGTGATGGGCTGGTGCGTACTGGCGTGGCGACCATCATGGGGTCGTGGCTGGTGAAGGTGGCGGGCAGCAGCGAAACCAAAATGCTGATCTACCTGATGGTGACCGTCGCCGGGCTGGGAGCGTTTATGAGCTCAACGGGCGTGGTCGCCATCTTTATCCCGGTGGTGCTGAGCGTCTCCATGCGGATGCAGATCTCGCCGTCGCGCCTGATGATGCCCCTGAGTTTTGCCGGTTTGATTAGCGGCATGATGACGCTGGTGGCAACGCCGCCGAACCTGGTCGTCAACAGTGAGCTGATCCGGGAAGGATTCCAGGGCTTCAGTTTTTTCAGCGTCACCCCGCTTGGGCTGGTCATTCTGGTGATGGGCGTGGTCTACATGCTGCTGACCCGGTTTGCCCTGAAAGGTGAAAAACAGGACAAAAATAAAGAAGGGTGGAAGCGACGCACCTTCCGCGATCTGATTAAAGAGTACCGTCTCACCGGGCGCGCGCGCCGTCTGGCTATTCGTCCCGGCTCGCCGATGGTGGGACAGCGTCTTGACGATCTGAAGCTGCGTGAGCGCTATGGCGCGAACGTGATTGGCGTAGAGCGCTGGCGTCGTTTTCGCCGGGTTATTGTCAACGTCAACGGGGTGTCGGAATTCCGCGCGCGGGATGTCCTGCTGATTGATATGTCCACCGCGGATGTGGATCTGCGCGAGTTTTGCAGCGAACAGCTGCTGGAACCGATGGTGCTGCGCGGGGAGTATTTCTCCGATCAGGCACTGGATGTCGGCATGGCCGAAGTATCGCTGATCCCGGAATCGGAACTGCTGGGCAAAACCGTGCGGGAAATGGGGTTCCGAACCCGCTATGGCCTGAATGTCGTGGGGCTGAAGCGCGATGGCGTAGCGATGGAAGGGGCGGTGGTGGATGAGCCGATCCTGCTGGGCGATATCTTCCTTGTTGTTGGTAACTGGAAGCTAATTAGCCAGCTTGGGCAAAAAGGGCGCGATTTTGTGGTGCTCAACATGCCTGTCGAGGAGAGCGACGCCTCCCCGGCTCACAGCCAGGCGCCCCACGCGATTTTTTGTCTGGTGCTGATGGTGGCGCTGATGCTGACCGATGAAATTCCCAATCCGGTCGCGGCTATTATCGCCTGCCTTCTGATGGGCAAATTCCGCTGCATTGACGCCGAAAGTGCCTATAAAGCCATTCACTGGCCGAGCATTATCCTCATTGTCGGGATGATGCCTTTTGCCCTGGCGCTGCAAAAAACCGGCGGGGTGGATCTGATTGTTAAAGGCTTAATGGACGTTGGCGGCGGGTATGGGCCGTACATGATGCTGGTCTGTCTGTTTATCATGTGCGCCACCATCGGTCTGTTTATCTCCAATACCGCGACGGCGGTACTGATGGCGCCGATTGCGCTGGCGATGGCCAAATCCATGGGCGTGTCACCGTATCCCTTTGCGATGATGGTCGCAATGGCGGCCTCCGCGGCATTTATGACGCCAGTCTCTTCACCGGTAAATACGCTGGTGCTGGGGCCCGGGAATTATAAGTTCAGTGATTTCGTGAAGCTAGGCGTGCCGTTCACCGTGCTGGTGATGGTGGTGTGCGTGGTATTGATACCGGTCCTGTTCCCGTTCTGATAATTTTGCCGGGCGGCGGCTGCGCCTTACCCGGCCTACTACCCGAAGGCCCTGCAAGCGCAGCGCCGCTGGGCAAACAGATTACAACGGTGAATCCTGGCTAATCTCATCCAGCGACAGATGGAAGCTTGGCACAAACACCTGCATAAAATAGTCCATCTCTTCGCTGCGGCGGGATTCCAGCGTTTTTTCCAGACGCGTTTTCGCCAGTAAAAATTCGTTATTCCCCGCAGACAGCTCTTCCAGACACTTCAGATAGGCGCAGAGCGCGTCGGCCTGCTTGACCAGCGACTTTTCATCTTCCGTGTACTGATGCTCATCGATGAGCGGCTCAAAAATGTCGCGCAACTCATCCGGCACCATGTCAATCAGCTTCTGCTGGGCAATTTTCTCGATGGCCTTATATTCCTGCGCAATTTGCGAGTTGAAATATTTCACCGGCGTGGGCAGATCGCCGGTCAGCACTTCTGACGCATCGTGGTACATCGCCAGCAGGGCGATGCGCTCTGGATTGACCTGACCGTTGAATTTGCGGTTTTTAATGGCGGCCAGCGCGTGAGCGACCATCGCAACCTGCAGACTGTGCTCTGAGACATTTTCCGTGCGGACATTACGCATCAGCGGCCAGCGGTTGATGAGTTTCAGGCGGGAGAGGTGGGCGAAGAAATGACTCTGACTCATAGGTTACCTTTTGTCTTCACTGCGACAGGCGTTCATTGTGCGGGGAGGGGAGGGAAGATGCAAATCAGGCTACCGAAGTAGCCTGATTTTAAGATTACTGATGGTATCCGGAGAGGAAGCGCCCGAAGCGGCTGATGGCCATTTCGAGGTCATCTTCGCGCGGCAGCGTCACGATGCGCACGTGATCCGGCCACGGCCAGTTAAACGCCGTCCCCTGAACCAGCAGCACTTTTTCCTGAAGCAGGAAATCCAGCACCATTTTCTGATCGTCATGAATATTGAAGCGCTTCGCGTCAATTTTCGGGAACATATACAGCGCGCCATTCGGCTTCACGCAGGAAACGCCCGGGATATCGTTGATCAGCTCCCACGCGCGGTTGCGCTGTTCATACAGGCGACCACCGGGAACGATGAACTCGCTAATGCTCTGATAACCACCCAGCGCCGTCTGGATTGCATGCTGCGCCGGCACGTTAGCGCATAAACGCATCGAGGCCAGCATCTCCAGCCCTTCGATATAGCCTTTGGCGTGCTTTTTCGGGCCGTTCAGAACCATCCAGCCCTGACGGAAACCGGCCACGCGGTAGGTTTTAGACAGGCCGTTAAAGGTGACGGTCAGCAGATCCGGTGCCAGCGCAGCGATTGAGTGGTGCTGTGCCGCGTCGTACAGGATCTTGTCGTAAATTTCGTCGGCAAAGATGATCAGGTTGTGCTGGCGGGCGAGCTCGACGATCTCCATCAGCAGCTCTTTTGAGTACACTGCACCCGTCGGGTTGTTCGGGTTAATGATCACGATGCCGCGCGTGCGGGGCGTGATTTTTGCGCGAATATCATCGAGGTCCGGGAACCAGTCGGAGGACTCGTCGCACAGATAGTGCACGGCTTTCCCGCTCGACAGTGATACGGCAGCCGTCCACAGCGGATAGTCCGGCGCGGGCACCAGCATTTCGTCCCCGCTGTTCAGCAGCGCCTGCATCGCCTGCACGATCAGTTCGGAAACGCCGTTGCCGATATAGATATCTTCAACGGTAACATCACGCATACCGCGCGCCTGGTAGTGCTGCATGATGGCTTTACGTGCGGAGTAAAGTCCTTTTGAATCGCAATAGCCTTGTGCAGTTGGAAGGTTGCGGATCACATCAACCAGAATTTCATCCGGCGCTTCAAAACCAAATGGCGCAGGGTTACCAATGTTGAGTTTCAGAACCTTGTTGCCTTCCTCTTCAAGGCGTTTTGCCTCTTTCAGAACCGGGCCGCGGATGTCATAACAGACGTTATCTAGCTTGCTGGATTTTTCGATAGGGGACATGAACCTTTAACCTTTTCGCTATTATTGCCGCTCCCTGCCGTGGAAGTCAGCACGGAATAATGTACTCCCCCCTCGCTTCGTTTTGAAGGGTTTACAGTAGAAGATTTTGTGCCGGGAGCAAAATTTTGATAAATCTTTTTCGCTGTGCGTTAGCTTTTTTACTGTCTTAAAGTTGTGCGCATGGCACGATGATAGGTTAAATGTGCTATTCATTTGTCAGAATTCTGTATATTGTGCTGGTAAAAATAAGTGGTGAACCTGACAACGGTAGCAATCACCCTGCGTGACTTTTCGTAAAACCTGAATGCTTGATACATGTTCCTGTAAAAGCATAATGTGGCTAAAAGTTACTCATGTGAAATTAATGTTAAGTGCCATTAATGAATGGTCTTAATCTAAATTAAAATTTATTTATTATTAACCTATAAAATGCAACTTTAGTTAATTTTAATAAAATTAGTTTAGAAGCTTAACATTCTTCTTTAATCCTCAATATTGCAATAAGACTTATAAATAAAGTGGATTTGGGTTAAGATGTCTTTCAGGAAAGCAGAGGACAGATGCAAGAATTTTGTATATCTGGCACTGACTTTTCGAATTAATTGATTGTTATTGTTGGAGTTATCTCTGGCTGGAATGTGTCGCACATCTCCTGCTACGTTGACAGCGCTGCGATAAAGATGGCAGAAAAGGTGTTATACCTTTAATGTAATTTACATAAACCTGCGAACATCTAAATATCCTGAACGTTTAAGAGAATAAAAATAACGTCATGAAACGTGCTTTCTGACTGTTGATATAAAGCAGCACAATAACTATCTGTCAGGCAGTCTGCCGGGCCGGGATGCGAGGGAAAACCTTCAGAGGGAATTGCTTAACTGTTACACACAGCTTCAACCCGGGCAGCTCCGCACGAGCAACCTGAAAGTGAATAGATATGATAAATGCAAATCGTCCGATAATGAATCTCGACCTCGATCTGCTGAGAACGTTTGTTGCGGTCGCCGATCTCAACACTTTTGCAGCAGCTGCTGCCGCCGTTTGCCGAACTCAGTCCGCCGTTAGCCAGCAAATGCAGCGGCTGGAGCAACTGGTTGGTAAAGAGCTTTTTGCACGTCACGGGCGTAATAAGCTCTTAACGGAACACGGTATTCAGCTACTGGGTTATGCCAGGAAAATTCTTCGCTTTAATGATGAAGCATGTATGTCATTAATGTTTAGCAACCTTCAAGGGGTGTTAACGTTAGGCGCATCTGATGAGTCAGCGGATACTATATTGCCGTTTCTTCTCAACCGTATTAGTTCGGTTTATCCGAAGCTTGCGCTGGACGTTAGCGTGAAACGTAATGCCTTTATGGTTGAGATGTTAAATGAGCACAAAGTCGACCTTGTGGTGACGACGCATCGTCCCGGGCAGTTTGATTGCCTGACGCTGCGCACATCACCTACACACTGGTATTGCGCAGCCGAGTACGTGCTGCAAAAAGGGGAGCCGGTTCCGCTGGTCTTGCTGGATGACCCGAGCCCGTTCCGCGATATGGTGCTCACGGCGCTGAATGAGGCCAACATTCCGTGGCGTCTGGCGTATGTGGCTTCCACGCTGCCAGCGGTTCGTGCCGCCGTGAAGGCCGGTCTGGGCGTAACGGCCCGTCCGGTAGAGATGATGAGCCCCGATCTGCGCGTTCTGGGGAAATCCGACGGTCTTCCTGCGCTGCCGGATACGGAGTATCTGCTCTGCCACAATTCGTCCAGCCATAACGAGTTGGCCAAAGTGGTGTTCGAGGCGATGGAAAACTACCATAACCCGTGGCAATTCGAGCGCGTTACCTCCGAAGGGGGGGATGACTCCCTGATCGTCGAAGGGGATTTTGAGTGATCGATAGCTCAATATTCTGGTAACAAAATGTAAGTGTAAAAAACAGCCACTCGTGTGATTTTCACATGCAGTGGCTTTTTTTACGCAATAATACCCGCTTATGGCGCAAGGGTTTTCAGGATACTCTCTTATTTATCAATAAGCTGAATACTTTTGCTTAAAACTTGTCCGTTTTCCGTTCTAACTTCGCCCATATCCCTCTCATGTTAAAAAAACAGGAAATATGTTGCCGTTTTCCATGTTGAATTAACAAAAGCGTGTCGCAGATCAAGAAAATACTCCTATTTGGGGGGAGGAATCGTTGGCAAATCCTGTCAAAATAGGAGGGTTATTTTTTTTACTTCCGAAACGGACACGATTCAACAACATACATTTGACGGAAAGTCATGCACCCACCAGGGTTAAAGGGCACCAAATGTTAATGAGAATCGCTCGATGTAATTTAATGTGAAGAAACCTTTGTTAAAGTTGACAATAGGTTATAGAAAGGAGTAAAAAACCCCATCATTTTGCTGTCTACGTCTCATTTCTGACAGTTAGTGTAAGGTTATTTGTTCCTCCCCATGAATCGATGTGATGCCCATCTGCCAGCAAGAGCAGTGTCGTTGGTATCACTTTTGATGAGTAAGCAATGAGTATGTCAACATCCACAGAAGTCATCGCTCATCACTGGGCATTCGCAATCTTTCTTATTGTAGCCATTGGCCTGTGCTGCCTGATGTTAGTCGGCGGCTGGTTCCTGGGCGGTCGCGCCCGTGCAAGGCACAAAAACACACCTTTCGAATCAGGTATTGATTCAGTAGGTTCCGCTCGCTTACGCCTGTCTGCCAAGTTCTATCTGGTAGCCATGTTCTTCGTCATCTTCGACGTGGAAGCGCTTTACCTTTTCGCATGGTCAACGTCCATCCGCGAAAGTGGTTGGGTGGGCTTTGTCGAGGCCGCAATTTTCATTTTAGTGCTACTGGCCGGTCTGGTTTATCTGGTGCGTATTGGCGCGCTTGACTGGACGCCTGCGCGTTCACGTCGTGAACACATCAACCCGGAAAACAGTATCTCTAATCGTCAGCAGTAACAGCGAGGCAATAAGATGGATTATACGCTCACCCGCATAGATCCTAACGGTGAGAATGACCGTTACCCCCTGCAAAAACAGGAGATCGTAACCGACCCCCTGGAGCAAGAAGTCAATAAAAGCGTGTACATGGGCAAGCTCGAACATGCCATGCACGATATGGTCAACTGGGGTCGTAAGAACTCCATCTGGCCTTACAACTTTGGTCTTTCTTGCTGCTACGTTGAAATGGTGACGTCATTCACTGCGGTGCATGACGTTGCGCGTTTTGGGGCCGAGGTACTCCGTGCTTCCCCGCGTCAGGCTGACCTGATGGTGGTTGCCGGAACGTGCTTTACCAAGATGGCACCTGTTATTCAGCGTCTGTATGACCAGATGCTGGAGCCAAAATGGGTTATCTCCATGGGCGCATGTGCAAACTCTGGCGGTATGTACGACATTTATTCCGTCGTGCAGGGCGTAGATAAATTTATCCCAGTGGATGTGTACATCCCGGGTTGTCCGCCACGTCCGGAAGCCTACATGCAGGCGCTGATGCTGCTGCAGGAATCTATTGGTAAAGAACGTCGCCCACTGTCGTGGGTTGTTGGCGATCAGGGTGTGTATCGCGCGAACATGCAGTCTGAGCGCGAGCGTAAACGTGGTGAACGTATTGCCGTCACCAATCTGCGTACGCCTGACGAAATTTAATTTGCGCCTGTAGGCCTGGAGAACACCTTCGCATATCACTACTCAAATAGCGCGAAGCCAGGCTCAACAGTCACCACGGACCATTTGCAATGGTGAACAATATGACCGACTTAACCGCGCAAGAAGCCGCCTGGCAGACCCGGGATCATCTGGATGACCCAGTCATTGGCGAACTGCGCAACCGTTTTGGGCCGGATGCCTTTACTGTTCAGGCTACCCGCACCGGGGTACCCGTTGTTTGGGTGAAGCGTGAGCAATTGCTGGAAGTTGTCGATTTCCTTAAGAAATTGCCAAAACCGTACGTCATGCTGTTTGACTTACACGGCATGGATGAACGTCTGCGTACCCACCGCCAGGGTCTCCCTGCTGCGGATTTTTCCGTTTTCTACCACCTGATCTCAATAGACCGTAATACGGATATCATGCTCAAGGTGGCATTGTCTGAAAACGACATGCATCTGCCGACGATCACCAAACTTTTCCCGAACGCGAACTGGTATGAGCGTGAAACCTGGGAAATGTTCGGCATGACCTTCGACGGCCACCCGCATCTGACGCGCATCATGATGCCGCAGACCTGGACCGGCCACCCGCTGCGTAAAGACTACCCTGCGCGTGCAACCGAATTCGATCCGTTTGAGCTGACCAAAGCCAAGCAGGATCTGGAGATGGAAGCGCTGACCTTCAAGCCGGAAGACTGGGGCATGAAGCGCGGTACCGACAACGAGGACTTCATGTTCCTCAACCTCGGTCCAAACCACCCGTCTGCGCACGGTGCATTCCGTATTATCCTTCAGCTTGATGGCGAAGAGATTGTCGACTGCGTTCCGGACATCGGCTACCACCACCGTGGCGCTGAAAAGATGGGCGAGCGTCAGTCCTGGCACAGCTACATTCCGTATACCGACCGTATCGAGTACCTCGGCGGCTGCGTCAACGAAATGCCATACGTGCTGGCCGTTGAGAAACTGGCGGGTATCGTTACGCCGGATCGCGTTAACGTGATTCGCGTTATGCTGTCAGAACTGTTCCGTATCAACAGCCACCTGCTGTACATCTCCACGTTCATTCAGGACGTCGGCGCGATGACCCCGGTCTTCTTCGCCTTTACCGACCGTCAGAAAATCTACGATCTGGTGGAAGCGATTACCGGTTTCCGTATGCACCCGGCATGGTTCCGTATCGGCGGCGTGGCACACGATCTGCCGCGCGGCTGGGACCGTCTGCTGCGTGAATTCCTCGACTGGATGCCAAAACGTCTGGCGTCATACGAGAAAGCCGCGCTGCGTAACACCATCCTGAAAGGCCGTTCCCAGGGCGTTGCTGCCTACGGCGCGAAAGAAGCGCTGGAGTGGGGTACGACAGGTGCAGGCCTGCGTGCGACCGGTATTGATTTCGACGTGCGTAAAGCCCGTCCTTACTCTGGCTACGAGAACTTCGACTTTGAAGTCCCGGTGGGCGGCGGTGTTTCCGACTGCTACACCCGCGTGATGCTGAAAGTGGAAGAGCTGCGCCAGAGTCTGCGCATCCTTGAGCAGTGCCTCAACAACATGCCGGAAGGCCCGTTCAAGGCGGATCACCCGCTGACGACGCCGCCACCGAAAGAGCGCACTCTGCAGCATATCGAAACCCTGATCACCCACTTCCTGCAGGTTTCCTGGGGTCCGGTCATGCCGGCGCAAGAATCCTTCCAGATGATTGAAGCGACCAAGGGTATTAACAGTTACTACCTGACCAGTGACGGCAGCACCATGAGCTACCGTACCCGCGTGCGTACGCCGAGCTTTGCGCACCTGCAGCAGATCCCGTCCGCCATCCGCGGCAGTCTGGTCTCCGACCTGATTGTGTATCTGGGTAGTATCGATTTTGTTATGTCAGATGTGGACCGCTAATTATGCACGAGAATCAACAACCACAAACCGAGGCTTTTGAGCTGAGTGAAGCAGAACGTGCCGCGATTGAGCACGAGATGCACCACTACGAAGACCCGCGTGCGGCGTCCATTGAAGCGCTGAAAATCGTACAGAAACAGCGTGGTTGGGTGCCGGATGGGGCGATCTATGAGATCGCGAAAGTGCTGGGTATTCCGGCAAGTGACGTAGAAGGCGTAGCCACGTTCTACAGCCAGATCTTCCGTCAGCCGGTTGGCCGCCATGTGATCCGCTACTGTGACAGCGTTGTCTGCCACATCACCGGTTATCAGGGCATTCAGGCTGCGATTGAGAAAAAGCTCAATATCAAGCCGGGCCAGACCACGTTCGATGGACGCTTTACCCTGCTGCCAACCTGCTGCCTGGGTAACTGCGACAAGGGGCCGACCATGATGATTGATGAGGACACTCACAGCCATCTGACGCCGGAAGCGATTCCTGACCTGCTGGAGCAGTACAAATGAAAACTGTAATTCGTACTGCTGAGACGCATCCGCTGACCTGGCGTCTGCGCGATGACAAACAGCCGGTATGGCTCGACGAATACCAGAGCAAAAACGGCTATGCCGGCGCGCGTAAAGCCCTTGGCGGCATGGCGCCGGACGACATCGTTAATGCGGTGAAAGACTCCGGCCTGAAAGGGCGCGGCGGTGCGGGCTTCTCCACCGGTCTGAAGTGGAGCCTGATGCCGAAAGACGAATCCATGAACATCCGTTACCTGCTGTGTAACGCCGATGAAATGGAGCCGGGCACCTATAAAGACCGCCTGCTGATGGAACAGCTGCCGCACCTGCTGGTGGAAGGCATGCTGATCTCCGCGTTCGCGCTGAAAGCGTACCGTGGCTACATCTTCCTGCGCGGTGAGTACATCGAAGCAGCGGAAAACCTGCGTCGCGCGATTGCCGAAGCCACCGAAGCCGGCCTGCTGGGTAAAAACATCCTGGGTACCGGGTTTGACTTTGAGCTGTTCGTGCACACCGGTGCAGGGCGTTATATCTGCGGTGAAGAAACCGCGCTGATTAACTCCCTGGAGGGCCGCCGCGCGAACCCGCGTTCCAAGCCACCGTTCCCGGCAAGTTCCGGCGTATGGGGTAAACCGACCTGCGTAAACAACGTTGAAACCCTGTGTAACGTTCCGGCTATCCTCGCCAACGGCGTGGAGTGGTATCAGGGCATCTCCTCAAGCAAAGATGCCGGTACCAAGCTGATGGGCTTCTCTGGTCGCGTTAAAAATCCTGGCGTCTGGGAACTGCCGTTCGGTACCACCGCACGTGAAATTCTTGAAGACTACGCTGGCGGCATGCGCGATGGCCTGAAATTCAAAGCCTGGCAGCCGGGTGGGGCAGGGACAGACTTCCTGACCGAAGCCCATCTTGACCTGCCAATGGAATTCGAAAGCATTGGTAAAGCAGGCAGCCGTCTGGGTACGGCGCTGGCGATGGCCGTCGACCACGAGATCGGCATGGTCTCGCTGGTGCGTAACCTGGAAGAGTTCTTCGCCCGCGAGTCCTGCGGCTGGTGTACACCGTGCCGTGATGGTCTGCCGTGGAGCGTGAAGATCCTGCGTGCAATCGAACGTGGCGAAGGCCAGCCTGGGGATATCGAGACGCTTGAGCAACTGTGTCGATTCTTAGGCCCGGGTAAAACCTTCTGTGCCCACGCACCGGGTGCCGTCGAACCTCTGCAGAGCGCGATCAAATATTTCCGCGACGAGTTCGAAGCAGGCATCAAGCAGCCGTTCAGCAATACCCATGCCATCAATGGGATTCAGCCGAACCTGCTTAAAGCGCGCTGGTAACGACAAGAATTTTGATTAACGCTCGGTTTCGACCGAGCCAACTGGAAGCATGCTAATGGCTACGATTCATGTAGACGGCAAAGAATACGAAGTCAACGGGGCGGACAACCTGCTGGAAGCTTGTCTGTCTCTTGGCCTCGATATTCCGTACTTTTGCTGGCATCCGGCGCTGGGCAGCGTCGGTGCTTGCCGCCAGTGTGCGGTGAAGCAATATCAAAACGCGGAAGACACGCGTGGTCGCCTGGTGATGTCCTGTATGACGCCAGCCACCGAAGGCACTTTTATTTCGATTGATGACGAAGAAGCGAAACAGTTCCGCGAAAGCGTTGTGGAATGGTTGATGACCAACCACCCGCACGACTGTCCGGTCTGTGAAGAGGGCGGTAACTGCCACCTTCAGGATATGACCGTGATGACCGGCCACAGCTTCCGTCGCTATCGCTTTACCAAGCGTACCCACCGTAATCAGGACCTGGGGCCGTTCATCTCTCACGAAATGAACCGCTGCATCGCCTGCTACCGCTGCGTGCGTTACTACAAAGATTACGCAGACGGTCAGGATCTGGGCGTGTATGGCGCGCACGATAACGTCTACTTCGGTCGTCCGGAAGACGGCGTGCTGGAAAGCGAATTCTCCGGTAACCTGGTAGAAATCTGCCCGACAGGCGTATTCACCGATAAAACCCACTCCGAGCGTTACAACCGTAAATGGGACATGCAGTTTGCGCCAAGCATCTGCCAGCAGTGTTCCCTCGGCTGTAACACCAGCCCGGGTGAGCGTTACGGCGAGCTGCGTCGTATCGAAAACCGTTACAACGGTACCGTTAACCACTACTTCCTCTGCGACCGCGGTCGTTTCGGCTATGGCTATGTGAACCTGAAGGACCGTCCGCGTCAGCCGGTTCAGCGCCGTGGCGACGACTTCATTACCCTGAACGCTGAGCAGGCGATGCAGGGCGCGGCAGATATTCTGCGCCAGTCGAAGAAAGTGATCGGTATCGGCTCCCCGCGCGCCAGCATCGAAAGCAACTTCGCGCTGCGCGAGCTGGTTGGAGCGGAAAACTTCTATACCGGTATCGCTCAGGGCGAGCAGGAACGTCTGCAGCTGGTACTGAAAGTGCTGCGTGAAGGCGGTATTCATACCCCTGCGCTGCGCGAAATCGAATCTTATGATGCGGTCCTGGTGCTGGGTGAAGACCTGACGCAGACGGGCGCACGCGCGGCTCTGGCGGTTCGTCAGGCGGTGAAGGGGAAAGCACGTGAAATGGCAGCGGCGCAGAAAGTGGCTGACTGGCAGATTGCGGCGATCCTCAACATCGGCCAGCGCGCGAAGCATCCTCTGTTTGTGACCAACGTCGACAACACCCGTCTGGACGATATCGCGGCGTGGACCTACTGCGCGCCGGTTGAAGATCAGGCGCGCCTCGGCTTTGCCATTGCCCACGCGCTGGACAGCAGCTCGCCGGCCGTTGAACTGGATCGTGACCTGCAGAACAAGGTTGACGTGATTGTTCAGGCCCTGGCGGGTGCGAAAAAACCGCTGATTATTTCCGGTACCAACGCCGGCAGCGCGGAGATCATTCAGGCGGCAGCCAACGTTGCTAAAGCCCTGAAAGGCCGCGGTGCTGATGTCGGTGTGACCATGATTGCCCGTGCGGTGAACAGCATTGGTCTGGGCATGATCGGCGGCGGCTCGCTGGAAGCAGCGTTAAGCGAACTGGAGTCCGGTGCCGCTGACGCCGTTGTGGTGCTGGAAAACGATCTGCATCGCCACGCCTCTGCCGCTCGCGTTGACGCCGCGCTCTCCAAAGCGCCGCTGGTAATGGTCATTGACCATCAGCGCACCGCGATCATGGACAAAGCGCACCTGGTGCTCTCTGCGGCAAGCTTCGCAGAAAGCGACGGTACCGTTATCAACAACGAAGGTCGCGCCCAGCGTTTCTTCCAGGTTTACGATCCGGCGTACTACGACAGCAACACCGTGATGCTGGAAAGCTGGCGCTGGCTGCACTCCCTGCACAGCACCGTGCAGAGCCGTGAAGTGGACTGGACGCAGCTCGACCACGTTATCGACGCGGTAGTGGAAAAACTGCCTCAGCTGGCAGGCATTAAAGATGCCGCACCTGAAGCAAGCTTCCGCATTCGCGGCCAGAAACTGGCGCGTGAACCGCACCGTTACAGCGGCCGTACCGCGATGCGCGCCAATATCAGCGTGCACGAACCGCGCCAGCCGCAGGATAAAGACACCATGTTCGCCTTCTCTATGGAAGGGAACAACCAGCCGTCTGCGCCGCGTTCGCAAATCCCATTCGCATGGGCGCCAGGCTGGAACTCCCCGCAGGCATGGAACAAGTTCCAGGCTGAAGTGGGTGGCTCCCTGCGTCACGGCGATCCGGGCGTGCGTCTGATTGAAGCCTCCGAAACCGGTCTGGACTTCTTCACCTCCGTACCGGCGAGCTTCCAGGCGCAGGATGGCAGCTGGCGTATCGCGCCGTACTACCATCTGTTCGGTAGCGACGAGCTGTCTCAGCGTTCGCCTGTCTTCCAGACCCGTATGCCGCAGCCTTACATCAAGCTCAACCCGGCGGATGCCGCGAAGCTTGGCGTAAACGCGGGCGCGAACATCGCCTTTAGCTATGACGGCCAGACAATCAGCCTGCCGCTGATTATCTCCGAAGGTCTGACAGCAGGGCAGGTGGGTCTGCCGATGGGTATGCCTGGCATCGCGCCGGTTCTGGCGGGTGCGCGTCTTGATAATCTGCAGGAGGCAAAAGCATGAGTTGGTTAACGCCGGATCTTATCGACATCCTGCTGAGCATTCTGAAAGCGATTGTTATCCTGCTGGTGGTGGTCACCTGCGGCGCGTTCATGAGCTTTGGTGAACGTCGTCTGCTCGGTCTGTTCCAGAACCGTTACGGACCGAACCGCGTGGGTTGGGGTGGTTCACTCCAGCTGGTCGCGGACATGATCAAGATGTTCTTTAAAGAGGACTGGATCCCGTGCTTCTCGGACCGCGTGATCTTTACTCTGGCACCGATGATCGCCTTCACCTCGCTGCTGCTGGCGTTTGCTATCGTTCCGGTCAGCCCGACCTGGGTAGTCGCTGACCTGAACATCGGCATTCTGTTCTTCCTGATGATGGCAGGCCTCGCGGTGTACGCGGTGCTGTTCGCAGGCTGGTCCAGTAACAACAAATACTCGCTGCTGGGTGCGATGCGTGCTTCCGCGCAGACGCTGAGCTACGAAGTGTTCCTGGGGCTCTCCCTGATGGGCGTGGTGGCGCAGGCCGGTTCATTCAACATGACCGACATCGTCAATAACCAGGCCGACATCTGGAACGTTATCCCGCAGTTCTTTGGGTTTATTACCTTTGCTATCGCGGGCGTGGCAGTGTGTCACCGTCACCCGTTTGACCAGCCAGAAGCCGAACAGGAACTGGCCGACGGTTACCACATCGAATATTCCGGTATGAAATTCGGTCTGTTCTTCGTAGGCGAGTACATCGGTATCGTCACCATTTCCGCGTTGATGGTAACGCTGTTCTTCGGTGGCTGGCATGGCCCGTTCTTACCGCCGTTCATCTGGTTCGCGCTGAAAACCGCGTTCTTCATGATGATGTTCATTTTGATTCGCGCAGCGTTACCGCGTCCGCGTTATGACCAGGTAATGTCCTTCGGCTGGAAAGTGTGCCTGCCGCTGACGCTCGTCAACTTGTTGGTAACGGCGGCTGTCATTCTCTGGCAGCAGCCATAAGGGGCTATAGACCATGACCTTAAAAGAATTACTGGTAGGCTTTGGTACCCAGGTACGCAGTATCTGGATGATCGGCCTGCACGCGTTTGCCAAACGCGAAACCCGGATGTACCCGGAAGAGCCGGTATATCTGCCGCCGCGCTACCGTGGCCGTATCGTGTTGACGCGCGACCCGGACGGTTCCGAGCGCTGCGTTGCCTGTAACCTGTGTGCGGTAGCGTGTCCGGTAGGCTGTATCTCTCTGCAGAAAGCAGAGACGGTAGACGGCCGCTGGTACCCTGAGTTCTTCCGCATCAACTTCTCACGCTGCATCTTCTGCGGTCTGTGTGAAGAAGCGTGCCCAACCACGGCGATTCAGCTGACTCCAGACTTCGAGCTGGGTGAGTACAAGCGTCAGGACCTGGTGTACGAGAAAGAGGATCTGCTGATTTCCGGTCCGGGCAAATACCCGGAATATAACTTCTACCGGATGGCGGGTATGGCAATCGACGGCAAAGATAAGGGCGAAGCAGAGAACGAAGCTAAGCCTATCGACGTCAAGAGCCTGTTACCGTAAGGAGAGGGCAATGGAATTCGCTTTTTATATCTGTGGCCTTATCGCCATCCTGGCTACGCTGCGAGTAATTACGCACACCAATCCGGTGCATGCGCTGCTGTACTTAATCATCTCGCTGCTGGCCATTTCCGGGGTGTTCTTCGCACTGGGCGCGCATTTCGCCGGTGCGCTGGAAATCATCGTCTACGCCGGGGCCATCATGGTGCTGTTCGTGTTCGTGGTGATGATGCTGAACCTGGGCGGCTCTGAGATTGAGCAGGAACGTCAGTGGTTAAAACCGCAGGTGTGGATTGGTCCGGCAATTTTGTCGGCCATCATGCTGGCGGTGATTGTTTACGCCATTCTGGGCGTCAACGATCAGGGCATCGACGGCACGCCGATCGGCGCTAAAGAGGTCGGTATCACGCTCTTTGGCCCATACGTTCTGGCGGTTGAACTGGCCTCAATGCTGCTGCTGGCAGGTCTGGTTGTTGCTTTCCACGTTGGCCGCGAAGAGCGTGCTGGCGAGGTGCTGAGCAACCGCACTGACGACCGCGCGAAAAGAAAAACGGAGGAGCGCGCATGATCCCCTTAACACATGGACTGATCCTCGCTGCGATTTTATTCGTTCTGGGTCTAACCGGTCTGGTTATCCGCCGCAATCTGCTGTTTATGCTGATCGGTCTGGAAATCATGATTAACGCCTCCGCGCTGGCCTTCGTGGTCGCCGGAAGCTACTGGGGCCAGACCGATGGTCAGGTGATGTACATTCTCGCCATCAGCCTCGCGGCTGCCGAAGCGAGTATTGGCCTGGCGCTGTTGCTGCAGCTCCATCGTCGCCGCCAGAACCTGAACATCGATTCAGTAAGTGAGTTGCGTGGATGAACATGCTTGCCTTAACCATTATTTTTCCGCTGATTGGCTTCGTGCTGCTGGCGTTTTCTCGCGGCCGCTGGTCTGAGAATCTGTCTGCGACCGTGGGCATTGGCTCCATCGGTCTGGCTGCGCTGGTGACGGCGTATGCGGGTATCGACTTCTTTAACAACGGGCGTCAGCCTTTCAGCGTGCCGCTGTGGACCTGGATGTCGGTCGGTGATTTCAACATCGGCTTCAACCTGGTGCTGGACGGCCTCTCGCTGACCATGCTCTCCGTGGTCACCGGCGTGGGCTTCCTGATCCACATGTTCGCCTCCTGGTATATGCGCGGTGAAGAGGGTTACTCCCGCTTCTTCGCCTACACCAACCTGTTTATCGCCAGCATGGTTGTTCTGGTGCTGGCCGATAACCTGCTGCTGATGTATCTGGGCTGGGAAGGCGTAGGTCTGTGTTCTTACCTGCTGATCGGTTTCTACTACACCGATCCGAAGAATGGCGCAGCGGCCATGAAAGCGTTCGTCGTGACCCGCGTGGGTGACGTCTTCCTCGCTTTCGCGCTGTTCATTCTTTACAACGAACTGGGCACGCTGAACTTCCGCGAAATGGTGGAACTGGCGCCGGCGCACTTCGCTGCAGGCAACAACATGCTGTGGTGGGCTACGCTGATGCTGCTGGGTGGTGCCGTGGGTAAATCCGCGCAGCTGCCGTTGCAGACCTGGCTGGCCGACGCGATGGCGGGTCCAACCCCTGTCTCCGCGCTGATCCACGCCGCGACCATGGTAACCGCCGGTGTCTACCTGATTGCGCGTACCCATGGCCTGTTCCTGATGACCCCGGAAATTCTGCATCTGGTGGGTATCGTCGGTGCGGTCACGCTGGTGCTGGCAGGCTTTGCCGCGCTGGTGCAGACCGACATCAAACGTGTTCTCGCGTATTCCACCATGAGCCAGATTGGTTACATGTTCCTGGCGCTGGGCGTTCAGGCGTGGGACGCAGCCATTTTCCACCTGATGACGCACGCGTTCTTTAAAGCGCTGCTGTTCCTCTCATCCGGTTCCGTGATCCTGGCCTGCCATCACGAGCAGAATATCTTCAAGATGGGCGGACTGCGTAAGTCCATTCCGCTGGTTTATGTCTGCTTCCTGGTGGGAGGCGCGGCGCTGGCGGCACTGCCGCTGATCACCGCGGGCTTCTTCAGTAAGGACGAAATCCTTGCGGGTGCCATGGCGAATGGTCATATCAATCTGATGGTTGCGGGTCTGGTCGGTGCGTTCATGACCTCCCTGTATACCTTCCGTATGATTTTCATCGTATTCCACGGTAAAGAACAAATTCACGCTCACGCAGGGAAGGGGATCACCCACCACCTGCCGCTGATTGTGCTGCTGGTACTGTCCACCTTCGTTGGCGCGATGATTGTGCCACCGCTGCAGGGCGTACTGCCAGACACCACCGAGCTTGAGCACGGTCGCGTTCTGACGCTTGAAATCACCTCCGGTGTGGTCGCTATCGCGGGCATCCTGATCGCTGCATGGCTGTGGCTGGGCAAACGTACGCTGGTGACTGCCGTTGCCAACAGTGCGCCGGGCCGTCTGCTGGGCACCTGGTGGTACAACGCGTGGGGCTTCGACTGGCTGTACGACATGATCTTCGTTAAGCCGTTCCTGGGCATTGCGTGGCTGCTGAAGCGCGACCCGCTGAACAGCCTGATGAATATCCCGGCGATCCTTTCCCGCTTTGCAGGTAAAGGCCTGCTGTACAGCGAGAACGGTTACCTGCGCTGGTATGTGGCGTCCATGAGCATCGGTGCGGTTGTCGTGCTGGCGCTGCTGATGGTGTTGCGTTGATCGTTAAGTGAATTTTATTCGAATTCGTTGAAAATCAGGCCCCTGCTGGGGGCCTTAAAAAGGAATGTAAATCGCCATGTTACTACCCTGGCTAATATTAATTCCCTTCATCGGCGGCTTCCTGTGCTGGCAGACTGAACGCTTTGGCGTGAAGATGCCGCGCTGGATCGCGCTGATCACCATGGGATTGACGCTCGCGCTTGGCCTGCAACTGTGGTTGCAGGGCGGTTACTCACTGACCCAGTCTGCGGGCATTCCGCAGTGGCAGTCTAAGTTCATCCTGCCGTGGATCCCGCGTTTCGGCATTACGATCCACCTGGCGATTGACGGTCTGTCGCTGCTGATGGTGGTGCTGACCGGTCTGCTCGGCGTTCTGGCGGTACTTTGCTCCTGGCGAGAAATCGAAAAATACCAGGGCTTCTTCCACCTGAACCTGATGTGGATCCTGGGCGGCGTGATCGGCGTGTTCCTTGCCATCGACATGTTCCTGTTCTTCTTCTTCTGGGAGATGATGCTGGTGCCGATGTACTTCCTGATCGCGCTGTGGGGTCACAAGGCGTCCGACGGTAAAACGCGTATCACGGCGGCAACCAAGTTCTTCATCTATACCCAGGCGAGTGGTCTGGTGATGTTGATTGCCATTCTGGCGCTGGTGTTTGTTCACCACAACGCGACCGGAACCTGGACCTTCAACTACGAAGATCTGCTGAAAACGCCAATGTCCCACGGCGTTGAATACCTGCTGATGCTGGGCTTCTTCATCGCGTTCGCGGTGAAAATGCCGGTCGTTCCGCTGCACGGCTGGCTGCCAGACGCGCACTCTCAGGCACCAACGGCGGGTTCCGTTGACCTGGCGGGCATCTTGCTGAAAACGGCGGCCTACGGTCTGCTGCGTTTCGCACTGCCGCTGTTCCCGAATGCCTCCGCAGAGTTCGCACCGATTGCCATGTGGCTGGGTGTGATCGGTATCTTCTACGGTGCCTGGATGGCCTTCACGCAGTACGACATTAAGCGTCTGATTGCCTACACATCCGTTTCCCACATGGGCTTCGTGCTGATTGCTATCTACACCGGTAGCCAGCTGGCGTACCAGGGCGCGGTAATCCAGATGATTGCGCACGGTCTGTCCGCAGCCGGCCTCTTCATCCTGTGCGGTCAGCTGTACGAACGTCTGCATACCCGCGACATGCGCATGATGGGCGGTCTGTGGAGCAAAATTAAGTGGCTGCCAGCGCTGTCCATGTTCTTCGCGGTGGCTACCCTGGGGATGCCGGGTACCGGTAACTTCGTCGGCGAATTTATGATTCTGTTCGGCAGCTTCAAAGTGGTTCCGGTGATTACCGTGATCTCCACCTTTGGTCTGGTATTCGCTTCCGTGTACTCGCTGGCGATGCTGCACCGCGCCTACTTCGGTAAAGCGAAGAGCGAAATTGCTGCACAAGAACTGCCGGGGATGTCGCTGCGTGAGCTGTTCATCATCCTGCTGCTGGTCGTACTGCTGGTGCTGCTGGGCTTCTTCCCGCAGCCGATTCTGGATACCTCGCATAGCGCGATGGGTAACATCCAGCAGTGGTTTGTTAATTCTGCTTCTACTACAAGGCCGTAATTCGCCATGACAATAACTCCACAACAACTGATCGCGCTGCTACCGCTGCTGATCGTCGGATTGACGGTGGTGGTTGTGATGCTCTCCATTGCGTGGCGACGCAATCACTTCCTGAATGCCACGCTGTCGGTCATCGGCCTGAACGCCGCGTTAGTCTCTCTCTGGTTTGTTGGCCAGGGTGGGGCGATGGACGTCACCCCGCTGATGCGCGTTGACGGTTACGCCATGCTGTATACCGGTCTGGTGCTGCTGGCGAGCCTGGCAACCTGTACCTTTGCGTACCCGTGGCTCGAAGGCTACAACGACAACAAAGAAGAGTTTTACCTGCTGGTTCTGATTGCCGCGCTGGGCGGCATTCTGCTGGCGAATGCGAACCACCTGGCCGCGCTGTTCCTCGGTATTGAGCTGATCTCTCTGCCGCTGTTCGGCCTGATTGGTTACGCCTTCCGTCAGAAGCGTTCCCTGGAAGCAAGCATCAAGTACACCATTCTGTCTGCTGCTGCGTCCTCGTTCCTGCTGTTTGGTATTGCGCTGCTGTACGCACAGTCCGGTAATCTCTCTTTCATGGCGCTCGGCAAGAGCCTCGGTGACGGCATGCTGCATGAGCCGCTGCTGCTGGCGGGTCTGGGCATGATGATCGTTGGCCTCGGCTTCAAACTCTCTCTGGTGCCGTTCCACCTGTGGACGCCAGACGTATACCAGGGTGCCCCGGCTCCGGTGTCGACCTTCCTGGCGACGGCGAGCAAGATCGCTATCTTCGGTGTGGTCATGCGTCTGTTCCTGTACGCGCCGGTTGGTGACAGCGAAGCGGTTCGCGTGGTGCTGGGCATTATCGCGTTCGTCTCCATCATCTTCGGTAACCTGATGGCGCTGAGCCAGACCAACATCAAGCGTCTACTGGGCTACTCGTCTATCTCTCATCTGGGCTACCTGATGGTGGCGCTGATTGCGCTGCAGAGCGGCGAGATGTCAATGGAAGCAGTGGGCGTGTATCTGGCCGGCTACCTGTTCAGCAGTCTCGGCGCCTTCGGCGTGGTGAGCCTGATGTCCAGCCCGTACCGTGGCCCGGATGCCGATTCACTGTTCTCCTACCGTGGTCTGTTCTGGCACCGTCCGATCCTGTCCGCGGTAATGACCGTGATGATGCTCTCTCTGGCAGGTATCCCGATGACGCTTGGCTTTATCGGTAAGTTCTACGTGCTGGCCGTCGGTGTGCAGGCGCACCTGTGGTGGCTGACCGCGGGCGTGGTTATCGGCTCCGCGATTGGTCTCTACTACTACCTGCGTGTTGCCGTGAGTCTGTACCTGAGCGCGCCTCAGCAGCTCAATCGTGATGCCCCAACCAACTGGCAGTACAGCGCCGGTGGTATCGTAGTGCTTATCTCCGCACTGCTGGTGCTGATCTTCGGTATCTATCCGCAGCCGCTGATTGATATCGTGCAGCGAGCGATGCCGCTGATGTAAAAACAAAAAACCCGCCGAGGCGGGTTTTTTTATGATTTGTACCCTCGCCCTAAGGGAGAGGGCCAGGGTGAAGGCACCTGCCCGCACCGGACTTAAGCCAGCTGCTTCCGGCTAATCAACGGCCCGTCAATCTTCTTCATCGAGCGGTCCAGCACTTCCTCAATCACCGACGACAGCTCGTTCAGCTCAAACTTCGCGACGTACCCGTCCGCCTTCACCTTGCGAATATGGTCTTCGTTGGCGTTGCCGGACAGGGAAGAGTGGATGACCACCGGAATGTCCTTCAATATCGGGTCGGTTTTGATTTTGCGCGTCAGCGTAAAACCGTCCATCTCCGGCATTTCGAGGTCGGTCAGCACCAGAGCGATCTTATCGGTGATGGGAACCCCCTCAGCCTGGGCCTGTGCCGCCAGCACGCCGATTTTTTCCCACGCGTCTTTGCCGGTGATATGCAGCTGTGCGGGGATCTCCATCGCCTGCAGACCTTTCTCCAGCATCGAGCGCGCCACCTTGGAGTCTTCCGCGACGATGGCGACAGCGCCTGGCTTGATATGGAATTTGGTGGTCTTCAGGTTCGTGGCGTGCAGATCGTGATTGGCCGGGGTGATGTCATACAGGATCTGCTCAACGTCCAGCACCATCGCCAGATCGTTGGTATCGGTCTTCTCGTCAAGACACGCGATGCTGGTGATGTAGCGACCGCTGACGGCGGTTTCCGCCGCATGCACCTGCTTCCAGTCCAGACGCATGATGTTCTCAACCGATTCCACGGCAAACGCCTGCACGCTGCGCGCATATTCGGTGATCAGCAGGATGTTCAGCCCGGTGGTGGGCTTACAGCCCGCCACGGCGGCCAGGTCAATCACCGGGATCACCTGATCGCGAATATTCACCATTCCCATCAGCGGTGACTTCATCCCAGCGGGTTTTGTGAACTCCGGCATCGGCACAATTTCACGCAGCTTAAAGACGTTAATGCCAAACAGCTCGGATTTATTTTCGTTCAGAGAGGTGCCAAGACGGAACAGCAACAGTTCAAAACGGTTCGACAGGGTCAGATTCGCCCTGTCATCAATATCTTTCTGGAAATTATCCATTCTACCCTCGAGAGAAATGCTGACCTTTTAATCGTTATCGGCATCCTGAGGGAAAAATGAAGGACTAAACGCTAACCTGAGCGAAATCTTCGGCCAGCTCACATTCCGGGAACAGCGCGCGGCACTCTGCCAGCAGGCTTGCGCATCCCCGCGCGTCGTAGCGCGAGCTGACATGGGTGACGATGAGCCGCCCTACGCCCGCGTCACGGGCAAGCTGTGCCGCCTGACGCGTGGAGCTATGGCCCCGGCTGTTGGCTTTCTCTTCCATCGCCGTTTCAAGCGTCGCTTCATGCACCATGACGTCCACGCCCTGGGCCAGCGTGAGCGCCGCCGGGCACGGGGCCGTATCGCCAAAAATCGCCAGTTTTTTGCCGGGCTGCGGTGCGGCGAGATAATCCTGACCGTTAATGACGCGTCCGTCCTCCAGCGTGACGGTCTCTCCGTGCTTCAGACGCTGGAACAGCGGCCCGGGTTTTACGCCGTCGGCCATCAGCGCGGCGGCATCCAGCGCGCCGGGTTTATCATGCGCATCAATACGGTAGCCATAGCACTCGACAGGATGATTGAGCGGTTGAGCGGTAACCCGATAATCCCCGTCATCAAAAACCAGGCCTTCGGCAATCTCAACGACCTCCAGCGGATAATCTGTCCATGACCCGCTCAGGCGTAGCGTAGTTTCGACAAATTCACGAATACCCGCTGGCCCGTAAATCGTCAGCGGGTTGGCGTTACCGGCCATCGAGCGGCTGCACAGCAGGCCGGGAAGGCCAAACAGGTGGTCGCCATGCAGATGGGTGATAAAAATTTTATCCAGCTTGCCGGGGTGGTAAGCGGTGTGTAACAGCTGATGCTGCGTCCCTTCACCGCAGTCAAACAGCCACAGCCCGCCGCGGGTGGGATGCTTAAGATCCAGCAGGATCGCCGTCACGTTTCGTGAGCGGGTTGGCACGCCAGCGGACGTACCCAGAAAAATCAGTTCCATAACGCAATCAGCCCTTTGCCGAACGGGGAGGGGTTTAGTATAACGTGATGAACCCCAGGAAGGAGACTGACATGATCCAGTGGCAAGATTTACATCATAGCGACCTCACCGTTCATTCACTTTACGCCCTGCTGAAGCTGCGCTGTGAAGTGTTTGTTGTGGAACAGACCTGCCCGTATCAGGACATCGATGGTGATGACCTTGTCGGTGAGAACCGCCATATCCTCGGCTGGCGGGATAACGAGCTGGTGGCGTATGCGAGGATTCTGAAAAGCGAAGACGATTTTGAGCCCGTCGTCATTGGCCGCGTCATCATTAGCGGCAAAGCGCGAGGGGAAAAACTGGGCTATCAGCTGATGGAAAAAACGCTGGAGGCGTGCCGGAAACAGTGGCCGGACAAGGCGTTATACCTCGGCGCGCAGGCGCATCTTCAATCCTTTTACGGGCACTTTGGCTTTGCGCCAGTGACGGAGGTATACGATGAAGATGGCATTCCCCACATCGGCATGGCGCGAGAAGTGAAACAGGCGTAATGGCATCTCGTTGGCTATAGTTAGCGGACTGGTGTACTAACATGGAGAAAAATATGTCATTTCAATCCTGGGATACCCGTATCGACGACGATCTGGCCTTGCTGAGCGAAACGCTGGAAGAGGTGTTACGTTCCTCGGGCGACCCTGCCGATCAGAAATATATTGAGCTAAAAGCCCGTGCCGAACAGGCGCTGCATGAAGTGAAAAACCGCGTCAGCCATGCGTCAGATACTTACTACTACCGTGCCAAAAAAGCGGTGTATCGTGCCGATGATTACGTGCATGAAAAACCGTGGCAGGGTATTGGGGTGGGTGCTGCCGTTGGGCTGGTGCTGGGGCTGCTGTTAGCCCGTCGTTAAGCCGCTTAACCACTCCCTATACGTGGGTACTGCTATTTATGGCCAGTACCCCGTATAATACGAGGTTTTAACAGGGAGAGGTTCGCGTGAATTCGATTTTCCTCGCGCTGGAGCAACTGCGTACCCAGCTATCGCAAGCGTTACCCGCAGCACCCGGCATACGTCATTTCGACGTCTCTTTCCCGTTAAACGACGCCTTCGATCCCCTCGCCTGGCTGGGCGAGCAGCAGTGTTATCCGCAGTTTTACTGGCAGCAGCGTAACGGCGATGAAGAGCTGGCCGCGCTGGGGGCGGTCAACCAATTTTCCTCTCTGGCATTAGCCTCGCAGTTTTTGCGCGAGCAAAATGCGGCGCAAGATACTCGCATCTGCGGCCTGAACGCCTTTAATCCCGAACAGGGGAGCCTCTTTTTACCGCGACTGCTCTGGCGACGTACCGCCGGCAACGCCACGCTGCGCCTGCAGCTCTGGAGCGACCGCTCGCTTGTGGAGGATGCCCGCGTCGCGCAGGATTTTTTACAGCGGCTTCGTCCTGCCAAATCTATCCGTCCGCTCTCCGTGCAGGTTGAGCACGAAACCCATCAGCCGCAGCAGGCCGAATGGCTGAAACTTATCCGCAGGGCGACGGAGACCATCGCGCGCGGT
This sequence comes from Enterobacter sp. A103, assembly GCF_034427535.1. NCBI lineage: Bacteria > Pseudomonadati > Pseudomonadota > Gammaproteobacteria > Enterobacterales > Enterobacteriaceae > Enterobacter > Enterobacter sp. A103. The sequence continues at coordinate 268,643 of NZ_JAXQPQ010000004.1, forward strand.
GAGTTTGAAAAAGTGGTGCTCGCCAGGGCAACCGATCTGCAGTTCACGCAGCGTGTTAACCCTGTCGCGCTGATGGCCGCCAGCCGCGCCCTGAATTTACATTGCTATCATTTCTGCATGGTATTCGACGCCAGCAACGCGTTTCTCGGCTCTACGCCCGAGCGTCTCTGGCGGCGGCGCGGCAAGCTGCTGCGCACGGAAGCGCTCGCTGGCACCGTCGCCAGCCATACCGATGATAGCCAGGCGCAGCGTCTCGGCGAGTGGCTGCTGAACGATGATAAAAACCAGCGCGAAAATATGCTGGTGGTGGAAGATATCTGCCAGCGTCTTCAGCACTCTACGCAGACGCTTGAGGTACTGCCCCCCCAGGTGGTACGCCTGCGTAAGGTGCAGCATTTGCGCCGCTGTATCTGGACCGAGCTCAAACAGGCCGACGACGAGCAGTGTCTGCTCATGTTACAGCCGACCGCGGCCGTTGCCGGATTACCCCGACAGCCTGCGCGCGAGTTCATCCAGAAGGTTGAACCCTTTAACCGCGAGTGGTACGCCGGTTCGGCCGGGTACTTATCCCCCGAACAGAGTGAGTTCTGCGTGGCGCTGCGCTCCGCGCGCGTTCAGGAGGACTCCCTGCGGCTCTACGCCGGCGCCGGTATTGTCAGCGGGTCTGACCCGGAGCAGGAGTGGCAGGAGATTGAAAACAAAGCCGCCGGATTGCGCTCTCTGCTCCTAAGGGATTAATACAGATTCGCGCAATCCCGATTCATATCAAAATTCCAATTTTTCCTATTATTTATACTGTGTCGCATTCTTGATACCGGACAATCTCATGTCAGTAAGTTCTTTTAACCGACGCTGGGCGGCGGTGATCCTTGAAGCCCTGACGCGCCACGGCGTCAGGCACGTGTGTATTGCACCGGGTTCTCGCTCAACGCCGCTGACGCTGGCGGCCGCAGAAAACCGGGCGTTGATTCACCACACCCACTTTGATGAACGCGGCCTCGGCCATCTGGCGCTGGGTCTGGCGAAAGTCAGCAAAGAACCTGTGGCGGTGATCGTCACCTCCGGTACCGCCGTGGCGAACCTCTATCCGGCCCTGATAGAAGCCGGGTTAACGGGTGAAAGACTGATCTTACTGACGGCCGATCGTCCCCCTGAGCTTATCGACTGCGGCGCCAATCAGGCCATTCGCCAGCCGGGGCTCTTTTCTTCGCATCCTTCGCAGACGATTTCGTTACCGCGTCCCACCCAGGATATTCCGGCAAGCTGGCTGGTCTCCACTGTCGATCACGCCATGGAGACGTTGCGCAGCGGGGCGCTGCATATCAACTGCCCGTTTGCCGAGCCGCTCTATGGCGAGCTGGACGACACCGGTCTTGACTGGCAGCAGTCCCTCGGCGACTGGTGGCAGAGTGAAAAACCGTGGCTGCGCGAGCAGACGCATCTTGAGAGCGCGAAGCAGCGCGACTGGTTCTTCTGGCGGCAGAAGCGCGGCGTGGTGATTGCCGGGCGCATGAGCGCCGCCGAAGGCAAGCTGGTCGCTGAATGGGCGCAAACCCTTGGCTGGCCGCTGATTGGCGATGTGCTTTCTCAGACCGGTCAGCCGCTGCCGTGCGCCGACCTCTGGCTGGGTAATGCGAAAGCGGTCACCGAACTGGCGCAGGCGCAGATTGTGGTCCAGCTTGGATCGAGTTTGACCGGCAAACGGTTACTGCAGTGGCAGGCCACCTGCACGCCGGAAGAGTACTGGCTGGTGGATTCGCTGGAAGGACGGCTTGACCCGGCGCACCACCGCGGCCGTCGTCTGGTCAGCAGTATCGACGCCTGGCTGACGCTTCATCCGGCTGAGAAACGCAAGCCCTGGGCGGTGGCTATACCGGACCTTTCGCGCCAGGCGTGGGAACTGACCAAAGCGCACTGCGAAGCGTTTAGCGAAGCCGGGCTGGCGCACCGCATTCGCCAGTACCTGCCTGAACAGGGGCAGCTGTTTGTCGGCAACAGCCTCGTCGTGCGGCTGATTGACGCGTTTTCGAAGCTGCCTGCGGGCTACCCGGTGTACAGCAACCGCGGTGCCAGCGGCATCGACGGGCTGATCTCTACGGCGGCGGGCGTGCAGCGCGCCAGCGCGAAATCGACGCTGGCGATCGTGGGCGATCTCTCCGCGCTCTACGATCTTAACGCGCTGGCGCTGCTGCGTCAGGCGTCTGCCCCGTTTGTGCTGATTGTGGTCAACAACAACGGCGGGCAGATTTTCTCCCTGTTGCCAACGCCGCAGAGCGAGCGCGAGCGCTTCTATCTGATGCCGCAGAACGTGCAGTTCGAACACGCCGCGGCGATGTTTAGCCTGAAATACCATCGCCCGGAAAGCTGGGAACAGCTGGACGCGGCGTTAAGCAGCGCCTGGAAACAGCCGGGCGCGACGCTGATTGAGCTGGTGGTGAACGAGGCTGACGGTGCGCAGGCCCTGCAAAGCCTGCTGGCGCAGGTGAGCCAGCTGTGATCCTCTCTGGCATGCAGCAGGCTGGCAAACCGGACTATCCCTGGCTGGTCTTTTTGCACGGTTTTTCCGGCGACCGCCGCGAGTGGCAGAGGGTCGGTACAGGGCTCAGCGATTATCCCCGGCTGTATCTGGATCTGCCGGGGCACGGCGGATCCCGGAATCTGGGCGTGATGGGGTTTGACGAGATGAGCACGTTGCTCACCCGAACCCTTCTTAGTTACAACATACTTAAATTCTGGCTCATCGGGTACTCCCTCGGCGGCCGCATTGCGATGTTTCATGCCTGCCAGCAGCCGAAGGGGCTGCTCGGGGTGATTGTTGAAGGTGGACACCCGGGCCTGCAGGATGCCGATGCGCGAAGTGCGCGGCTGGCGTCCGACCGCCGCTGGGCAACGCGTTTTCGCACCGAACCGCTGGAGAAGGTGTTCGCTGACTGGTACCAACAGCCCGTGTTCGCCTCCCTCACGGACGCCCAGCGCGATGCGCTTATTACCCTGCGCAGCCAGAACAACGCCGCGACGCTGGCGATGATGCTTGAGACGACCTCGCTGGCCGTGCAGCCTGATTTGCGTGCCGCGCTTAGCGCACGCGATTTCTCTTTTGACTATCTCTATGGCGAACGGGATGAGAAGTTCGCGGCCCTTGCCGCGGAAGTGAACGCCGTTCGCCATGCCATTCCAGACGCCGGACACAACGCCCACCGGGAAAACCCCGATGCGGTTATCGCGAGTCTGGCTCAGATACTGCGTTATCGAATAAAGGACACTCTATGATCTATCCTGATGAAAACATGCTTTACGCCCCGGTTGAATGGCAGGACTGCTCCGAAGGCTACACCGACATTCGCTACCACAAATCCACCGACGGCATTGCCAAAATCACCATCAACCGCCCGCAGGTGCGTAACGCCTTCCGTCCGCTGACCGTGAAAGAGATGATTCAGGCTCTGGCGGATGCGCGCTACGACGATAACATCGGCGTGATTGTCCTGACCGGCGAAGGCGATAAAGCGTTCTGCTCCGGCGGCGATCAGAAAGTGCGCGGCGACTACGGCGGATACCAGGACGATGCGGGTACCCACCACCTGAACGTCCTCGATTTCCAGCGTCAGATCCGCACTTGTCCGAAACCGGTAGTGGCGATGGTAGCGGGCTACTCCATCGGTGGCGGTCACGTGCTGCACATGATGTGCGATCTGACCATCGCCGCAGAAAATGCCATCTTCGGCCAGACCGGTCCGAAAGTGGGATCCTTCGACGGCGGCTGGGGCGCCTCGTACATGGCGCGCATCGTCGGGCAGAAAAAAGCCCGCGAAATCTGGTTCCTGTGCCGTCAGTACAACGCCCAGGAAGCGCTGGATATGGGCCTGGTGAATACCGTGGTACCGATTGCCGATCTCGAAAAAGAGACCGTTCGCTGGTGTCGCGAAATGCTGCAAAACAGCCCGATGGCGCTGCGCTGCCTGAAGGCCGCTCTCAACGCCGACTGCGACGGTCAGGCGGGTCTGCAGGAGCTGGCGGGCAACGCCACCATGCTGTTCTACATGACCGAAGAGGGTCAGGAAGGGCGCAACGCGTTTAACGAAAAACGCCAGCCGGACTTCAGCAAATACAAACGGAACCCGTAATGCGTCGCGCGCAGGTTTACCGCTGGCAGATACCGATGGACGCGGGCGTGGTGCTGCGTGAACGGCGGTTAAAAACCCGTGACGGCTTCTTCGTGCATCTGCAGCAGGACGAGCGGGAAGGCTGGGGCGAGATTTCGCCGCTGCCGGGCTTTAGCCTGGAGTCGCTGGATGACGCGCAGTCTGTATTGCTGGCGTGGGCAGACGCGTGGCGTGAGGGCGCGGATCCGGCGCTGCCGGACGTGCCTTCCGCGGCTTTTGGCATCAGCTGCGCGCTGGCGGAGCTGGACGGCAGCCTGCCTGAAGAGGCTAACTACCGTGCGGCACCGCTCTGTACGGGCGACCCTGACGAGCTGTTCGCGCTGCTCACCGCCATGCCGGGCGAGAAAGTAGCGAAAATTAAAGTCGGTCTTTACGAAGCGGTGCGCGACGGCATGGTCGCCAACCTGCTGCTGGAGGCGATCCCCGACCTTCATCTGCGTCTTGACGCTAACCGCGCCTGGACGCCGCTCAAGGCGCAGCAGTTTGCAAAGTACGTCAACCCGGCGTACCGCAGCCGCATTGCCTTCCTCGAAGAACCGTGCAAAACCCGCGACGATTCGCGCGCGTTCGCCCGCGAAACGGGGATTGCCATCGCCTGGGATGAAAGCCTGCGCGAGGACGATTTTGAATTTGTCGCCGAGCCCGGCGTCAGCGCGGTAGTGATTAAACCAACGCTGACCGGCAGCCTGGCGAAGGTGCGAGAGCAGGTCGCGGCAGCGCATGCCTCAGGGCTGACGGCGGTCATCAGCTCGTCGATTGAGTCCAGCCTTGGGCTGACCCAGCTGGCGCGCATTGCCGCCTGGCTAACGCCGGATACGATCCCTGGCCTCGACACGCTGAACCTGATGCAGGCTCAGCTTATCCGCAGGTGGCCGGACAGCGCGCTGCCGTGCCTCAACGTCGCGGCGCTGGAGCCGTTGTTATGAGTTTTACCGACTGGCCATGGCGGCACTGGCGCGCGCAGTTTGCTGATAAACCGGCCCTGAGGCTGAACGACGAGGTGCTCAGCTGGCAACAGCTGTGCGCCCGCGTCGACCGCCTTGCGGCAGAGTTTCACCTGCAGGGCGTGGAGGAGGGCAACGGTGTGCTGCTGCTGGCCCATAATCATCCGCGAACCCTGCTGGCGTGGCTGGCGTTGCTCCAGTGCGGGGCGCGTATTCTTCCCGTTAATCCGCAGCTGCCTCGCCCGCTGCTGGACGTGTTGCTCCCGCAGATGACGCTGCGCTTTGCGCTGGTGCTGGACGGTACCTGCGACGGTCTTCCAGCCCTGAGCATGCGCGAGCGCGCGGGGGAATATCGCGTTGCGTGGCAGCCGGCGCGGCTGGCGTCGATGACGCTGACCTCCGGCTCTACCGGGCTACCGAAAGCAGCGGTGCATACCTGCGACGCCCATCTCGCCAGCGCGCGCGGCGTGCTGGCGCTGATGCCCTACGGCGAAGACGACGACTGGCTGCTTTCGCTGCCGCTGTTTCACGTTTCCGGCCAGGGGATTTTATGGCGCTGGCTGCAGGCCGGCGCGCGGTTAACCGTGCGCGAGAAACAGCCGCTGGCGCAGGCTTTGCGCGGCTGTACGCACGCTTCGCTGGTGCCGACCCAGCTCTGGCGTCTGCTTAACACCCACCAGCCTGTTGCACTGAAAGCGGTGCTGCTGGGCGGAGCCGCCATCCCTGTTGAATTGACGCAGCAGGCGCGCGAGCAGGGGATTCGCACCTTCTGCGGCTACGGCCTGACCGAGTTTGCCTCTACCGTCTGCGCGAAAGCGGCGGACGGCGAGCCGGACGTAGGCTATGCGCTGCCGGGCAGAGAGGTGCAGGTGGTTGACGGTGAAGTCTGGATCCGGGCAGAGAGTATGGCCTCAGGTTACTGGCGGAACGGCGAATTGGTTCCGCTGACCAACGCGCAGGGATGGTTCGCTACCCGCGATCGCGGTGAATGGCATGACGGCCGCCTGACGATCCTGGGCCGCATGGACAACCTCTTTTTTAGCGGCGGAGAAGGGATCCAGCCGGAAAGCCTTGAGCGCGTTATCGCCCGCCATCCGCAGATTAACCAGGTGTTTATCGTCCCGCTGGACGACGCCGAGTTTGGACAGCGTCCGGTGGCGGTGGTGGAGTGCGAGCCGGGAACGGATATCACCTGTTTGCCTGACTGGGTGAAGGATAAAGTGGCGCGTTTTGAGCAACCCGTCCGCTGGCTGCTGTTGCCGACCGAACTCAAAAATGGCGGCATTAAAGTCTCGCGCCGCGCGTTGCAGCAGTGGGTGAACGCCTCGCTGAAGGGATAATAGCCGTTTCAAATAATTACAATCTACTGACCTGCCGCACGCAGAGTGCTTGATCCCCGGGAGACTCCGGTTAAAATCTCGCGGTTTTGGGACTTCTTTATAATAATTGTGCGGGATCACGACAATGAAAAAAGTGGCATTCGTGGGCTTCGGCCTGATGGTTGTATCTGCGGCGGCTAACGCCATCAGCATTAACGGATCGGCGGGTCAGGATTATACCCACCTGGGCTTTGGCATGGGTACCGAGACTTCCGGCCTGGCGATGACCGGCGGCTGGACGCATAACGATGACGACGGCGACGCGGCGAGCCTCGGCCTGGGTCTGAACGTTCCTCTTGGCCCGTTCCTGGCCACCGTCGGCGGTAAAGGTATCTACACCAACCCAAATGACGGTGACGAAGGGTACGCGGCGGCAGTGGGCGGCGGCCTGCAGTGGAAAATTGGCGACAGCTTCGGCCTGTTTGGTGAGTACTACTATTCGCCGGACTCCCTCTCAAGCGGTATCGAAAGCTATGAAGAGGCCAACGCCGGCGCGCGCTGGACCATCATGCGTCCGATTACCATCGAAGCGGGCTATCGCTATCTGAACCTGGCCGGCAAAGACGGCAACCGCGACAACGCGCTGGCCGACGGCCCGTACGTGGGCGTCAGCGCAGGCTTCTAATCACTCCGGCGCGGCGTTCTGTCGCGCCTGTTTCTCTCTTCTCCACCCCGCGTTTGCGCTATAGTGTTTTGACCAAATAAGCGGGAGAACATAATGATTAACGTGGAGATGTTATCCACCGGCGACGAAGTGCTGCATGGACAAATTATTGATACCAATGCTGCCTGGCTTGCCGATCTTTTCTTTGAGCAAGGATTACCGTTAACGCGCCGCAATACGGTGGGCGACAATCTTGAGTCGCTGGTCGCTATTCTGCGCGAGCGCAGCGAACACTGCGACGTGCTGATTGTGAATGGCGGACTCGGCCCCACCGGTGACGATCTCAGCGCGCTGGCCGCCGCGACCGCAAAAGGCGAAGGGCTGGTGCTGCATGAGGCGTGGCTTTCGCAGATGGAGCGCTTTTTCTCCGAACGTGGCCGCGTCATGGCCCCCAGCAACCGCAAACAGGCTGAAATTCCCGCCAGCGCCGAGCTGGTCGATAACCCGGTGGGTACCGCGTGCGGGTTTGCCATGCAGCTGAACCGCTGCCTGATGTTCTTCACGCCGGGCGTGCCCTCAGAATTTAAAGTGATGGTCGAGCAGCAGATCCTGCCGCGCCTTCGCGATCGTTTTACCCTGCCTGAACCGCCGCTGTGTCTGCGTCTGACCACCTTTGGCCGCTCGGAAAGCGATCTGGCCCAGAGCCTTGATCCTCTCCCGCTGCCGCCGGGCGTCTCCATGGGCTACCGCTCCTCCATGCCGATCATTGAGCTCAAGCTGACAGGTCCGGCCGAACAGAAAGAGGCGATGCTGGCCCTGTGGCCCGAGGTGCAGCGCGTGGCGGGCGAAAGCCTGATCTTTGAAGGGACGGAAGGGCTGCCCGCGCAGATTGCGACGCATCTGCAGTCGCGTCAGCTGAGCGTGACCTTAAGCGAGCAGTTCACCGGTGGCCTGCTGGCGCTGCAGCTGTCGCGCGTCAACGCGCCGCTGCTGGCCAGCGAAGTGGTGCCGTTCCAGCAGGAGACCCTGGCGCAAACCGCCCGCTGGGCTTCCGAGAGAAGGGTGAAGCATTTTGCCGGTCTGGCGCTGTTTGTCGGGGGGCTGGACGAGGAACACCTTAACTTCGCGCTGGCGACGCCGGAAGGCACCTGGGCCCTGCGGGTAAAAATGAGCATTACCCGCCACAGCCTGGCGGTGCGTCAGGAGGTTTGCGCCATGATGGCGCTGAACATGCTGCGCCGCTGGCTGAATGGCAAAGAGGTTGCCAGCGAGCACGGCTGGATTAACGTTGTCGAGTCGCTGTTCATCGAGTAAAACCTGTGCCGGGGCCTTTCGCCCCGGCACTGTTTAGCCCAGCGCCTTCGCCAGCAGGGTGATTGGATGTTCGCAGCGCTTGCTGGTGGACATCTCAATCTGCCACTTGCAGGTTTCGCAGTCCGTTACCACGATATCCGCGCCGCTCTTTTCAATCTGGCGGAACAGCGGGGCGCCAATCGCCTGTGACGTTTCGTAGTTTTCACGCTTAAAGCCGTAGGTTCCCGCAATCCCGCAGCAGCGCGAATCCAGCACCGTCAGCTCCAGGTCCGGAATTAACCGCAGCAGCTCAAGCGTATAGAGCGACCAGCCCATTTTCTCCATATGACACGGCGTGTGATACACCACTTTCAGGGGCAATTTCCCCAGCGGCAACGTCTGCCCGCTATCGAGCTTGCGCCACAGGAAGCGTGTCGCCAGCTCGATGTGCTCGCGCAGGCCGGTATTATCCACGTCCAGCAGATGCGGGTACTCATCGCGCAGGGTGAAGGTACAGGTGGACGAGGTCGCCAGCACCGGAATACCTTTATCGACAATCGCTTCGCGCAGTGACGTGACATTGCTCTGAGCCTGCCTGCGCGCTTTATCGGTAAACCCGTTGGCGATCAGCGGTACGCCGCAGCACTTCTCTTTGTTCAGCAGCTGAACGCCCGTTCCCATGGCGTTAAGCACCTTCAGCAGATCTTTGCCCAGCTGCGGGTGGTTGTAGTTCACATAGCAGCCGTGGAAAAAAGCCACCTGGTCGGCGTACTGCGCCTGCTCCGCCGCGACGGATTTGTACCAGCGGCGGAAGGTGCCGTGAGAATATTTCGGCAGGCTGCGGTGATGGTCTATCTTCAGCGTGGCATCCAGCAGCTGACGCACCGGTTTGAGGGAGGTCGCGGCATTCACCAGCGGGGCAAACGGCGTCGAGACGCTGCCCATCAGATCGGTATGGCTCAGAATAGCGTCCCGCAGCGTCGGCTTTTGCGTGCTGTAGCGCGCCCGGGCGCGCTGGATGATATCGCCGATTTTCACATCCGACGGGCAGGCGACTTCGCAGCGTTTGCAGTTAATGCAGTATTTCAGCGCCTCGTCGTACAGCTTGCCGTCCTTCAGCCGCAGACGCTCGCCGTCCGGCCCGGCCTGCTTTGGTCCGGGATAGCGTGGGTTCACGCCGCTCACCGGGCAGACGGTGGTACACACCGTGCATTTAATGCAGCTTTCAAAACGGGTGTCGTTCATTGTTCAGCCTCCGTGCGCTGGCTAATCTGCTCTGCCACATACAGCGCCGTGACGGCGCAGACCCCGCCACCGCATCCCTGGGCAATCGGATCGTACCCGCCCAGCAGCGAGCCGATGGCAAAAAGATTACTGACGGGCTTACCTGAAAGTTGCGGATGTAGCTGGTTATCGACAATCACGCCGAACTGCTGCCAGGGCTGCGGCGAGAAGAAATCACTTTGATACCAGTCCGCGCGGGAGGCACGCTGGCGAACATCCAGCCCCATAATGGCTTCCCGGATGCCCTCCCGGCTGCTCAGCAGCCCGTTGCTGAAGAAGCTGCCGCTTGCCAGCACCGTAAAGCGCGCGCGAAGCGGAATATCGTCGTGGTTGCGCGTCCAGATTTCGCTCACCGCGCCGTCGGTCAGGGTGATTTTTTTCACCTCATCACCCGCCATCCACACGCCGCCCTGCGCGACAAACTGGCGCTGGAGCTGGGTATGCAGGCGAATGCCGGGGACGGAAGGGGGCAGGGTTGGCAGCAGGCCAAGCGAGCAGGGCAGACGATCCGAGAGCCAGCGCCAGAGCCGGTTGTCGCGTAAACCAAAGCAGGCGGGCATCAGCAGGGCGTCACAGCTGTCGCTGAGCGGTCTGAGTGCGTCATACAGCAGCGGCCATTTGTCCTCGTTATCCAGAAAACGGGCGATATTCACCGCGCGAAATTCGCTCGGGTTGTCGCGCAGGACATCAAGCTCAGGCAGCTCTATCTCTGCCGTTTCGGCATTGACGCCCTGGCGACAGAGCGACGCCGCCGCGAGATGGGGCTGAAAATCCAGAAAGCCGCTAATGCCCACGACCCGCACGCGCGCGGCGTTGAAGGGAGCAACGGGCACTTCTTCCGGGCTGAGCCAGGCAGAGCGCAGGGTGCCGAGCGGCGTGACGCGCTGGTGATTGAGCCGGGCGCTTCCCTTCAGACGCGCGCCGCAGTCTGCCAGCAGCGCTTCGGTTTCCAGCGCAAAGCGGTCAATATGCTGGGCGCCAATCAGGTGATACGGGTGCTCCGGCGGCAGCTTATCGCGGTACGCTTCGTCCACCAGATCCAGCGAGCCCGACGAGAAGTGCAGGGCGCTCTGGCCCCGGGTGATAATGGCGCAGCGCAGCCCCTGCTTCGTGAGCTTGATGCCGCAGAGCAGGCCTGCCAGCCCGCCGCCGACGATTACGGTATCAAATTTCATCGCGTTGCTCCTTCTCAAGACCGCAAAGCCCCTGGTAGACCCAGCGGGTAAATTCGCTTTCGCGCAGGGCATCGCCCCAGGCGACAGGCTGAATGCCTTTCCAGCGCTCGTTTAAAAACGCGCTGAGCTGATCGAGCGACTGGGTGGCGGTGGTGGTATGAAAACGCTGCAGCAGCCCGGCGGCACGACAGGCGCACAGCTCGCCCTGACAGGTCCCCATTCCCACGCGGGTGCGGCGACGAAGATCGAGCAGGCTTGTGACCGTCAGGCTCTCCACCGCATACTGCACCTCACCGGCGGTGACGGCTTCGCACTCGCATACCAGGCTGCGGCTCAGGCGTCCTTCACCGAGCCACTGCGGCGTTCTGTCGCCGTGGCGGTAAATCGCGGATCCGCGCAGCGGCGCGGGCAGGGAGATGATTTTTTGCAGCGTTTTTTCGGTGGACTGACGCGAGCCGGGCAGGGGGTGTTCTGCCGTCACGCACCGTTCGGTATTGCCCAGCTTGCGGCAGACGGCATCGGTCGCCCACTCGGCCATCAGGCGGTAGGTCATCAGCTTGCCGCCGGTGATGGTGATAAACCCGTCCATGCCGTCGCGTTCGGCGTGATCGAGCAGCACGATGCCCCGGCTGACGTTACGTCCGCTCGGGTCGTTGTCGCTGGCAACCAGCGGACGCACGCCCGCGTAGGCGCGCAGAATACGCGTCTGCGCCATCACCGGGGCCAGTTTTTCCCCTTCGCGCAGCAGGATGTCGACCTCTTCGGCGGTCACGCGGTTGTAGTCAATCTCGCTGTAGTCGACGTGGGTTGAGGTGGTACCGATTAACGAAATGGTGTCGCCCGGGACGAGGATATCGGCGTCGGACGGTTTGCGGCAGCGGTTGATCACGTGGTTATTGATGCGGTGGTCGAGGATCAGCAGCGAGCCTTTTGCCGGGAACATGCGTACCGACAGGTCCGCGTATTCCGCGATGCGCTGCCCCCAGATCCCCGCCGCGTTGACCACCACGGCGGCATACAGCTCGCTGTGTTCGTTGTACTGCGTATCAAGGATCCGCACGCCGCAGATGCGATGACCTTCCCGGATAAGCCCGGTCACTTCGTGCCCGGTCAGAATGTTCGCGCCATGCTCGCGGGCGTCCAGCATATTGGCGGCGGTCAGGCGGAAGGGGTCAACGGTGCCGTCAGGCACTTTCACCGCGCCGATAAGCGCCGGGTTAACCGACGGTTCCAGCCGCCGCGCCAGCGCCGGGTCCATGGCCTCAGCCTGAATGCCCGCCGCAGTGCAGGCGGTAATAAAGGTGTCCTGAAAGGCGAGGTCATCTTCGGGAAGAGTAATAAAGAGGCCGTCGGTCGGCTCAATGCAGTGGCGGGCGATACGCTTGAGGATCTGGTTTTCAGCAATACATTCGCGTGCGGATTCACCGTCAGTAACCGCATACCGCGCGCCGCTGTGCAGCAGGCCATGGTTACGCCCGGTTGCGCCCGTTGCGATGTCGTGGCGCTCTAGCAGCGTAACGCTTAAGCCGCGAAGGGCGCAGTCGCGTGCGATCCCGGCGCCGGTTGCGCCACCGCCAATGATTATCACATCGCTGTAGCGAGGATCGTGAATGGTCATTGTTTACCCTCTATGTTCGTTTTTTATCATTTAGCCATATCAATAATGTGGTTTGTTTGATTTCGAACATAAACGCGCGAAATTCGAAAGTGGAACGTGATTCCATGCGCTTTTTTGCGCATTCTGTCATATTTCTGTAACAATCTGTGCGTTGATTCACAGTAACAATCACCGTGATTTCTTAACATCCCCGCCTCTGGAATTCAGGTGCGAGCCACCTGCCCATTCAATTCAAGGCCACGGAGGCTGTTATGCTCAGTATCTTCAAACCTGCGCCGCACAGGGCGCGTCTGCCAGAGGCAGAAATTGATCCGCTATACCGCCGTCTGCGCTGGCAAATTTTCCTGGGGATCTTCTTCGGGTACGCGGCGTACTACCTTGTACGTAAAAACTTCGCGCTCGCGATGCCGTATCTGGTGGAGCAGGGCTTCTCCCGCGGCGATCTGGGGTTCGCGCTGTCGGGGATCTCAATCGCCTACGGTTTTTCCAAATTCATCATGGGGTCGGTATCGGATCGCTCGAATCCGCGCGTGTTCCTGCCCGCCGGCCTGATCCTGGCGGCTGCGGTCATGCTGTTCATGGGCTTTGTGCCGTGGGCAACCTCCAGCATCGCCGTCATGTTCGTGCTGCTGTTCCTCTGCGGCTGGTTCCAGGGGATGGGGTGGCCGCCGTGCGGACGTACCATGGTGCACTGGTGGTCGCAGAAGGAACGCGGCGGCATCGTGTCGGTGTGGAACTGCGCGCATAACGTCGGTGGCGGTATCCCGCCGCTGCTGTTCCTGCTGGGGATGGCCTGGTTCAACGACTGGCACGCTGCGCTCTATATGCCTGCCTTTGGCGCCATCGTCGTGGCGATTATCGCCTTCGCGCTGATGCGCGATACGCCGCAATCCTGCGGCCTGCCGCCGATTGAAGAGTACAAAAACGACTATCCGGATGATTACAGCAAGGAGCACGAAGAAGAGCTGACCGCAAAACAGATCTTCATGAAGTACGTCCTGCCGAACAAGCTGCTGTGGTACATCGCGGTGGCGAACGTGTTCGTTTATCTGCTGCGCTACGGCATTCTGGACTGGTCCCCGACCTACCTGAAAGAGGTGAAGCACTTCGCGCTGGATAAGTCCTCCTGGGCCTATTTCCTGTATGAATATGCCGGGATCCCGGGCACGCTGCTTTGCGGCTGGATGTCGGACAAGGTGTTTAAAGGCAACCGCGGCGCGACGGGCGTGTTCTTTATGACCCTGGTCACCATCGCGACCGTCGTTTACTGGCTCAACCCGCCGGGCAACCCATCAGTAGACATGGCCTGCATGATCGTCATCGGCTTCCTGATTTACGGTCCGGTGATGCTGATCGGTCTGCACGCGCTGGAGCTGGCACCGAAAAAAGCGGCAGGCACGGCGGCAGGCTTTACCGGTCTGTTCGGTTACCTGGGCGGTTCGGTCGCGGCGAGCGCCATCGTGGGCTACACCGTTGACTTCTTCGGCTGGGACGGCGGCTTTATGGTGATGATCGGCGGCAGCGTGCTGGCGGTATTGCTGCTCATTGTGGTCATGATCGGTGAGAAACGTCACCACGCGGAAGTGCTGGCGCGTCGTCAATAAGGAGCATTGCGATGAAATTATCTTACGTAACAACCGGCCTGCTGCTGGCGGGCCTGATGACAGGCTCCGCGCTGGCGGCGGATAAAATCGTTATTGCCCACCGCGGCGCCAGCGGCTATCTGCCGGAGCATACGCTCCCGGCGAAGGCGATGGCCTATGCCCAGGGCGCGGATTACCTGGAACAGGATCTGGTGATGACGAAGGACGACCAGCTGGTCGTCCTGCATGACCACTATCTGGACCGCGTGACGGACGTGGCGGAGCGTTTCCCGGACCGCGCGCGCAAAGATGGCCGCTACTACGCCATTGATTTCACCCTGGCGGAGATCCGTTCCCTGAAGTTTACCGAAGGCTTTGAGATTGAAAACGGCAAGAAGGTGCAGGTCTATCCGGGACGTTTCCCGATGGGCAAGTCTGACTTCCGGATCCATACCTTCCAGGAAGAGATTGAGTTTGTTCAGGGGCTGAACCACTCAACCGGTAAAAATATCGGCATCTACCCGGAGATCAAAGCGCCGTGGTTCCACCATCAGGAAGGCAAAGACATTGCCGCGAAGACGCTGGAGGTGCTGAAACAGTACGGCTACACCAGCAAGAAGGACAAAGTCTACCTGCAGTGTTTTGACGCCGCCGAGCTGAAGCGCATCAAAACCGAGCTGGAGCCGAAGATGGGGATGAACCTCAATCTGGTTCAGCTGATTGCCTATACCGACTGGAATGAAACCCAGGAGAAGCAGCCGGACGGCAAGTGGGTGAACTATAACTACGACTGGATGTTTAAGCCGGGCGCGATGAAGCAAATTGCGCAGTACGCTGACGGTATCGGGCCGGATTACCACATGCTGGTGGCGGAAGGCTCAGCGCCGGGCCACGTGAAGCTGACGGCGATGGTGAAAGAGGCGCACGCCAGCAGGATGCAGGTGCATCCGTATACCGTGCGTGCAGACCAGCTGCCGCCGTATGCCACGGACGTGAATCAGCTTTATGAGGTGTTGTATAACCAGGCGGGCGTGGACGGACTGTTTACGGATTTCCCGGATAAAGCGGTCGAATTCATTCACCGGAAGTAGGTTTGGCAGGTCGGGTAAGGCGAAGCCGCCACCCGACAATCAGGCTCTGCGGCCTGATACCCTCACCCTAACCCTCTCCCACCGGGAGAGGGGATACGGACAACATCACATCTCGATCTCTATATCGCCTTTTGCCCGGCAGCAGCAGGGCAAAATTTCCCCTTCGTTGATAAAGGCCAGCGGCTCGGTCAGCCAGTCCACCTGGCCGGCGACCAGACGGCAGCGGCAGGAGCCGCAGTAGCCGGAACGACACTGGTACTCTACTTCTACCTGATGCGCCTCAAGCGCCACCAGCAGAGAAGGGTGCTCCTCCCGACACAGTACCTCAGTGCCGGAAAGACGTAGCGTGACGCGTGACATCAGAGCTGGAAGTTGCTCAGGTCGTCGGTGTTGACTTCAGAATCAATCTGACCGACCAGATAAGAGCTGACTTCCACTTCCTGCGGCGCAACCTGCACGTTATCGGACACCAGCCAGGTGTTGATCCACGGAATCGGGTTAGAGCGCGTCTGGAACGGCAGGTCAAGACCGACAGCCTGCATGCGGATGTTGGTGATGTACTCAACGTACTGGCACAGAATGTCTTTGTTCAGGCCAATCATGGAGCCGTCGCGGAACAGGTAGTCTGCCCACTCTTTCTCCTGCTGAGCCGCCAGCACGAACAGGTCGTAGCACTCCTGCTTGCACTCTTCGGCAATTTCCGCCATCTCCGGATCGTCCGTCCCGCTGCGCAGCAGGTTCAGCATGTGCTGGGTACCGGTCAGGTGCAGGGCTTCATCGCGGGCGATCAGACGAATGATTTTGGCGTTGCCTTCCATCAGCTTGCGCTCTGCAAAGGCGAAGGAGCAGGCGAAGCTCACGTAGAAGCGGATCGCTTCCAGCGCGTTGACGCTCATCAGGCACAGGTACAGCTGTTTTTTCAGCGCGCGCAGGTTAACGGTGATGGTTTTACCGTTCACGTTGTGCGTACCTTCGCCCAGCAAATGCCAGTAGCTGGTCATCTCGATCAGCTCGTCGTAGTAATGGGCAATGCCTTCCGCGCGCTTCTGGATCTGCTCGTTGGTGACGATATCGTCAAACACCACCGCCGGATCGTTCACGATGTTGCGGATGATGTGGGTGTAAGAGCGAGAGTGGATCGTCTCGGAGAACGCCCAGGTTTCCACCCAGGTTTCCAGCTCAGGAATGGAGATCAGCGGCAGAAGCGCCACGTTCGGGCTACGACCCTGAATGGAGTCCAGCAGCGTCTGGTACTTCAGGTTGCTGATGAAGATATGTTTTTCGTGATCCGGCAGCGACTGGTAATCAATACGGTCGCGGGAAACGTCCACTTCTTCCGGGCGCCAGAAGAAGGAGAGTTGCTTTTCAATCAGCTTTTCGAAGATGTCATATTTTTGCTGATCGTAGCGTGCCACGTTGACCGGCTGGCCGAAGAACATCGGCTCTTTGAGCTGGTCGTTTTTCGTCTGTGAAAAGGTGGTATATGCCATGAGTGTGTCCTGTCTTACGAAATAAAGGCGGGGATATCCCCGCCCTTCATTAGATCTTACATGCGCCGCTTTCGCAGCCATCGTCCTGAATTGACGGTACCATGTCGTCCTGCGCGTCTTCCGCACCGTCACGGGTGTTGTGATAGTACAGCGTTTTCACGCCAAATTTGTAGGCGGTGAGCAGGTCTTTCAGCAGCTGCTGCATCGGTACCTTGCCGGACGGGAAGCGCGTCGGGTCATAGTTGGTATTGGCAGAGATCGACTGGTCGATAAACTTCTGCATGATACCCACCAGCTGCAGGTAGCCGTCGTTGTTCGGCATTTCCCACAGCAGCTCGTAGTTATTACCCAGCGTTTCGTAATCCGGTACCACCTGACGCAGCACGCCGTCTTTTGACGCTTTGATGCTGACGTGGCCGCGCGGCGGTTCAATACCGTTGGTGGCGTTAGAGATCTGCGAAGAGGTCTCGGACGGCATCAGGGCAGAGAGCGTGGAGTTACGCAGGCCGTGGGTCTTGATGGACTCGCGCAGGCCTTCCCAGTCGAGGTGCAGCGGCTCGCTGACGATCGCATCCAGGTCTTTCTTGTAGGTGTCGATTGGCAGAATGCCTTTCGCGTAGGTGGTTTCGTTGAACCACGGGCACGCGCCTTGCTCTTTCGCCAGCTCGTTAGAGGCTTTCATCAGGTAGTACTGAATCGCTTCGAACGTCTGGTGCGTCAGGTTGTTAGCGCTGCCGTCGGAGTAACGCTTGCCGTTTTTCGCCAGCCAGTAGGCGAAGTTGATCACGCCGATACCCAGGGTACGGCGGCCCATCGCACCGCGTTTAGCGGCCGGGATTGGGTAATCCTGGTAGTCCAGCAGGGCGTCGAGCGCGCGAACCGCCAGCACCGCCAGCTCTTCCAGCTCGTCCAGGCTCTTAATTGCGCCCAGGTTGAACGCGGAAAGCGTACACAGCGCGATTTCACCGTTTTCGTCGTTCACGTCTTCCAGCGGTTTGGTCGGCAGGGCGATCTCCAGGCACAGGTTAGACTGGCGCACTGGCGCAACTACTGGATCAAACGGGCTGTGGGTGTTGCAGTGGTCCACGTTCTGGATGTAGATACGGCCGGTAGAGGCACGTTCCTGCATCATCAGGGAGAACAGGTCTACCGCCTTCACGCGCTGCTTGCGGATGCTGTCGTCTTTTTCGTATTTGGTGTACAGACGCTCGAACTCGTCCTGATCGGCAAAGAACGCATCATACAGGCCCGGAACGTCTGACGGGCTGAACAGGGTGATGTCTTCGCCTTTCAGCAGACGGGTGTACATCAGCTTGTTGATCTGCACGCCGTAGTCCATGTGACGCACGCGGTTGCCTTCCACGCCGCGGTTGTTTTTCAGAACCAGCAGGCTTTCCACTTCCAGGTGCCACATTGGGTAGAACAGGGTCGCAGCACCGCCGCGCACGCCGCCCTGAGAGCAGGATTTTACTGCCGTCTGGAAGTGTTTATAGAACGGGATACAGCCGGTGTGGAACGCTTCACCGCCGCGAATCGGGCTGCCCAGCGCACGGATGCGACCGGCGTTGATGCCGATACCGGCACGCTGGGAGACGTATTTCACGATGGCGCTGGAGGTGGCGTTGATGGAATCCAGGCTGTCACCACACTCGATCAGTACGCAGGAGCTGAACTGACGGGTTGGGGTACGCACGCCAGACATGATTGGCGTCGGCAGAGAAATCTTGAACGTGGATACCGCATCGTAGAAACGCTTTACGTATTCCAGACGGGTGTCACGCGGGTAGTTAGAGAACAGGCAGGCGGCCACCAGAATATAGAGGAACTGGGCGCTTTCGTAGATCTCACCGGTTACACGGTTCTGAACCAGGTATTTGCCTTCGAGCTGCTTCACCGCCGCGTAGGAGAAGTTCATGTCGCGCCAGTGATCGATAAACCCGTTCATCTGCTCGAACTCTTCTTCCGTATAGTCTTCCAGCAGATGCGTGTCGTATTTGCCCAGCTCAACCATTTTCACGACGTGATCGTAAAGCTTCGGCGGCTCAAACTGACCGTAGGCTTTTTTACGCAGGTGGAAAATCGCCAGACGTGCAGCGAGGTACTGATAATCCGGTGCTTCGCGGGAAATGAGGTCTGCCGCTGCTTTAATGATTGTTTCGTGGATATCAGACGTTTTGATGCCGTCGTAGAACTGAATGTGGGAACGCAGTTCAACCTGGGAGATAGATACGTTGTTCAGTCCTTCTGCTGCCCAGTCGAGAACTCGATGGATTTTGTCCAGATTGATACGCTCGGTAGTACCGTCGCGCTTTGTCACCAGCAGACTCTGATTCATGTGGGTTTTACCTGTCCGTGAAATAAAAAATATCCCCCGCTTATCCACAGATCCGTCTTGTGACTAACTCTGTGGATAAATACTACATGTAGGGGGTTTGCGATAAGAAAAACGCTATATGGTGAGTATTCTAGTATCGAATCTTTTCAGCACAAGGGTTGATTTTGGCGTTAAATTGAGGTTGTGAAAGGGTAAAAAAGGCTAAGTCCTCGTACCGTAAGGCCTGGAAGACATGTCAATAATTAAGAAAAAAAATTCAAAATTTGATCGAGTGCTGATTTCTTCAACGAGAGGTCAGAATTGCGCAACATGATGTCGCGCAATCTTTATAAGAATAACGAATGACGTTAGTCGTTTTTGGCGGTGGTATGCAACATATAGTTAACATCTACGCCCGGTGCGAGCTTGAATTTATCGGTCAACGGATTGTAGTGCAGGCCGGTGATGTGCTGCTCTTTGAGCCACGTCTGGTCAACCCAGCCTAACAGTTCCGCAGGCTTGATGAATTTCTTCACGTCGTGCGTCCCTTTCGGCACCATGCGCAGCACATACTCCGCGCCGACAACGGCCATCAGCCAGGCTTTACCGTTACGGTTGATGGTTGAGAAGAAGACCTGGCCGCCCGGTTTCACCAGTTTTGCACAGGCGTGCACCACCGACTGCGGATCGGGAACGTGCTCCAGCATCTCCATGCAGGTCACTACATCGTACTGATGGGCGTGTTTTGCCGCGTGCTCTTCCACGGTTTCCTGCACGTATTCCACCTGTATGCCGGACTCCAGCGCGTGAAGGCGGGCAACCTGCAGCGGTTCAAAGCCCATATCCAGGCCCGTAACATTCGCCCCTTCGCGCGCCATGCTCTCAGCCAGGATGCCGCCGCCGCAGCCGACGTCGAGCACTTTCTTACCGAACAGACCGCCGGAACGCTCCGCGATATAGCCCAGACGCAGCGGGTTAATGCGATGCAGCGGTTTGAACTCACCTTCGAGATCCCACCAGCGGGACGCCACCGCTTCAAATTTGGCAATCTCTTCGTGGTCAACGTTGTGAACCACCGGGGATTTTTCGGCATTCATGGGCGCTTTTACTCCTTATTTAGCAAGACAAAGGAGTATATCAGGCAATCCCCGTGAATAAAGCGTATAGGTTTACCTCAATCACCTCGGCTGTGTTATAATTTGCGACCTTTGAATCCGGGATACAGTAGAGGGATAGCGGTTAGATGAGCGACCTTGCGAGAGAAATTACACCGGTTAACATCGAGGAAGAGCTGAAGAGCTCCTATCTGGACTATGCGATGTCGGTCATTGTTGGCCGTGCGCTGCCGGACGTCCGCGATGGCCTTAAGCCGGTACACCGTCGCGTACTATACGCCATGAACGTATTGGGCAATGACTGGAATAAAGCCTATAAAAAATCTGCCCGCGTCGTCGGTGACGTCATCGGTAAATATCACCCGCATGGTGATACCGCCGTGTATGACACCATCGTTCGTATGGCGCAGCCATTCTCCTTGCGTTACATGCTGGTAGATGGTCAGGGTAACTTTGGTTCAGTCGACGGCGACTCCGCTGCGGCGATGCGTTATACGGAAATCCGTATGTCGAAAATCGCTCATGAGCTGATGGCCGACCTGGAAAAAGAGACCGTTGATTTCGTCGATAACTACGACGGCACCGAGCGCATCCCAGATGTGATGCCAACCAAGATCCCGAACCTGCTGGTTAACGGTTCGTCCGGTATCGCGGTCGGTATGGCAACCAACATTCCGCCGCACAATATCACCGAAGTGATCAACGGCTGCCTGGCCTATATCGACGATGAAGACATCAGCATTGAAGGGCTGATGGAACACATCCCGGGTCCGGACTTCCCAACGGCGGCGATTATCAACGGTCGTCGCGGTATTGAAGAAGCGTACCGCACCGGCCGCGGCAAGATTTACATCCGTGCCCGCGCCGAAGTTGAAGCGGACGCTAAAACCGGCCGTGAAACCATCATTGTTCACGAGATCCCGTATCAGGTGAACAAAGCGCGTCTGATTGAAAAAATCGCCGAGCTGGTAAAAGAAAAACGCGTTGAAGGCATCAGCGCGCTGCGTGACGAGTCTGACAAAGACGGTATGCGCATTGTGATTGAGATCAAACGCGACGCGGTGGGTGAGGTTGTGCTGAACAACCTGTACTCCCAGACTCAGCTTCAGGTTTCCTTCGGTATCAACATGGTTGCGCTGCACCATGGTCAGCCGAAGATCATGAACCTGAAAGAGATACTGAGCGCGTTCGTGCGTCACCGCCGTGAAGTGGTGACCCGTCGTACCATCTTCGAACTGCGCAAAGCGCGCGACCGTGCGCACATCCTTGAAGCGCTGGCGGTTGCGCTGGCCAACATCGACCCGATCATCGAACTGATCCGTCGTGCGCCAACCCCGGCGGAGGCGAAAGCCGCCCTGATTTCCCGTCCGTGGGATCTGGGTAACGTCGCCGCGATGCTGGAACGTGCG
Organism: Enterobacter sp. A103; assembly: GCF_034427535.1. Lineage (NCBI taxonomy): Bacteria > Pseudomonadati > Pseudomonadota > Gammaproteobacteria > Enterobacterales > Enterobacteriaceae > Enterobacter > Enterobacter sp. A103. Next base: position 290,105 of record NZ_JAXQPQ010000004.1, read on the forward strand.
GGCGATGACGCAGCGCGTCCTGAGTGGCTGGAACCTGAGTTCGGCGTGCGTGACGGTCAGTATTACCTGACTGAACAGCAGGCTCAGGCGATTCTGGATCTGCGTCTGCAGAAACTGACCGGCCTTGAGCACGAGAAACTGCTCGACGAATACAAAGAGCTGCTGGAACAGATTGCTGAACTGCTGCATATCCTGGGCAGCGCAGAGCGTCTGATGGAAGTGATCCGTGAAGAGCTGGAGCTGGTCCGCGATCAGTTCGGCGATGCGCGCCGCACCGAAATCACCGCGAACAGCTCTGATATCAACATTGAAGATCTGATCAACCGCGAAGACGTGGTGGTCACCCTGTCTCACCAGGGCTATGTGAAGTATCAGCCGCTGACCGACTACGAAGCACAGCGTCGTGGCGGTAAAGGTAAATCTGCGGCACGCATTAAAGAAGAAGACTTTATTGACCGCCTGCTGGTGGCGAACACCCATGACACGATCCTCTGCTTCTCCAGCCGCGGTCGTCTGTACTGGATGAAAGTCTATCAGCTGCCGGAAGCGAGCCGTGGCGCGCGTGGCCGTCCAATCGTTAACCTGCTGCCGCTGGAAGCGAATGAACGTATCACCGCCATCCTGCCGGTACGCGAGTACGAAGAGGGTGTGAACGTCTTTATGGCGACCGCCAGCGGTACCGTGAAGAAAACCGCGCTGACCGAGTTCAGCCGCCCACGTTCCGCCGGGATCATCGCGGTGAACCTGAACGAAGGCGACGAGCTGATCGGTGTGGATCTGACCTCCGGTTCTGATGAGGTGATGCTGTTCTCTGCGGCCGGTAAAGTGGTGCGCTTTAAAGAGAACGCCGTTCGTGCAATGGGTCGTACCGCTACGGGCGTTCGTGGTATCAAACTGGCTGGCGAAGACAGCGTTGTTTCTCTGATTATTCCGCGCGGTGAAGGGGCTATCCTGACCGTGACGCAGAATGGTTACGGTAAACGTACGGCGGAAGGGGAATACCCAACCAAGTCTCGCGGCACGCAGGGCGTTATCTCTATCAAAGTGACCGAGCGCAACGGTTCCGTTGTGGGCGCGGTGCAGGTAGACGATGCCGATCAGATCATGATGATCACCGATGCCGGTACGCTGGTGCGTACCCGCGTCTCTGAGATCAGCGTGGTGGGGCGTAACACCCAGGGCGTGATCCTCATCCGTACAGCGGAAGATGAAAACGTGGTGGGTCTGCAGCGCGTTGCTGAGCCGGTGGATGACGAAGAGCTCGATTCCATCGACGGTAGCGTTGCGGAAGGCGATGATGATATCGCGCCGGAAGCCGACACCGACGATGACGTAGCGGATGACGCTGACGAGTAATGTCTCCTGATGCAAAAAAGGGCCGGATTCCGGCCCTTTTCTTTTGCACAAGCAGATAAGTCAACGTTGCGACCTGGCGCGTTTACCGCTACCTTAACCACATTCTTTTGACCCCGACGGCGGAGCCTCGCCCCCTTGAAATACCTCGTCTCCTTTCGTACTACGCTGAAAGTTTCTCGCTATCTGTTTCGGGCGCTGGCGCTCTTGCTTTGGCTGCTGGTGGCCTTGTTCTCGGTGTTTTACATCGTTAACGCGCTACACCAGAAAGAAGCGGAGATCCGCCAGGAGTTTAACTTAAGCTCCGACCAGGCCCAGCGCTACATTCAGCGAACGTCTGACGTGATGAAGGAGCTGAAGTATATTGCCGAAAATCGTCTGACGGCGGAAAACGGCATTCTTGCGCTTCGCGGGCGTAACGACAAAACCGAAGTCCCGGACTTCCAGCCGCTGTTCCCGGATTCCGATTGCTCCACCATGAGCAATACCTGGCGCGGGTCGCTGGAATCCCTTGCCTGGTTTATGCGCTACTGGCGCGACAATTTCTCCGCCGCCTATGACCTGAACCGCGTATTCCTGATTGGTAGTGAAAATCTCTGCATGGCTGACTTTGGCCTGCGCGACGTGCCCGTTGAGCGTGACGATGCGCTGAAAAGCCTGCATGAACGTATTGTGAAATACCGCAATGCGCCGCAGGACGAGCGCGGGAATAACATCTTCTGGGTTAGCCAGGGCCCGCGACCGGGCGTGGGCTATTTCTACGCCCTGACGCCGGTGTATCTGGGCAATCGCCTGCAGGCGCTGCTGGGGATTGAGCAGACCATTCGCATGGAAAACTTTTTCACTCCGGGCAGCCTGCCTATGGGGGTGACCATTCTGGATGAAAACGGTCATCAGCTGATCTCACTCGCCGGGCCGGATAACCGGTTAAACGTCGAACCGCACTGGATGCAGGAGCGGTCGTGGTTTGGCTATACCTCGGGCTTCCGCGAGCTGGTGCTGAAGAAGAGCCTGCCGCCTTCGTCGCTGAGTATTGTCTATTCGCTGCCGGTGGACATGGTGCTTGAGCGGATACGTATTCTCATCATGAATGCGATTCTGCTGAACCTGATCGCGGGCGGGGCGCTGTTTACCCTGGCGCGCATGTATGAGCGGAAAATCTTTATTCCGGCCGAAAGCGACGCCCAGCGGCTGGAGGAACACGAGCAGTTTAACCGGAAGATTGTCGCGTCGGCGCCGGTGGGGATCTGCATTCTGCGTACCCAGGACGGAACCAACATCCTGAGTAACGAGCTGGCGCATAACTACCTGAACATGCTGACGCACGAGGACCGCCAGAGGCTGACGCAAATTATCTGCGGTCAGCAGGTTAACTTTGTCGACGTGCTCACCAGCACGCACACCAACCTGCAGATCAGCTTTGTGCATTCCCGCTATCGCAATGAAAACGTGGCGATTTGCGTGCTGGTGGATGTCTCCGCGCGCGTGAAGATGGAAGAGTCGTTGCAGGAGATGGCGCAGGCCGCGGAGCAGGCCAGCCAGTCGAAATCCATGTTCCTTGCCACCGTCAGCCACGAGCTGCGAACGCCGCTGTACGGGATCATCGGTAACCTCGACCTGCTGCAGACCAAAGAGTTGCCGAAAGGGGTCGACAGGCTGGTGACGGCAATGAACAACTCCTCCAGCCTGCTGCTGAAAATCATCAGCGATATTCTCGACTTCTCTAAAATTGAGTCTGAGCAGCTGAAAATCGAACCGCGGGAGTTCTCGCCGCGCGAGGTGATGAACCACATCAGCGCCAACTATCTGCCGCTGGTGGTGCGTAAACAGCTGGGGCTCTACTGCTTTATTGAACCTGACGTGCCGCTGACGCTGCACGGCGATCCGATGCGCCTGCAGCAGGTCATTTCTAACCTGCTCAGCAACGCCATCAAATTCACCGACGTTGGCTGTATCGTGTTGCACGTCTGCCGGGCGGGGGATTACCTGAGCATTCGCGTGCGCGACACGGGCGTCGGCATCCCGGCGAAGGAAGTGGTCCGCCTGTTCGACCCGTTCTTCCAGGTCGGGACCGGCGTGCAGCGTAACTTCCAGGGCACCGGACTGGGGCTGGCGATTTGTGAGAAGCTCGTCAGCATGATGGACGGCGATATCTCTGTGGATACCGAGCCCGGCATGGGCAGCCAGTTCACCATCCGTATTCCGCTCTATTCGGCGCAGTATCCGGCAAAAGCGACGTTGGACGGTCTGAGCGACAAGCGCTGCTGGCTGGCGGTGCATAACGCCTCGCTGAATGACTACCTGACGGCGCTGCTTGCCCACAGCGGCGTGAGGGTGTGTCTCTATGAAGGTCAAACACCGGATGTGGACGATGTGCTGATTGCCGACGAGATGCCGGAGCAGCCGTGGCAGGGGAGAGGGGCAGTGCTCTTCTGCCGTCGCCACATCGGCATTCCTGTCGAGCGTGCGCCCGGGGAATGGGTACACAGTGTTGCAACGCCGCACGAGCTGTTGAGCCTGCTGGCGCGCATCTACAAAGTGGAGCTGGAAGAGCGCGACGGCACGGGCGGATTGCCGTCACCGGAGTCTCTGGCGTCGGTGAATGACGATATGATGATTCTGGTGGTGGATGACCATCCGATTAACCGTCGCCTGCTGGCTGACCAGCTTGGATCGCTGGGCTACCAGTGCAAAACCGCCAATGACGGCGTGGATGCGCTGAATGTGCTGAGTAAAAATCATATTGATATCGTGCTTAGCGACGTCAACATGCCAAACATGGACGGCTACCGTCTGACGCAGCGCATCCGACAGCTGGGCCTGACGCTGCCGGTGGTGGGCGTAACGGCGAACGCGCTGGCGGAAGAGAAACAGCGTTGTCTGGAGTCAGGCATGGACAGCTGTCTGTCGAAACCGGTGACGCTGGACGTGCTGAAGCAGACGTTGTCGATTTATGCGGATCGCGTGAGAAAAACCAGAATATAAAAAAGGCCCGTAAGGGCCTTTTCGTTTTTTCACCCCCTCCCCGCGGGAGAGGGACGGGGTGAGGGCATCAGGCCAGACACCCGTCCGGGTCAATCCTTGTCCGTTGCGCTCAGCGTAACGGAGGAGAGATAGTTCAGCAGAGCAATATCGTTGTCCACGCCCAGCTTCATCATCGCTGATTTCTTCTGGCTGCTGATGGTTTTAATGCTGCGGTTCAGCTTCTTGGCAATCTCGGTTACCAGGAAACCTTCTGCGAACAGGCGCAGAACTTCACTCTCTTTCGGGGACAGGCGTTTGTCACCGTAGCCACCCGCGCTGATTTTTTCCAGCAGACGAGAGACGCTCTCAGGCGTGAACTTCTTGCCTTTCTGCAGCGCAGCGAGCGCTTTTGGCAGATCGGTCGGGGCGCCCTGTTTCAGCACAATCCCTTCGATGTCCAGATCCAACACCGCGCTCAGGATCGCCGGGTTGTTGTTCATGGTCAGAACAATGATCGAGATATCCGGGAAGTGACGCTTAATGTATTTGATGAGCGTGATCCCATCACCGTATTTGTCCCCAGGCATGGAGAGATCGGTAATGAGCACGTGCGCATCAAGCTTTGGGAGGTTATTGATCAGTGCTGTAGAGTCTTCAAATTCACCGACTACATTCACCCACTCGATCTGTTCAAGTGATTTGCGAATACCGAACAGTACAATCGGATGGTCATCGGCAATAATTACGTTCATATTGTTCATGTATAAGGCTACCTTGCTACAGCAAGCTTTTGACGTAGGCGTCAATGTCGCTGATGTATTTTTCAATGCCAGAGGCATCTTTCTCACGAATTAGATGTTCCAGCGTTTCACATAACTGCTTGCCGGGAACCAGATTAAGCATGGCAAACACCCCTTTAAGCCGGTGTGCTGTCTGTGCCAGCGCTGCAAAATCATTCGCAGCGGACTCAGTATACAACCGCTTAACATCATCTGGTACTGTATCAACAAAGAGTGAATAGTATCCGCTGGCGTGAAGCTCGGCATTTTCATTGCCGCCCAACGGTGACTCCGTTATCTCTTCCTGCGCCAGCTGCTCTTCTATTAGTTGTAGTACAGCTTCCTGCATCGCATTGCTTATATTAAAGTTGACGCGCAGCTGGCCAGGGCCGATTTTCCGCACGCCTGACTCATCATCGCTTAAAAGCAAGCCGGAGGCAGTAAGATTAGACGGATTATCAGTTAAAAACAGATCAAATTCTTGACTTGCAAGTCTTTCATCCGGCGTGATGCAGGCCGCTCCCCAGTTTTCTAACTGACGAACGACAATATTGCGGATCTCGTTCGAGGTCACGTCGACCATCACCACGACGTCATCCAGCAGACGTTCCTCATCTTCTTCCTGCGGATTGGCCGCCATTTTCACGTGCAGAGAATAGCGGGTGCCGAGGGATTCACGGGCTTTGATATTCAGGTGGCCGCCGAGCTTACGCGCCAGCTGATCGCACAGCCAGAAGGTCAGGGCATTGGCCTTGCCGTAGCGATCGCTCTGCGTGTCATTCAGGAACGGGAAGTGCAGATTATCAATTTCACTCGTTGTGACGCCTTCCCCGGTGTCCAGGATGCGGAACGTCAGACGGTCTTCTGCTGACTCCTCGGTGCTGACTTCAAGGGTGATCTTGCCGATCTGCGTGGTGGTCACGGCGTACTGAATAATCATCAGCAGAATGCGGCGCAGCGCTTCGCGATCGCCGTGGCGTTCGTCATTCGCAGGGAGATTGTTATTGATCAGCAGCTGCAGCCCTTTGCGCTTGATGACGGGCAGCACTTCCGGCACCACTTCATCGATCAAATCCTGAATGGAGAAGAGGGCTGGCGTTCCCTTCCAGAAATCATTCTCCAGCATGTTCGCCAGCTGGATCTCATCAACCATTCTGACCAGCGAATCGGCCTGGCAGGCAAGCTGGTGGCTTTCAGAGGTGTTTAGCGCCGCCGCCTGGGTCGCCAGCGTTTTTAACGGCTGCTTGAAGGCATCGCCAATGTTCTGCATAAATGCGGCGCGCCCCTGCTGGTTTTTCTCATACAGCCTTTGCGCCTGCTTGAGCTTCTTATTGACCAGCACTTCGCGATCCTGGTCGCGAATAATGAAGATTTGCGTGCGGGGAGCCACCTGGCTGCGGAACTGACGGATCTCGTACAGTTCATTGTTGATGGTGGCCTGAATCACCCCCTGGTGTTGATCCGCCATGGTGGTGATGTTCTGCAGGTTAAGATGCGGCAGCAGATGGTCGGCAATTTTGTTGCTCATCACCGTACGATTCGCCTCCTGGTCGTGAACTAAGACCCCAAGCGGCAGCACGGAAACAATTTCTTCATTCAGTGCACGTAATACGCGCAGCTCATTGCTGGTGCCGGCCGGAACCGCAGAGGCGTCGCTCTGACGCCCCGTCTGGAAACGGAAGGTGCTGTAGCCAAACAGGGCCAGCGCCAGCAGACCGATATTCAGCAGCAGAGGCAGCAGAATATTTTGCAGGGTGTCGAGCAACAGCGTGCCAAACGGCACCTGCCACACCAGACGCATGTCGGTCGAGTTCAGCGATGAGGCAATTTCGATTTTCGAGCCGTTAAAGGAGATCGATACGCTCTCTGCGGCCTCTTTGTCGGACGCCGCACGCATGTTTTGGGTGCTGCTGTCTGGCTCCAGGCGGAAGCTGTCGAGCGGCATATCCGGCGGAATTAAATCATTAATCGGTAAATCGAAGGCCACCACCGTCGCCAGATGCCCTGGCTGGTTGAACGTGGTGCGCAGGGTAAAATAATGGCCGTTTTGCCAGGCCAGACGACGCAGGGAAGAGAAGCTCTCACGTTCATCAAGGGCGTTCGCCTGCTGCAGCATCTCTGCCCGGCGGGAATCGACGATGCTGCCCACGGTTGTTTCTTTAAAGCCGGACGAGAGATCTTTTAACGGCAGCGTAGAGATCAGGATCATGCTGTTATCCTGACCGTTCAGATAGTACATCGACCACTGCACCGTTTCGGCACCCCAGAGGGTATCCAGGTAGGTCGAAATACGCTGCGTCATCTCAAGCGTCGCGCTGTCGTGAGAGCCAAAGATAAGGGCCTCGGTCTTACGCTGCGGTTTTTCGAGATAATAGACATCCTGCTTAAGCCGCGTCTCCTGAAGTCCATCTCCGGACGAGGAGGTCGGGGCAGCCGCGATATTGTCGTAAATCTGCCAGGTGGCGTAGCGCCAGGTGTCTATGCGCTTGTGCACGGCGTGGGTGATATCCACGACCTGATAGCTCTTATCCTTCAGCCAGGCGTTAACCGCGCTTTGTACCATCACCCCCATGGTGACTAACAGCACAACGATCAAAAGAAGAAAGAAACGGGTGATGCTCCCGGGGAGAAGGGAGAATTTGCTCGGGGCGGTAGTTTCAGTCTGACTCATTGATATCTTTAACCCGTTATGGTCGTGCTCTGTGGCGATAGGGCAGTATAAAGGGTAATAACTGAATTTCCAGCGCGACTGTCCGGGAAGAGGCGACTTTTTCTCCGGACAATATCGGCGGCAGGGAGTGCAGAAAACATGTACAAACTCGCCATGCGCGTACAAATAATCGACCCACGCCGTCAATAAATAGCACGAATTAACAAGAAATTAAGTCTTGTACCAATTTATGGACTTCGAAGAATACCCGAAGAGAATTTAGTTAATAGTCGTTACAATTACGGTGCGGTAGCACAAAAAAAGAGAAGTTACGTAAAGAAAGGTAAAAAAAAACCGAATGCGAAGCATCCGGTTCAATTAGGGATAAACAGACATTCAAAACTGAATGACGGTAATAAATAAAGTTAATGATGATAGCGAGAGTTATTTTAGAGATTAGCTGCGATCTTGTTTTGTCATTCAGTGCTGTAACGGATTTTATTGTAACTTACTGATGTTTATGGGGTGATTTTTTCGCTTGATTATAAGTGCTAATTTTCTAAGCTATTTGTGCTTTGTAAAAGTTCCTTGATATTTACATTTTGAAACATGTTGATAGATAAATGAAACATCTTCAAAGTTTTCGTATCATATTCGCATTGGATTATTCTGTAATTTTGAGGAGAATGAAATTGCCGACTGGTTAATGAGGGTTAACCAGTAAGCAGTGGCAATTATAAGGCATATAACAGAGGGTTAATAAAATGAAAGTTAAAGTACTGTCCCTCCTGGTACCAGCACTCCTGGTGGCAGGCGCAGCAAATGCGGCCGAAATTTATAACAAAGATGGCAACAAATTAGATCTGTACGGCAAAGTCGATGGTCTGCACTATTTCTCTGACGACAAGGGTGCTGACGGCGACCAGACCTACATGCGTCTTGGCTTCAAAGGCGAAACTCAGGTTAACGATCAGCTGACCGGTTACGGCCAGTGGGAATACCAGATCCAGGGCAACACCTCCGAAAGCGAAAACGATGCCTGGACGCGTGTGGCGTTCGCGGGTCTGAAATTCGGTGACGCGGGTTCTTTCGATTACGGTCGTAACTACGGCGTAATCTACGACGTAACCTCCTGGACTGACGTTCTGCCAGAATTTGGCGGCGATACCTACGGCGCAGACAACTTCCTGCAGTCCCGTGCTAACGGCGTAGCGACCTACCGTAACCAGGACTTCTTCGGTCTGGTGGATGGTCTGAACTTTGCCCTGCAGTATCAGGGTAAAAACGGCAGCGTAAGCGGTGAAAACGTAGGTGGCCGTAGCCTGCTGAAACAGAACGGCGACGGCTACGGTGCATCCGTGACCTATAACCTGGGTGAAGGTTTCAGCGTGGGCGGCGCAATGTCCTCCTCCAAACGTACCGCCGATCAGAACGGCGCAAGCGTTTACGGTCATGGCGATAACGCAGAAGTCTATTCTGGCGGCCTGAAATACGATGCCAACAACATCTATCTGGCAGCGCAGTACTCCCAGACCTACAACGCAACCCGTTTCGGTACCTCTAACGGCAGCAGCCCGACTACCGCTTACGGCTTCGCTAACAAAGCGCAGAACTTCGAAGTGGTTGCTCAGTACCAGTTCGACTTCGGCCTGCGTCCATCCGTGGCTTACCTGCAGTCTAAAGGGAAAGACATCGAAGGTTACGGCGATCAGGATCTGCTGAAATATGTTGATGTTGGTGCGACTTACTACTTCAACAAAAACATGTCCACCTACGTGGATTACAAAATCAACCTGGTTGATGAAAATGAATTCACCCGTCAGGCGGGTATCGGTACTGACGATATCGTCGCGCTGGGCCTGGTTTACCAGTTCTAATCGCTTCACCGTGTGACGTAAGGGGCCTGATGGCCCCTTTTTTGTGCTTCCCGGATTCTCACAACTCACCCGTTTTGGTGTACTCTTGCCGCCCTGGCATGAGGATAATAATGAATGGACATGACTTTTTTACGCGCCAGCTTTCTGGCTATGCTTTTTTTCCTGACCGCGTGTAACGATCCCACTCCCGTGGCGAAAACCGACGCACCCGCCGCGACGGTGCTCGAAGGCAAAACGATGGGCACCTTCTGGCGCGTCAGCGTGATGAACCTCGATAAAACGCGCACAGATGAACTTCGCGGCAAAATCCAGTCTCAGCTGGATGCCGACGATCAGCTGCTCTCAACCTATAAAAATGATTCGGCGCTGATGCGCTTTAATCTCTCCACCAGTACCTCCCTGTGGCCGGTGAGCGAAGCGATGGCCGATATCGTGACCGAATCCATACGCGTGGGTTACAAAACCAACGGGGCGATGGATGTGACCGTCGGACCTCTGGTGAACCTCTGGGGATTTGGCCCTAACAAACAGCCGATGACCACGCCTGAACAGGCGGCCATTGATGACGCCCGCGCCCGGACAGGGCTGCAGCATCTGACGGTGATCAATCAGTACGGGCAACAGTACCTGCAAAAAGATATCCCCGATCTGTTTGTCGATCTGTCGACGGTTGGGGAAGGCTATGCGGCGGATCATCTTGCTGCGCTGATGGCCCAAGAAGGCATTTCCCGTTATCTGGTCTCCGTGGGCGGCGCGTTAGTCAGCCGGGGGATGAACGCCAGCGATAAGCCGTGGCGCGTAGCGATTCAAAAACCGACCGATCGGCAAAATGCCGTGCAGGCGATAGTGGATATCAACGGTCACGGCATCAGTACTTCCGGAAGCTATCGTAACTATTACGAGCTTGACGGGAAGCGTATTTCGCATGTTATCGATCCGCAGACCGGGCGTCCCATCACGCATAACCTGGTCTCGGTGACGGTCATCGCCCCCACCGCGCTGGAAGCGGATGCCTGGGATACCGGATTAATGGTTCTCGGCCCGGAAAAAGCCAAAGAGGTGGTTCGTCAGGAAGGGCTGGCGGTTTATATGATCACCAAAGAGGGCGATGGGTTCAAAACCTGGAGCTCGCCGCAGTTCAAGAGTTTCCTGGTGCACGACAAAAATTAAAAAGCAAGGTTGCGGGTTTTTTATCACTGGCGCTCAGGCACGCTCTATGTATGCTTACATGAGGAGCCGATAATGAGAAACCCGACCTTTATTACCGATGAGGATCGCTGGCAGGCCGTGCTGGCCCGCGATCCGCGCGCTGACGAGCGGTTTGTCTTCGCCGTGCAGACGACGGGAATTTTCTGCCGTCCGTCATGCCGTGCCCGCCACGCGCTGCGTAAAAACGTCCGCTTTTATCCCGATGCCCACCATGCCGTACAGGCAGGGTTTCGCCCGTGCAAGCGCTGCATGCCGGACAAACGCGATCCGCAGGAGCAGAAGCTGGCGAAAGTGGAACACGCCTGCCGTCTTCTGGAGCAGGATCCCACGCTGACCCTTGAGGGGCTGGCGCAGCAGGTCGCCATGAGCCCTTTCCATTTCCACCGTCTGTTTAAGTCCGTGACCGGCATGACGCCAAAAGCCTGGCAGCAGGCGGCGCGAGGCCAGCGCCTGCGCACCGCGCTTGCACAGGGAGACAAAATTACCGACGCCGTGCTGGCAGCTGGGTTTCCCGACAGCAGCAGCTATTATCGTAAAGCCAACGATGCGCTGGGTATGACGGCGAAGCAGTACCGCAAAGGGGATGCGGCAGTGCGTTATGCCATCAGCGACTGTTCGTTAGGACGCTGTCTGGTGGCAGAAAGCGAGCGGGGGATCTGCGCGATCCTGCTGGGTGACAGCGATGATGAATTAGCCGAAGAGCTTGCCGCGCAATTTCCAAAAGCAGCGCATGCGCCGCTGGAAGAGGATTTCGCGCAGCGGGTCCAGCAGGTGATTGCCAGTATTGATAATCGCGACGTACCGCTTGCGCTGCCGCTGGATATTCGCGGAACCGCGTTCCAGCAGCGCGTCTGGCAGGCCCTTCGCAACATTCCCTGCGGCGAAACGGCAAGTTACCAGCAGGTGGCGCAGGCGATTGGCCAGCCCAGTGCGGTACGCGCCGTTGCCGGAGCCTGTGCGGCAAACACGCTGGCGATTGTGATCCCCTGTCATCGCGTGGTTCGTAACGACGGCGCGCTGTCGGGTTACCGTTGGGGGACGGCGCGAAAAGCGCTATTACTGAAACGAGAGGCGAAACGCCAGGAGGGATAATGCTCGATCTTTTTGCGGATGCTGAACCCTGGCAGGAGCCGCTTGCGCCGGGAGCTGTGATCCTGCGCCGCTTTGCGCTCTCCCGTGCGGCGGCGCTGCTGGCCGGTATCGACGAGGTGACGGCGGTTTCGCCGTTTCGCCATATGGTGACGCCGGGCGGCTACACCATGTCAGTAGCCATGGCCAACTGCGGGGAACTGGGCTGGGCGACGAACGAGCGGGGCTATCTGTATGCCCCGAACGATCCCGCTACCGGCCAGCCGTGGCCCCCGATGCCCGCGGTTTTTCAGGCTCTCTGCCACGAGGCCGCCGTAGCAGCGCAGTATCCTGACTTCCGGCCGGATGCCTGCCTGATCAACCGCTACGCCGTTGGCGCGAAGCTCTCGCTGCATCAGGACAAGGATGAACCCGATCTGCGCGCGCCTATCGTCTCGGTATCGTTAGGTTTGCATGCCGTCTTCCAGTTTGGGGGATTACGCCGCAACGACCCGCTCAAGCGCATCATGCTGGAACATGGCGATGTGGTGGTGTGGGGCAGGGAGTCGCGGCTGTATTATCACGGCATTCAGCCGCTGAAACCCGGGGTTCACCCGCTCACGGGCGAGTACCGTTATAACCTGACCTTCCGTCAGGCGGGGCACGGTAAACTAAAATAAGAATTATTCTTGATGTACACGCAGGGCAGTTTACACTGCTGGCTGATTTTTATTGTCCGGATTGCCTGCATGCAACTACTTCTCCTCGTCTGGCGTCAGTATCGCTGGCCCTTCATTGCAGTAATGGCGTTAAGCCTCGCCAGCGCCGCGCTGGGTATTGGCCTGATCGCGTTTATTAACGTGCGGTTGATTGAAATGGTCGATACCTCGCTCTCCGTTCTGCCGGAGTTTCTCGGCCTGCTGCTCCTGTTGATGGCGGTTACGCTCGGTTCCCAGCTGGCGCTGACCGCGCTCGGGCACCATTTCGTATTCCGTTTGCGCAGTGAGTTTATCAAGCGGATCCTCGATACTCAGGTTGAGCGCGTTGAGCAGCTCGGCAGCGCATCCCTGCTGGCGGGGCTGACCAGCGACGTGCGCGCCATCACCATCGCGTTCGTTCGGCTGCCGGAGCTGGTGCAGGGGATCGTTCTGACCTTTGGCTCGGCTGCCTATCTCGCCTGGCTCTCCAGCAAAATGCTGGCGGTGACCGCCCTGTGGATTGCCATTACCATCTGGGGCGGCTTTATGCTGGTGTCGCGCGTCTATAAACACATGGCGGTGCTGCGCGAAACCGAAGATAAGCTCTACAACGATTACCAGACGGTGCTGGAAGGGCGCAAAGAGCTCACCCTGAACCGCGAACGCGCCGAGCATATCTTTAATCATCTCTATATCCCGGACGCGCGCGAATACCGTCATCATATTATTCGCGCCGACACCTTCCACCTGAGCGCGGTGAACTGGTCAAACATCATGATGCTGGGTGCCATTGGCCTGGTATTCTGGATGGCGAACGGCCTGGGCTGGGCGGACACTAACGTAGCGGCAACCTACTCGCTGACGCTGCTGTTTTTACGCACGCCGCTGCTCTCGGCGGTCGGTGCGTTGCCCACCCTGCTGAGTGCGCAGGTGGCCTTTAATAAGCTCAAAAAATTCGATCTCGCGCCGTTTAAAGCCGAATTCCCGCGTCCGCAGGCCTTCCCGAACTGGCAGACGCTGGAGCTGCGTAACGTCACGTTTCGCTATCAGGACAGCGCCTTCTCCGTGGGGCCGGTCAACCTGACGCTCCGCCGCGGTGAACTGCTGTTCCTCATCGGCGGCAACGGCAGCGGTAAATCTACGCTGGCGATGCTGCTGACCGGACTCTATCAGCCGCAGTCGGGCGAGATTTTGCTGGATGGCAGGGCGCTGAGCGCGGAGAAGCCCGAGGATTACCGCAAGCTTTTCTCGGCGGTGTTCACCGACGTCTGGCTGTTCGATCGGCTGCTGGGGCCGGAAGGGCAACCGGCCAATCCTGCGCTGGTGGAAAAATGGCTGGCGCAGCTGCAGATGTCGCACAAGCTGGAGTTACAGGACGGGAAGATCCTCAACCTGAAGCTTTCCAAAGGGCAGAAAAAGCGCGTGGCGCTGCTGCTGGCGCTGGCGGAAGAGCGTGACATCATCCTGCTGGACGAGTGGGCTGCGGATCAGGACCCGCATTTCCGCCGCGAGTTTTATCAGGTGCTGCTGCCGCTGATGCAGGAGATGGGCAAAACCATTTTCGCCATCAGCCACGACGATCACTACTTCATTCATGCTGACCGTCTGCTGGAGATGCGTGACGGCAAGCTGAGCGAGCTGACCGGTGAAGAGCGCGATGCGGCATCGCGTGACGCGGTAGCGCGCACGGCCTGATGCCCTTACCCTAGCCCTCTCCCACTGGGAGAGGGGATAAATCGTGGCCGCGATGCCGCTTTTTTCTCCATCCCGCCGCGTTGTTTATTCTTATTTACATATCCCCGCGCTATGCTTAACCCCAACTCATTTAATGGATTTATGATTGATGTCGGTATTAAAGAAAAACAGCGCCAGACAGCGTGACCAGGAGCGCGCGCGACTCATCTGGCTTCTCACGACCGATAAAGCGGTCACTTCTACGCTTTTAGGCAAACTCACCCTGGCTGAGCAATATGATGTCGGCACCCTGGCCGACGATATTGCTGAGGTAGGTGCGCTGGTTGCTCATTTACCCCCGCCGGATCTGGCGGATACCCTTGAGGCGCTTCCCTCGGAAGAGCGCCACGCCCTGTGGCGTCTGGTGCAGGATCACGAGCGCGGGCAGGTGCTGCTTGAGGCCTCCGAAAACGTCTGGGACGACCTGATCGACGAGATGAGCGACCGGGATATTCTCGACGCTCTGCAAACCCTGGATATCGACGAGCAGATTTACCTCGTTCAGCACCTGCCGCGAAACCTGACCGGTCGCCTGCTGGCGTCGCTGCCTGCCGATGAACGCGCGCGCGTGCGTCAGGTGATGCACTACGAGAAAAACAGCGTCGGCGCGATCATGGAGTTCGGCGTTATCACGGTGCGACCGGACGTCACGCTCGGTACCGTGCAGCGCTATCTGCGTCGCCTGGGCAAAATGCCGGACAACACCGATAAACTCTTTGTTACCTCCCGGGATAAAACCCTGCTTGGCGAGCTGGAGCTGAAAACCATCCTGCTCAACAGCACCCAGCGGAAGGTGAGCGAGGTGATGGAAAACGAGCCGATGGTCTTCTCCCCGGAAGACGACGCGGAGAAAGCGGCGCGTACCTTCGAGCGTGACGACCTGGTGAGTGCCGCCGTCGTGGATTCCGTCGGCAAACTGATGGGGCGTCTGACCATCGATGAGATCGTTGACGTGGTCTACGAAGAAACCGACAACGACCTGCGCGCGCTCGGGGGGATCAGCGCCGAAGATGACGTCCATGCCTCCGTCGGCAAGGCGGTGAAAACGCGCTGGGCGTGGCTGGCCATTAACCTGTGTACCGCGTTTATCGCCTCCCGCGTGATCGACGGTTTTGAACACACCATTTCTCAGCTGGTGGCGCTGGCCTCGCTGATGCCGATTGTGGCCGGAATCGGCGGCAACACCGGAAACCAGACCATCACCATGATCGTCCGCGCCCTGGCGCTGGAAAACATTCAGCCCGGTAACTTCGCCTTTCTGATCTTCAGGGAGATGGGCGTGGCGCTGATCAACGGCCTGGTGTGGGGCGGCATTATGGGCGGCATCACCTGGTGGCTGTACGACGATATGGCCCTGGGCGGCGTGATGATGCTGGCGATGGTGCTGAACCTGCTGGTGGCATCAATGATGGGGGTCATTATCCCGCTGACGATGACCAAACTGGGGCGCGACCCCGCGGTGGGGTCGAGCGTGATGATCACCGCCATCACCGATACCGGCGGTTTCTTTATTTTTCTTGGGCTGGCGACGATTTTTCTTCTGTAGCCCGACGCTTAATGCGGGCGGGGAGGAGTGCCATGACGATAATCCCGCCCAGCACGCCAATCGCCAGATTGCCGGTTGATACCGTGGCGGCAACGGTGACCAGCATGACGACCGTTTCTGCTATCGGGGCCGTTTTCACCGTGGCTGGCTGAAGGCTGTGCCAGCTGAAGGTTTTGACGGCGACAATCGCCATAATACCCGCCAGCACCGCCATCGGGATGTTGGCCATCACGTCGCTGAGCGCCGTCACCAGGATCAGCAGCACGATGCCCGCCGCAAAGGTTGAAATGCGGCTTCGACCTTTCCCCATCTCCACGTTGACGATGGTTTGTCCGATCATCGCGCAGCCTGCAATCCCGCCATAAAATCCGGCCAGAATATTGCCGACGCCTAGTCCAATGCTTTCGCGGCGTTTACCTGACGGTGTCGAGGTCAGCTCATCCACCAGCTTTGCCGTCAGCAGGGATTCCAGCAGGCCGACAAACGCGATGCTCAGCGCGCACGGCCAGATAATGCTCAGCGTCTGCACATTGAGCGGGACCAGCAGCTCGGTAAGACCCGGTAAACCGCCGCTCATGGAGCCTTCATCGCCCACGGTCGGCAGGGTTTGACCGGTTGAAACGGTGAACAAGGTAAGCACAACAATCGCAATCAGCGGGGAAGGGATGCTTTTGATATAGCGCGGCACCCACAGCACGATCAGCAGCGTCAGGATGAACAGGCCCACAATCATCGGGCTTCGGCTCCAGAAATGCGGCACCTGAGCGAAGAAGATCAAAATGCCTAGGGCGTTAACAAATCCGGTCATGACCGACTGGGGGATAAAGCGCATCAGTCTTGCCATGCCCAGCACGCCAAACAGAATCTGAATTACGCCCGCCATCAGCACGGCGGGAAGAATGTACTGTACGCCGTGCTGATGCACCATCGGGCCAATGACCAGCGCCACGGAACCGGCCGCAGCCGTGACCATCGCCGGGCGACCACCGAGTACAGACAGGGCAAGACACAGCACCACGGAGGCGATCAGGCTGACCTTCGGGTCAACGCCCGCCACCACCGAAAATGAGATAACCTCGGGGATCAGCGCCAGGGCGGTAATCACGCCTGCCAGCGTTTCACGCGTCAGCCGCTTTGGGGAACGCAGCACGTTGGCTACGCGGTCTTCGGGAGATACAGCAGAATGGGGTAGGGACATAACAGTTCGCTGGTTAGGGCAGGCTTCCGTGCGCGCGATCGCAAAACGCAACATACTATCCAGTAAAACCGCGCTTTACCAGACGCATCGATAATTCCTCACAAACAATCCATCATTAAATTTCACAATTACAATAATTTCGTAACCTTTAAACAATATTTAAAAGTTGTTACCGTGCCCCCGCAGCTTTTTTCACCTGCAATTTCCACGCATCAAGCACTTTTACACTAAGGCATAAATTATGAAAAAAATGACTGCCATGCTCTTTTCTCTGGCCGTGGGGCTTAACACCGTCTCCATGGCGGCGAAAGCTGACGCACCAAAAGAGCAGGAAACGGACGTCCTTTTAATTGGTGGCGGTATCATGAGCGCCACGCTGGGAACCTATCTGCAAGAACTGCAGCCGGACTGGTCTATGACCATGGTCGAGCGCCTTGATGGCGTGGCGCAGGAGAGTTCGAACGGATGGAATAACGCCGGTACCGGACATTCGGCACTCATGGAACTGAACTATACGCCGCAAAAAAAGGACGGTTCCATTAGTATCGAGAAGGCGGTAGAGATCAACGAAGCATTCCAGGTTTCTCGCCAGTTCTGGTCTCATCAGGTCAACAGCGGCGTGATGCACGACCCGCACTCCTTCATCAACACCGTGCCGCACATGAGCTTTGTGTGGGGTGAGCAGAACGTTAACTTCCTGCGCGCGCGCTACGCCGCTCTGCAGCAGAGCACGCTGTTCCGCGGGATGAAATACTCTGAAGACCACGCGCAGATTAAAGAGTGGGCTCCGCTGGTCATGGAAGGTCGTGACCCGAACCAGAAAGTGGCGGCGACCCGTACCGAAATTGGTACCGACGTTAACTACGGTGAAATTACCCGTCAGCTGGTGACGTCTCTGAAGAAAAAAGAGAACTTCAACCTGCAGCTCAGCACCGAAGTGCGCGGCTTCAAGCGCAACGCGGATAACAGCTGGAGCGTGACCGTCGCCGATCTGAAAAACAACGAAGCCGAGCACGTCATCAAGGCGAAGTTTGTCTTTATCGGTGCGGGCGGCGCGGCGCTGAAGCTGCTGCAGGAGTCCGGTATTCCGGAAGCTGACGACTACGCGGGCTTCCCGGTGGGCGGCCAGTTCCTGGTGTCCGATAACCCGGAAGTGGTGAATCGTCATCTGGCAAAAGTGTACGGCCAGGCTTCCGTTGGCGCACCGCCGATGTCTGTTCCGCACATCGACACCCGTATGCTTGACGGCAAACGCGTGGTGCTGTTTGGGCCGTTCGCGACCTTCTCCACCAAATTCCTGAAAAATGGCTCCCTGTGGGATCTGCTCAGCGCCACGACCACCTCTAACGTCAAGCCGATGATGGACGTGGGTCTGGATAACTTCGACCTGGTGAAATACCTGATTAGCCAGGTGATGCTCTCTGACGACGACCGTTTCGAGGCGCTGAAAGAGTACTATCCGCAGGCGAAGAAAGAAGACTGGCGTCTGTGGCAGGCGGGTCAGCGCGTACAGATCATCAAGCGCGATCCGAAAGAGGGCGGCGTGCTGCGTCTGGGTACCGAAGTGGTAAGCGATAAGGATGGCACCATCGCCGCGCTGCTGGGTGCGTCGCCGGGCGCGTCTACCGCTGCGCCAATCATGCTGCACCTGATGGAAAAAGTGTTTAAAGATAAAGTCGCCAGCCCGGAATGGCAGGCGAAGCTGAAAACCATTATTCCATCCTACGGCACGAAGCTGAACGGCAACGTGAGCGCGACGGAGCAGGAGCTGGAATACACCAGCCGCGTTCTGCAGCTGCAGTACATCAAGCCACAGGCTGCGGATGCTGCGCCAAAAGCGGAGCTGAAGCCTCAGCCGGAAAACAAACCGGTTGCGGATATCGCGCTGTAAGGTAAAAGCAAAACGGTAACATCCGTTACCGTTTTTAGTGTTTTCTCCCTCTCCCGGTGGGAGAGGGGTGGGGTGAGGGCACCAGAGCGCGCCCTTTCCGGGTCGGGTAAGGCGAAGCCGCCACCCGACTTAATTTCAACGTACTACCGCTTGTCCGACAGTCTCATCTGCCTTCCACACGCGATACTTCACTTCTACGTTTTCAGGTGTATACACCACGATCGGCAGCTTGCTGTTGTAGCGCAACAGACTGTTGTCGCCCAGATACGCCGTTACAAATTTCTTCTCTTTCTTGCCGTCCGGGCAGGCCATCATGGTGGAAACCGGAGAGGTCACTTTGTCAAAGACGTAATAGTCGTAACCCCAGCCTTCCAGGGTTTTGCTTTCCAGCTGACCGCCCAGGCGGTGCTGGTTGCAGTCCACTTCCAGCGTCTTGCCAATTAACAGTTCCACTTTAAAGTTCGCTTCATCCTGCTGAACCGGCAGCTGAATCACCTGACGCTTCATCCCTTTGTCCGCCTGCGGGTACGGAGCCACTTTTTCCAGCGGCTGCTCTTTTGGGGTTTCGCTGGCGAAAGCGCTGCTGCTGACGCACGCGGCGGCGATGAGGGCGATGGCAAATTTAGGTGCGTTTTTCATTGTCATTCCTTTATGTCAAAACGATCCTGCGCAGGTTAACATAACAACGATGAATGACCGGTGTTATTTACTTACATTTTCACTGTGGGTAGCGTTATACGCTTTTAATTTACCTGTTTAGTGGTTGTTTATGCTGGTGTGGAGTCAGGTGCCAGTTCGTGTTATTTTAGACCCTATATATTGTTATTCATCTGTAAAAGGGAAGAGAGATGGTTCGTGCAAAACTGAAAACGCCTGAAGGCCGCAAGTTCCTCCTGGCGCTGCTGGTCGTATTTATGATTGCCGCCGCGTGCGTGGGGCGGGCAACCATTGTTGGCGTTATCGAACAGTACAATATCCCCCTCTCTGCCTGGACAACCAGCATGTATGTCCTGCAGTCGGCGATGATCTTCGTCTACAGCCTGGTGTTCACCGTTCTGCTGGCCATCCCGCTGGGCATTTTCTTCCTGGGCGGACGTGAGAAGCATTAAGCGACGACCTGCGATAACTAAGCCATCCTGCCGGATGGCTTTTTTTATGGTCTCATCCCACTCTCCTCAGGTTTTTTTAATCCGCGATATCCTATCCTGTAAGCATTCAGGCAACTGTTTTTAAAGCAGGAGCGGTAGATGCGTTCCAGATTTCCAGTGCTCAGCCAGATCCCCAAAGGCGTCTGGGTTGTGGGAGGCGTCAGTATGTTGATGGATATCTCGTCAGAGAGTATTCACAGCCTGCTGCCGCTTTTTATGATGACCACCCTCGGTACGAGCGTGCTGTTTATCGGCCTGATTGAAGGGCTGGCGGAGGCCACTGCGCTTTTTATTAAGGTCTTTTCGGGGGCGATAAGCGACTACCTGGGTCAACGTAAGGGGCTGGCCCTGCTAGGGTATGGTCTGGGGGCGCTAAGCAAACCCCTTTTCGCATTAGCGTCATCTTCCGGGATGGTTTTAGGCGCACGTCTCATAGACCGTACGGGGAAGGGGATACGGGGCGCACCGCGGGATGCGCTGGTTGCAGACGTCACGCCGCCGGAAATGCGTGGTGCGGCATATGGTCTGCGTCAGTCAATGGATACCACAGGCGCATTTCTTGGCCCATTACTGGCCGTAAGCTTAATGCTGTTGCTGGACAATGACTTTCGCACTGTTTTCTGGATAGCCCTTATCCCCGGTCTGCTTTCAGTTGCCTTGCTCTATTTTGGCCTTCAGGAGCCGAAAACTCCCCTCGAACATAAACGTACTAATCCCATTAAACGAGAGAATTTAAGGCGGCTGGGTAGAGCGTGCTGGTGGGTGATTGGCCTTGGTGCGGTGTTCACGCTTGCCCGGTTTAGCGAGGCTTTTCTCGTCCTTCGTGCGCAGCAGTCGGGTGTTCCTCTGGCCCTTATTCCGCTGGTGATGGTGGTCATGAACGTACTCTATTCCCTATCCGCTTACCCTTTTGGCAAACTTTCTGATGGCATGAGCCACACCCGGCTTCTGCAGTGGGGGCTAATGGTGCTGATTGGTGCAGATGTTGTTCTGGCGCTGAGCAGCCACTGGATGGGGGTCATTTTAGGCGTCGCGCTTTGGGGGATACATATGGGTATGACCCAGGGACTACTGGCGGCAATGATCGCTAAAACCGCACCGCCCGATCTGCGCGGCACGGCTTTCGGTATTTTTAGTCTGGTCAGCGGCGTGGGATTATTAATCGCCAGCGTGGGAGCCGGCGCGATATGGGAAATGTTTGGCGCGGAATATACGTTTTATGCCGGAGCGGTGATTTGTCTGGCTACGCTTGTGTATCTGCGCAAAACGCCGGAAGAGGCGAAATAAAAAACCAGCCATCAGGCTGGTTTTCAATATGTTTTTGGTCGGCACGAGAGGAT
Source organism: Enterobacter sp. A103 (assembly GCF_034427535.1). Classification (NCBI taxonomy): domain Bacteria; kingdom Pseudomonadati; phylum Pseudomonadota; class Gammaproteobacteria; order Enterobacterales; family Enterobacteriaceae; genus Enterobacter; species Enterobacter sp. A103. The sequence continues at coordinate 311,560 of NZ_JAXQPQ010000004.1, forward strand.
TTGAACCTCCGACCCCCGACACCCCATGACGGTGCGCTACCAGGCTGCGCTACGTGCCGACGCATAAAAAGAATACTACTCGATTCCGTTTTGAATGCAAGGGAATCTGTCGCTAACTGGTTTATTATTAATCAGTTAGCGATAAACCGCTTCTCATCCGTCAGGACCTGCAGCAGCAGGCTCAGCTGCGGTTTCTGGTCTTTCAGCCGTTCACCCTGCAGATTATACGTCTGATAATTCCCGTTGCTGTTCAGCACCAGCGTCAGCTTCGGCGTGGTCACCACCAGCGTATTATTCCCCGCCGCCGTCACCCAGCTGTGGCGGCGCGCGGCGCTGAAGAGATCCTGCCCCTGCGAATACTCGTTTGCTGGCGTGCTGACGTGCAGCAGGCGTTGCATCAGGGTGGTCATCACATCTTTATGCTCGGTGAGCATATTGATGCGCTGCGCCGGGGTGCCTGGCCAGTGGATCACCAGCGGAACCTGCAGATTCGGGCGAGACCAGCTCATACTCTTCGTCTCGTCACCTAGCGGGATGCCATGGCCCGCGGTCACGATCACCACGGTATTGTCCAGCTTGCCCGACTCGCGAAGCGCGTCAAGCACGCGGCCTATCTGCGCATCAACATCGCCAGCCGCGCGACCGTAGCGGCGCGCAAAGTCACTCTTATTGCTGTTGGCAAGCGTTGTGCCGTTAAAGGCAACCCATGAGAACCAGCGGTTATCTTCCTGGGCGTAGCGCTGCAGCCAGTTTATCCACTGGCTGGCGGTCTGCGCGTCGGACTGATTTTGCGCCGTCGGCAGTGAGAAATCGGACAGCAGCGCCTGACGGTAAAGCGGGCTGTTAAAGCCATCGGAGGAGAACAACCCTAGCTGATAGCCTTGCTGATTCAGCCCGGTGATCAGCGCCGCAGGCGTGCGGGTAGACAGGACGCCGTCCATGTAGCCGGCTGAAATGCCATAGAAGAGGCCAAAGATGCCCGCATCGGTTGTGTTACCGGAACTCATATGCTGAGTAAACGAGACGTTCTGACTCGCGAAAGCGGCCAGCGCCGGCATCTGCTTCTCGAAGCGGGAATAGTTCAGGCCATCGACGGTGATCAGCAGGACGTTTTGCCCGCGCCCCATATCGCGGTAGTTCAGGTCACTCAGAGGATACTGAACGCTGACGGCTTCCGGATTACCCTGCTCGATAAGACGGCGCTGGTACTCTTGCGCATCAAGCAGACCGTGTTTCTCGAGGAAGCGACGGGCCGTCATCGGGTACGAGAGCGGCAGGTTCGCGCGCTGCATGGTAATCGGGCGATAGAAGTTCGCATCCGCCCAGATATACATGATGTGCGAACTGATAAAGGAGACGAAAAAGAGCGCGGCGACGGGCTTCGCATAATGGCGTCGCCGGGTCAGACTGCGGAGCTTTTGCCAGCTCCAGGTGGCGAACAGCATCTCAATCAGCAGGATCACCGGGACGCTGATAAACATCAGCTGCCAGTCACGGGCCGTTTCGTTCTGGTCGGGGTTAATCACCAGTTCCCAGACGATGGGGTTGAGGTGCAGGTGGAAGCGGGTGAACACTTCACTGTCTATAAGCAGCAGCGTCATCCCCACCGTCGCAAGGATGGCGGACAAGAACCGCATCAGACGCTGCGACATGACGATAAACGTCAAGGGGAACAGGATCAGCAGATAGGTGGCGAAAACCAAAAAGCTAAAGTGACCGACAACGCTTATCCAGGAGTAGATACGCCCGGTTAGCGTTGTTGGCCAGTCTGCGACAAACAGATAACGACAGCCAATGACCGTCGCCAGCAGAATGTTGAACAGGGCAAACCAGTGCCCCCAGCTGACCATCTGGGAGACTTTTTCACGGTAGCGCTGACGATTCGTCACCATAAACTGTTGTTCGTATCCCTTAATGGGCCGGGTCGTTGCTGACGGACGACTGTAAAGCCTGGGCGAAAGATTTTGCGATCGCCTGACGCTGAGCCGGAGCAACGCTGGTATTAATCAGGTTGGTGACCATATTTCCCAAAACCATCAGGGAGAGATCGGTCGGCGTTTTATGTTTTTCCAGTACGTTGACCAGCTCACTGAGCAGTTGTTCAACGTGTTCATCACTGTAGCGGGAATGTTGTGGCATAAATCAAAATCAGTTTGTTGATGAAAGGGCAACATATTACCGTAGCAACAGCTTTTTTTCCCCTTTTTTATCTGTTGTTGCACACATGTCCTGGTGGTGGTTGAATACCGCCCGGTCTAAAAGGAGAGTTTATCATGAGTCTGGAAATCAACCAGATTGCCTTGCACCAGCTTATCAAGCGTGATGAGCAAACCCTTGAAGTGGTGCTGCGCGATTCGTTACTGGAACCCACGGCGACCGTGGTGGAGATGATGGCAGAGCTGCATCGCGTCTACAGTGCCAAAAATAAAGCCTATGGCCTGTTCAGCGAAGAGAGTGAACTGGCTGATAGCCTGCGCCTGCAGCGTCAGGGCGAAGAGGATTTCCTGGCGTTTAGCCGTGCCGCCACCGGGCGTCTGCGCGATGAGCTGGCGAAATATCCGTTCGCCGACGGCGGGATCGTGCTGTTCTGCCACTATCGCTACCTGGCGGTAGAGTATCTGCTGGTTACCGTGCTGAATAACTTAAGCAGCATGCGCGTGAACGAGCAGCTGGATATCAGCTCAACGCATTATCTGGATATCAACCATGCGGATATCGTGGCGCGTATTGATTTAACCGAGTGGGAAACCAACCCGGAGTCGACCCGCTACCTGACTTTCCTGAAGGGGCGCGTGGGCCGCAAAGTGGCGGATTTCTTTATGGATTTCCTCGGTGCCAGCGAAGGTCTTAACGCCAAAGCGCAGAACAAAGGGCTGCTCCAGGCGGTTGACGACTTCACGGCTGAAGCGCAGCTCGATAAATCTGAGCGCCAGACCGTGCGCCAGCAGGTTTACAGCTACTGCAACGAACAGCTGCAGGCAGGGGAGGAGATCGAGCTGGAGTCCCTGTCAAAAGAGCTGGCGGGCGTCAGCGAAGTCAGCTTCCAGGAATTCACCGCGGAGAAAGGCTATGAGCTTGAAGAGAGCTTCCCGGCGGATCGCAGTACGCTGCGTCAGTTAACCAAGTTTGCCGGCAGCGGCGGTGGGTTAACCATCAATTTTGACGCGATGTTGCTGGGTGAGCGCATCTTCTGGGATCCGGCCACCGATACGCTGACCATTAAAGGTACGCCGCCGAACCTGCGCGATCAGCTTCAGCGCCGCACCTCAGGTGGGAAATAACAGCCATAAAAAAACCCCGCAGAAGCGGGGTTTTTTTTCGACGTGTTTGCGATTACGCGCGAACGAAGTCGATGTGAGACAGTTTTGGCTTGAACGGGTGACGCTGAACAGCCTGAACTTTCACTTTTTCTTCTTTACCGCCAACAACGATGGTCAGAACTTCGCTGTAGAATTCAGCTTTGGTCTGCAGGTTCCACAGTTTGTCGTGATCCAGTTCGATTGCAACTGGAGCAGCTTCGCCACCGTAAACGATAGCCGGGAACTTGTTAGCGTTACGCAGGCGGCGGCTCGCACCCTTACCCTGCACGTTACGTACTTCTGCTTCGATAGTGAACATTGATTTCTCTCTGTATTTAAAACCCTGCTACAGGCGACCCAGCAGCAGGTGAGTGTTCTGCCTCACGGATGTGAAGCGGGCGGCATTTTATACTTAAATGCCCCTCACATCAATGAAAAGTCCCGCTAACCGCGCAATTCGTTGGCGCGACGGAAGCGACCTTCATAGTCAAAGAGTTTCTCGCGTACCTGCCAGAACTGGCCTTTCTTACGGGCGACGACAAAATCCGGATGGCGCAATAACACCTGCTGGCGCACGATATCGGCCACGGTAATCCAGCGCAGGGGCACGCCCGGCGTGCGGGTATGCGGGCGGATAAACAGCTGCTCGAAGGCCATTCGCTGGGCAGGCGTCTGGACGCGGAAGCGCTCGCTGACGTCCGCCCCGTCTTCGTCGTAATAGGTGATTTTCAGCCACTCGCCTTTTTCATCGGCGCCGGGCTGCAGCGCCATGCCGGAACAGCGCAGCACCAGGGCATCTTTCAGCTTTAGCGCCGCTTTCAGCATGTCGTCCGGGTCAACCAGCACCGTGTCGCATTCCCGGCAGCGGCGAGCGGCAATGTCGTTTTCGGCGTTGCACTGCGGGCAGTTTTTGAACCGGAAGCGGAAATCGCACTGCTCGCGATGCCCGTCATCATCTTCAAACCAGCCCTGACAGCGGCGGCCAAAGTGTTCGATCAGCGTACCGTCGGCGGTGGTTTTTCCCCAGAAGGTGTTGGCAAACCCGCAGGCAGGGCAAAAGACCTGTACGGGCACGTTGTCGCTTTTCCCTTTTGGCGCGCCGACCTCAGGCGTATAGAGATCGTGCGGGTTACCGGCATAATCCAGAATCAGGCAGTCGGTTTTCCCCGGGGCCAGGCGCAGGCCGCGGCCAACAATTTGTTGATACAGACTGACCGATTCGGTCGGGCGCAAAATGGCGATCAGGTCGACGTGCGGGGCGTCAAAGCCGGTGGTCAATACCGACACGTTTACCAGATAGCGGAACTGCTGGGCTTTAAAGGCGTCAATCAGGCCGTCGCGCTCCGGGCCGGGGGTCTCGCCGGTGATTAACGCCGCGTCGCCGGCGGGCAGTAACCCGGTGATCTCTCGCGCGTGCTCAACCGTGGCGGCAAAGATCATTACCCCTTTGCGCGTCGCGGCGAACTCCTCAATCTGGCTGATGATATGCGGCGTAATACGCTTTTGCTTTTTCAGCTCCTGGTTGAGATCCGCTTCGCTGAATAAGCCGTTGCTCTGCGCCTGCAGACGGCTGAAATCGTACTGCACCACCGGCATATCCAGCCGTTCAGGCGGCGTCAGGTAGCCATGTTTAATCATGTAGCGCAGCGGAAGTTCGTAAATGCAGTCGCTAAACAGGGCCTTCTCATCGCCGCGCACCATGCCGTGATAATGGTAGCGATAGATCCAGCCTTTCCCCAGGCGAAACGGGGTCGCCGTCAGGCCCAGCAGGCGCAGGTGAGGGTTCACCGCTTTCAGGTGAGCCAGGATTTGCTGATACTGGCTGTCGTCGTCATCGCTGATGCGGTGACACTCGTCAACAATCAGCAGCGAAAATTCGCTGCGAAACAGCTCCAGATTGCGCGCCACCGACTGCACGCTGCCGAAGACCACTTTGCCGTGGCTCTCTTTGCGCTTTAGCCCGGCGGCGAAAATATCGGCTTCCAGCCCAAGCGCACAATACTTGGCATGGTTTTGCGCGACGAGCTCTTTGACGTGTGCCAGCACCAGCACGCGACCACGGGCCAGACGCGCCAGTTCGGCGATGACCAGGCTTTTGCCTGCGCCGGTCGGGAGCACAATCGCCGCCGGCTCGCGATGCATACGGAACCAGGCGAGGGTGGCGTCAACGGCTTCCTGCTGATAGGGACGAAGTGTAAAAGTCATAGGGTCTCGGTTTCGTTATTCCGCACATATACCCGTCATACTTCAAGTTGCCTGTGCGTTGGCTGCACTCGTTCACCCCGGTCACTTACTTATGTAAGCTCCCGGGGATTCACTCCTTTGCCGCGTGACTCGGCCTGTGGCCTCGCCCCTACGGGGCCAGCGCAAGCGCTGTTCAAAACGCTATAGGCGTTTTGTCATGCAACTCGAATTATTTAGGGTATAGATAGTATGCCACGAAACTTTTTCCCTTGAGTGGCGCAACCAGACCATTATACTGAACCGTTCCAGACTGCTTCTTTTTTCGGACCTGTTGTCCGACTTCCAGCACCATTAAGGCTAAAAAGATTTCATGCGACTTGATAAGTTTATCGCTCAGCAACTCGGCGTAAGCCGCGCTATTGCCGGGCGCGAAATTCGCGCCAGCCGCGTTACCGTGGATGGCGACATTGTGAGAGACAGCGCGTTCAAACTGCAACCTGACCATCAGGTGGAGTATGACGGCAATCCGCTGACCCAGCAGCACGGTCCGCGCTACTTCATGCTGAATAAGCCGGAAGGCTACGTCTGCTCAACGGACGATCCCGATCACCCGACGGTGCTCTATTTCCTCGACGAACCGGTGGCGCACAAGCTGCACGCCGCAGGCCGCCTCGACATCGACACCACGGGTCTGGTGCTGATGACCGACGACGGGCAGTGGTCGCATCGCATTACTTCCCCGCGTCACCACTGCGAGAAAACCTATCTGGTCACGCTGGAGTCGCCGGTGTCGGATGACACGGCAGAGCAATTCACGAAAGGCGTTCAGCTGCATAATGAAAAAGATCTGACCAAACCCGCCGTGCTTGAGGTGATCGCGCCGACGGAGGTCCGTCTGACCATCAGCGAAGGGCGTTACCATCAGGTGAAACGTATGTTTGCCGCGGTGGGGAACCACGTTGTTGGCCTGCATCGTGAGCGTATTGGTGCGATCGAACTCGATCCCGACCTGGCGCCAGGCGAATATCGCCCGTTAACGGAAGAAGAGATCGCCAGCGTCGGTCTGCCTTCGCACTAATTTCAGGAGAGCTCTGTGACCACCAGGCCACACTCGTCGTTCAAAATCGTCTTCATTCTTGGCCTGCTGGCCATGCTGATGCCGCTGTCTATTGATATGTACCTGCCCGCGCTGCCGGTCATTTCCGCGCAGTTTGGCGTTCCGGCGGGCAGCGCGCAGATGACGCTCAGCACCTATATTCTCGGCTTTGCCCTCGGCCAGCTGTTTTATGGCCCGATGGCGGACAGCCTTGGACGCAAGCCCGTTATTCTGGGCGGGACGCTGGTCTTTGCAGCCGCAGCGGTTGCCTGTGCGCTGGCGCAGACCATCGATCATCTGATTATCATGCGCTTCTTCCACGGTCTGGCGGCGGCAGCGGCAAGCGTGGTGATTAACGCCCTGATGCGCGATATTTACCCGAAAGAAGAGTTCTCCCGCATGATGTCGTTCGTGATGCTGGTGACGACGATTGCGCCGCTGGTGGCCCCGATGGCCGGTGGTGCGGTGCTGGTGTGGTTTAGCTGGCATGTGATTTTCTGGATCCTGGCCCTGGCCGCGCTGCTGGCCTCGGCGATGATCTTCTTCTTTATTGATGAAACGCTTCCCGTCGAGCGCCGCCAGAAATTCCACATCCGAACCACAATAGGCAACTTTGCCTCGCTGTTTCGCCACAAGCGCGTGCTCAGCTATATGCTGGCAAGCGGGTTCAGCTTCGCCGGGATGTTCTCCTTCCTGAGCGCCGGGCCGTTTGTCTACATTGAACTGAATCACGTTTCACCGCAGCACTTCGGCTACTATTTCGCGCTTAACATCGTCTTCCTGTTCATCATGACCATCATCAACAGCCGTTTTGTCCGGCGGGTGGGGGCGCTGAACATGTTCCGCGGCGGGCTGTGGATCCAGTTTGTAATGGCTATCTGGCTGGTGATGAGCGCGTTTCTGGGCGTGGGCTTCTGGGCGCTGGTGGTCGGCGTGGCGGCCTTTGTCGGCTGCGTGTCGATGGTGTCATCTAATGCGATGGCGGTGATCCTGGATGAGTTTCCGCATATGGCGGGCACCGCCTCTTCCCTGGCGGGGACGTTCCGCTTCGGTATTGGCGCTATCGTCGGGGCGTTGCTTTCGATGGCCACCTTTACGACGGCATGGCCCATGCTGTGGGCGATGGCTTTTTGCGCAACCAGCTCGATACTTTTCTATCTTTACGCCAGTCGACCGCGAAAAGCGGCCCACTAAAATACAGAGAAGGCCCGGCAGGGCCTTTTTTGTTGATGCATATCAACCAAACCCCCGTTCGTTTATTCCGTGTTTGTTTATTTTATGTAAAATCTATTTGTGTAAAAAGTCACATCATTGTATTCAAAAAGGTTGAGTTAGATCGCAGAAACGGGTACATATAGCGCCGACGCTAGCCTGGATATCGATAAAAAAGCGCTGAATAGTGCAGGCTGGCGATGATGTGTTACTATAAATGTAAATAAATTGTGAAGTAAATTTGCTTCCGGGGAACGAACGTGAATACATTACAACTCTCCATTGTCCATCGCTTGCCCCAGAGCTATCGCTGGTCGGCGGGTTTTGCAGGTTCGAAAGTTGAACCGATTCCGCAAAGCGTCGCGGGCTGTGAAAACTGCCTGGTGGCACTCAAGCTGCTGAGCCCGAGCGACGAAAATGCATGGCGGGTGATGGAGCGTCTCAGTCAGGCCCTGACGGATATCGAAGTGGACAGCTCCGTGCTGGAGTGTGAAGGTGAGCCGTGCCTGTTCGTGAAGAGCCAGGACGAGTTTGCCGCCACCTGCCGTCTGAAGAATTTTGGCGTTGCCATCGCGGAGCCTTTCTCCGGCCAGTACCCGTTCTGACCGCTAGTCTGCCGACAACAGCTGGCGCGTGTAGCGCTGCGTTGGCGCGCTAAATACGCGCTGGCACTCTCCCTGCTCGACCACTTCTCCCTGTCGCAACACAATCACCTGATGGCATAGCGCCCGCACCACCTGAAGATCGTGGCTGATAAAGATATAGGCCAGCCGGTGCTTTTCCTGAAGCCCTTTCAGCAGCGCCAGGATCTGCGCCTGAACGGTTCTGTCCAGCGACGACGTTGGTTCATCCAGAATAATCAGCTCCGGCTTCAGGATCAGCGCGCGGGCAATGGCGATACGCTGGCGCTGCCCGCCGGAGAATTCAGCCGGATAGCGGTGGCGGGTCCCGGCATCTAAGCCCACTTCTGCCATCACCCGCATAACTTCCTGCTCTCGCTGCTGAGCGCTCAGGCCGGGCTGATGCACGCGCAGACCCTCCTCGATAATCTGTAACACGCTGAGCCGGGGGTTAAGCGAAGAGTTGGGATCCTGAAACACCACCTGCATGCGGGGCCGCACGGGCAGCATCTGACGGCGGTTCCAGCGGTGCAGCGGCATATCGTCAAAGAGGATCTCGCCCTGGGAGGCAATTAAGCGCAGCAGCGCCAGACCGGTGGTGCTTTTGCCCGAACCGGATTCGCCCACCAGCCCCAGGGATTCTCCCGGGCGCAGCGAGAAGCGGATGTTTTTCAGCACCGGATTCTGGTCGACGATGCGCCGCAGAATACCTTTGCGGATCGGGAACGAGACGGACACATCCTCAACGCGCAGCAGCGGTGTGCTGTCCGTCTTGAGGGGAACCGGGTCTCCGGAGGGTTCGCTGTCGAGCAAACGCTGCGTATAGGGGTGCTGCGGCGCGCTCAGCAGCGTGGACGCGCTATTCTGTTCAACGCATCGTCCGTTTTGCATCACCGCGACGCTGTCGGCCAGCTTTCTCACAATACTCAGGTTGTGCGTGATAAACAGCAGGCTCATGTTCAGCTCGTCACGCAGTTCCCGCAGCAGCGTCAATATTTGCGCCTGTACCGTCACGTCCAGCGCCGTTGTGGGCTCGTCGGCAATCAACAGCTCGGGTCGCGTGAGCAGGGCCATAGCGATCATCACGCGCTGGCGTTCGCCGCCGGAGAGCTGATGCGGAAAATCATTCAGCCGTTTGGCCGCGTTGCGTATGCCCGTTCGTTCCAGACAATCCAGAATTTCTCCCCGCGCGGCCTCTTTGCGCATCCCCCGGTGCAGGGAGAGCACTTCATAGAGCTGTTTCTCGAGGCTGTGCAGCGGGTTGAGGGAAACCATCGGCTCCTGGAAGATCATCGCGATTTTGTTGCCGCGAATACCGCGCAGGGTATGTTCGTCGGCATGCAGCAGCGAGCTGCCGTGAAACAGAATATCCCCTTGCGGGTAGCTCACCGGCGGAGAAGGCAGCAGCCGCAGGATGGAGAGTGCTGAGACGCTCTTGCCTGAACCCGACTCGCCCACCAGGGCCAGCGTTTCACCAGGCTGGATCTGCAGCGACAGGTCGGTGACCACGGTGCGCGTCTCGTCCTGCTTAGAAAAAGCAATCGACAGGTTATCAATACTGAGAAGAGGCTGGGTCATTTTATACCGCCTTGTTCGGATCGAAGGCATCGCGCACGGCTTCGCCAATAAAAATCAGCAGCGACAGCAGCACGGCCACGGAAAGAAAGGCGGCGATGCCTAACCACGGCGCCTGCAGGTTGTTCTTACCCTGTAGCAGCAGTTCGCCGAGCGACGGGGAACCCAGCGGTAGCCCGAAACCAAGAAAATCCAGCGAGGTGAGGGTGGTGATGGAGCTGCACAGAATAAACGGCAGGAAGGTGAGCGTTGCCACGACCGCGTTGGGCAGCATGTGGCGGAAGATGATCCCCCGGTCGCTCACGCCAAGCGCCTGCGCGGCGCGAATGTAGTCGAAATTGCGGGTGCGCAGGAACTCCGCGCGCACCACGCCCACCAGCGCCATCCAGCCGAACAGGACGGTGATGCCCAACAGCCACCAGAAGCCAGGCTGCACCACGCTGGAAAGCAGGATGATCAGAAACAGCGTTGGCATACCTGACCAGACTTCAATAACCCGCTGGCCCCACAGGTCAATTTTCCCGCCGTAGTAGCCCTGAACGGCGCCCGCCACGACGCCCATTACGCTTGAGAAGATAGTCAGCATCAGCCCAAAGAGAAGAGAAATTCGCGTGCCATACAGGATGCGCGCCAGCACGTCCCCGCCGTTAGCATCCGTTCCCAGCCAGTTTTGCGCGGAGGGCGGAGAAGGGAAGGGCGTCGTGGTGGCGAAGTTAATGCTGTTTGCGCCAAAGCGTACCGGCGCCCAGAGCGCCCAGCCGTGCTGCTCAATCTGCTGGCGAAGCCACGGATCCTGATACTCCGCCGGTGTCGCAAACGGGCCGCCAAAGTCGCTTTCGCTGTAACTGGCGATAACCGGCACGTACCAGCGGTCGTTAAAATGCACCAGCAACGGCTTGTCGTTGGCGATCAGCTCCGAACACATGCTTAAGGCAAACAGCACGGCAAAAATCCACAGCGACCAGTAGCCGCGGCGGTTGTGGCGAAAGCGGGCCCAGCGGGCCTGGTTGACGGGGCTTAAACGCGGCATCAGCGGCCCTCAAAATCGATTCGGGGATCGACCAGCGTATAGCTGATATCACTGATGATATTCAGCAGCAGGCCAATCAGGGTGAAAATATAGAGTGTGCCAAACATCACCGGATAATCGCGCGACACGGTAGCCTCATAGCCCAGCAGCCCCAGGCCGTTGAGCGAGAACATCACCTCTATCAGCAGCGAGCCGGTAAAAAACATGCCGATGAACGTGGCCGGAAATCCGGCGATCACCAGCAGCATGGCGTTGCGGAACACGTGTTTCCACATGATCTGTTTCTCGCTCACGCCCTTGGCGCGGGCCGTGACAACGTACTGCTTACGAATTTCATCGAGAAAGGCGTTTTTGGTCAACATGGTCAGGGCCGCAAACCCGCCAATGACCGTGGCCAGCACCGGCAGCGTGATATGCCAGAGATAGTCGGTGATTTTCTGATACCACGGCAGGGAGCTGAAATCGGCGGAGACCAGCCCCCGCAGCGGGAAGAGGTCGAAATAGCTTCCCCCGGCAAAAAAGACAATCAGCAGGACGGCAAACAGAAACGCCGGGATGGCGTAGCCGATGATGATGAACGTGCTGCTCCAGATATCAAACCGGCTGCCGTTATACACCGCTTTGCGGATGCCAAGCGGTATAGAGACCAGATAGATAATCAGCGTTCCCCACAGCCCCAGCGTTATCGAAACCGGCAGGCTTTGCTTGATCAACGTTAACACTGACGCACTGCGAAACAGGCTGTCGCCAAAATCAAAGCGGATGTAATCCCAGAGCATCTTGAAATAGCGCTCGTGAATCGGTTTGTCAAAGCCGTAGCGGTGGGTGATCTCGGCGATCACTTCCGGATCCAGCCCGCGTCCGCCGCGATAATGGCTTTCGCTGATATTCCCTACGCCGGTTCGCGCATGGCTCGCGCCCATCCCTTCACCGCCGCCGCCGGGCATGCCGCCGCTGTTGCCAAATTCAATGGCGGCAATCGCCTGATCGACCGGGCCGCCGGGGGCGATTTGCACGATAAAAAAGTTAATCGTGATGATGGCCCACAGGGTGGGGATGACCAGCAGGAGACGACGGAGAAGATAGGCACCCATGATGATTCCTTATCGCCGCTCAGCGGGAAGTCTGGCGGCTTTGTTAACGTCATACCACCAGGTATCAAAGCCCAGGGAGTAGACAGGGCGCACGGCAGGCACGGAGAACTTGTCCCAGCGCGCAAGGCGATCTTCGCCCATATACCACATCGGCAGCATGTAGTAGTTCCAGGTCAGGACCCTGTCGAGGGCGCGCCCGAGCGGCAGGAGCTTTTCTTTATCCCCCTGCGCCGCCACTATTTTCGCAATCAGCGCGTCAATCGCCGGGCTTTTTACACCTGGCGCATTGTATGAGGAGTCAATGTAGCTGGAGGCCCAGGAGATTTGCAGGTCGGAGCTGGGCCACGGCTGCGCGGGCCACAGGCGCTGCATCATGTCGTAATCACGGCTGCGCATGCGGCTGGTGATCTGCGCGTTATCAACCTGGCGAATGTTCATGGTCACGCCCAGCCGCTCAAGGTTGTGCTTAAACGGCAGTACCCACTGATCGTTGCCCCCGGACGAGAGCAGCAGCTCAAAGCTGAGAGGTTTACCCGTTTTGGCATCCACGCGCTTTTGATTTTTCAGGTGCCAGCCCGCGTCATCCAGCAGCTTGCTGGCTTTCAGCAGGTTGTCGCGGTCGTAACCGTCACCGTCCGACGCGGGTGGCTGAAACACGGTGGTGAACACCTGCGGCGGAACCTCCGCTTTCAGCGGCGCCAGCAGTGCCAGCTCGTCGGCTTTCGGGTAATCGCGCGCGGCGTATTCGGTGTTCTGGAAATAGCTGTTGGCACGGCTATAAGCCCCGTAAAACAGCGCTTTGTTCATCCACTCAAAATCAAAGGCCAGGGAAATGGCTTCGCGCACCCGGCGGTCATTGAATACCGGACGCTGAATATTAAACGCCAGCCAGCGGGTGTCCTGGGCAGACTCATTTTTGTGCTCGTCTTTGACGATGTAGCCTTTGGCGAAATTTTTGCCGATATAGCGGGTCGCCCAGTTTTTAGCGCTGCTTTCTACACGTAAATCGAAGGCACCGGCTTTGAACGCTTCAAACGCCACGTTATCGTCGAGATAGTAATCATAGCGAAGGGTGTCGAAATTCCAGCGCCCGCGGTTTACCGGCAGGTCTGCTGCCCAGTAGTCTTTCACGCGAGAGTAAACGACATATTGCCCCATGCGCCAGTCGGTGATGCGGTATGGGCCGCCTGCCAGCGGCGGCGTGGAAAGCGGGTCGCTTAGCTTATGATTTTTCCAGAACGATTCAGGCATCACCGGCAGCGAGAACAGGCTGAGCATATTCTCTTTGTTCGGTTCGCTCAGCTCGATGCGCACGGTGAGTGGCGCGATGGCTCTGACGGAAGCCCCTTTATACACGATGCGGAACTGGGGGACGCCTTCGGTCATGAATTTATGGAAGGTGAACGCGACGTCGCTGGCCTTCACCGGCGTGCCGTCGTGAAAACGCGCCCGCGGGTTCAGCGAGATTTCCGCCCAGGCGAAGTTATCGGCGTAACGCACGTTCTCGGCAATCAGCGGATAATAGCTGCCGGGCTCATCATCCGAGGTGACGAAGAGCGTATCGTAAAGCGATTCCGTCCGAGCGGCCGCCACGCCGCGCAGGGCGAAGCGGTTGAAGTTGTCGAATGTTCCCGTGGCGGAAAGCGTGACCTTTCCGCCCTTCGGCGCGGCAGGGTTAACGTAATCGAAGTGCGTAAAATTGACCGCATATTTCGGCTCGCCAATCACCGCGAAGGCGATATTTTCTTTGATGGCCTGCGCCTGGCTGGACAGGCTCGTTAGTGCCAACATCAGCAACATGAAGCGCATAAGCATCTCGCGGCGGCTCCCTCTTTTACAGACCGGCTCGGTTAAGCTGAATAATAAGTGACGTCACGGGCAATGTGAAATTAATCGCCCTCGGGCGAAATATCAGGCCGCCATTCGCGGAACTGCGCCAGCGGCATCGGGCGGCTAATCCAGTATCCCTGCAGGAAATTAACGCCGTGTTCGCGCAGCCAGGCGGCCTGTTCCGGCGTTTCCACCCCTTCGGCGACGGTCGACATATTCAGTCGTCTTGCCAGCGTCAGGACGGCATCCAGCACCGGCGACGTTACGGTCTCGGTGCCAATCGCATTAACAAAACCGCGGTCAATCTTGAGGTAGTCCATGGTGAAATGCTCAAGATAAATCAGCGCGCTGTGGCCGGTGCCAAAATCATCAATGGCTATCTCAAACCCTTCGTTATGCAGCCATTCGAAAAGGCTGTTGGCTTCCCGATGATTGAGCATGTCGCGCTCGGTGATTTCCAGCACGATCTGGAAGTAATCCTGCGGCAGTAGCGCTTTGAAGGTGCGCATATCGTCTTTGAAGCTTTCCGCATGCAGATGCCCCGGCGCAATGTTGATGCCCACCTTTGCTCCCGGAGGTAACAGGGTTTGTAACACGGGGGCATCGTGAATGATAAGGTCAAAGAGATGCAGCGTCAGCGGGACAATCAGCTTCTGCGCTTCGGCAAAGTTGATAAACGCGTCCGGCGGAATTTCCCCCATCGTCGGGTGTTTCCAGCGCATCAGCACTTCAAGCCCGGTCATCTGGAGCGATTTAGCATCGACGACGGGCTGATAAACCACGTAAAACTGACCGCGCTTAATCGCGCTTAAAATCTCTTTACCCGGGTTGAGGCGAATGCTGAGGATATAGTAGTTGAGCGATCCGGCACAAATGCCGCATACCAGCCCGAAGAACAGGGCGTAGAGAATTTCATCGCTGGTCCATGCGTCAGCATACAGATTGATGGTCAGGGGAACGTCTTTCAGCGTCGCGGTACGGGCCGGAGTTTCATGTAGATCATGCGCAAGGACCAGCGTGCTGGACCGCGTTGACAGCGCATGATCGCCAATAATGATGGCAATGCCGGCAAATTCGTCCTGGCGCGCGGTGTAGAGCAGGTAAGGCGTCAGATTGAGATTCACCGAGGTAAACACGCCGCCGTCCTTCACTAGCGGGTTACGGTACCAGATGGCAATCGCGGGCTTGTTGGGTAACATGGGGGTGCCGGGAAGTAACGCCATATCAATCTTTTTGTCGATGTGCAGCTCGGGGATTAGCTCCTCCATGGGAACATTCATCGGCCCCGTGGCAGAAGAGCAGAACGCCATTTTGTCTCTGACAAGCAGGAATGCGCGAACGTTAACGCTAAAGGCAGCGCGCGAGGTAAGTTCCTGATTGACGTCGTGGCAGTTGTTTAACGTGAGCGGCTGGAGCACATCGATAGAATTTTTTAACTCATCGAAGTAGCTCTCCATATAGATGCTCACATCGTGGATCAGGGTGTCGAATTTAACTTCCCGCTTGTGGTAGCTCCAGAAAAATTGCAACGAACCCAGGAGCAGGGCGGCGATCAGGCCTGTGATGATGCTGAGGATCAGTATTTTGCGATTGCTGGAGAAATAGCGGGTGAACATAGACGTCGTGATTCCTGAAATGCCGCTGGATGTATTCAGTGTAACGGGCAAAAAAAAACACTGCCGAAGCAGTGCTTTTTTTCATCATATCGTCAGCCAAGGGATAACCAACGATACAATAGTCATATCAACTGCGGGTCAGTACGCGGCGCGCTTCGTTGTAGCGCTTCTTCCAGTATGGTTCATTCATGCTGGAAATGGTCACACCGCTGCTGGTGGAGGCATGTACAAACTGGTCATTACCAATGTAGATGCCAACATGTCGACCTGTAGAACCGGCACGGAACAGGACTAAATCACCGGTGCGCAGTTTAGTACGTGAAATCGACTTGCCCATCTCCTGCTGTTCATAGGTTGAACGCGGAAGATCTAACCCAAATTGCTCACGGAACGTACGCTGTACAAAACCGGAACAATCAATACCTGTTTTTGTGCTGCCGCCAAGGCGATAGCGCACGCCTTTCCAGTCAGCATACTGGTCCATAATGCGGGACTTCACGTCCAGATTACGTACCATATTTTCAAATTCATCCTGAGAGGCTTGCAGTGACGAGGAATCTTCCATTCCCACAACACGCGTCTCAGGATGCATATTCTTTGCGGTGTTCGATGTACTACATGCAGACAACAGTACCGCGACTGCTATCGCCGGGATCCCCCGTAAGATATATCTCAGAAACGGTTGAGATTTGACCATTTTGTTTATTATCCCTTGAAGTCCTTAACGACAAATATCGTTATAAAAATGCCAAACGTGACGAGACTAATTATCTGTTCACATTGAGACAATTCTTTCTGGTCACATTTGTGGCACAGCGCACAAAATTATTCGCCAGTGAAATAATTATCTCTATGGGGCAAAACGAGTTCGAGATTAACCGATTGCCTGGGGTATTGCGAGAAAAAAAAGCCTTTTTTTTATAAGAAAATGTGATACAGAAAGTAAAAACATAGAATTGCTCAAAATAGCGACGGATCCGCTGCGCCAGTATGCAATTGCTTCATTTTTATCATGAATATGATGACGAGAATATGACAGTGGGGAAAGATCGCGGCGAGAACGCTATCAGGGATCATGTCGATCCCCGATAGCTTACGTTAATTTAGGTTAGTTATTTGTTTAATTGTTGTTGCGCTCTTCCGGGAAGATAGCGATCGAACAGCGCTATTATCCTGTCGCTCAGTGGGGTCATCAAACACCACGGCAGCGCAATCAACGCCACGGAGAGCGAACCGACGGCAATATCGGTGAACCAGTGAGCGCCAATCATTACGCGCGGGAAGGCAAAAACCACAAAAATAATCAGGGCTATGGCAAAGGCTTTTTTGCCGAAATAGCGAAGCATAATTGCGGAAAAAATAAGCAGCATCATGCCGTGATCGCCTGGGAAACTGTCCTTCGACGCATCTTTTGTTGGAATATGCAGCAGTTCGCTGACGCGATAAATATCGGTGAAGAATAGCGTTGGGCTTGAACGCTTAACCGGAATAATCGCGGTTGCCAGCTGGTTAATGACAACGGCAAACAGCAGCATTACCAGACCGATAATGAGAATTCGCCGACGCCCGTCTTTATCCTCTTTCAGCCAGAAAGAGAGCATCAGGCAGCCCATGGCCAGCAGCGAGAAGCCGTCGAAGGCGCGGTTGTTGGTAATTGCCACCAGCCACAGGAACGCGTTGCTCTTCACCAGCTCCTGGTTGAAGAAGTGAAAAATGGCAGAATCCAGCGGGAACCAGAAACCATGATCCGCCGGGATATACCAGGAGAAGAAAAGCGCCAGACCGGCGACATTAAGCAGTAATATCAGGGGAAATCGAGTTGTCATAACGTTCTGCATAGAGTGAAAACTGGGGCAACGTTAGCCGCCCGAACTTAAACGAATCCTCAACAGGCTGGACTGGAGGGCATTCCAGTCGGCGTTAACCGCACTAATTAACTCTATTCGGCTGTCAGGCGGCGCCACATTCTGCGTTTCAATAAAGAAATCGTCACCCTGACGGTTGATCCGCACCAGCCCGTCTGGCGTGCGCATGATCCCTTTCACGCGATCGACGGGAGCAAGTCGGGCCCACTCCAGGATCCCGATGGTGTCGAAAACGGTTTCAGCATCAAATATCCATCCGCAGGCCAGATATCCCTGGCCGCTGTTCAGGTTACGACGCCAGCGCTGATGTTCCGGCAGGCTGAGAGCGGCTAAACCCTGCTTAACCGGATGACTGTGTGAATGATCCGCGCTGGCAGGCAGCTCGGTGAGGTTCAGACGAGGAAGGTCAAGCAGGGCGCTATCAATATTCCCCTGGGTGGTCTGCACCCGCGTGCGGTTGCCGCCGAAATGTTGCCACCACGCGTCCAGCGCGGCCTGGCTTTCAGCCGTGGCGCGATCTGCTTTATTCGCGACAATAACGTCAGCTGAGGCGAGCTGATCGCGGAAATTCTCATTGGCCACCGCCTTGTCATCCAGAAGCTGACGCGGATCGAGCAGACACAGGGTGGCGCGCAGGTCGATCCACGGCTCGTAAACCGGGGCGGTCAGTAAATCGAGGATCTGCTTCGGATGGCCCAGCCCGGTGGGCTCAATCAGCAGGCGGTCGGGTTTGCCCTGACGCAGCAGCGTATTGAGCCCGACCTGCATCGGCAGGCCATTGACGCAGCACATGCACCCGCCGGGGATCTCTTTAATCATCGCGCCGCTGGATGACAGTAACGCGCCGTCAATGCCTACCTCGCCAAATTCATTGACCAGCACGGCCCATTTCTCGGCAGGATCTTTATTCGCCAGCAGGTGGAGAATTGAGGTGGTTTTACCGCTGCCGAGAAAACCGGTGATGAGGTTGGTTTTGGTCACGTGCGCTCCAGATGAGAATGGTGATGCTATAACACTAATCTCTCTATCCTGGCGAAAAACGTGACCGGTGAGAAGGGGGAGGGCGAACGGAGATCTCATCTGTTCGCGTTAAGCGCAATAATCGTTAAATATTTAACGTCTCGATAACAGCCTGACGCGCGCCGTGGCGGGTGATGCGCTGGTATGCCTGGCTGACAGCCTCCACAAACGCGCTGTTTTGCGCGAGATCGTGACCAAAGACCTCGCTCAGCCCCAGCAGGGCGTTAACGCGGTCGCCGTCGCTGCTGGCATTGACCATCGTGCGAATTTTATCGCTGAGGGGATCGCGAACATCAATCGCGTTGCCACGGTCGTCGGTACCGCTGACGTAGCGTATCCAGCCGGCCACGCCCAGAGCCAGCAGCGACCACGGTGTTTTTCGCTCGAGATGAACGCGGATCCCGTCCAGCATTCTTTGCGGAAGCTTCTGGCTACCGTCCATCGCGATTTGCCAGGTCCGATGCTGAAGTGCCGGGTTGGCAAAGCGCTCGAGCAGGCTATCGGCGTAGGCGGTGAGGTCGACATCCTTAATGCGTAATGTGGGCGCCTGCTCGTCCAGCATCAGCCGACGGGCGGCTTCGCGGAACGCAGCGTCCTCCATGCATTCATTAATATGGGCGTAGCCTGCGAGGTACCCCAGATACGCCAGGAAAGAGTGGCTGCCGTTGAGCATGCGCAATTTCATCTGCTCCCAGGGCAGAACATCCTGCACCATCTGAACGCCCGCGACTTCCCACTCCGGACGGCCGGCAACAAAATTATCTTCCACCACCCACTGAATAAACGGTTCACAGCTGATGGCGCACGGATCTTCAACGCCGAGCGCGTCGGTAATTTCCGCCAGCGAGGCGTCCGTCGCGGCGGGAACAATTCTGTCGACCATCGTCCCCGGGAAGCTCACGTGGCTGTCAATCCATTCAGAAAGCGCTGCGGAACGCTTTTGCGCCATGCCCAGCACCGCGTTTTTCACCACGTGCCCGTTATCAGGGATGTTGTCGCAGGAGAGCACGGTAAACGCAGGCAACCCGCGCTCGCGGCGGCGGTGAAGCGCTTCTACCAGGATCCCGGGGGCGGAATGTGGCTCTGAGGGATTCTCAAGATCGTGGATTATCCGGGCGTTGTGCAGATCGAGTTTCCCGGTCGCGGGATCGATGCAATAGCCTTTCTCCGTGATGGTGAGCGACACAATTGCGACCTGAGGCTCGCAAAATTTCTCAATAATGGCGGTTAGAGAGTCCAGCTTTGCGTTAAGGCATTCATGGACGGCACCGACGATAATCGCCTCATTGCCTTCTGCCCCTTTCTCCAGCACGGTGAACAGGTGATCCTGCGCGCGCAGCTGGCTCATCAGCACGTCGCCGCTGAAAAGGCTAATCTCACAAATACCCCAGTCGCCGCCTTTTTCATTCAGCACCCGGTTTGTTAATAATGCCTGGTGCGCACGGTGAAACGCGCCAAAGCCAAAATGGACGATGCGGGAGCGCAGTTGCTGACGATCGTAGCGAGGCTGTTGAACCTGGGCAGGAAGGGCGGTGGAGGCAATTGTCTTCATGAGATACACACCTGATTAACCATTAATTAACAATGCCAGTGTAAAGTTATATGACAGCAAATAAAATTGGTGAGCCGTAAATATCCCCGTTCTGTGAGTTTGATCAATCAATGTGTGGCGGTATGTTGACCCTTAGCGGTAAACATGTATGGTAGTCGTCATTGCAGTAACGCATATTGGTATAACAACTTAAGAGGGTGAGGCAATGGAACAAACCTGGCGTTGGTACGGGCCGAACGATCCGGTTTCTCTTGATGATGTGCGCCAGGCAGGCGCAACGGGTGTCGTCACGGCGCTGCATCATATTCCTAACGGTCAGGTATGGCCGGTTGAAGAAATTCAACAGCGTCAGGCGCTGCTGGCGGAGAAGGGGTTAACCTGGTCTGTAGTAGAGAGCATCCCGGTTCACGAAGACATCAAAACCCATTCCGGGGAGTACCAGACCTGGATTGCTAACTATCAGCAGAGCATTCGCAACCTGGCGGCCTGCGGCATTGATACGGTTTGCTATAACTTCATGCCCATCCTCGACTGGACGCGTACCGATCTTGAATATCAGATGCCGGATGGCTCGAAAGCGCTGCGTTTCGACCAGATCGCCTTCGCGGCGTTTGAGCTGCACATTCTGAAACGTCCCGGCGCCGAAGCGGATTACACCGCGGAAGAGCAGCAGCAGTCGCTCGAATGGTTTAACGCCGCCAGTGACGCAGACATCGAAAAGCTGACCCGTAATATCATTGCGGGCCTGCCGGGGGCGGAAGAGGGGTATACGCTGGATCAGTTCCGCGCGCGCCTGGCGGAATACGGCGATATTGATAAGCAGCAGCTGCGTGAAAACATGGCGTACTTCCTGCGCGCTATAGTGCCGGTTGCTGAAGAGGCAGGCGTACGCCTCGCGGTACACCCGGACGATCCACCGCGTCCTATCCTCGGCCTGCCGCGCATTGTTTCCACTATTGAAGATATGCAGTGGCTGAAAGAGACGGTAAACAGCATCTATAACGGCTTCACCATGTGTACCGGCTCCTATGGCGTGCGTGCGGATAACGACCTGGTGCGGATGATTGAAACCTTTGGCGATCGCATTCACTTTACGCACTTGCGTGCGACCTGCCGCGAAGAGAACCCAAAAACCTTCCACGAGGCGGCGCACCTGGGCGGCGATGTGAATATGGTAGCGGTGGTAGACGCCATTCTGGCGGAAGAGGCGCGTCGCAAGCAGGCGGGCGATGTGCGTCCTATTCCGTTCCGTCCGGATCACGGCCACCAGATGCTGGACGATCTGCGTAAGAAAACCAACCCGGGCTATTCGGCGATTGGCCGGCTTAAAGGGATGGCGGAAGTGCGCGGCGTTGAGCTGGCGCTGAAGATGACGAAGTATCCGGAGCTTCTGTAAGCGCTGTTGCCCGGTGGCGCTACGCTTACCGGGCCTATAACAAAACCGGCCTGAGAGCCGGTTTTTGTGTTTTTGCAGGTCAGGTAAGGCGAAGCCGCCACCCGACAAACGCCGCAATCAGTCAGCGCGACCCATATAGCGTTTTTCTTCGATATGGATGCGGATTTTCTCGCCAGCGGAGAGGTATTCCGGCACCTGCACAACCAGGCCGGTGGTCAGGGTAGCCGGTTTGTTGCGCGCACTTGCGGATGCGCCTTTGATGCCGGGTGCGGTTTCCACGATCTCCAGATCGACAGTCTGCGGCAGCTCCAGCGCCAGCAGCACGCCGTCCCAGGTCAGAACCTGCATGTCAGGCATGCCGCCTTCAGGGATGAACAGCAACTCTTCTTCAATCTGATCTTTGGTAAAGATGTACGGGGTGTAATCTTCTTTGTCCATGAACACGTATTCGTTGCCGTCGATGTAGGAGAAATCAACGTAGCGACGGGTCAGGGTCACGGTATCGACGATATCGTCACCTTTAAAGCGCTCTTCCACCTTCAGGCCGGTACGCACATCGGCGAAACGCATTTTATACAGCGTTGCTGCACCACGGGCGCTGGGTGCCTGAATGTCGATATCTTTCACAATCAGCAGTTTGCCGTTGTAATTCAGCACCATACCTTTCTTAATTTCGTTCGCTCTTGGCATTGCAGTAATCCTGTTTACGGGAGGTAAAAAATATCGCGCCAAATTACTCGCGCGCGGCCTTTCAGGCAAGAGGAATTCGTGGCTTTTGCTATCAATACGCAAAAGGTGTTACTGTGCGCGATGCCCGACTGCGCGGGCGATCGTCAGCGAAAGAGAGCATTTATGGATTGCCGTCCCGATTGTGGCGCGTGCTGTACTGCACCGTCCATTTCAAGCCCCATTCCAGGAATGCCGGAGGGCAAGCCTGCCAATACCCGCTGCGTTCAGCTCTCGGAAACGAACCTGTGCATGATCTTTGGCTCACCGCTGCGCCCGAAAGTCTGCTCCGGGCTTCAGCCCACGGCCGAAATGTGTGGCAGCACGCGAGGGCAGGCGATGACGTACCTTCTTGAGCTGGAAGCGCTCACCGCGCCCTAAACGTCTTTAATCCTCGCCAGACAGCCAATCGTCAGCATGCACATCACCAGCGCAATCCAGAACACCGTGTGATAGTTCCAGATTTCTGCAACGACACCGGCCATTGAGCCCGCGATAATCCAGCCCACGCGGGTGGTATTAGTATAAAGGGTGGTGGCAGAGCCTGCCTGGCCCGGCATCAGATCCTGGAAATAGAGCATGCCTATCCCGGCGAGAATGCCTATATAAATGGCGTTCAGCAGCTGTAAAACCAGCAACAGCCCCGGCGTATGTACCGTCAGCATACCGATATAAAACAGCAGACCGGCGATGGCGGCGATGCGCATTAAAAAACGCTTTCCGAAGCGCTTTGCGTAATAGCCCGCAATGAGCATCGTCGGGATCTCAAGCCCGGCCGCGGTGCCCATCATGATGCCCGCCAGCTTCTCCGACAGGTGCAGTTCATCAATAATAAACAGCGGCATATTGATGATATACAGGCTGTTGGTGCCCCACATCAGCGTACAGATAACAAACAGGAGCAGGGCATCGCGGCGGTTGCGGCGCGGCGCTTCCAGCACGCCCGTTGTCACTTTCGGCTCTTTGCGCATGGACGGCAGGAAGAACCACACCAGCGCGCCGCACACCACAAACGCGACGGCCGCGCTCAGGTACATCACCGTAAAGCCAAAACCCATCGCCAGCGCGTAGGCCAGCGGCGGGCCAATCACCCATGCCAGCGACACCTGAGCACGCAGGACAGAGCTGAACATCACCGCTTCACGTCCGGTATGGTCGGCGTGTTCGCGGGCAAGGGCAAACAGCTGAGGGTTCGCCGTTGAGCCAAAGCTGCTCAGGAATACCCCGACGAAGAGCAGAATGAAATAGTTGCGGTTCCAGGCAAACAGAACGCAGGCCATGACCCCGAGCAGACAGCAGAAAACGATCAGGCTTTTGCGATCGCCTTTTCTGTCGGATCGTCCCGCCAGAAACTGGCTGACCAGGATGCCGATGATGGCGCTTCCGGTAAAAAAGAAGCCGACCATTGCCGGGCGGACGTGAACCTCATTTGTCAGAAATAGGCTCAATGTTGGCGTCTGTAACGCACCGGCAATGCCCGTGAAGAAGGCAACAACCAGGAATGCCGCTGAGGTCAAATCAAAGGGCTTCGGCGAGACGGCCGCAGGGGTGTTATGCATGTTTTATAATTAGCGAGTAGCAGAGAGGGGCGGAGTTTACGCCGTCAGCTAAAAAATAAACAGTGGGTGCGGTCAATGATGCCACGAAAAATCAAAATGGCATTTCAACTTCCGTCCCACCCGGCTGACCTTAGCTGAAACTTTCTTGCTGAACTTCAGCAAAATTCAGCTGAACGAAGAAGAAATGTGCTGTATCTCTAAATTCTGATATCGCAAATACGAGTTTACTTGCAAGACATTGCAGAAAGCGCAAGACTTTTTGAAACGTTTCAGCGCTATCTTGTTTTAACAAACGGAGCAGGCTAGCGCATTTTTTCTCATTAAAGCTGAAACGATTCAAGTTCAGCAGGAGTGGAGAACCATGTTCCAGTTATCTGTTCAGGATATCCACCCGGGCGCTCAGGCCGGGGATAAAGAAGAGGCTATTCGCCAGGTTGCCGCTGCGCTTGTGCAGGCGGGTAACGTCGCGGACGGCTATGTAAACGGCATGCTGGCCCGCGAGCAGCAGACCTCAACCTTCCTCGGCAATGGCATTGCCATTCCGCACGGCACAACCGACACCCGCGATCAGGTGCTGAAAACCGGCGTTCAGGTTTATCAGTTCCCGCAGGGCGTGCTCTGGGGCGACGGTCAGGTGGCGTATGTGGCTATCGGTATCGCGGCCAGCAGCGACGAACACTTAGGTCTGCTGCGTCAGCTGACGCATGTCCTGAGCGATGACGATGTGGCTGAACAGCTGAAGTCCGCGACCACAGCTGAAGAGCTGCGCGCCTTGCTGATGGGCGAAAAACAGAGCGAAGCGCTGAAGCTGGATAACGAAACGCTGACGCTGGACGTGGTTGCCTCCGATCTGGTAACGCTGCAGGCGCTGAACGCGGGTCGTCTGAAAGAAGCCGGCGCGGCGGATGCCACGTTTGTGACGCGCGTGATTAACGATAAGCCGTTGAATCTGGGTCAGGGTATCTGGCTGAATGACAGTGCTGAAGGCAACCTGCGCAGCGCTATCGCCGTGAGCCGCGCGGCCAATGCGTTTGACGTAGAAGGCGAGCGCGCGGCCATGCTGGTGACCGTGGCAATGAACGATGAGCAGCCGGTTTCCGTGCTGAAGCGTCTTGGCGATCTGCTGCTGAACAACAAAGCTGAAAAACTGCTGAACGCTGATGCCTCCACCGTGCTGGCACTGCTGACCAGTGATGATGCGCCGATCGAAGACGTGCAGACCGCGGAGTTCGTGGTACGCAACGAGCACGGCCTGCATGCCCGTCCGGGCACCATGCTGGTGAATACCATTAAACAATTCGAGAGTGAGATCACCGTGGCGAATCTTGATGGCACGGGCAAACCGGCCAACGGCCGTAGTCTGATGAAAGTGGTCGCGCTGGGCGTGAAGAAAGGCCACCGTCTGCGTTTCACTGCGCAGGGTGCTGATGCTGAACAGGCGCTGAAAGCGATTGGCGACGCCATCGCGGCAGGTCTTGGGGAGGGCGCATAATGAGCAGACGTGTTGCGACTATTACGCTGAACCCGGCTTATGACCTGGTAGGATTTTGCCCGGAAATTGAGCGCGGCGAAGTCAACCTCGTGCGTACCACCGGCCTGCATGCAGCGGGCAAAGGGATTAACGTCGCGAAAGTGCTCAAGGATCTCGGTATCGACGTCACCGTGGGTGGATTCCTCGGTAAAGATAACCAGGATGGTTTCCAGCAGCTGTTCAGCGAGCTGGGCATTGCCAACCGTTTTCAGGTTGTTCAGGGCCGCACCCGCATCAACGTCAAGCTGACGGAGAAAGACGGTGAAGTGACCGATCTGAACTTTTCTGGCTTCGAAGTGACGCCGTCTGACTGGGAGCGTTTTGTTAACGACTCTCTGACCTGGCTTGGTCAGTTTGACATGGTCTGCGTCAGCGGCAGCCTGCCGTCCGGCGTGAGCCCGGAAGCGTTTACCGACTGGATGACGCGTCTGCGCAGCCAGTGCCCGTGCATTATTTTTGACAGCAGCCGCGACGCGCTGGTTGCCGGTCTGAAAGCTTCGCCGTGGCTGGTGAAGCCGAATCGCCGCGAGCTGGAGATCTGGGCGGGTCGTAAGCTGCCGGAATTAAAAGATGTGATTGACGCTGCCCATGCGCTGCGCGAGCAGGGTATCGCTCACGTGGTTATCTCGCTTGGTGCAGAAGGAGCGTTGTGGGTTAACGCTTCTGGCGAATGGATCGCCAAACCGCCGTCGGTTGACGTTGTCAGCACCGTTGGCGCAGGGGATTCGATGGTTGGCGGCCTGATTTATGGTCTGCTGATGCGTGAATCCAGTGAACATACTTTACGTCTTGCCACTGCCGTTGCTGCCCTGGCCGTAAGCCAGAGCAATGTCGGTATTACCGATCGTACCCAGTTAGCCGCGATGATGGCGCGCGTTGACTTAAAACCTTTTAACTAACAGCAGGAGAGGAATAATGAAAACGCTGCTGATCATTGACTCCGGTCTCGGACAGGCTCGCGCCTATATGGCGAAGACCTTGCTGGGAGCGGCGGCGAACAAAGCACATCTCGAGATCATTGATAACCCGGGCGATGCCGAACTGGTCATTGTCCTGGGCGACAACATCCCGGCTGACAGTGCGCTGAACGGCAAAAAAGTGTGGCTGGGCGATATTAATCGCGCGGTGGCACATCCGGAACTGTTCCTGAGCGAAGCGAAAGGGCACGCGTCTGTCTATAGCGCGCCTGTCGCGACGGCACCGGCTGCGGCCACGGGGCCGAAACGCGTTGTTGCGGTGACGGCCTGCCCGACGGGCGTGGCTCACACCTTTATGGCGGCTGAAGCCATTGAAACCGAAGCGAAAAAACGCGGCTGGTGGGTAAAAGTTGAAACGCGCGGCTCCGTCGGTGCCGGCAACGCGATCACCCCAGAAGAAGTGGCTGAGGCCGACCTGGTGATCGTGGCGGCGGATATCGAAGTGGACCTGGCGAAATTTGCCGGTAAGCCAATGTACCGCACGTCTACCGGCCTGGCGCTGAAAAAGACCGCGCAGGAGTTTGATAAAGCGCTGGTGGAAGCGAAGCCGTATCAGGCAACCGGCGCGCGTCAAACCGCGACGGAAGGTAAGAAAGAGTCTGCAGGCGCCTATCGCCATCTGTTGACCGGTGTGTCTTACATGCTGCCGATGGTAGTTGCGGGTGGTCTATGTATCGCCCTCTCGTTCGCATTTGGTATTACCGCGTTTAAAGAGCAAGGCACGCTGGCCGCTGCGTTAATGCAGATTGGCGGCGGTTCCGCGTTCGCACTGATGGTTCCCGTTCTGGCAGGCTTTATTGCCTTCTCCATCGCTGACCGTCCAGGCCTGACGCCGGGGCTTATCGGCGGTATGCTGGCCGTGAGCACCGGTTCTGGCTTTATCGGCGGTATCATCGCGGGCTTCCTGGCCGGTTACGTCGCGAAGCTCATCAGCTCGAAGCTCAAGCTGCCGCAGAGTATGGAAGCGCTGAAACCGATTCTGATCATCCCGCTGATTTCCAGCCTGGTGGTCGGCCTGGCGATGATTTACCTGATTGGTAAGCCGGTTGCGGGCATCCTGGCGGGTCTGACCCACTGGCTGCAAACCATGGGCACCGCGAACGCGGTTCTGCTGGGCGCAATTCTCGGCGGCATGATGTGTACCGACATGGGTGGTCCGGTGAACAAAGCTGCGTACGCCTTTGGTGTTGGCCTGCTGAGTACCCAGACCTACGCGCCAATGGCAGCGATCATGGCGGCAGGTATGGTGCCTCCTCTGGCGCTCGGCCTGGCGACGATCATTGCCCGTCGTAAGTTCGATAAAGCACAGCAGGAAGGCGGCAAAGCGGCGCTGGTTCTGGGTCTGTGTTTCATCACCGAAGGTGCGATTCCGTTCGCGGCTCGTGACCCAATGCGCGTACTGCCGTGCTGTATCGCGGGTGGCGCGGTAACGGGTGCAATCTCCATGGCGATTGGCGCGAAGCTGATGGCACCACACGGCGGTCTGTTCGTGCTGCTGATCCCTGGCGCCATCACCCCGGTCCTGGGCTATCTGCTGGCCATCGTTGCCGGTACGCTGGTGGCGGGTCTGTCATACGCAGTGCTGAAACGTCCTGAAGCGGAAGTTGTGGCGAAAGCAGCGTAAGCGATAAACCACAAAAAAGCCGGGTTGCATTATGCACCCGGCTTTTTTTATGCCGCCTGTTCAGCGGTTTGCTGTGCCTTCAGCCAGGCAATCTCTTCTGCCCAGATGTCCGGATTAATGGTTTCCAGCACCATCGGAATACCGTCGAAGCGGGCGTCCTGCATAATGAAGCGGAACGCATCTTGACCAATATTGCCTTCACCCAGGCTGTGGTGGCGGTCAACGCGGCTGCCGAACGCACTTTTCGCATCGTTCAGGTGCATGCCCCGCAGGTACTTAAAGCCCACAATGCGCTCGAACTCATCAAACGTGTTTTTCGTTGCCTCGGTGGTGCGCAGGTCATATCCGGCGGCAAACGCGTGGCAGGTATCAATGCACACGCCAACGCGGGATTTATCCTCCACGCCGTCGATGATCGCCGCCAGATGTTCAAACCTAAAGCCGAGGTTGCTGCCCTGACCGGCGGTATTCTCTATTACCGCGGTGACGCCTTTGGTCTTGTCCAGCGTGATGTTGATGGATTCGGCAATGCGCGCCAGGCAGGCATCTTCATCGATTTGCATCAGATGGCTTCCCGGATGGAAGTTCAGCAGCGTCAGCCCAAGCTGTTCGCAGCGCTGAACTTCATCAAGGAACGCCTCGCGGGATTTTTCCAGCGCCTCTTCAACCGGGTGACCGAGGTTGATCAGGTAGCTGTCGTGGGGAAGGATCTGGCCTGGCCCGTAGTGATACTTTTCACAGGCGGCTTTGAAATCATCAATCACGTCAGCGGTGAGCGGCGCGGCGCGCCACTGGCGCTGGTTTTTGGTGAACAGGGCGAAAGCGGTCGCCTCGATTTCGGCGGCGCGAATGGCGGCATTCGCAAGGCCACCTGCAGCGCTGACGTGCGCTCCAACATATTTCATAAAAAAACTCCTGCTAACCCGAAACGCTTATGATAGCGGGTTAGCAGGAGAAGGACGAAATGGTTTATGCCATCAGGCTATGGACCGCGAGGTTAATCGCACCGCCCCCGACAATCAGCCAGATGAAGAGCACCAGCGCCATCAGCAGCGGTTTGGCACCGGCTTTTTTCAGCGCGCTGACGTGTGTGGTGACCCCCAGCGCCGCCATGGCCATCGCCAGCAGCACGGTATCCAGCGTCACCAGCATATCCACCACCGCTTTCGGCAGCAGGTGGAAGGAGTTAAAGATAGCGACCACGATGAACAGGATCGCAAACCACGGAATGGTGATTTTGCTTTTCTCGCTGCCGCCTGCCGGAGCCAGCTGCTTAACCCGAGCCGCGAGGAAAATCAGGAACGGTGCCAGCATCATCACGCGCAGCATTTTGGCAATTACCGCCGCGTTTTCAGCTTCCGGGTTAATGGCATGTCCTGCCGCCACCACCTGGGCCACTTCGTGCATGGTCGAGCCGATATAGATGCCGTAGGTTTCCGGGCTAAACCAGTGGGCAACCAGCGGATACATCGCCGGGTAGAGGAAGATCGCCAGCGTACCGAAGATCACCACCGTCGCCACCGCCACGGTCACCTTGCTGGCTTCGGCTTTAACGACGGGCTCTGTTGCCAGCACCGCCGCGGCCCCACAGATACTGCTCCCGGCACCGATCAGCCAGCTGGTTTGCTTATCCAGGCCAAAGACTTTCTGGCCGATAAAGCAGGCCAGCAAAAAGGTGCTGGCCAGGGTCAGGACGTCGATAGCGATTCCGCTCACGCCCACGTCCGCAATCTGCGAAAAGGTGAGACGGAAGCCGTAAAGGATGATCCCGAGACGCAGCAGGTGCTGTTTGGCGAAGATCACGCCGCCGTCGCAGGATTTCCAGATATGCGGGTAAACGGTATTTCCCACGACCATGCCCAGCAAAATGGCCAGCGTCAACGCGCTGAAACCTGCGCCCGCGATAGCCGGGATGCTGCCGCCCCATAGCGCTACGGCGGTCACTGCTGCGCTAAGCGCAAGGCCCGGCACGAAGTGCCACACTGTACGATGATGTTGTAGGGTGATTTCTGACATAACCTTCTCCTTTGTCTGGCTAAAGGTTACGGCGCTCTGGCTTAAAAATAAAATTG
This sequence comes from Enterobacter sp. A103, assembly GCF_034427535.1. NCBI lineage: Bacteria > Pseudomonadati > Pseudomonadota > Gammaproteobacteria > Enterobacterales > Enterobacteriaceae > Enterobacter > Enterobacter sp. A103. Next base: position 341,438 of record NZ_JAXQPQ010000004.1, read on the forward strand.
ATTATATACTTATAATTAATCTATATAAGTGGTAAGCAACCATGCACATTACATTGCGTCAGCTGGAAGTGTTTGCCGAGGTGCTGAAAAGCGGCTCGACGACCCAGGCGTCACAAATGCTGGCGCTCTCGCAGTCTGCGGTCAGCGCGGCGTTGACCGATCTTGAAGGACAGCTGGGCGTTCAGCTTTTCGACCGGGTAGGGAAGCGTCTGGTGGTCAACGAGCACGGCCGTCTTCTTTATCCACGCGCGCTGGCGCTGCTGGAGCAGGCTATCGAAATCGAGCAGCTGTTCCGCGAAGACAACGGCGCGATCCGCGTCTACGCCAGCAGCACCATTGGGAACTACATTCTGCCGGAAGTGATTGCCCGCTACCGCCGGGATTTCCCGACCCTGCCGCTGGAGATGAGCGTGGGTAACAGCCAGGACGTTATCAACGCGGTGATTGATTTCCGCGTGGATATCGGCCTCATCGAAGGACCCTGCCATAACGTCGATATCATTGCCGAGCCCTGGCTGGAGGATGAGCTGGTGGTGTTTGCGTCCCCGGCCTCGTCGTTATTGCAGGGCGAGGTGACGCTGGAGCGCCTGGCGCAGGCGCAGTGGATCCTGCGCGAGCAGGGCTCCGGCACGCGTGAAATTGTCGATTATCTGCTGCTTTCCCATCTGCCGCATTTCCAGTTAGGGATGGAGCTTGGGAACTCTGAGGCTATCAAGCACGCGGTGCGTCATGGCCTGGGGATCAGCTGTCTTTCCCGGCGCGTCATTGCCGAACAGCTTGAGACGGGGTCGCTGGTTGAAATCCCGGTTCCGTTGCCGAAACTGGTGCGCACGCTATGGTGCATCCATCATCGTCAGAAACACCTTTCCAGCTCTCTGCAGCGTTTTCTGCGCTACTGCGCCATTTAACGTTCCCCGGTGGCGCTTCGCTTACCGGGGCTACGCGCGCCTGTCACCCTACATTTTTATGCTTTACTTATAATCCTGGCCGAGTCATGAAGCTCTCTTATAACTGAGTATTTCTGCCGGAAGGAACGCGGATCGTCTGCTACAATCGCGCCTCATTTATTGAATGGACAGCATTTTCATATGGTTTCAGAAATTAAAACCACAGAAGCGCCCACGCTACGTCGTGAACTCAAGGCGCGTCACCTGACGATGATCGCCATTGGCGGCTCAATCGGTACAGGTCTTTTCGTTGCCTCTGGCGCAACGATTTCGGCAGCCGGCCCGGGTGGGGCACTCTTCTCTTATATCCTGATTGGTCTGATGGTGTACTTCCTGATGACCAGTCTCGGCGAACTGGCCGCGTACATGCCGGTATCCGGTTCGTTCTCGACCTACGGTCAAAAATACGTTGAAGAAGGCTTCGGCTTCGCGCTGGGCTGGAACTACTGGTACAACTGGGCGGTCACTATCGCCGTTGATCTTGTCGCCGCACAGCTGGTGATGAACTGGTGGTTCCCGGATACGCCGGGCTGGATCTGGAGCGCCCTGTTCCTCGCCGTCATCTTCCTGCTGAACTACATCTCCGTGCGCGGTTTCGGCGAAGCGGAATACTGGTTCTCTTTGATCAAAGTGGCAACCGTCATCATCTTTATCGTCGTCGGTGTGGCGATGATCGTTGGTATTTTCAAAGGCGCAGAACCTGCGGGCTGGAGTAACTGGGCGATAGGCGATGCGCCGTTTGCCGGTGGCCTTTCGGCGATGATTGGCGTGGCGATGATTGTCGGCTTCTCCTTCCAGGGGACCGAGCTGATTGGTATCGCCGCCGGTGAGTCAGAGAACCCGGAGAAAAATATTCCGCGTGCGGTCCGTCAGGTATTCTGGCGTATCCTGCTGTTCTATGTGTTCGCGATCCTGATTATCAGCCTGATCATCCCGTACACCGATCCAAGCCTGCTGCGTAATGACGTAAAAGACATTAGCGTCAGCCCGTTCACGCTGGTCTTCCAGCACGCCGGTCTGCTTTCAGCCGCGGCGGTGATGAACGCCGTTATCCTGACCGCAGTGCTTTCAGCCGGTAACTCCGGGATGTACGCGTCCACCCGTATGCTCTACACGCTGGCATGCGACGGTAAGGCGCCGCGTATCTTCGCGAAGCTGTCCCGTGGCGGTGTACCGCGTAACGCGCTTTACGCCACAACGGTGATTGCCGGTCTGTGCTTCCTGACCTCCATGTTTGGCAACCAGACGGTGTACCTGTGGCTGCTTAACACGTCCGGGATGACGGGCTTTATTGCCTGGCTGGGGATTGCTATTAGCCACTACCGTTTCCGCCGCGGTTTCGTCAAGCAGGGTCACGATATTAACTCGCTGCCGTATCGCTCCGGCTTCTTCCCACTGGGTCCTATTTTCGCCTTCATTCTGTGCCTGATCATTACGCTGGGACAGAACTATGAAGCGTTCCTGGCGGACACCATTGACTGGGGCGCCGTGACGGCGACCTACATTGGTATTCCGCTGTTCCTCGTCATCTGGTTTGGCTACAAGCTGACGAAAGGAACAAAATTCGTTCGCTACAGTGAAATGGAATTCCCGGAACGATTTAAACAATAACCGCACTTCCTCTCTTTTAACCCGCTCAATCGAGCGGGTTTTTTTATTCCCGCATTCTGATACAAAGATATATTTCTTAACAATTTAATTGATAATAATTATCGTTTGCTTTATCGTTATCGAAAATAAGCGTGTCACCGACCCACCGCAGATGTGGGCGGCAAGGAAGACGCTGTGAGCAATGATGATTTGATTTAGTTGTATTTACCTCATGGAGATATGGAATGTTTAGGTTGAATCCCTTCGTCAGGGGAGGACTTTGTGCGTCCGCAATGTCCCTGGCCCTGCCTGTTATCGCAGCGGAATCCGGCGACACAATGGTTGTAACGGCCTCCGCGACCGAGCAAAACCTGAAAGACGCCCCGGCAAGCATCAGCGTGATTACCCAGGAAGATTTGCAGCGCAAACCCGTTCAGAATCTGAAAGATGTGTTACGGGAGGTGCCGGGCGTTCAGCTCACGAGCGAAGGGGACAACCGTAAAGGGGTAAGTATTCGTGGACTGGACAGCAGTTACACGCTGATCCTGATCGACGGCAAGCGCGTTAACTCGCGTAACGCGGTTTTCCGCCATAATGATTTCGACCTCAACTGGGTTCCGGTTGACGCCATCGAACGAATCGAAGTGGTGCGCGGACCGATGTCTTCTCTGTACGGTTCCGATGCGCTGGGCGGCGTGGTGAACATTATCACCAAAAAAATCGGCCAGAAGTGGACGGGCACCCTGAGCGCCGATTCCACAATTCAGGAGCACCGCGACCGTGGAGACACCTACAACGGTCAGTTCTATACCAGCGGTCCGCTGGTGGACGGCCTGCTGGGGCTGAAAGCCTACGGTAGCCTCGCGAAGCGTGAGAAAGACGGTCAGCAGAAGTCCTCCACCACGGCGAGCGGTGAAACGCCGCGCATTGAGGGCTTCACCAGCCGCGATGCGAATGTGGAGTTCGCCTGGACACCGTCTGAAAACCACGACTTTACGGCGGGCTACGGCTTCGACCGTCAGGATCGCGACTCGGATTCCCTCGACAAAAACCGCCTTGAACGTCAGAACTACTCTCTCAGCCACAACGGCCGTTGGGGCGTCGGCAACAGCGAGCTGAAGGTTTACGGCGAAAAGGTGGATAACAAAAACCCGGGTAACAGCAATCCGATCACCTCCGAGAGCAACGCGGTGGACGGAAAATACGTGCTGCCGCTGGGTGAAATCAACCAGCTGCTGACCTTCGGTGGGGAATGGCGTCACGATAAGCTGAAAGATCCGGTCAACCTGACGGGCGGTTCCAGCAGCAGTACCTCGACAAGCCAGTATGCCCTGTTCCTTGAAGATGAGTGGCGTCTCTTTGAACCTCTGGCGCTGACCACCGGCATCCGTATGGATGACCATGATACCTACGGTGACCACTGGAGCCCGCGAGCCTATCTGGTTTACAACGCGACCGATACCGTAACGGTGAAAGGGGGCTGGGCTACCGCGTTTAAAGCGCCGTCACTGCTCCAGCTGAGCCCGGACTGGGTCACCGGCTCGTGCCGCGGTGCCTGTGAGATTGTCGGTAACCCGGATCTGAAACCGGAAACCAGCGAGAGCTTCGAATTCGGTCTGTACTACAGCGGGGAAGAGGGCTGGTTAGAGGGCGTGCAGGCCAGCGTTACCACCTTCCAGAATAATGTGGATGATCGCATCAGCATCAGCCGTACGGCCAATGCGAAACAGGCGCAGGGCTACCCTAACTACGTTGGCCTGAATGCGGACGGTGAGCCGATTTTCCGCTACTACAACGTTAACAAGGCGCGCATCCGCGGGGTGGAGACCGAGCTGAAACTCCCGCTGGCGGACGACTGGAAACTGACCCTGAACTACACCTACAACGATGGTCGCGATATCAGCAACGGCGGCAACAAGCCGCTGTCCGATCTGCCGTTCCACACCGCCAACGGTACCGTTGACTGGAAGGCGACGCAGGACTGGTCGTTCTACGTTCAGGGCAACTACACCGGTGAGAAACGCGCGCTGACCAGCAGTGCAGCAACGCCGGGTGGCTATGTCATCTGGAATACCGGCGCCGCCTGGCAGGCGACGAAAAGCGTGAAGCTACGCGCGGGCGTGCAGAACCTGCTGGATAAAGATCTGAGCCGTGACGATTACAGCTATACGGAAGACGGCCGTCGCTACTTTGTCGGTGTGGATTACAAGTTCTGATGCGGCCAGGGTAAAAGCAAAACGGCAACGTAAGTTGCCGTTTTTAGTATTTGTTCCCTCTCCCTGTGGGAGAGGGCCAGGGTGAGGGCATCAGAGCGCACACACTCGCATTTACCCAAACAAATGCTCCGCGTGGAAGCGGAGATGATCCTCAATAAAGGACGCGATGAAGTAATAGCTGTGGTCATATCCCGGCTGGATGCGCAGCGTCAGCGGCCAGTCCTTCTGGCGTGCCGCTTCTGCGAGCACCGCAGGCTGTAGCTGCCCGGCGAGGAACTGATCCGCATCGCCCTGATCGACAAGCACCGGGATCGCATTTGCCGAGCTGCTGGCCAGCATCAGCGCACAGCTGTCCCATTCCTGCCATTTTGCTTCATCTTCACCCAGATAGTTCGTGAAGGCTTTCTGCCCCCACGGCACCTGCATTGGGTTCACAATTGGCGCAAATGCCGACACGCTGACGTATTTTCCCGGATTTTTTAACGCCATGATCAGCGCCCCGTGACCGCCCATAGAGTGTCCGCTGATGGCGCAGCGGTCGCTTACCGCAAACCCGGACTGAATCAGCGCGGGCAGCTCGTCGCGAATGTAGTCATACATGCGGTAGTGGCCTGCCCACGGCTGCTCGGTCGCATTGAGATAAAACCCGGCGCCTTTACCCAGGTCGTATCCTGCATCGTCGGCTACATCATCACCACGCGGGCTGGTATCAGGCATCACCAGCGCAATACCCAACTCGGCGGCAAGTCGCTGCGCGCCCGCTTTGGTGGTGAAGTTTTCGTCGTTGCAGGTCAGGCCTGAAAGCCAGAACAGAACCGGCGGATTTTCCGTCGGCGGCAGGAAAATGCTGAACGTCATCGCACAGTTCAGGACGGTGGAGTCATGCCGCCAGCGCTGCTGTCGACCTTCAAAACAACGGTGCTCTTCGAGCAGTTCCATGCAGGGCTCCTTAATGAGAATGCGTATTCATAAAAACCATAATACAGCCTTTTCATTGACCTGTGAGTAACTTTCACTTTCGCCAGACGGCGAGATGCTGCATCATAAATTTACTTTTCTTTAACAATTGGAGCGGTCATGGCGCTGCGTATTGCGCTCAGTGGATTTGTCGTTCTGGTGGTGGCGATGGGGATAGGGCGCTTTGCCTTTACGCCTCAGGTGCCGCTCATGATTGCTGCCGGGCAGCTTACGCTGACCAGCGCGGGTCTGGTGGCGGCGATGAATTATCTGGGCTATCTGGTGGGCGCATGGGATGCCATGCGCGCGCACCGCTTTGTGGAAACGCGCCTCTGGCTTGGCATCACCGGCGCGGTTGCGCTGACGCTGCTCTCCGCGGCGGCGGATAACGCCGTCGTGCACGGCCTGCTGCGCTTCGTGATTGGCTGCATGAGCGGCTGGTCGATGGTACTCATTGCCGCCTGGACCAACGAACGGCTGGGGCAGCTGGGTAAACCGGGCCTGAGCGCCGCCGTGTTTGCCGGGCCAGGGGCGGGCATTGCCCTGAGCGGGCTGCTCGCCGTCTATATCCAGGCGAAATCCCTTTCGGCCGGGGCGGCATGGCAAATCTACGGCGTGCTGGCGCTGGTGCTGATTGCGCTGGTGGCGCGCTACCTTCCGCGATCCGGGCAGCTCCATCGCCCCGGCACCGCGCCGGAGCCGCTGGTGCTGACGGCGGATTTAAAGCGCCTGGTCTGGAGCTACAGCCTGGCCGGGTTTGGCTATATCCTCCCGGCGACATTCCTGTCGCAAATGGCTGCGGTGCGTTTTCCCGGCAGCCTGTTCGCCCAGTTTGTCTGGCCGATTTTTGGTATCGCCGCCGTGGTGGGCATTGCGCTCAGTATTCTTTTACGCCACACCTCAACGGCTAACCGCAGGCTGGCTATCGTGCTGTGGTTACAGGGGGCTGGCGTGCTGGCGGCCTGGCTGCTGCCGGGGATTGGCGGTTTGCTGACGGGCGGGCTGCTGGTGGGCGGCGGTTTTTTGTGTGCCGTCCAGCTCTCTCTTTTATACGGCCGCGAGCTGGCGCCAAACCATACGCGCTATATGGCAGGCTTGCTCACCACCGGGTATGCGATTGGTCAATTGATTGGCCCGATGACCTCGGCGTTATCAACCTGGCTTACCCACAGGCTGGAGCCCGCGCTGGGGCTTGCGGGCGTTGCGCTGTTCGTCGGCGGAGCGCTGGTCTGGAATCGTCACGCTGAAAGGCAACAGCAATTGCAATAATTATCGTCGTGAATACTGGATTATGTGCGCCGCCTCACGCACAATGAGCGCATACTTTTGCCACAACGAGGGCAAAAGACGCCACACCTGCAGGAGAACAAAATGTCATCACTCAGTAAAGAAGCTGCCCTGGTCCACGAAGCCCTGGTTGCGCGCGGTCTTGAAACGCCACTGCGTCCGCCCGTACAGGATTTGGACAATGAAACCCGCAAGCGTCTGATTGCCGGTCATATGACCGAGATCATGGAGCTGCTGAATCTCGATCTGAGTGACGACAGTCTGATGGAGACGCCGCACCGCATCGCGAAAATGTACGTCGACGAAATTTTCTCCGGGCTGGATTACGCCAACTTCCCGAAAATCACCGTCATTGAAAACAAGATGAAAGTGGACGAGATGGTGACGGTACGCGATATCACGCTGACCAGCACCTGCGAACACCACTTCGTGACCATCGACGGTAAAGCGACCGTGGCGTATATCCCAAAAGATACGGTGATTGGCCTGTCGAAGATCAACCGCATCGTGCAGTTCTTTGCCCAGCGTCCGCAGGTGCAGGAGCGTCTGACGCAGCAGATCCTGACCGCGCTGCAAACGCTGCTGGGCACGAATAACGTGGCCGTCTCTATCGACGCGGTTCACTACTGCGTGAAGGCGCGCGGCGTGCGTGATGCAACCAGCGCGACCACTACAACCTCGCTGGGCGGCCTGTTTAAATCGAGCCAGAATACCCGTCAGGAGTTCCTGCGCGCGGTACGTCACCACAACTAAGTCTTACAGGGCAGGAACCATGGAGCGAAACGTCACGCTCGATTTTGTTCGCGGCGTCGCCATTCTCGGTATCCTGCTGCTTAATATCAGCGCCTTCGGCCTGCCGAAGGCGGCTTACCTCAATCCTGCCTGGTATGGCGACATCACGCGCAGTGATGCCTGGACTTGGGCTGTCCTCGATCTCTTCGCACAGGTTAAATTCCTCACGCTGTTTGCCCTGCTGTTTGGTGCAGGTCTGCAACTCCTCCTCAAACGCGGTACGCGCTGGATCCAGTCGCGCCTGACGCTGCTGGTTCTCCTCGGCTTTATCCACGGCCTGTTCTTCTGGGACGGCGATATTCTTCTCGCGTATGGGTTAGTCGGGCTCATCTGCTGGCGTCTGATTCGCGATGCGCACAGCGTAAAAAGCCTGTTTAACACCGGCGTGATGCTCTATGTCATGGGGCTTGGGGTCCTGCTGCTGCTGGGGATGATCTCCGGCGAGGCGACGAACCGTTCCTGGATCCCGGATGCCGCTAACCTGCAGTACGAACAGTACTGGAAGCTGAAGGGCGGTACGGAAGCGATAAGCAACCGCGCGGATATGCTGGGGGATAACCTCCTTGCGCTGGGCGCGCAATACGGCTGGCAGCTGGCGGGCATGATGCTGATGGGCGCGTCACTGATGCGCACCGGCTGGCTGAAAGGGGAGTTCAGCCTGCGTCACTATCGGCGAACGGGTGTCGGGCTGGTGCTGATCGGCGTGCTGATTAACCTCCCGGCGGTAATCACGCAGTGGCATATCCACTGGGATTACCGCTGGTGCGCGTTCCTGCTCCAGGTGCCGCGCGAACTGAGCGCGCCGTTCCAGACCATCGGCTACGCGGCGCTGATCTATGGCTACTGGCCAACGCTTTCCCGCCTGTGGATCGTCAGCGCTATCGCCTGCGTGGGCCGCATGGCGCTGAGCAATTACCTCCTGCAAACGCTGATATGCACCACGCTTTTCTATCGCTTTGGCCTGTTTATGAAATTCGACCGCCTCACGCTGCTGGCGTTTGTTATTCCGGTCTGGGTGATTAACCTGGCGTTTTCTGTTCTCTGGCTACGCTATTTCCGCCAGGGACCGCTGGAGTGGGTGTGGCGTCAGTTAACCGCACATGCTTCAGGGGTATCATTGAGGAACACATCCAGATAACGATCTGGATCACAATCATTAACAAAACGGATGTAAGCGTTTTCATGAGTGTGAGCTTCTTCACGTAGTCCCCTTTCTCTCGCTGCCAAAATAGCCACCTTGCTAAACACAGGGGGTGTCTGTGAGTTGCTGCAATCCTTTGAAGGATGGTGAATATGATCACCATTCGTGACGTCGCCCGTCAGGCGGGCGTTTCTGTGGCTACCGTCTCACGCGTGCTGAACAATAGCGCGCTGGTCAGCCCTGAAACCCGTGAAACCGTAATGAAAGCCGTGACCCAGCTCGGGTACCGGCCAAATGCCAATGCCCAGGCGCTTGCGACGCAGGTCAGCGACACCATCGGCGTGGTGGTGATGGATGTATCGGATGCCTTTTTCGGCGCGCTGGTCAAAGCGGTCGACGTGGTCGCCCAGCAGCATCAGAAATATGTCCTGATCGGCAATAGCTATCATGAGGCGGAAAAGGAACGCCATGCCATCGAAGTGCTGATCCGCCAGCGCTGTAACGCCTTGATTGTCCATTCAAAAGCCTTGAGCGATGAAGAGCTAACCGGCTTTATGGATCAGATCCCGGGCATGGTGTTGATCAACCGCATCGTCCCCGGCTATGCCCATCGCTGCGTCGGGCTGGATAACGTCAGCGGCGCCATGATGGCGACGAAAATGCTCATCAACAACGGGCATCAGCGGATCGGTTATCTGGCCTCCAGCCATCATATTGAAGATGACGACCTGCGGCGCGAGGGGTGGCAAAACGCCCTTAAAGAGCACGGCATTACGCCGTCAGAAAGCTGGACAGGCACAGGTACACCGGACATGCAGGGCGGTGAGGCGGCGATGGTGGAGCTGCTGGGCCGCAACCTGCAGCTTACTGCGGTGTTTGCCTATAACGACAGCATGGCGGCAGGCGCCCTGACGGCGCTGAAAGATAACGGCATTGCGGTGCCACAGCATTTATCACTCATTGGTTTTGATGATATCCCGATTGCCCGTTACACCGACCCGCAGCTGACAACGGTGCGTTACCCCATTGCCTCTATGGCGAAACTGGCGACTGAGCTGGCGTTACAGGGGGCGGCAGGGCTGCTGGATCCGGGCGCAACGCACTGTTTCATGCCGACTTTAGTGCGTCGGCACTCCGTCGCGGCCCGGCAAATTGTGGTTCCGATCACTAACTGATTACTTGAGGTGATGTAACCGTTTTCAATCTGTGAGTAAATTCACAGTATCTTAACAAGGCGCTGACTATGATGTCAGCGTTTTAGGGGCTGAAACGCTATGTAACGGTGATTATTCACTTTCACTATAGCCAATGTGCCGCAAACAACGAATAAAACGCATTTCTGGAGCGTTACCGAACACGGAAGATAGAAATTTTATAAGTGAACTTCGGCTGTCAGTAACGTTTTATTAACACCTGCCCGCCGATCGTTATTCACAAGAACTACCCTGCATAAAAAAAACCGGAGATACCATGAATAAGAAGGTGTTGACCCTGTCTGCCGTAATGGCAAGCATGCTTTTTGGTGCAGCAGCGCACGCTGCGGATACCCGTATTGGTGTGACCATCTATAAATACGACGACAACTTCATGTCTGTTGTACGTAAAGCGATTGAGAAAGATGCGAAAGCAGCGCCAGACGTTCAGCTGCTGATGAACGACTCCCAGAACGACCAGTCCAAACAGAACGACCAGATCGACGTTCTGCTGGCGAAAGGCGTGAAAGCCCTGGCCATCAACCTGGTTGACCCGGCTGCAGCAGGCACGGTTATTGAAAAAGCGCGCGGCCAGAACGTGCCAATCGTCTTCTTCAACAAAGAACCTTCCCGTAAAGCGCTGGATAGCTACGACAAAGCGTATTACGTCGGTACTGACTCCAAAGAGTCCGGTATTATTCAGGGCGATCTGATCGCGAAACACTGGGCGGCGAACCCGAACTGGGACCTGAACAAAGACGGTCAGATTCAGTTCGTGCTGCTGAAAGGCGAACCCGGCCACCCGGATGCTGAAGCCCGTACCACCTACGTTATCAAAGAGCTGAACGACAAGGGTCTGAAAACCCAGCAGCTGGCGTTAGATACCGCGATGTGGGATACCGCTCAGGCGAAAGATAAGATGGACGCGTGGCTGTCCGGCCCTAACGCGAACAAAATCGAAGTGGTTATCGCCAACAACGATGCGATGGCAATGGGTGCGGTAGAAGCGCTGAAAGCGCACAACAAATCCTCCATTCCTGTGTTCGGCGTAGATGCACTGCCAGAAGCGCTGGCGCTGGTTAAATCCGGTGCGATGGCCGGTACCGTTCTGAACGATGCCAACAACCAGGCGAAAGCGACCTTCGATCTGGCGAAAAACCTGGCCGATGGCAAAGGCGCTGCAGATGGCACCAGCTGGAAAATTGAAAACAAAATCGTTCGCGTACCTTACGTGGGCGTAGACCAGTCCAACCTGGCTGAGTTTATCGGTAAATAAGTTAGCGGTACTGTCTCCACTGGGCGCAATTCGTTGCGCCCTTTTATAACGCGATATGCGAGGCCAACAAGGTATAATTATGGTCAGCACAAATACTCAGTCATCCGGTGAATACCTGTTGGAAATGAGCGGTATCAACAAGTCATTTCCCGGCGTTAAGGCACTCGATAATGTTAATTTAAAAGTTCGTCCTCACTCTATTCATGCCCTGATGGGGGAGAATGGTGCGGGTAAATCAACATTATTAAAATGTCTTTTTGGGATCTATCAAAAAGATTCTGGCAGCATTCTTTTTCAGGGGAAAGAGATCGATTTCCATTCAGCGAAAGAAGCACTGGAAAACGGTATCTCGATGGTTCACCAGGAATTAAACCTGGTGCTGCAGCGTTCAGTCATGGATAACATGTGGTTGGGGCGTTATCCAACCAAGGGTGTCTTTGTCGATCAGGACAAAATGTATCGCGACACCAAAGCGATTTTTGATGAGCTGGATATTGATATCGACCCGCGCGCCCGCGTGGGAACATTATCCGTCTCCCAGATGCAGATGATCGAAATCGCCAAAGCGTTCTCCTATGATGCGAAAATCGTCATCATGGACGAACCGACATCGTCATTAACGGAAAAAGAGGTTAATCACCTTTTTACCATTATTCGTAAGCTAAAAGATCGCGGCTGCGGCATTGTGTATATCTCCCACAAAATGGAAGAGATCTTCCAGCTGTGCGATGAGATTACCATTCTGCGCGACGGTCAGTGGATTGCCACGCAGCCGCTGGAAGGGCTGGACATGGACAAGATCATCGCCATGATGGTCGGCCGTTCCCTTAACCAGCGCTTCCCGGACAAAGAAAACAAGCCGGGCGAAGTGATCCTGGAAGTGCGCAATCTGACCTCGTTGCGTCAGCCGTCTATTCGCGACGTCTCCTTCGACCTGCATAAGGGCGAAATCCTGGGGATTGCCGGTCTGGTCGGGGCAAAACGTACCGATATCGTGGAAACCCTGTTCGGTATCCGTGAGAAAGCCGAAGGCACTATTACGCTGCACGGTAAGAAAATTAACAACCACAACGCCAACGAAGCCATTAATAATGGTTTTGCGCTGGTGACGGAAGAGCGTCGTTCGACCGGTATTTATGCCTATCTGGATATTAACTTTAACTCGTTAATTTCTAACATTCGCAATTACAAAAACAAAGTCGGACTGCTGGATAACTCCCGCATGAAGAGCGATACCCAATGGGTTATTGACTCCATGCGCGTGAAAACGCCAGGACACCGCACCCAAATTGGTTCGCTGTCAGGCGGTAACCAGCAGAAAGTCATTATCGGACGTTGGTTATTAACCCAGCCAGAAATTCTGATGCTGGATGAACCGACCCGCGGTATTGACGTCGGCGCGAAGTTTGAAATTTATCAGCTGATTGCCGAGCTGGCGAAAAAGAATAAAGGGATCATTATTATTTCTTCCGAAATGCCGGAATTGTTAGGGATCACGGATCGTATTCTGGTTATGAGCAATGGTCTCGTTGCCGGTATTGTTGACACCAAAACGACAACGCAAAACGAAATTTTGCGTCTTGCGTCTTTGCACCTTTAAGATCAGGGGCTCCTCATGAGTGCGTTAAATAAAAAAAGTTTTCTCACTTACCTGAAAGAAGGCGGTATTTACGTTGTTCTTTTAGTACTGCTGGCTATCATCATTTTCCAGGACCCTACGTTCTTAAGCCTGCTGAACCTGAGTAACATTCTGACCCAGTCCTCCGTGCGTATTATCATTGCGCTGGGCGTGGCGGGCCTGATCGTGACCCAGGGGACGGACCTTTCTGCCGGTCGTCAGGTGGGTCTGGCGGCGGTTATCGCGGCAACCCTGCTGCAGTCGATGGAAAATGCCAACAAGGTCTTCCCGGAAATGGCCACCATGCCGATTTTCGTGGTGATCCTGATTGTCTGCGCCATCGGTGCGGTGATTGGTCTGATCAACGGTATCATTATCGCCTACCTGAACGTGACGCCGTTTATCACCACGCTGGGTACGATGATCATCGTTTACGGTATCAACTCCCTGTACTACGACTTTGTCGGTGCTTCCCCAATCTCGGGTTTTGACAGCGGCTTCTCGACCTTTACGCAAGGGTTCATCGCGCTGGGCAGCTTCCGCCTGTCGTATATCACCTTCTATGCGCTGATTGCGGTGGCCTTCGTCTGGATCCTGTGGAACAAAACGCGCTTTGGTAAAAACATCTTCGCTATCGGCGGTAACCCGGAAGCGGCGAAAGTGTCCGGCGTGAACGTTGCCCTGAACCTGCTCATCATTTATGCCCTGTCCGGCGTGTTCTACGCCTTCGGCGGGATGCTGGAAGCGGGCCGTATCGGCTCTGCAACCAACAACCTCGGCTTCATGTACGAGCTGGATGCGATCGCAGCCTGCGTGGTGGGCGGCGTCTCCTTCAGCGGCGGCGTGGGTACGGTACTGGGCGTGGTGACCGGTGTGATTATCTTCACCGTCATCAACTACGGCTTGACCTATATCGGCGTGAACCCGTACTGGCAGTACATCATCAAAGGCGCCATCATTATCTTCGCGGTTGCGCTGGATTCACTGAAGTACGCGCGTAAGAAGTAATTGCTCCTCGCGTTATCCGGCCCGCTCATCGAGCGGGCTTTTTTATGCCCTACGCCAGATGCGACTCCTCTCGGGTCACGATGCGCTCAAACCAGTCGAGTTCAGAGAACTTGCAGGCGACCCATTGTTCGGAAAAAGCGTCGCCCAGGCTGTCGGTGAGGTACTGACAGCGGGCAAAGGTCTCAATCGCCTCCTGCTGAAACAGCGGCAGCGCGGGTTCATCATGCTGCGGTTCGGGCAAATCCTCGTCGTCGATGTTTTCCAGCCCGTACAGCATGCCGGTCAGGATAGTTGCTGCCACCAGATAGGGATTGGCATCGGCCCCGGCCAGCCGGTACTCGATACGACGGTTGTGGTCATCCGAGCAGGGAATACGCAAAGCGGCGGAGCGGGTGTTATAGCCCCAGGAGTTAAATACGGGCTCCGTCAGGTTTTTACGCAGGCGACGAAACGCGTTAACGCCCGGCGCAAGAATGGCGACGGAGGCGGGCATCAGCGCCAGCTGCCCCGCGATGCACAAACGCATCATGCTGTTAAGCGCGTTCACCGGGGAAGCAAAGACGTTTTCGCCGTGACGATTGTTCAGGCTGAAATGGAAGTGCAAACCGCTGCCGGACAGCTGGCTGAAAGGCTTCGCCATAAAGTTGGCCTGCAGGCCGTGCTTTTCGGCAACATACCGGGTCAGGCGACGAAGCGCCAGCACGTTATCGCAGACCTCAACGACGCGATGGCTGTGCTTCAGGTTTAATTCGTACTGACCGGACTCGGCTTCCGCCACGATCCCGGACAGCGGGATGCGCTGCAGGTGCGCCAGCTGTTCCAGCTCGTCAAACAGTGCCGCATGCGCCGTCGTAGTATCCATGTGAAAACAGCCCTGATTTTGCGGATCCCGATTGTCATGTCCCGTCAGATAGAACTCGATTTCCGGGGCAATCACCGGGAAGAGGCCGTGCTGGTGGAAGCGGGCCAGCACGTTCTGCAGTATCACGCGCGGCTCAAGCGGGCAGGGGGTGTCGTCGCTGTCTTTCATCGTCAGCAGGATCTGCGCGTTGTGCTGCGGATCTTGCGGGCAGGGGCGCAGGGAGCCGGCGACAGGAACGCAGAGTCGGTCCGGCTCATCATGCAGCGGGGCGGCGATTTTTCCTTTCTGATCCATCGAATAGACCGAAAGGGGAAAATAACAGCCTTTTTCCAGGCTCAGCATGCTCTCCACCGACAGACGCTTGCCGCGCATCGTGCCGTTGATATCGTTCAGGTAAACGTCAATGTGTTTCGTCTGGGGGTAGCGTTCCAGATAATCTGCCACTTCCACTGAAATGTTGTGCTGCAGGGCGTCAATTTTTTCATCAAGCCAGAGACCGGAATTGAGTGCGCCAGGAAGTGATAAACCGGGAAAGTTAAAATACGGGCGGAGACTTTTGAGGAAAAACGCATTCATTATTGAGTTCATAGTCATTCTTCAATGAAGCCGAAGCGGCAGTGAACTCAGCTTAAAAGAGCCGACGTAAAGGGGGGATAAAAAGCGTCAGGCCCGGCGTAAAGAAAGTATAAAGGCGGCCCTGTTATTTCTCCTTTTTCTGCATATCCAGCAGCTGCTCGGGCGTGACGGCCGGGTAACCCTGCGCGTCTTCCGGCACTTCGTGCATCGCCGGAATCGGAACCAGTGGGCCTAAAAAGCGCGGTTCGCGTTTGAAGATATACAGATCGGCCAGGGCGCCAAAACGCGCGCCGAACTCGCGCACGCGCACGCTCAGCATATCTTTTGGCGACGGCACCGCGTAACACTGCGCCTGAATGCCCATATGCAGCGCGATAAACAGCGCGCGCTCGCAGTGGAAGCGCTGGGTGATGATGATGAAGTCGTTGGTGTCGAAGACTTTACGCGTGCGCACGATGGAGTCCAGGGTGCGGAATCCGGCGTAGTCGAGCACGATATCGGCAGGGTCCACGCCCGCGGCAATCAGGTCCTTACGCATCGTCACCGGTTCATTGTAGCTTTGCAGCGCGTTATCTCCGCTCAGCAGCAGGTAGTTCACCTTGCCGCTGTTGTAGGCGTTCAGCGCGCCCTGAATGCGGTAACGGTAATACTGGTTGATCACGCCGGTGCGGTAATACTTGGCGGTGCCGAGCACCACGCCAACCTGACGATAGGGCAGGTCCTGCAGGTCGTCAAAGATGTAGGGGGCGGTTTTCCAGCTCATCCAGCGGTCGAGACCCAGCACGATCAACAGCAGTATGCCGACCAGGACAGACAGGCTGTAAAAAACGCGCTTTAACATGGAGATGGCTCGTTCGTGGATGAAATTTAACTCAGGCTACTTTACCCGCCTGGTTAGCGCAAGAAACAGCGACTCAACTGAGGGGTTTTTCAGCAAACTGGCGGGCATTTCTGCCCGCCGGAAGGATTACGCAAGCAGTACGCGGTCAATCGTCGTGCAGCCCAGCGCTTTAAGCGTCGCGGCGGTCGCATCCCACTGAATCAGCGGCGCATCGGCAATTTCTGCCAGAATAGCGCGCTGAATGTCCGGATAGTCATAGCCGTTCAGGCTCAGCAGGTTAAGCGCGCCCTGCAGCGGAGGCAGAGTTGGGTTAAACGCGGCGTTTTCTGCATAGCTGCCGCTAAAGATCCGGCCATCGCGGCACTGCAGCGCCACGCCGCTCGGGGACTTGCTGTACGGCGTGTGGCTCTTGTTCGCCGCGCGAATGGCCGCCTGGCTCAGGTCATCGCCGGACAGGGCGTAACCGTGGTCCTGCTCGTCCATCAGCAGCGTTTTGATCTCCAGATCTTTCGGGCCAAACGCGTCAGGCAGATAATCCCCCAGCGTGTGCGGCGCGCGGCCCGGCAGGTTGATGCGCAGCTGCAGCCCGCTGTTCAGCTCGTTCATAAACTGACGGCAGTGGCCGCAGGGGGTGTAGTTAACGGTAATGGCGCTCAGGGCTTTTTCACCGCGCAGCCAGGCGTGGCTGATGGCGCTCTGCTCGGCGTGAACCGTTTGCTGCATGGTCGCGCCCAGGAACTCCATATTGCCACCGAAGTACCAGGTTCCGCTGACGCCGCGCGCAATGGCCCCGACGTTAAAGTGGGAGAGATCGGCCCGCGCGCAGGCGGCAGCCAGAGGAAGCAGTGCGAAAGCCAGCGCGTCTTCTTCCAGTCCCGTTGCCTGTTTCAGCATCGTGACCTGCTCCGCGGTCAGCAGGGCGGGGAAGTGTGCATCTGCCAGAACGGGAGCCAGGGCTGACTGCAAATTCTCTGCAAGCTGGGCGAAAGCAGCTTGAAAACGTGGGTGCATGGCGTTTGCCTCATAAAGGTTAATGGATCGGTAGTTTACGGAGCCGTCAGGGCTTTATATGTGATCCACTTCTCATTATGTATGCAACTTATGAAATCAAAATGAAATTTGCGCGACGCATCGCAAATTTTAGCCCATCACCGCCAGAATCAGCGGGAAAATGAACGGGGCCAGCAGGGAGGTGATAATCCCGCAGATCACCAGCGCCAGGGAGCTAAACGCCCCTTCCTGATAATCCAGCTCCGCGCAGCGGGCAGTGCCCAGGGCGTGGGAGGCGGTCCCCATCGACAGTCCCCGTGCTGCTTTAGTATGAATACGCATCCCGTTCAGCAGGGTGTGACCAAACACAGCGCCGAGAATACCGACGAAAATGACGCACATCGCGCTGATGGCCGGGATCCCGCCAAGGCTGCCGCCGACCGCCATCGCGATAGGCGTGGTTACCGATTTAGGCAGGATCGATGCCGCAATCTGCGGAGAGGCCCCCATCAACAGCGCTACCGAGGTGCCGGTGATCATCGCCACCAGGCTGCCCACAAAACAGATGGTAATGATGGATTTCCAGCGGGCGCGGATCTGGTGGAGCTGCTCATATAAAGGAAAGGCAAGCGCCACAACGGCAGGCTGCAGCAGGTCGTTTAAAATTTTGCTGCCGGCAAAGTAGCGTTCGTAAGGAATGCCGGTGAGCAGCAGGAACGGAATAATTACCACCATCGCCACCAGCAGCGGGTTCAGCAACGGCATTTTGAAGCGTGCGGCAAGCTTGCGCGCGGCGAAGAACACCGCCAGGGTTAACGGCAGCGACCACCAGATATTGGCCATCATTTTTTTGTTTTCTCCCCGACCACGTTACGTTCGCCATGCACCAGATGCGAACTCCAGCTCACCACAAGGAAAACCACCAGCGTACTGACCGCGCAGGAGACCACAATCGGGCCGAACTGGGCCTTGAGCAAATCAAAATACTGCATGACCCCGACGCCGATAGGCACGAAAAGCAGCGCCATATAGCGAATGAGGACGAAGCAGCCGGGGTTGACCCATTTTGCGGGCAGGATTTGCAGCGCCAGCAAAACGAAGAGGATCAGCATACCGATAATGCTGCCGGGAATGACGATCGGCAGCAGCGACGCGATGAAAATCCCGGCATACAGGCAGGCATAAATCAGGACGAATGCGCGCAGATATTGCCAGATAATGTTCAATGATTTGCTCATGGTGATAGTCCTTGCTGAAACGCATTCATCATACAATTAAACCCAAAAATGTGCCATGGATCACATCATGAAATTTGAGCATACCAGACATTCCAGAATGGAACGTCTGGTATCACCGCACAGGGGCAGGCTACAGTTTAGAGGAAAGGGCGTGCGGTGGCGAAGTGACGAGCCAGAGAAATGCCTCTGAGTCAGGCCTCGCGTTGGGCGGCGAGTTTATCCAGAAAAGAAAACAGCACCTGATTCATTTCGCGATAATCATGCGAGCGAAGTTTTTCCGCCGTTTCGACAAAACGAAATTCAGCCGCGCGGCGGAGATCGTTCTGCGAATGTTCAATCAGCAGCTCAACCACCTCCGGCGTCAGTTCCATATGACACTGAAAACCGTAAACCCGTTCTCCATATTGCACGATCTGACGGGGGCAGCCCTCGCTGTAAGCCAGCACTTTAGTCTGCGGCGTCAACCCTGGCATGTCGTTATGCCAGTGACCGACGTTTAGCTCGTGGCCAAAATCCTCAAACAGCGGGTTCGCCTTGCCTGCATCTGTGAGCCTGACGGGAAATTTGCCGATCTCTTTTTCCGGGCTAGGACAAAACGCTGCGCCCAGCGCTTCACCGATAAGCTGCGAGCCCAGACAAACGCCAATCACCGTTTTACCTGCCTCTATTGCGCGGCCGATGAGCCGTATTTCCGCCTGCGCGTCAAACCAGGGGCACTCCTGAAGCGTGGTGGCAGGTGACTGCGGGCCTCCCATGATGATAAGCAAGTCTGTGCTCTGCAGATCCTCGGGTAAGGGATCGCCCTGATAAACTCTGGAGTAGCTCATACTACAGCCGCGATTTTTCCCCCAGATTTCATATGCGCCTGGCGCTTCGAAATGTTCATGAATGATAAAATGAATGTGCATTGCGTCTCTCTCCGGTTACGTGTACAAGCAGCATCATAAGAGGAAGGGAGGAATGTGAAATGCCAACCGTTATCGATAAAACGCCAATTCACGACGATGCCATCGGTTGGTCCCGAGGGGCAATTAGCTATACGCGCGGCGAAGTGGATCCCCCTCACCGGCATTCACAGGGGCAGATTTTGTTTGCCATCAAAGGGGTGATGCTGGTCGAAACCGGCAATAAGCGTTGGGTCATACCGCCACAGCGCGCGCTGTGGATCCCTCCCTTTCAGGAACACACCTACAGCGTGTTATCCGCAACGGAGCTCCGCGCGGTCTGGTTTAGCCCCACGCTGATATCGCAATGCGGCTCTTTTAAACGGAAAGAAGAGGTTCACGTGATTATGGCGACAGCGCTGTTCAAAGAGCTGATCGCCGGGCTGTTCAGTGCGCAATACCGGCCAGCCAGCCAGCGCAGCATGGCCGTTTTGCTGCTCGAAATCCTCAGCGAGGCGCAGCAGATTTCGGCCGAATTACCGATGCCCGTGGATGAGCGGTTACATCGGGTTGCCTGTGACATCATTGCCAGCAATCTCTGGGATGTTTCAATGGACAGGCTGGCGGAACAGGCCGCGATGTCTGAACGCACATTCTCACGCGCCTTTATCAAAGATACCGGGTTTAGCTTCCGGGCCTGGCGACAGCGCGCAAGGATTTGTGCCTCGCTGGACCTGCTCGCCAACGGATACCCGGTTAAACAGGTGGCCTGGATGCTGGGGTTTTCCGGGCAGGCGGCATTTGCGGCGGCGTTTCGCGCCATTGTGGGGGCAACGCCGGCTGACTTTCTCCCTGAACAGAAGCGCTTCCCAGCGATATAGAGAGCGGCTACTATAGCGCGTCTTTTTTCACAGGTACTGTTATGCGTGTTTTACTGGCCCCAATGGAAGGCGTGCTCGACTCCCTCGTGCGCGAGCTTCTGACCGAGGTGAACGATTACGATCTCTGCGTGACGGAGTTTCTGCGCGTGGTCGATATGCTGTTGCCGGTAAAATCCTTCTTCCGCCTGTGCCCCGAGCTGTACAACCAGAGCCGGACCTCTTCCGGCACGCTGGTGCGTATTCAGCTGCTCGGCCAGTATCCCGAATGGCTGGCGGAGAACGCAGCCCGCGCGGTTGAGCTGGGCTCTTACGGGGTGGATCTCAACTGCGGCTGTCCGTCGAAGCTGGTTAACGGCAGCGGCGGCGGGGCGACGTTGCTGAAAGATCCTGAGCTGATTTACCGCGGCGCGAAGGCGATGCGTGAGGCCGTGCCTTCGCATTTGCCGGTGACGGTGAAGGTGCGCCTGGGGTGGGACAGCGACGCGCGGCAGTTTGAAATCGCCGATGCGGTGCAGCAGGCCGGGGCCACCGAGCTGGTGGTGCATGGCCGCACCAAAGAAGATGGCTACAAGGCCGAGCGCATTAACTGGCAGGCGATCGGCGAGATCCGCAAGCGCCTCACCATTCCGGTCATCGCCAACGGTGAAATCTGGGATTACGAGAGCGCGCAGGCCTGTCTGAACGCCACCGGCTGCGATGCGGTGATGATCGGTCGCGGTGCCCTGAATGTGCCCAACCTTAGCCGGGTGGTGAAATATAACGAGCCGCGAATGCCGTGGGCAGACGTCGTCACGCTGCTGCAAAAATACAGCCGACTGGAAAAGCAGGGCGACACCGGTTTGTATCACGTCGCGCGAATTAAACAGTGGCTGAGCTATTTACGCAAAGAGTACGATGAAGCGCTGGGATTATTTCAGGAAATTCGGACATTGCAGACTTCGTCTGATATTGCCCGGGTGATTCAGTCAAAATAATAAGCGTTAAATTGCTCACACTTTTTTAAATCAGAAAACCGTTCTGGTTTTAAACGTGGCGCGACGGTGTTAAGGTGCCATTGTTTTCAACGCAGGATTGTTACTGGTTAACAGGCAAAACCTAAGCGTTTCACAGCATTTTCGCTGTGGAGCGCTTAGGTTTTTTTTTGCCTCTCGTTTACGCAGGAGAGAAATTTGGCTTAGCGCTTTTTACTGATTTTAAAAAAATGAAATATCGACAGGAAATAGAAAAATTTCCTGCGGCCGGTTACGCACAAAATACTCAATCACAGGTTGTTATCATGGCATATAAAAATAAACTCTATGCGCTCGCCTTATTGACGATATCCCCGCTGTCGGTGGCGCAGGACTGGAACGGAACGGTATTAGGCTTTGAAGCTCCTCCGGAGCCTGTTCTGGGCGAAATGCTCGGCATACGTAAAATCCTCAACCATAACGGTTTTACCTGGAATCTCGGATATCTGAATGAAATTGGCTGGAACGGAGGCGGTGGCTATAACCACGACTCCCACGTGGCCTATATTGACCAGTTTGCGCTGACCTTCAGCCAGGATCTTGAGCGCTGGACCGGTATCCCGGACGCGCGTATCGAAGGGAACATCGTCAACCGTAACCACAATGACGACCTTACCACCAAACGCGTACAGGACCCGCGCGTTAACTTTAACGATCTGACCCAGGAGAGCTGGGGCGGGCAGTCGATTACCCGCCTGGGCTGGCTGACCTTTGCCCGCAGCTTTGACGACCGGCGTCTGACCTGGCGCATCGGGATGATGAACAAGGTACAGACCTTCGATCAAATCATCCCCTGTGATTTCCAGCTGCTTTCGCAGTGCGGCGGGAAGTCAGCCAACTCGCTGACGTGGAACAACTGGAACGTTCACACCTGGGGCACCACGCTTGCGTATAAATTAACGCCGACGCTGACCTTAAAAGGTGGCGTGATGGAGCAAAATCCCGAGGCCTCCAGCCGCAGCCACGCGTGGAGCTGGTCGACGAAGGGCAGCAAAGGGGTCTTACTGCCGGTTGAAATCGAAGCGCGTCCGCTGATTAACGGCCTGCCGGGCGCGTACAACCTGGGCGTGGTGTTTACCAACGCGCCGCAAACCGATCTCTTTCGCGGCAAATCCGGCGGTGCGGGCGCGACGGACCCGAACGGCTTTGATACCCACAGCCGGACCTGGTTCATGTACGCCGGGCTGAACCAGCAGCTTACGCAGCATCAGGATGACCCGAATCGCGGGTTGAGCACCTCTTTCAGCATGAGCCTTGCGGATCAGAGTACCAACTACATGCACCAGGTTTACGCCGCCTCGCTGCGCTACCGCGGGCTGTTTGACGCGCGGCCGGAAGACTGGATTGGCTTCGGGCTAACCTGGATTGATATGAGCAGCCAGTACGCCCGCAACCAGCGCTATATGAACAGCCTGAGCGGCGTGTCGGACTATAACGATCCGGCGTATCACCCGGAGCCAGGCCACTCCCTGAACGGTGAGTTTTATTATCGCTTCCGTCCGGTGTCGTGGCTGGAGCTGCAGCCGGGCATTCAGTACTGGCACCATCCCGGCGGGGTCAGTCGCACCCAGGATGCCTGGGTTACCGAGCTGAAAACGGTGGTGAGCTTCTGATATCACCGTAGCAAGTTCGATCCGCGTCACGTTTCTGATGCGTCATGCATTGAGGCTATGAATGAAACTGATAGAGTGCCAGAACTGGATTGTTACTGCTAAGGCAGGCAAAACCTGATTTTCTGGCATCTGCCGGAGGTCAGGTTTTTTTGTTTCTGGGGTTCAGATGAAAATCGCCAAGATACTCAATAATAACGTGGTGGTTGTTCAGGATGAGCGCGGGCGCGAACAGGTGGTGATGGGCCGCGGGCTGGCCTTTCAGAAGCGCGTCGGCGAAGCGCTGGATACCGCGTTGGTTGAAAAGGTGTTTGCGTTACAAAGCGATGAACTGGTGCGTCGACTCGGAGAGCTGCTGAGTCAAATTCCGCTGGAGGTGATGACCACCTGCGACCGCATCATCGGGCTGGCGGCGCAGCGGCTGGGCAAGCTGCAGGAGAGTTTGTATATCACCCTCACCGACCACTGCTACTTTGCGATTGAGCGGCAGAAGAACGGGCTGGCCATCAAAAACGTGCTGCTGTGGGATATTAAACGGCTGTATCCGAAGGAGTTCGAATTAGGGCAGGAGGCGCGGGCCATTATTGCCAGACGCCTGAACGTCGAGCTGGAAGAGGATGAGGCCGGGTTTATCGCGCTGCATCTGGTCACCGCGCAGCTCAACAGCGAAATGCCGGAAGTGATGCACGTGACGCGGGTGATGCAGGAGATCCTGCAGCTGGTGAAGTATCAGCTGCAGCTTGAGTATGATGAAGAGTCGCTCAGCTATCAGCGTTTCGTCACCCACCTGAAGTTTTTTGCCCAGCGGATGCTGACCCGCACCGTGGTGGAAGATGACGATGTCTCGCTGCATACGGCAGTAAAAGACAACTACGCGAAAGCGTGGAAATGCGCCGAGAAAATCGCCCAGCACCTGAACAAAAGCTATCAGCGTGAGCTGACAACCGAAGAAATTATGTTCCTCGCCATTCATATTGAACGGGTGAGAAAAGAGGGGCGCTAAGCCTCAAAACAGGATTGTTACTGCATCACGCAGGCAAAACCTGAGCGCGGCCTTCGTCAGAAGGTCGTTCTCGGGTTTTTTTATTTTTTGTACTCAGTCAACAGGTGCCTGCAGGCATCGGATGTAAGGAAATCGAGATGGAATACCAGGCTTTAGCGAAGGATATTCTCGGCCACGTTGGCGGAAAAGAGAACATCGTCAGTCTTGTACACTGCGCGACCCGGCTTCGCTTCAAACTGAAAGAGAATCAACGGGCGGATGCGGAAGGGCTGAAGAAAAACCCGGGCGTCATCATGGTGGTCGAAAGCGGCGGCCAGTTTCAGGTAGTGATTGGCAACCACGTCCACGACGTCTGGCAGGCGGTGCGCCATGAGGCAGGCCTTACCGATGACGCGCCCGTCGTGGAAGAGAGGGGCGAAAAAGGGAATCTGCTGGGCCGCCTGATTGACATTGTCTCCGGGATCTTTACCCCGTTTATCGGCATTCTGGCCGCGTCCGGTATTCTGAAAGGGCTGCTGGCGCTGGCGGTGGTGTGCGGCTGGCTCAGCACCGAGAGCGGCACCTATAAAATCTGGTTCGCCGCCAGCGACGCGCTGTTCTTCTTCTTCCCGCTGGTGCTGGGCTACACCGCCGGGAAAAAATTCGGCGGCAACCCGTTTATTACCATGGTCATCGGCGGGGCGCTCACCCATCCGATGATGATTGCAGCGTTTAACGCCAGCCAGCAGCCGGGCGCGGTATCGGACGCTTTTTTGGGCATTCCCGTCACCTGGTTTAACTACAGCTCGTCGGTGATCCCGATTATTCTCGCCGCGTGGGTCAGCTGCTGGCTGGAAAAGCAGAGCACCAGGCTGCTGCCATCCTCGATGAAAAACTTCTTCGCGCCGCTGATCTGTCTGGGCGTGACCGTGCCGCTGACTTTCCTCGTTATCGGGCCGCTGGCGACCTGGCTGAGCCAGATGCTGGCGAACGGCTATCAGAGCATTTACGTTCTGGCACCGTGGCTGGCGGGCGCGGCGATGGGCGCGCTGTGGCAGGTCTGCGTTATTTTTGGCCTGCACTGGGGGCTGGTGCCGCTGATGATTAACAACCTGGCGGTGCTGGGGCATGACTCCATGCTGCCAATGCTATTGCCCGCGGTGTTTGGCCAGGTGGGGGCGGCGCTGGGGATCTTCCTGCGTACCCGCGACGCCCGTCAGAAGATGCTGGCGGGTTCATCGGTCACGGCCGGGATATTTGGTATTACCGAACCGGCCGTCTATGGCGTAAACCTGCCGCTGCGCCGCCCGTTTATTTTTGGCTGCGTGGCGGGGGCTATCGGCGGGGCGATTGTCGGCTTCAGCGATACCCACGTTTACTCCTTCGGCTTCGCCAATATCTTTACCATCGCCCAGATGATTCCGCCGGGTGGGGTAAACGCCACGCTGTGGGGCGGCGTGATCGGCACCGCGGTAGCGCTGGTGCTGAGCTGTGGCCTGACGCTGGTGGCAGGTATGCCGGGACGCGCAGAGGCGGAAGCTGCGGTTATGGCAAGGGAAAACGATGTTTTATCCCCGATGACCGGGACCGTTCTGGCGCTCGACCAGGTGCCGGATACCACGTTTGCCAGCGGCCTGCTGGGCAGCGGTGCCGCGATTATTCCCTCGGATAACAAAGTGGTGGCCCCGTTTGCCGGCGTGGTGGCCTCGCTGTTTCAGACCAAACACGCCATCGGCCTGCTCAGCAACAGCGGAATTGAAGTGTTGATTCACGTGGGGATCGATACCGTGAAGCTCGACGGCAGGCCGTTTACCGCCCACGTGAAGGTGGGCGACAGGGTACAGCCCGGCGATCTGCTGCTGGAGTTTGACCGACAGGCGATTATCGATGCCGGATACGACCTGGCGACCCCGATCATTATCAGTAACAGCGATGAGTATCGCGATGTGGTGACCGTGGCGGCAACGTCCGTCAGCGCCGGTGCGCCGTTACTCAGCGTAAGCCATCAATAACAGGAGAACGTGATGAAAACTTTCCCGGACGATTTTTTATGGGGCGGCGCGGTTGCCGCGAATCAGGTAGAAGGCGCGTATCTGGAGGAGGGAAAAGGGCTGTCCACCTCAGACGTTCAGCCGCAGGGTGTCTTCGGCCCGGTGGTTGAGCGCGTGGCGGGCGACAGCGGCATCAAGGACGTCGCCATCGACTTCTATCACCGCTACCCGGAAGACATCAAACTGTTCGCTGAGATGGGCTTTAGCTGCCTGCGCGTCTCCATTGCCTGGACCCGCATTTTTCCGAACGGCGACGAGCAGCAGCCTAACGAGGCGGGGCTGGCGTTTTACGACCGGCTGTTTGACGAGCTGGCCGCGCACAGCATTACCCCGCTGGTGACGCTCTCGCATTACGAAATGCCGTGGGGGCTGGTGAAGCAGTACGGCGGGTGGGGCAGCCGCCAGACCATTGGGTTCTTCGAGCGCTACGCCCGTACCGTGTTTGCGCGCTACAAGGAGAAGGTGAAGCTCTGGCTGACCTTCAACGAGATCAATATGTCTCTGCACGCGCCGATGACCGGCGTGGGCCTGCCAGAAACCAGCAGCAAAGGTGAGGTGTACCAGGCGATCCACCACCAGCTGGTGGCCAGCGCGCTGGCCGTGAAGGCCTGCCACGAGATTATCCCGGATGCCAGAATCGGCAACATGCTGCTGGGCGGCCTGATGTACCCGCTGACCTGCAAGCCGGAAGATGTTCTGGAGACGCTGCAGGAAAACCGCGCGTGGCAATTCTTTGGCGACGTGCAGTGCCGTGGCGCCTATCCGGGGTATATGCAGCGCTTCTTCCGCGACAATGGTATTCAGCTTGAGGTAACGGATGACGACCGCGAGGCGCTGAAATCGACCGTCGATTTTATCTCCTTCAGCTACTACATGACGGGCTGCGTCACCGCGGATGAGGCCCTCAACCAGCAGGCGCGCGGCAACATCCTGAGCATGGTGCCTAACCCGCATCTGGCAAGTTCCGAATGGGGCTGGCAGATTGACCCCATCGGCCTGCGTACCCTGTTAAACGTGCTCTGGGATCGCTATCAAAAGCCGTTGTTTATCGTGGAAAATGGCCTGGGGGCGAAGGATAAACCGGATGCCAACGGCGTGGTGCAGGATGACTATCGCATCAGCTACCTTAACGACCACCTGGTGCAGGTGCGTGAAGCCATTGACGACGGCGTTGAGGTGATGGGGTATACCAGCTGGGGGCCAATCGACCTGGTGAGCGCGTCTAAAGCTGA
The DNA here is from genome assembly GCF_034427535.1 of Enterobacter sp. A103. NCBI lineage: Bacteria > Pseudomonadati > Pseudomonadota > Gammaproteobacteria > Enterobacterales > Enterobacteriaceae > Enterobacter > Enterobacter sp. A103. Next base: position 368,620 of record NZ_JAXQPQ010000004.1, read on the forward strand.
ACTCTCCAAGCGCTACGGCTTTATTTACGTCGATCGCGATGACAGCGGTAACGGCACGCTGGCGCGCAGCCGTAAGAAAAGTTTCTACTGGTATAAAGAGGTGATTGCCACCAAAGGGGCTTCGCTGAAAGCCTGATATTAATGACGTTGCCCGGCTCTGAGCCGGGCAAATAGATCAGAAAATCATCTTGAATACGCCGGTAACCACTAAGAGCCCTATCAGGAATATAATTAAAATAACCCACAGTAATATTTTCATTCCTTTCTCCCGCTCATGTATGTCCTGAATAAGTGTAGCAGCGTATTTATATTTGGCGTGAATGCATTGAATTTAATCATTCTTTTTGGGAATAAATTTCCGGGTATTAAAATGTATGACAATTTGCGGATTGCCACGCGTTACTAAAAAAATGAACGATATCGAGCGTAACGTGCGCCTTTATTTTTTTTGAGTGTATGGCGTCATGAAACGTTCTCTTATTTTATCTCTGAGCGCACCCTTCGCTTTTATTCTGGCAGCCTGTGCGCCTGAACATGCCACGGTGTCTCCCATTAAAACGCAAACCGCTGCGGCGTCGGTGAATACGGTTCTGAATCATCAGGACTGGCCGAAGAATGAGTGGTGGAAAGCGTATAACGATCCCCAGCTTAACGGGCTGATTGCGAAAGCGTTGAGCGATGCGCCGGATATGCAGATTGCTCGTCAGCGCATTACGCTTGCCGAAGCCCAGGCCAAAGCCGCAATGGCCGCTGACGGTCCGCAGATTGATTTTTCCGCCGATGCGGAACGCCAGAAAATGTCCGCCGAAGGGCTGATGGGGCCTTTCGCCCTTACCGACCCGGCTGCAGGCACCACCGGGCCGTGGTACACCAACGGCACCTTTGGGCTGACCGCAGGCTGGGATCTCGATCTGTGGGGAAAAAATCGCGCCCGGGTCGAGGCCCGGATTGGCAAAGTGAATGCGCAAAAAGCGGAGCTGGAGCAGACCCGCCAGCTGCTGGCCAGCAGCGTGGCGCGGCTTTACTGGGAGTGGCAAACTCAGGCCGCCGCAGGGGAGGTTCTCGCGCAGATCAAACATGAGCAGGACAACATAATCGGCGCCGATCGCGAACTGTATCAGCACGGGATCACCTCCTCCGTTGAAGGGGTGGAAACCGATATCGACGCCAACAAAACCGAAGAACAGCTGGCAGAAGTCAACGGGAAGATGAAAGCCGTTGAGGCGCGTCTGGTCGCGCTGACGAATTCTTCCTCCGTAACGCTTACGCGGCATGCGCTGCCGACGGTTGACGCCGCGCTACCGCCGACGCTCGGTTATGAACTGCTGGCACGCCGTCCCGATCTTCAGGAGGCGCACTGGTATATCGAAGCCTCCATGAGCGAGGTGGAGGCCGCCAGAGCGGCTTTCTATCCTGACGTGAACCTGATGGCGTTCTTACAGCAGGATGCCCTCCATCTGAGCGATCTGTTTCGCGCTTCAGCGCAGCAGATGGGCGTGACCGCCGGGCTGACGCTGCCGATCTTCGACAGCGGCAGGCTGAACGCCAGCCTGGATATCGCCCAGGCGCAGAACAATCTCTCGGTCGCGAACTACAACAAAGCGGTGGTCGAAGCGGTCAATCAGGTGGCGCGCACGGCCAGTGAAGTCGAAACGCTGACGGCGAAGAACCGCCATCAGCAGCAGGTTGAAAAAGATGCGGCGCGGGTTGTGGCGCTGGCGCAGGCGCGTTTCAGCGCGGGGATTGTTGCGGGCTCGCGGGTCAGTGAAGCCAGGATCCCGGCCCTCAGGGAAGACCTCGCCGGATTGTTGCTGAAAGGCCAGTATGTCGACGCCACGCTGCAGCTGACGTCGGCGCTGGGCGGCGGCTATCATCATGGCTAAAAATGGTCATTATCTATACTTACCTCTTTGCAGTTTTTCAGGAGGTGAGTATGACCAGAGTAGCGATAGTGACCGCATCGGATTCCGGGATTGGTAAAACCACGGCGCTGATGCTCGCAGAGCGCGGGTTTGATATTGGCGTCACCTGGCACTCGGATGAAAAAGGGGCGCTGGAAACCTGCCGCGAAGTTGAAGCGCAGGGGCAGCGCGCAGAGGCTATCCATCTTGATTTAAGCACGCTGCCGGAAGGCGCAAAGGCTATTGAAACGCTGATTGCGCGTTTTGGTCGGCTGGACGTGCTGGTTAACAATGCCGGAGCGATGACCAAAGCGCCGTTCCTTGAGATGCCGTTTGACGACTGGCGGAACATTTTCACCGTCGACGTGGACGGCGCGTTTCTCTGTTCGCAGATTGCCGCCCGACAGATGGTGAAGCAGGGGGAAGGGGGGCGGATTGTGAACATTACTTCGGTGCATGAGCACACGCCGCTGCCGGAGGCCAGCGCCTACACGGCGGCAAAACACGCGCTCGGCGGGTTAACCAAATCCATGGCGATGGAGCTGGTTAAGCACAACATTCTGGTGAACGCCGTCGCGCCGGGCGCCATTGCCACACCGATGAACAACATGGACGACAGCGAAGTGAAGGAAGGCTCAATGCCGGAAATCCCGCTGGCAAGACCGGGCCACACCAGAGAGATTGCCAGCCTGGTGGCATGGCTGTGCGACAGCGACGCCAGCTACACGACGGGGCAATCGTTTATTGTCGACGGGGGCTTTATGCTGGCGAACCCACAGTTTAAGCCGGAGGGGTAGTTTTCCCTCACCCTAACCCTCTCCCAAAGGGAGAGGGAACTAAAAACACCCTCTCCCTTTGGGAGAGGGCCGGGGTGAGGGGAGGAGACCGCACTCACTCCTCATCCCGCGTCTTATCCCGGTGCTTCAGCCACAGCCTGACCCCGATCACCGCCACCACCACCAGAATCAGCCACGCCCAGTGCTTCAGGTGCTGGTCGAGATTATGCAGCCACGGGCCAATCACTTCGCCCCCGACGTAGCCGAGCGTCGTAAAGATCAGCGCCCAGGCTATCGCACCAAGAACATTGAGCGGCAGGAAAATTTTTGGCGGCAGATGGCTGGCGCCAATCAGTATCGGCCCGATAATGCGAAAGCCATACATAAAGCGCGTGCCGATGACGAACAGATAGGGATGACGCTGAATGAGTCGTTGAGCACGACGGATTTTCTTCTGATGCTTTGCGAAACGCTTAAGCAGCGTGGGCCCGAAGCGCAGCCCGAGAAAGTAGAGCAGCTGATCGCCAATCATTCCGCCGAGCGCGACCGCAGCGACGACCAGCGGGAATTTCAGTAAGCCCTGATGCGCGGCGACGCCGCCTAACAGCGTGATGGTTTCACCTTCTGCCACGCTACCGACGACCAGTGCGGCATATCCATATTGTTCAATAAGTGCGTTAATATCCATTACGTGAATGTTATCTCCCTCTGCTTACCTCGTTTAATCATATACCCCATGAATCAACAGCGGGGAAATCAACGGAAATTTCCCACTGTACATAAAATAATCTAAAGCCTGCATTATACTTAAGGTATCGCTGACGGGCCGACAACAAGGGGGCGCTATGAACCATGTCTGGGGACTTTTCTCCCATCCCGATCGTGAAATGCATGTCATTAAAAGTGAGAACGAAACGGTCTCGCATCATTACACGCACCACGTGCTGCTGATGGCTGCGGTGCCGGTAATATGCGCCTTTATCGGAACAACACAAATCGGCTGGAACTTCGGTGACGGCACCGTGGTTCAGCTTTCCTGGTTTACCGGCCTCTATCTGGCTATCGTTTTTTATGGCCTGATGCTGGCGGGTGTGGCGGTAATGGGGCGCGTCATTCACTGGATGGCGCGTAACTACCCGCAACGTCCATCGCTGGCGCACTGTATGGTCTTTGCCGGATATGTCGCGACCCCGCTGTTCTTAAGCGGTATTGTTGCGCTCTATCCACTGGTCTGGCTGTGCGCGCTGATCGGTACCATTGCCCTCTTTTACACCGGGTATCTGCTGTATCTGGGGGTTCCAACCTTCCTGAATATCAATAAAGAAGAAGGCCTGAGCTTTTCCAGTTCAACACTCGCTATTGGGGTGCTGGTGCTGGAGGCGCTACTGGCGCTGACGGTTATTCTTTGGGGTTACGGATACCGTCTCTTCTGAGTTCACTGCATTGCTGGCGTAAATGCCAGCAATGCAGCATCTGTTCACGATTATCCGCTGGCGACAACGCCCGGTGACCGCTATGATGCCGAAGCCAGCCTGTGTTTATCCGTTGATACAGGCGGTGTACGTCATGACGTGCGTGAATCATTATCAGAAGTCTCACCATGCTGAAATTCCGAGTCTCTTTACTTAGCCTGGCTCTGCTGCTGGGCGCGTCCGCTGCCGTGCCGGCTGTCGCTAAAACGCCCGCGGTGACCGCCGCTGCTGCTCAGCCGCAAATTGCGTCCGGCAGCGCGATGATTGTCGATCTCAACACCAATAAGGTGATCTACGCCAGCCATCCGGACCTGGTGCGCCCGATCGCCTCGATTACCAAATTAATGACCGCGATGGTGGTGCTTGATGCACATCTGCCGCTGGACGAAAAATTGAAGGTGGATATCAGCCACACGCCGGAGATGAAGGGGATCTACTCCCGCGTGCGGCTGAACAGTGAAATCAGCCGTAAAAATATGCTGCTGCTGGCGCTGATGTCGTCTGAAAACCGTGCGGCGGCGAGCCTGGCGCACCACTATCCGGGCGGCTATGACGTCTTTATCCGCGCGATGAACGCGAAAGCCAAAGCGCTGGGGATGACCAATACGCATTATGTTGAACCGACGGGACTGTCGATCAACAACGTCTCCACGGCCCGCGATCTGACGAAACTGCTGATTGCCAGCAAACAGTATCCGCTGATTGGTCAGCTCAGCACTACCCGTGAAGAGATGGCGACCTTTGCGAACCCTGCCTATACGCTGCCGTTCCGCAACACTAACCATCTGGTATACCGCGATAACTGGAATATTCAGTTAACCAAAACCGGCTTTACCAACGCGGCAGGACACTGTCTGGTGATGCGCACCGTGTTTAACGGTAAGCCGGTGGCGCTGGTGGTGATGGATGCCTTCGGCAAATATACCCACTTCGCGGACGCGAGCCGCCTGCGTACCTGGATTGAAACCGGGAAAGTGCAGCCCGTTCCGGCCGCAGCATTGACGTATAAAAAGCAGAAAGCGGAACAGATGGCGACGGCGCAGAACGACTGAGTCGTTTGTGCGCGCTGATGCCCTCACCCCGACCCTCTCCCTGTGGGAGAGGGGAAAAACACTAAAAACGGTAACCCAGGTTACCGTTTTGCGTTTATTCCGGCAGCGTCCAGTCCCCATCGTTGAGCGAGCGCTGCATAATCACCGTATCCCGCCAGTCGCCTTTCTTATACCCCACGCTGCGCAGCTGACCGACAATCTCGAAGCCGTGCTTTTTATGCAGCCGCAGCGAGCCGGCATTATTGTTGCCATCGCCCACAACGGCAATCATCTGCCGCCACGGGCCTTGCTCGCAGCGGGCGATCAGCGCATCCATTAATGCCGAACCAAAACCGCGCCCGGTTATGCTGGCATCCACGTAAATCGACTCTTCCAGGGTATAGCGGTAGGCGTGTCGCGGACGGTAAGGCGTGGCGTAGCAGTAGCCCACCACGATGCCGCGATACAGCGCGATAAGCCACGGTAAACCGCTCTCAGCCACGCTTTTCATACGCTGACGCATTTCGTCGATGGTAGGGGGGACTTCTTCAAATGACGCGCGCCCGTGCAGCACATGCCATGCATAGATGGCGGCGATGGCATGCACATCATCGGGAAGGGCATCGCGCACTTCCAGTTCGGTCTCGGATAAAACATCAACAGCCGACATGATGTGCCTGCTCCTCGTTATAGAAAGCCGGAGAAACGTTCCTCCGGCGTCAGACGGTTACTCTATTACGATTAAGGCGCGCTAAACAATCTCTCAAATTTGGCTATAGGAATTAATCAGACGCTTGCGTTACGCGCTGCTCCGCGTCCGCGCTCTCTTTCCAGTATTTCTTCCGTGTTGTTTTACCAATGCCGGGATTCATGCTGTTTGTAGGGTCATTCTCGCGATAAAACTGCTTAAGTGCGTCAGGGGCTTTATAAAGATGCCCGACGTTATGTTCCGCAGGATATTGTGCGCCGCGTTCACGCAGCAGGGCGAGCATCTGCTCCTTCAGTTCGTGCGCATCGACCCCTTTTTTGACGATGTAATCCTGATGGAAGACATAACACATAAAGTGGCCGTAATAGAGCTTATGCACCAGCTTGCTGTCGATTTCCGGCGGGAGGTGCTCAAACCACTCGGTGTCGTTACGTCGCAGGGCGATATCCAGCGCCAGAATATCTTCCACCTCTTCGGAATGCACCGCCTGATAACGGATGGCGGCGCCTGCGGCGGCAAAACGGTGCAGGAACGCTTTGCTGCCCTCTTCAGGCGTACAGGCAAAGAAATCCCCTTCGGCGGTTTTGAAGAATTCGGTCAGCCAGGACTGCGCTTCGGCAATTCCGTCCCCGGCCATTTTCAGCAGCAGGTGGTGCTCGTACTTATCGCGCCAGGTTTTCATTCGCTCCGGTAAGTGCGCCGGGAAAACGTTGCCCAGCTTCTGCATAAAGCGGTCGGTGAAGTGGGGTTTGAACAGCGACACTTTCTCCAGCATCGCGTCGGTGCGTCCCTTCATGGTGAAGAAGAACGGCATTTTGTCGGTGCCGAGCTTGTCGATCATCAGGAACGTATCTTTGCCGTAACGCTCGGCGATGTCGTAAATGTCCCGGTGCATGTACTCGCCCGCCACCGGCAGATGGGTGAATTCGCCCAGAATATGACGACGAATTTCGGTCAGAACCTCAGGCTGATTGGTACCAATGTAAAACACCTGCTGCTTTTTCTCCGCCGGGAAGGTATCCAGACGTACGGCAAACACGGCCAGCTTCCCGGCGCAGCCGGAGGATTCAAACAGGCGGTCCGGGTCGGCGTTGTAGCGCGCCGGCGTATCGGCGTCGATATCCCGCACGCGGGTCACGTAGTCGTGATCGTGCGCATGACGACCGTCGTGCTGAACGTCTTCGTCCTTCACGCGATCGTCGTCGAGCTTGCTGAGGATCTGTTCCGGCGTCGCGCCGAGATCGATTCCCAGATGGTTCACCAGCGTCAGCTTGCCGTTTTCGTCAATACGGGCAAACAGCGACATCTCGGTGTAGGCCGGGCCGCGCTGCACCAGCGAGCCGCCGGAGTTGTTGCAGATCCCACCGACCACCGAGGCGCCAATGCAGGAGGAGCCAATCACCGAGTGCGGCTCACGGCCCAGCGGCTTAAGCGCTTTTTCCAGTGAGTAGAGCGTCGTGCCGGGGAACGCGAGCACCTGCTCGCCTTTATCCAGCAGGTGCAGCTTGTCGAGGCGCAGGGTGCTGATAATCACGATGTCGCGATCGTAATCGTTGCCGTTCGGCGTGGAGCCTTCGGTCAGACCGGTATTGGCGGCCTGCATTAAAATAATCTTGTCGGCGGCGACGCAGGCGCTCAGGACGCGCCACAGCTCCAGCAGCGTGCCGGGGAAGACCACCGCCAGCGCCTCGCCCTGACCGGAGCGGAAACCTTTACGGTAGCGGGCGGTTTTGGCCGGGTCGGTAAGCAGGTGAGAGGAGCCAACCAGGCGCGACAGTTCGTTAATAAAAGTCGTGTTATCGTTTGTTCGAACAGAAGTCATCTTCCACTCCTTGTGGTGGGGCAAATTTCTCGCTGTAAAGCATAGCGCGATTAACTGTTAAGCGGTCGAGTATTCACGAGAAAAATCAGAGAATAACCCTGCAACGTTTCGAGGGTTTGTGGCACACTGCGCTTTTCGCACGGTATGGCCGAGATCGTCCGGCGGTTATTGATGAGAGAGTAAAACGACATGAAATGGCTATGTTCTGTAGGTGTCGCCGTCAGCCTGGCGCTGCAACCTGCGCTGGCAGAGGATTTGTTTGGTAATCACCCGCTCACGCCTGAAGCACGGGATGCGTTTGTCACGGAATTGCTCAAAAAAATGACGGTTGATGAGAAAATCGGCCAGCTGCGTCTTATCAGCGTCGGCCCGGATAATCCGAAAGAGGCCATCCGCGAGATGATCAAAGACGGGCAGGTAGGGGCCATCTTTAATACCGTCACCCGCGAGGATATCCGCAAGATGCAGGATCAGGTGATGGATCTCAGCCGCCTGAAAATTCCGCTGTTCTTCGCCTATGACGTGGTGCACGGCCAGCGTACCGTTTTCCCGATTAGCCTCGGTTTAGCCTCTTCCTTTAACCTCGACGCGGTGAAAACCGTCGGGCGCGTGTCGGCTTATGAAGCGGCGGACGACGGCCTGAACATGACCTGGGCGCCAATGGTGGACGTCTCGCGCGATCCGCGCTGGGGCCGCGGCTCGGAAGGCTTTGGTGAAGATACGTATTTAACCTCCACGATGGGTAAAACCATGGTGGAAGCGATGCAGGGCAAAAGCCCGGCGGATCGCTACTCGGTGATGACCAGCGTCAAACACTTCGCGGCCTATGGAGCGGTTGAAGGCGGGAAAGAGTACAACACCGTCGACATGAGCCCGCAGCGCCTGTTCAACGACTACATGCCGCCGTACAAGGCAGGGCTGGATGCGGGCAGCGGCGCGGTGATGGTAGCGCTGAACTCACTGAACGGTACGCCTGCGACGTCCGATTCATGGCTGCTGAAAGACGTCCTGCGCGACCAGTGGGGCTTTAAGGGCATCACCGTTTCCGACCACGGCGCGATTAAAGAGCTGATTAAGCACGGTACCGCCTCCGATCCGGAAGACGCGGTGCGCGTGGCGCTCAAGTCCGGCATCAACATGAGCATGAGCGACGAGTACTACAGCAAATACCTGCCGGGGCTGGTGAAGAGCGGCAAGGTAACGATGGCGGAGCTGGACGATGCCGCGCGCCACGTGCTGAACGTGAAATACGACATGGGGCTGTTTAACGATCCGTACAGCCATCTGGGGCCGAAGGATTCTGACCCGGCAGATACCAACGCTGAAAGCCGTCTGCACCGCAAAGAAGCGCGTGACGTGGCGCGCGAAAGCCTGGTGCTGCTGAAAAACCGCCTCGACACGCTGCCGCTGAAAAAATCCGGCACCATTGCCGTGGTGGGCCCGCTGGCCGACAGCAAGCGCGACGTGATGGGCAGCTGGTCTGCGGCAGGCGTGGCCGATCAGTCCGTGACCGTGCTGACCGGGATTAAGAGTGCCGTGGGTGATAACGCGATAGTGGTGTACGCCAAAGGGGCGAACGTCACCAACGATAAAGACATCGTCACCTTCCTCAACCAGTACGAGGAAGCGGTGAAGGTCGATCCGCGCACGCCGAAGGAGATGATCGACGAGGCGGTGAATACCGCGAAACAGTCTGACGTCGTTGTTGCGGTCGTGGGCGAAGCGCAGGGTATGGCGCACGAGGCCTCCAGCCGTACCGACATCACCATTCCGCAGAGCCAGCGCGATCTGATCGCCGCCCTGAAAGCCACCGGCAAGCCGCTGGTGCTGGTGCTGATGAACGGGCGTCCGCTGGCGCTGGTGAAAGAGGACCAGCAGGCTGACGCCATTCTGGAAACCTGGTTCGCCGGTACCGAAGGCGGTAACGCCATCGCCGACGTGCTGTTTGGTGATTACAACCCGTCGGGCAAGCTGCCGATGTCCTTCCCGCGCTCCGTCGGGCAGATCCCGGTCTACTACAGCCACCTGAACACCGGTCGCCCGTACAACGCCGACAAGCCGAACAAGTACACGTCCCGTTACTTCGACGAAGCTAACGGCCCGCTGTATCCGTTTGGTTACGGTCTGAGCTACACCAGCTTCAAGGTTTCTGACGTGAAAATGTCGGCGCCGACCCTGAAGCGTGACGGCAAAGTTACCGCCAGCGTCGAAGTGACCAACACCGGCAAGCGCGAAGGGGCAACGGTGATCCAGATGTACGTGCAGGATGTCACCGCCTCGATGAGCCGTCCTGTTAAGCAGCTGCGCGGCTTCGAGAAGGTCAATCTGAAGCCTGGCGAAACCCAAACCATCAGCTTCCCGATTGACGTGGACGCGCTGAAGTTCTGGAACCAGCAGATGAAATACGATGCGGAACCGGGCAAGTTTAACGTCTTTATCGGGGTGGATTCCGCCCGCGTGAATAAAGGCGAGTTCGAGCTGCTGTAACCTTCCCTTCTTTGCATCCCCCGGCTTCCGGGGGATGCGTCTTACCTTATGCTAAAAAGGCATTTTGCCGGGTAAATCCGCTGTTTTAAGCTACGCTTTTCTCTCAAGCCTCTGAAAAAGGCGATAAAAAAATGAGGATAGCGGAATGACGATTGCAAAGGGGATGTTGGGATCTGCGGTGCTGCTGGCGGCGCTAAGCCTGCCGTTACAGGCGGCGGAGCCGGTAAAAGTGGGCTCAAAGATCGATACCGAAGGCGCGCTGCTCGGCAATATTATTTTGCAGGTGCTGGAAAGCCACGGCGTGAAAACCGTCAATAAAGTTCAGCTGGGCACCACGCCCGTCGTGCGCGGGGCGATCACCTCCGGCGAGCTGGATATCTATCCGGAATACACCGGCAACGGGGCATTCTTCTTCAAAGATGAAAACGATCCGGCATGGAAAAACGCCAAAGCCGGGTATGAGAAAGTCAAAAAACTGGACGCAGAACAGAACAAGCTGGTCTGGCTGACGCCGGCCCCGGCCAACAACACCTGGACTATCGCCGTGCGCAAGGACGTGGCGGAGAAAGGTAAGCTGACTACGCTTGCGGATCTCAGCCGCTATCTGAAAGAGAAGGGCGACTTTAAGCTGGCAGCGTCCGCAGAGTTTATCGAGCGTCCTGACGCGCTCCCGGCGTTCGAAAAAGCCTACGACTTCAAGCTCGACCAGGGGCAGCTGCTCTCGCTGGCGGGCGGGGATACGGCGGTAACCATTAAGGCGGCGGCGCAGCAAACTTCCGGCGTTAACGCGGCAATGGCCTACGGCACCGACGGCCCGGTGGCGGCGCTCGGCCTGCAAACCCTGACCGATCCTAAAGGCGTACAGCCGATTTACGCCCCGACCCCGGTCGTGCGCGAGGCGGTGCTGAAAGCCTATCCGGATATTGCAGAATGGCTCAAGCCGGTCTTCGAAAAACTGGATGAAAAAACGCTGCAACAGCTGAATGCCAGCATTGCCGTCGAGGGGCTGGATGCCAAAAAAGTGGCCGCCGACTTCCTGAAACAACAAGGGCTTGTGAAGTAACGGGAAAGGGCTGTGCCAATAAAATGTCATAACCGCGTACTGCTGCTGTTGGCCTGCGTGGCCATCGCGGCAGTCGCGCTGCCGTTTGTGAATGTCGCCCCTAACCGCCTGATGTCAGGGGAAGGGCGCTATCTCTGGGAAGTGTGGGCGTTCACGCCGTGGTGGCTGGCGGCGGCGCTGGGCGCGTGGGTTGCGCTATCGCTCTGGCAAGGCCGCACGGCGCAGTGGCTGACGCTGCTCCTCGCTGAAGGGCTGTTTATCATCCTGTTCTGGGGGGCCGGGCAGGCGGCGACGCATATGGCCTCAGCGGAAGGTCCGCTGGCGAGAACCACGGTGGGCAGCGGCCTCTGGCTGTGGCTGGCGCTGTGTCTGCTGGCCAGCAGCGATGCCATTCGTCGACTCATCTCCAGCGCCGTCTGGCGCTGGGTGCTCAACGCGCAGATATGGTGCATTCCCTTGTTCCTGCTGTTCAGCGGTGAGCTGAACAATCTCTCGCTGCTGAAAGAGTACGTCAACCGTCAGGAGGTGTTTGATGACGCCCTGGCGCAACACCTGACGATCCTTTTTGGCACGCTGATCCCGGCTCTGCTGATCGGGATACCGCTCGGCATGTGGTGCTATCGTCATCCTTCACGCCAGGGCGGGATCTTTGCCGTACTCAACGTGATCCAGACCATACCTTCCGTCGCGCTGTTTGGCCTGCTGATTGCCCCGCTGGCCGGGCTGGTGAAGTCATTTCCGGTGCTGGGAACGCTCGGCATAGCCGGAACGGGGTTAACGCCCGCGCTTATCGCGCTGGTGCTGTATGCGCTGCTGCCGCTGGTGCGCGGCGTGGTCGCGGGGCTGAGTCAGGTCGCGCCGGATGTGCTGGAAAGCGCCCATGCGATGGGGATGAGCGCGCGGCAGTGTTTCTGGAAAATTCAGCTCCCGCTGGCGCTGCCCCTGCTGCTGCGCAGCCTGCGGGTGGTGGCGGTACAAACCGTCGGCATGGCGGTGATAGCGGCGCTGATTGGTGCTGGCGGCTTTGGCGCGCTGGTGTTCCAGGGGCTGCTCAGCAGTGCCCTCGATCTGGTGTTGCTGGGCGTGGTGCCCACGATTGCGCTGGCGGTTGTCGTCGACGCGCTGTTTGCCTTATGGCTCGCGCTGCTCAGGAGAAGAGCCAATGATTGAATTTCATGATGTCAGTAAAACCTTTGCCGGACGCCCGGCGGCGAGCCATCTGAACCTGAACTTTGCCGAGGGGGCGTTTTCCGTGCTGATTGGCACCTCGGGCTCGGGAAAATCTACCACCCTGAAGATGATCAACCGCCTGGTGGAGCATGACAGCGGGCTGATCCGCTTTGCCGGGGAAGAGATCCGCAGCCTGCCGGTGCTGGAGCTGCGCCGCCGGATGGGCTATGCCATTCAGTCTATCGGCCTGTTTCCGCACTGGACGGTGGCGCAGAACATCGCCACCGTGCTGCAGCTGGAGAAATGGTCGCGGGCAAAAATCGCTGACCGGGTGGATGAACTCATGTCGCTCCTGGGGCTGGAGCCCGCGCTGCGCGATCGTTATCCGCACCAGCTTTCCGGAGGCCAGCAGCAGCGCGTGGGCGTGGCGCGCGCGCTGGCGGCTAACCCGCAGGTGCTGCTGATGGATGAACCCTTCGGCGCGCTGGATCCGGTCACGCGCGGGGCGCTGCAGGCGGAGATGACCCGCATTCACCGCATTCTCGGACGCACGATCGTTCTCGTGACGCACGATATTGATGAAGCTCTGCGCCTGGCCGACCATCTGGTGCTGATGGATCATGGCGAAGTGGTGCAGCAGGGCTCGCCGCTTGAGCTATTAACATGGCCGAGGAACGACTTTGTGCGCGAGTTTTTTGGCCGCAGCGAGCTGGGCGTGAGGCTGCTCTCCCTGCGGACGGTCAGCGACTATATGCGTCGGGAGGAGGTACCGGTGAGCGGCGAACCGCTGCAGGCGCAGATGAGCCTGCGGGATGCCCTCTCGGCGTTTGTCGCGCGCCAGTGCGAGGTATTGCCCGTCTCGGACTCCCGCGGTACGCCGTGCGGAACCTTACATTTTCGCGATCTGCTGGCCGGGGAGGTGACGCGTGAAGGCACTGCGTGATCCGCTCCTCTGGCTGGTAGCGCTCTTTGTCGCCTTACTGTTTCTGATGCCCCACAGCGCGGCGCTGTTTAACGCCCTTTTTCCGGGGCTGCCGCGGCCGGTTTATCAGCAGGAAAGCTTTATTAATCTCGCCCTGGCGCATCTCTGGCTGGTGGCGCTCTCAAGCGTCATCGCGGTTGTGTTGGGGGTTGGGGCAGGCATCGCGGTCACGCGGCCTGCGGGCAAAGAATTTCGTCCGCTGGTGGAGACGATAGCGGCGATTGGCCAGACGTTTCCCCCGGTGGCGGTGCTGGCGATAGGGGTGCCGGTGATGGGCTTTGGTCAGCAGCCCGCCATTATTGCGCTGATTTTATACGGCGTATTGCCGGTGCTGCAGGGCACGCTGGCGGGCCTCGCGGCGGTACCGGCGTCGGTGCTGAGCGTGGCAGAAGGGATGGGGATGAGTCGCGGTCAGCGGCTGCGCAAGGTTGAACTGCCGCTTGCGGCACCGGTGATTATTGCCGGGATCCGCACGTCGGTGATTATTAACATCGGGACGGCGACCATTGCGTCTACGGTCGGTGCCAATACGCTGGGAACGCCGATTATTATCGGCCTGAGCGGGTTTAATACGGCTTACATTGTGCAGGGGGCGGTGCTGGTCGCGCTGGCGGCAATCGTTGTCGATCGCCTTTTTGAGCGGCTGGCGCTGTACCTCAGCCGACACCGCCGCGAACAATAAACGAGTATCCTGCCAGCATCACGCCGCCGATACCGCTCACGGCCATCAGGACAAAAAGGGTAATAATGGCCAGTTTGGTTGCCTTCATCATGTGCTCCTGTTGTTAACGGAACAATTATACGGTGAAGCGCAGCTGTTAATGAACCATTAAATGCCGTTATGGCTCATCCGGGCCAAGGGAATAAACCGGGTAACCATTCTCTCGCCATTCCGTCAGCAGCTGCTGCTGCGTGGCGGACGGCACTTCCCCACACCAGACCAGCAGGGTCTGACCGTCGAAAAACTCGGGCTTAAGCTGCGCCAGCGAGTGCGCCAGGACATCCACGCGCCAGCCCTTCTGGGTCGCAATCCACGCTTCCAGCCACAGGCGGGTGGTATCGTGCACGTTCCAGCCGACCACCAGCGCATCTTTTCCGGCCTTGTTCTTCGCTGAGGCAAGGCAGACGGCAATATAGTTGATCAGCACCCCGTCGAGTATGCTCAGCAGCGCCTGCAGGGTGGACTGCTGGCATTGCAGACGTCGACGGAGCGGAATGAAAAGATGGCTGATCAGCGTCTGTGCCGGATAGTCGCGGCCCTGCTCTTTTATCCATGCGCGCAGGCGCTGAAGATTCCCCGCCTGCAGAAGCCGCAGCAGGGTTTCCTGTTGTTCGCGCCAGAGGTGTTGCGTGTCCGGGTCATCATGGCTCAGCAGGGACTTCACTTTGCCGACCTGCACTCCGTTGTCGATCCAGCTTTTAATTTCGCGGATGCGGTCGATATCGGCCTCATTGAAAAGGCGATGCCCACCGTCGGTCCTCTGCGGTTTAAGCAATCCATACCGTCGCTGCCACGCCCGTAGGGTAACGGGATTGATATCACAAAGGAGTGCCACTTCACCTATCGTGTAAAGCGCCATATTCGCCCCCTGGCTTACGCGTTCCCAGCTTAACTGTAGACCCACTTTGGCGAACCAGGAAGGATTGATTGATTTTTGAACAAACAATGCGAAGCATGCGCGATATTCAGAAAAAGGTGTGATAACGGACACGATTTTGCGCTTTTTTGGGATGCTTCAAAGAAAGTAAACCCGCATCAGTGTATGTTACGCGTTTTTAGCGTGTGCGGTTTTGAGTATGTACGAGTTTAATCTGGTGCTGCTGTTGCTTCAGCAGATGTGCGTGTTTCTTGTCATTGCCTGGCTGATGAGCAAAACGCGCCTGTTTATCCCGCTGATGCAGGTCACCGTACGTCTGCCGTATAAGCTGCTCTGCTACGTCACCTTCTCTATTTTCTGCATCATGGGGACCTATTTTGGTCTCCATATCGAAGACTCTATTGCCAATACGCGCGCTATCGGCGCGGTGATGGGCGGGCTGCTGGGCGGTCCCGTCGTCGGTGGGCTTGTCGGCTTAACCGGGGGTCTGCATCGCTATTCCATGGGCGGGATGACGGCGCTGAGCTGTATGATCTCAACGATCGTGGAAGGGCTGCTCGGCGGCCTGGTGCACAGCTACATGATCAAACGCGGTCGTCCGGATAAAGTCTTTAGCCCGCTTACCGCCGGTGCCATTACCTTTGTGGCCGAAGTGGCGCAGATGGCGATCATTCTGCTCATTGCCCGTCCGTTTGAAGATGCGCTGCACCTGGTCAGCAGTATTGCCGCTCCGATGATGGTCACCAACACCGTGGGTGCGGCGCTGTTTATGCGCATTCTGCTCGACAAGCGCGCCATGTTTGAGAAGTACACCTCGGCGTTTTCCGCCACGGCGCTGAAGGTCGCCGCCTCGACCGAAGGGATCCTGCGCCAGGGGTTTAACGAAGAGAACAGCATGAAGGTCGCGCAGGTGCTCTACAAGGAGCTGGATATCGGCGCGGTGGCCATAACCGACCGCGAGCGGCTGCTGGCCTTTACCGGCACCGGGGACGATCACCATCTGCCGGGTAAACCGATCTCCTCAGCCTATACGCTGCGCGCCATTGAAACCGGTGAGGTGGTGTATGCCGACGGTAACGAAGTGCCTTACCGCTGTTCGCTGCATCCGCAGTGCAAGTTGGGCTCCACGCTGGTGATTCCGCTGCGCGGGGAAAATCAGCGGGTGATGGGGACCATCAAGCTGTATGAGGCCAAAAACCGTCTGTTCAGCTCCATCAACCGCACGCTGGGGGAGGGGATAGCCCAGCTGCTGTCCGCGCAAATCCTCGCCGGGCAGTATGAGCGGCAGAAAGCCCTGCTGACGCAGTCTGAAATTAAGCTGCTGCATGCTCAGGTCAACCCGCATTTCCTGTTTAATGCCCTCAACACGCTCAAAGCGGTGATCCGCCGCGACAGCGATCAGGCCGCGCAGCTGGTGCAGTTTCTGTCGACCTTTTTCCGTAAGAACCTGAAACGGCCGTCTGAGATCGTGACCCTCGCCGATGAGATTGAGCACGTGAATGCATATCTCCAGATCGAGCAGGCGCGTTTCCAGTCGCGCCTGCAGGTGTCGCTCTCCGTTCCGGACGAGCTGGCGTATCAGCATCTCCCGGCCTTTACCCTGCAGCCTATTGTCGAAAACGCCATTAAACACGGCACGTCACAGCTTCTGGGAACGGGGGAGATAACCATTGCCGCCAGCCGTTTCAACCACCATCTGGTGCTGGATATTGAAGATAATGCCGGGCTTTATCAGCCTTCCGCCTCGGGCGGTTTAGGGATGAGCCTGGTGGATAAACGCCTGCGCGCTCATTTTGGCGACGACTGCGGCATTACCGTCGCCTGTGAGCCAGACCGATTTACCCGTATTACCGTACGACTGCCGCTGGAGGAAAACGCATGTTAAGAGTGCTGATTGTGGATGACGAGCCGCTGGCACGAGAAAACCTGCGCGTTCTGCTGCAGGAGCAGCCTGATATTGAGATTGTGGGGGAGTGCGCGAACGCCATTGAGGCCATCGGCGCGGTGCACAAGCTGCGCCCGGACGTGCTGTTCCTCGACATTCAAATGCCCCGCATCAGCGGGCTGGAGATGGTCGGCATGCTCGACCCGGCGCATCGCCCCTATATCGTGTTTCTGACGGCGTTCGACGAATATGCCGTTAAGGCTTTTGAGGAGCACGCGTTTGACTATTTACTCAAGCCGATTGAAGAGAAGCGTCTGGAAAAAACGCTCACCCGTTTACGCCAGGAGCGAACCGTACAGGACGTCACGCTGCTGCCGGAAAACCAGCAGCCGCTGAAGTTTATCCCCTGCACCGGGCACAGCCGAATTTATCTTCTGCAGATGGATGATGTGGCGTTTGTCAGCAGCCGCCTGAGCGGGGTGTTTGTCACCAGCGCGGAAGGGAACGAAGGGTTTACCGAGCTGACCCTGCGCACGCTGGAGAGCCGCACGCCGCTGATCCGCTGCCACCGCCAGTATCTGGTGAACATGGCGCACCTGAAGGAGATCCGCCTGGAAGATAACGGCCAGGCCGAGCTGGTGCTGCGTGCCGGGCAAACGGTACCCGTCAGCCGTCGCTATCTCAAGAGTTTGAAAGAGGCGATTGGCCTGTAAAACTGGTACACTGCGCGCCATTGCATCATCGACATTCGAAGGCTCTATGCTAAGTAACGACATTCTTCGTAGCCTGCGCTACACCCTGAAAGCAAACAACAACGACATGGTGCGCATTCTTGCGCTGTCGGACATGGAATCCACGTCTGCCGGTTTCGATACCTGGATGACCAAAGAAGACGAAGAGGGCTTCGTTCGCTGCCCGGACATTATTCTGTCGGGTTTCCTGAACGGCCTGATTTACGATAAGCGTGGCAAAGATCCGGCCGCGCCGGAGCTGGCGCTGGAGCGTCGCGTGAACAACAACACGGTGCTGAAAAAGCTGCGCATCGCGTTCTCGCTGAAAACGGACGATATTGTGGCGATCATGACCGAGCAAAAATACCGCGTATCCGTGCCGGAAGTGACCGCCATGATGCGCGCGCCGGACCACAAAAACTACCGCGAGTGCGGCGATCAGTTTCTGCGTAATTTCCTGCGCGGGCTGACCCACCGGGTGCATCACCCTAAACCATAAAAAAAGCCGGAGATTATCTCCGGCTTTTTTGTTATTTCACCTGCTGGCCAGGCTTCGCGCCTTCATCAGGGCTTAACAGGAAGATATCTTTCCCGCCAGGGCCTGCGGCCATCACCATCCCTTCAGAGATGCCGAAGCGCATTTTGCGCGGCGCCAGGTTCGCCACCATCACGGTCTGACGACCGATCAGCACCTGCGGGTCCGGGTAGGCTGAACGGATGCCGGAGAAGACGTTACGCTTCTCGCCGCCCAGATCCAGCGTCAGGCGCAGCAGCTTGTCAGAACCTTCCACGAATTCCGCGTTTTCGATCAGCGCCACGCGCAGGTCGACTTTGGCGAAATCGTCAAAGGTAATGGTTTCCTGAATCGGATCGTCTGCCAGCGGGCCGGTCACCGGTGCCGCAGCCGCTTTAACCTCTTCTTTAGACGCTTCCACCAGGGCTTCAACCTGCTTCATCTCGATGCGGTTGTACAGCGCCTTGAAGGTGTTCACCTTGTGGCCGAGCAGCGGCTGCGCCATGGCATCCCAGGTCAGTTCGGTGTTCAGGAACGCTTCAGCGCGGGCTGCCAGCTGCGGCAGAACCGGCTTCAGGTACGTCATCAGCACGCGGAACAGGTTGATGCCCATGGAGCAGATGGCCTGCAGATCGGCATCACGACCTTCCTGTTTCGCGACAACCCACGGTGCCTGTTCGTCCACATAGCGGTTTGCCAGGTCGGCCAGGGCCATGATTTCGCGCACGGCTTTACCGAACTCACGGGTTTCCCACGCGTCGCCAATGGCGGCTGCCGCGTCGGTAAAGGTTTTGTACAGGGCAGGGTCAGCCAGTTCAGCCGCCATCACGCCGTCAAAACGCTTGGCGATAAAGCCCGCGTTACGGGAGGCCAGGTTCACCACCTTGTTGACGATGTCCGCGTTCACGCGCTGCACGAAATCTTCCAGGTTCAGGTCGATATCGTCGATGCGGGAAGAGAGCTTCGCGGTGTAGTAGTAGCGCAGGCTGTCCGCGTCGAAGTGGTTCAGCCAGGTGCTGGCCTTAATGAACGTTCCGCGAGACTTGGACATCTTCGCGCCGTTCACCGTCACGTAGCCGTGTACGAACAGGTTGGTTGGCTTGCGGAAGTTGCTGCCTTCCAGCATCGCCGGCCAGAACAGGCTGTGGAAATAAACGATGTCTTTACCGATGAAGTGATACAGCTCGGCCGTGGAATCTTTCTTCCAGTATTCGTCGAAGCTGACGGTGTCGCCACGCTTGTCGCACAGGTTTTTGAAGGAGCCCATGTAGCCGATTGGCGCGTCCAGCCAGACGTAGAAATATTTGCCCGGCGCGTTCGGGATTTCAAAGCCGAAGTACGGCGCATCGCGGGAGATATCCCACTGCTGCAGGCCGGATTCGAACCACTCCTGCATTTTGTTCGCCACCTGCTCCTGCAGCGCGCCGCTGCGGGTCCACGCCTGCAGCATTTCGCTGAAGGACGGCAGGTCGAAGAAGAAGTGCTCGGAGTCACGCATGACGGGCGTGGCGCCGGAAACCACGGATTTCGGCTCGATAAGCTCGGTCGGGCTGTAGGTTGCGCCGCACACTTCACAGTTATCGCCGTACTGGTCCGGGGATTTACATTTCGGGCAGGTGCCTTTGACGAAACGGTCCGGCAGGAACATGCCTTTTTCCGGATCGTACAGCTGAGAGATGGTGCGGTTTTTGATAAAACCGTTCTCTTTCAGACGGGTGTAGATCAGCTCCGACAGCTCGCGGTTTTCGTCGCTGTGCGTGGAGTGATAGTTGTCATAGCTGATGTCAAAGCCAGCAAAATCAGTCTGATGCTCCTGACTCATTTCGGCAATCATCTGCTCCGGGGAGATCCCCAGCTGCTGCGCTTTCAGCATGATCGGCGTGCCGTGAGCATCGTCCGCACAGATGAAGTTAACCTCGTGGCCGCGCATTCGCTGGTAACGGACCCAGACATCAGCCTGGATATGCTCCAGCATGTGGCCGAGGTGGATTGAGCCGTTGGCGTACGGCAGTGCGCACGTTACCAGAATTTTCTTCGCGACTTGAGTCATAGTAGGCATTACTTCTTTTAACTGTGAAAAGGGTTTTTGATATTACCAAAAGGGGCATTATTAAGTAAGCACAAACCACGGCCTTTCAGGTAAACTTGTTCATCTAAGGTCTTATTCACAAGAACAAAGGAGTCGGGATGAGTTCTCAATCCCAGGCCAAATCACCGGAAGCCTTACGAGCAATGGTCGCCGGGACGCTGGCTAACTTTCAGCATCCAACCCTGAAGCACAATCTCACTACGCTGAAAGCGTTACACCACGTTGCCTGGCTGGACGATACCCTGCACATTGAGCTGCAGATGCCGTTCGTCTGGACCAGCGCCTTTGACGCGCTGAAAGAGCAGACCAGCTCTGAGCTGCTGCGTATTACCGGTGCGAAGGCGATCGACTGGAAGCTGAGCCACAGCATCGCCACGCTGAAGCGCGTGAAAAACCAGCCTGGCGTGAACGGCGTGAAAAATATCATTGCCGTCAGTTCGGGCAAGGGCGGAGTAGGGAAATCTTCTACCGCCGTTAACCTGGCGCTGGCGTTGGCAGCGGAAGGGGCAAAGGTCGGCATTCTGGATGCGGATATCTACGGTCCGTCTATTCCTAACATGCTGGGCGCGGAAAACCAGCGCCCCACCTCGCCGGACGGGACCCACATGGCGCCAATTATGGCGCACGGTCTGGCGACCAACTCTATCGGTTACCTAGTGACCGACGATAACGCCATGGTCTGGCGCGGCCCGATGGCCAGCAAAGCGCTGCTGCAGATGCTGCAGGAGACGATGTGGCCTGATCTGGATTATCTGGTGCTGGACATGCCGCCGGGCACCGGTGACATTCAGCTGACGCTGGCGCAGAACATTCCGGTCACGGGGGCGGTCGTCGTGACTACGCCGCAGGATATCGCGCTGATCGACGCCAAAAAAGGCATCGTGATGTTCGAGAAGGTGGAAGTGCCGGTGCTCGGTATCGTCGAGAACATGAGCATGCACATCTGCAGCAACTGCGGTCACCACGAACCTATCTTCGGTACGGGTGGCGCAGAAAAACTGGCCGCGAAGTATCACACCCAGCTGCTGGGACAGATGCCGCTGCACATTACCCTGCGTGAAGATCTGGACAGCGGAAAGCCAACGGTGGTCAGCCGTCCGGACAGCGAATTTGCGGAAATGTATCGCCAGCTGGCGGAACGCGTTGCGGCGCAGCTCTACTGGCAGGGTGAAATCATTCCTGGGGAAATCGCGTTCCGCGCGGTGTAATTCCTCAGCTCCTAATTGCCGGGTGGCTTCGCTTACCCGGCCTACAAATGGCACCATCACGTAGGTCGGGTAAGGCGAAGCCGCCACCCGACTTTAACCCAACCGATAGTGCATCAAATAATACTCTCCGTCCGGAGAATTACCCGTCGCCTCTATGTGCCAGCCGTGTCGCTGGTAAAACGCAATAGCCCGCGCATTCTTCACCAGACACTTAAGCGAACCCGTACTGGTAAACGTTTTCTGTACGTGCTCAAGCAACTCATGCCCGACGCCCATGCTCTGATACTGCGGATCGACAAACAGGTTGTGCAGGAAATTATCGTTCGTCCAGACGGAGGCAAAACCCAGGCGATGACCGTTCTGAACAGCAACCCAAATCACTTCGTCGCGGGTTGCCGCGTCAAAGTCTTCAAGCTGCCAGTCCGCGCTGTCCAGCCATGGCCAGGCTTCACGCCGGGCGTGGAGGTAGAGCGTGCGCAGGAAAGGGCGGTCGCTTTCCTGCCAGGGGCGAATCAGAATTGCGTTAGCGGTGATAGAAAATATCTCCATTGTAGGCTTTGTAGATCTTGCCATCAGCATCGCCGATCAGCACGTAGTTCTCACCCATATAGGTCCAGTGGGTTCCGGCATCCGGAGCCGGCAGGTTACGCAGCTGGTACTGTTTGATGGTGTACTCCGGCGTTTGATACTGCGCCGGCGCCGTGTCGCCAATCTTGAATTTCGTAAAGTCAGCGATGAACTCTTGTTCTTCATAGGCCTTGATGCCGGATGGCGCAGCGGCCGTTTGCGGGGCAGCGAATGCGGATCCCGCCAGAGACAGTAATACACCCAGAAGCAGCAATTTACGCTTAGCCATTTTTTCTCCAGTGATATCGTTACAGATACTTTTCGTCTGCAGGTCGTGCAAAGCGGAGCAGACAGTCCATTTTAAGTATCAACGCAGGGTATGTTTGAGAAAAAATGTAACAAAAGTGGACGGTTTTGTGTAGTCGAACTGGATGATGTTTATCATTGTGGTGAATGTTATATGTGTTATGTATTTTTAATATTTATCATTTCATTGAGCAATTCTAAAAATAAATTTCCACGTCAAAATTGGACTTCTATATTGATGCTTTCTCACTGAACAACATTTAATATTGACTTCGGGTGAGGCGTGCTCACTTTCGTTTTTATAAGGCTGAGTATTCTCATTGTTTTTACTAGAAATGGGATGGATTGCATTTTATTATGCTATAACTGCATGTTTCTGAAATAAAAAAATTAAATTTCAATAGCTTAGCTTATATTTTTTTGCAAAATTAACAATGAACGCAACGGTAAAAAAACCAATATTTATATAAATGAAAAATACAACTGCATTTTCTCTGTTATTTCTTACTGTTAGTCAGTTGACGGGGTGTGTTTTTTCCCCAGGTCAGAACTTAAGTGTGTCCGGGAAGAAAGTCGTTTCTGTGGAAGAGGTCAATTATCAGCTTGATAAGCGCGTGGAGATTTTTCCACTGACGCCGGGATTAATTGAAAAGCTACTTCCGACCGTGTCGAAATCTCAGGCAAATCCTAATCTGGATGAGCAGATCAAAAACTGGGAATACCGTATTGGTACAGGCGACATCCTGACGGTCACCGTCTGGGATCACCCTGAATTAACGACGCCCGCAGGACAATATCGTAGTGCGAGCGATGCCGGCAATTGGGTCAATGCCGATGGTACGCTCTTTTATCCCTACGTCGGTAAGCTGCGGGTGGCGGGAAAAACGGTTTCACAGGTACGTGAAGAGATTACAACTCGACTGGATAAAGTCATTGAGACCCCGCAGGTGGACGTCAGCATTGCCGCCTTCCGTTCCCAAAAAGCCTATGTCACTGGAGAGGTCGAAAAATCAGGCCAGCAACCCATAACCAATATTCCGCTGACGGTGATGGATGCGGTTAACGCCGCTGGCGGTCTTTCTGCTGATGCAGACTGGCGCAACGTCGTGCTGACGCATGATGGTAAGGACTCCCGCCTTTCGCTCTATGCGCTTATGCAGCATGGCGATTTGACCCAAAATAAACTGCTTTATCCGGGCGATATCCTTTTTATTCCCCGGAACGACTCGCTGAAAGTGTTCGTGATGGGCGAAGTCGTCAAGCAGAGTACGCTTAAGATGGATCGTAGCGGCATGACGCTGGCCGAAGCCCTGGGCAATGCCGGGGGGCTTAACCAAAATATGGCCGATGCAACCGGCATTTTTGTTATCAGGCAGGTAACGAAAAAAGGCGACACGGACAAAATTGCCAATATCTATCAACTGAATGCCGAAGATGCGTCAGCAATGGTGTTGGGTACGGAATTCCAGCTGGAACCGTATGACATTGTCTACGTCACCACGGCACCGCTATCACGCTGGAATCGCGTGATCACCCAGCTGGTGCCTACCATCAGTGGCGTCCATGACCTGACCGAAACCGTTCGTTACATCAGATCGTGGCCGCAGTAATGTTTCAGTCAATCTTAGTAGTCTGTACCGGCAATATTTGCCGTTCACCGATTGGTGAGCGGTTGTTGCGTCAGCAATTACCCGGCAAGCAGGTAACCTCGGCAGGTATTTTTGGACTTGAAGGCCGCCCGGCGGATGCGGCTGCGCAGGCTGTCGCCTGGCGTCATGGCGTTTCGCTGGAAGGGCATGTTGCCCGCAAGGTGACGCGCAGCCTGTTGCAAAAATCCGATTTGATTCTGGTAATGGAGCCGGAACACCTCCGTTTCATTGCCACAATGGCCCCGGAGAACAGGGGAAAATCGCTGCTCTTTGGACAATGGCTGGAAGCCAGGGACATTCCCGACCCGTACCACAAAAGTCGTGAAGCCTATGAATATGTTTTTGAGCAATTGGGAAAAGCCAGTCAGGAATGGGCTCGCCGTTTGAGTCAATAAGGAATGAAGCTGTAATGTCGTCTTCTAAATCAGATAAATATAGTGCTGCGACACCGCAGAATAATGAAATCGATCTTCTTCAGTTGCTTGCTGAGATGTTTGATCATCGGGTAACGATCGCATGTATCACACTCCTGCTCACGGTATGTGCGGGGATATATGCGTTCAACGTCACGCCAGTTTACCAGGCTGATGCCCTGGTACAGGTTGAATCGAAGCAGAAAAACTCGCTGCTCAAGAACTTGACCTCGTTTGAGGCCGATCTCTCTCCAGATGTCGCGCCAGAACTTTTACTCCTTAAATCACGGATGATCCTGGGGGAGACCGTCGATCAGTTAGGGTTGACGTACAACGTCAAGCGGCGTCTGTTCCCGGTCATCGGGTCTTTATGGGAACACGTGCGGGGACGTAAATCCGATAAAATAACGATTGGCACGCTGACTATTCCTCTTCTGGAAGGTAAGCCACAAACGCTTTTACTCACCGTACAGGAGCAAGGGCGGTATCGTCTTGAGGGAAAAATGCTTGTAGCAGACGGCGTTGTGGGAAAAACGCTTGTTAAAGACGGCATATCGATTCTGGTGACATCGCTCAGCGCGGAACCTGGCACCCAGTTTACCCTCGAAACCGTCACAAGGCTTGACGCGATCAACGCTATTCAGAAGAGACTTACGGTTGTGGAGTCGGCTAAACAGAGCGGTATGATCGCATTAACGTTAACGGGTGAAGACTCCGGCAAGATCGCCATGGTGCTTAATACCATTGCTGAAAATTTTCTCAGTCAGAATATTGCGCGCCAGGAAGCGAAAGATTCCCGCAGCCTCACGTTCTTACAGGATCAATTACCTAAGATCAGCCGGGAACTGGATGAAGCCGAAGCGCGACTGAATGCCTACAGAGAGCAACGCGATTCTGTCGACTTATCTCTGGAGGCGAAGTCAGTCCTCGATCAGGTAGTTAACGTGGAAAACCAGCTTAACGAGCTGACGTTCCGCGAAGCAGAGGTTTCCCAGCTTTTCAAAAAGGACCATCCCACCTACCGTGCTTTGCGGGAGAAGAAACAAACACTTGAGCGAGAGCGCGCGCGTCTGAATAACCGCGTCTCATCCATGCCTTCCACGCAGCAGGAAATCTTACGCCTGAGTCGTGACGTTGAATCCGGGCGTACCATATACCTGCAGTTGCTGACTCGTCAGCAAGAGTTGAGTATCTCGCGCTCCAGCGCTATCGGGAACGTGCGGATCATTGACCCGGCCGTGACGCAGCCAGATCCAATCAAACCGCGCAAAGCGTTCATTATTGTACTGGGTATGCTGATGGGGTTGATGCTCTCTACAGGAACGGTTTTAGTGCGTTCAGCCTTTAAGCGGGGCATTACCTCGTCTGAACAACTCGAAGTGCAGGGGATACCGCTTCTGGCGACGCTTCCACGCTCGACGTGGCTCTGGAAAAAAACGCACCTGCGCAGAAGAAATCTGTGTGCTTCCCGATGGAAGCACAGGACGTCGAATATACCTTTTATTCCCGTTGACCGTCCGGCAGATATGTTTGTCGAGGCGGTGCGCGGCCTGCGCACCAGTCTGCATTTTACCATGATGGATGCCAAAAACCGGATCGTCGTGGTGTCTGGCCCCACGCAGGACTGCGGAAAGACCCTGGTCAGTACTTCACTGGCATCGATTGCCGCTCAGGCCGGACAGCGAGTGCTGTTTATTGATGCGGATATGCGCAAGGGATATGTCCACAATGTTTTCAAACTGAGCAATCATCGGGGATTATCCTGCGTGCTTGGAGGAACCGTTGAGTGGCAGGAAGCAATTCAACGCGTTGAGAAAGGCGGTTTTGATGTATTGACCTGCGGACCCCAACCTCCACATCCCGTTGAGCTGCTCATGAGTGAACGCTTCCAGGCCGTAATGTCGCAGATAGACAAACTGTATGACATCGTGATTGTCGATACCCCACCCGTGCTTGCCGTAACGGATGCCTTGCTGATAGCCAGAGCAGCGGCTACCACGCTTCTGGTCGCCCGCTTTGGTAAAACCAGCGTCAAGGAGATCGAGAACTGCCTGAAGCGTCTGCAGCAAATGGGTGTGCAGGTGAATGGCGCGATCCTCAATGATATCGTGAAATCGGCTGCGCTCTATTACAACTCGGGATATAGCCATTACGACTACGGCTATACACAGGAGTAAACCTGGCGCGACACTTCTTTACAGCGTGATGGCGTTTTGCCCGTTAAGATGACCTTCGTTGAAACATGAGGTCACAATGGATAACCGCAAAATCAGTCGACTGCGCCGCTGGGCGCGGGAAGGGATCATATTCGTTCTGCTGACGCTGGCCGTAGTGTGGGGGGTTGATCGGTATCGAAAACCGACACTCCCCGCCAATTTTAGTGCAACACCGATGCAGAGCATCGACGCCAATATTCACGATATCGCGGCACTGAGCCAGGAACGGCCGCTGCTGATTTACGTCTGGGCCACCTGGTGCAGCATATGCCGTTACACGACGCCTTCCGTTAATCAGCTGGCAGAAGAAGGCGGGAACGTGGTGAGTATTGCCATGCGTTCCGGCGATAACGCAAAGCTTGCGCGCTGGGTTGAAAAGAAACAGCTGAAAATGCCGGTGATCAACGATGAAAACGGTGCGTTGTCGCAGCAGTGGCAGGTGAGCGTCACGCCGACGCTGGTCATTGTGTCGAAGGGTAATGTGGTCAGCACCACGACGGGCTGGACGAGCTATTGGGGTTTAAAATTAAGGATGTGGTGGGTAGGCGTATAAAAATAACCCCTCTCCCGGCGGAAGAGGGGTGTTGTATTACTTAGCCAGAACTTCCTGCGCGGTGCGCTCAACCAGAGACAGCAGGATTTTAATATCTTCCAGCGTCACGGTTGGGTTCAGCAGCGTCAGCTTCAGGCAGGTGACGCCGTTGTGCTCGGTCACACCAACGTTCGCACGGCCGGATTCCAGCAGCGCATCACCAATTTTCTGGTTCAGCAGGGCGATGCCCGCGTCATCCATCTGCACCTGTCCGCGGAAGCGGAACAGAACGCTTGCCAGCTGTGGCTGCATAACCAGTTCCAGAGCAGGCTGCTCTTTCACGTAGGCCGCAACCTGCTGCGCCAGGGTCACGCCGTGATCGATGATCGCCGCGTATTGCTCCTGCCCCAGCGCTTCCAGGCTCATCCACAGCTTCAGCGCGTCAAAACGACGGGTGGTCTGCAGAGATTTGGACACCAGGTTAGGCACGCCCGCTTCTTCATCGAACTCAGAGTTCAGGTACGCCGCCTGATAGCGCATCAGCTCATAGTGGCGCGCTTCTTTCAGCAGGAACGCGCCGCAGCTGATGGTCTGGAAGAACTGCTTGTGGAAGTCCAGGGTGACGGAATCCACCAGCTCGATGCCGTCCAAGTAGTGACGATACTGCTCAGACATCAGCAGCGCGCCGCCCCAGGCCGCATCAACATGTACCCAGATGTTCTGCTTCGCGGCCAGCTCTGCAATCGCACGCAGCGGGTCGATAGCACCGGCATCGGTGGTACCTGCCGTTGCGACGATCGCCAGAATCTGCTCGCCGTTCGCGTTGCACTGTTCGATTTTCGCCGCCAGATCGGTCAGATCCATGCGGGAGAATTCGTCCGTTTTCACCTGCACGACGGACTGGTAGCCCAGACCCATCAGCGCCATGTTTTTCTGCACGGAGAAGTGTGCGTTTTCAGAGCACAGTACGCGAATTTTGCGCAAATCGCCGACCAGGCCGTCCTGCTGAACGGAGTGACCCTGACGCGCAAAGAACGCATCGCGAGCCAGCATCAGGCCCATCAGGTTGCTCTGGGTGCCGCCGCTGGTGAAGACACCGGCGTCGCCGGCCTGATAACCCACGCGGGTACGCAGCCACTCGATCAGTTTAATCTCGATAATGGTTGCGGACGGGCTTTGATCCCAGGAGTCCATACTCTGGTTAGTGGCGTTGATCAGCACTTCCGCCGCCTGGCTTACGACCAGGCTTGGGCAGTGCAGGTGTGCCACACACTGCGGGTGATGAACGGACAAGCTGTCTTTCAGGAAGAACTCCACGGCGCGTTCAATCGCCGCTTCGTTGCCCAGCCCTTTCGGGTTGAAATCCAGCTTAATACGGTCGCGCAGTTCCGCGACCGTTTTGCCCTGGTACATCTCAGGCTGTTTCAGCCACTGCATCACAGCCTGAGTGCTTTGTTCGATCGCCTGCTGGTAAGCTTCAATGCTCTGCGCAGAGGAGAACAAAATTGGGTTTGAATCAGACATCGTAATCAATAACTCCGGTTACGCCGGGCGAACGCCCGCAGCAAGCAGTGCCTGCTCAAATTTATCCAGGAAGATTTTCAGTTCTTCGTCGCTGATCAGCAGAGACGGCAGCAGACGCAGAACGATACCGTTACGGCCACCGCGCTCCAGAATCAGACCGGCTTCGAAGCACTTCTTCTGAATCAGAGCAGACAGCTCGCCGTCGCCCGGGAAGCAGCCCATGTGGTCAGCGGCTTCGTGTGGCTTAACGATCTCAATACCGATCATCATGCCCAGACCGCGCACGTGGCCGATAACAGGATAGCGTTTCGCCATCTCTTTCAGCTGGCCTTTCAGCCATTCGCCCTGAGCGGCAACTTTGCCCGCGATGTTCTGGTCTTTCAGGATTTTCAGCGTCGTCAGGCCGGTCGCCATCGCCAGCTGGTTGCCGCGGAAGGTACCGGTGTGGTGGCCTGGCGCCCATGCGTCGAACTGCTTTTTGATACCGAGCACGGCCAGCGGCAGACCGCCACCTACGGCTTTAGACATCACGATAATGTCTGGCTCAATGCCCGCGTGTTCGAAGGCGAAGAATTTACCGGTACGGGCAAAGCCAGCCTGAACTTCGTCGAGGATCAGCAGAATGCCGTGTTCCTGAGTCACTTTACGGATGCGCTGCAGCCACTCAGCCGGAGCCGGGTTCACGCCGCCTTCGCCCTGAACGGCTTCCAGAATCACCGCAGCAGGTTTACGCACGCCGCTTTCAACGTCGTTGATCAGGTTATCGAAGTAGTACGTCAGCGCTTTCACGCCCGCTTCACCACCGATACCCAGCGGGCAACGGTACTCGTGCGGGTAAGGCATGAACTGCACTTCTGGCATCATACCGTCAACCGCTTCTTTCGGAGACAGGTTGCCGGTCACGGACAGCGCGCCGTGGGTCATACCGTGGTAACCACCAGAGAAGCTGATGATACCGCTACGACCGGTCACTTTTTTCGCCAGCTTCAGCGCCGCTTCAACGGCGTCAGCACCGGATGGACCGGTGAACTGCAGGCAGTACTCTTTGCCCTGACCAGGCAGCAGAGAGAGCAGGTATTCAGAAAACGCGTCTTTCAGAGGCGTAGTCAGATCCAGGGTATGTAACGGCAAGCCGCTGGTAATGACATTTTGGATGCTTTTCAGCACATCAGGATGGTTATGGCCAAGCGCAAGGGTCCCCGCGCCTGCTAAACAGTCAAGGTATTCTTTATTATCTGCATCGGTGATCCACACGCCTTCTGCTTTAGTGATGGCTAAAGGCAGTTTGCGCGGATAACTCCTGACGTTAGATTCAAACTCGGCCTGACGGGCCAGATAGGTTTCGTTGCTTTTGTGGGCATCTACGGTGTCAATACGGACTTTATCCGTCATCATATCACTCCTACAACCGCCGCTTCGTTATGAGCCACGATTGAATAAAAAGTTAAAAAACAGATGGGGGCCTGAAAAAAACGCCGCCAATATAGAGCCTTTTGCCACGGGGCTCAATGGTTAATTTGTTTACTGTTTTGTGACATGGCGCTCAGGGGAGGGGATATCCCCTTTTTAAGAAAGAAAATTGCACTTTATGGTAAAGAAAAACAGAATGTTACGTGTGTTCTGCCCTGACTGTAAATTCATAAAAAAGAGTGTGACAAATCGTGCCATTCGCTGACCGAAAAGGAGGCAGACTGCCTCCTTGTTCGCTTTATTTCTGCGACACCTGCAAAATGCCGTGGTTACGCCCCGTCGTCTTATTCCAGGACGCCGCCGTAATGCCGTTCTCATTAAGGCTTAGCGATATAACAAAACCATTACCGTGAATCTCATAGAAATGAGCATTCAGACGTTTCACGGTGGCCTTTTTGCCGTTAATGGTGGCGTTAAAAAAGCCGTTTGAAATCGTGGCGTTAACCGCATCCGATGTGAAAGTGGCTTCACGCAAAGGGTCGTGGACCGCAGCTGTTGCGTGCTGCGCCGCATTTTGGGCTTTTGTTTTGTGGATATCACAAGAGCCGTCATTCGCGTTCATCTCAGTGCATCCTGAACGTTCTAATTGAGCACGATAGTGCGCGTTAATCGCATGAGCCGGTGTTGTCGCTACCGTCAACATCAGTGCAATCCATATTAATTGAGTTTTCATGGCTAAACTTTTGTTCACCTTATAAAACGCACAGATAATAGGAGACGTACATCATGCCGATCCAAATACCGACGCCAATGAGCATCAGATACAGGGTCGCTGAAATAATGATATGTCTGAGCATGTTTTTTCTGTCATCGCTATTCTTGCCGGAGGCAAGCAGGTTATTAACTTAATGGCGTAAGTTAATAATGCTTAAGTTGTATTTCGTTAAAATCCCATTCCGACGCCAACTGACGCTCCCATATTATTGGCGGTATCATCAGAGAAGCTCACTTTCGCGATCACATGTGAACTAAAGTTAACGGATGCCCCAACGGCAAGGGCGCTTTCACTATTGTACGTGGCTCCGCCAGCAGAGAACATAACATGCTGATTCGTTTGTACCTGCGGTAATCCTGCCATCGCCATGGCTCCTGAAATACCGGCATTAGCTTGCTTCTTATTATTATCTACTTCATCGTGCAGTGATTTAAATTGCTGGTTGGTATTGTTATTCATTGCCTGTAACGTCTGTTTCGTTGCCAGCAGATCCTGTGCGGTGGCGGTAACTGCCTGGGTATTATTAGCCACTTTAGTTTGTGTTGCTGCGTCTACCTGCATGTGCGTCACGGTGGTCGTCACGCCATCTTTGCCATCTACGCCGTTAGTGGGTTTAGGGGCATTTTCCAGGCTGTCAAGACGGTTATCTTGCACTTTGTTAACGTTTTCCATATTGATAATTTCTGTGCCGTTCGTCATAACGCCCTGTAAAGCCGCATCGCTTTTTTGATTGGCGGTATCTGCAAGCGCACCAGCAAGCAAGGCTTTTTGGTAAGCGTCATTTGTGGCTTGCTCAATAACCAAAACACCTAATTTAGTGGATTGAAGGTCGCTATCCACCTGCGTTAAGCGATTTTCAGTTGAGAGATCGCGAGCAATACTATCAACCCTGTTTTGCGTAATTTGGTCTTGATGGTCATTCACAATATCTGTGATTGATGCGTCATCCCAAACGGCAGCAGCAGCGTTGGTAATATTCATGGCGCTACCGGCGACCACCCCAAATATAAAAACAGAAATAACAGATTTATTGAAAAGTTTCATTCGAAGGACTCACATCATTAACGTATTAAAAAAACAAATTTAAGCAGAACAGTTTTGGCTTTAGTGAGCATGAAGATGTCTGTATTTTTGTATCTCAATACAGGACATTCATTGCCCGGACCTTTTTTAATTGCGTGAATAAACTATCAATTAAACTCAAATTTATGATTTTGATCTAAATCATAAATGATATGAATAAATGAAAGGGCAGGGTGCTGTATCGAGGAGGTATATTTAATGTATACATTAACTTATGGATTGTGCGATAAATCAAGGGAAGCGTTAAGTTATTGATGAAAGTACAAATGTTTAATAGAGTTAAATAAATTAATACTTTCTTATTCTTTCATGCGAAAGAAGTTTATCTATCTTATAAAAGCGGAATGAGCACGTAATAAAAATAAAAATAATAGTCTCAGCAAAAGTACGTAATAAAGTTTTTCAATAATGTATTAACAATTACTGAACCAGAATTAACTAAAGCGTAATAAATATAGGTAAATGACGGGAAAGAGCGCCTGGAGATTTCCGCGGTGACAACGGCGTGATAAATCGAAACTCCTTGCGCCTGGCCTGGGGCCGCGGTTACACTACATAACGTTAATGAGTTTCATAACTCAATGTTTTAAAAGTATTTTGACTCGGGGTGCCCTTCTTTGTGAAGGCTGAGAAATACCCGTATTACCTGATCTGGATAATGCCAGCGTAGGGAAGTCAGATGCCTTCCCGGTCATCGCTTCTTCACGCAAGGCAGGAGCGAACCCATGCAGCCTGACCTGCTCGATTTACACGTTTTACACCACTTCCGAACCCGTTCTCCGCTGACCCACTGTATGACCAACGATGTCGTACAGACTTTTACCGCCAACGTTTTGCTGGCGCTTGGCGCCTCACCCGCGATGGTGATTGAGGCCGAAGAGGCTGAACAGTTTACCGCGATTGCCGATGCGCTGCTGATTAACGTTGGCACGCTGACCTCGCCGCGCGCCCAGTCGATGCGTCGGGCAATAGAAAGCGCTGTGGCGGCAGGCAAGCCCTGGACGCTGGACCCGGTTGCTGCGGGCGCCCTGACGTTCCGCACCCGTTTTTGCCATCAAATCCTTGCCCTGAAACCGGCCGCCATTCGCGGCAATGCCTCCGAGATTCTGGCCCTTGCCGGAATGAGCGCGGGCGGGCGCGGCGTCGATACAACCGATACCGCAGCCAGCGCGGTGCCTGCTGCGCAGGCGCTGGCTCGGCAGACCAATGCCGTTGTGGTCGTCACCGGCGAGGTGGATTACATCACCGACGGACAACGCACACGCACGGTAACGGGCGGCGATCCGCTGATGACGCGCGTAGTCGGAACCGGATGCGCGCTTTCTGCCGTTGTGGCGGCGAGCTGTTCGCTGCCGGGCGACCGGATGGATAACGTCGCTGCCGCCTGCGGATGGATGAAGCGGGCCGGAACGGTGGCCGTTGCGCAGTCACGTGGGCCTGGCAGTTTTGCCAGCGCGTTTCTGGATGCGCTCTATACGCTGGAGGAGCAGGCATGAAGCGGATTAACGCCTTGACCATTGCCGGCACCGATCCCAGCGGCGGCGCGGGTATCCAGGCCGATCTCAAAACCTTCTCGGCCCTTGGCGCGTACGGCTGCTCGGTCATTACCGCGCTGGTGGCGCAAAACACGCGCGGCGTGCAGTCGGTCTACCGTATTGAGCCGGATTTTGTTGCCGCGCAGCTGGATTCAGTATTCAGCGATGTGCGCATCGATACCACCAAGATCGGCATGCTGGCCGAGACGGACATTGTGGAGGCGGTGGCCGAGCGGCTTAAACGCTATCAGGTGCAAAACGTGGTGCTGGATACCGTCATGCTGGCAAAAAGCGGCGACCCGCTGCTCTCCACCTCCGCCGTGGAGACGCTGCGTACAAAGCTACTGCCGCAGGTGGCGCTTATCACGCCCAATCTGCCGGAGGCCGCCGCGCTGTTAGGCACATCGCATGCGCAAACTGAACGCGAGATGAAAGCGCAGGGAAACGCGCTGCTGGCGATGGGCTGCGGGGCGGTGCTGATGAAGGGCGGTCATCTGGATGACGCTGAAAGCCCGGACTGGCTCTTTACCCGCGACGGCGAAGTACGCTTTACCGCGCCGCGCGTGCAGACCAAAAACACCCACGGCACGGGCTGCACGCTCTCCGCCGCGCTGGCGGCGCTGCGCCCGCGGCATGAAGGCTGGGCCGATACGGTGCGCGAAGCG
Source organism: Enterobacter sp. A103 (assembly GCF_034427535.1). Classification (NCBI taxonomy): domain Bacteria; kingdom Pseudomonadati; phylum Pseudomonadota; class Gammaproteobacteria; order Enterobacterales; family Enterobacteriaceae; genus Enterobacter; species Enterobacter sp. A103. The sequence goes on from NZ_JAXQPQ010000004.1 coordinate 402,733, forward strand.
AAAACCTGGCTCTCGGCGGCGCTGGCAAAAGCCGATACTCTGGAAGTGGGTCACGGTATTGGGCCGGTTCATCATTTTCATGCATGGTGGTAACCCAGTATACTGGCAGGAAACACCACACCTGAGAAAACAGAGATGGAACAAGCGCATACCCGGTTAATCGCTCAACTGAATGAACGGATCGCCGCGCCTGACAACACGCCGCTGTACCTGAAATTTGCCGAAACGGTAAAAAACGCGGTGCGCAGCGGGGTGCTGGAGCACGGGAATATTTTGCCCGGCGAGCGCGATCTGAGCCAGTTAACCGGGGTGTCGCGCATCACCGTACGAAAGGCGATGCAGGCGCTCGAGGAAGAGGGCGTGGTCACTCGCTCCCGTGGCTATGGCACGCAAATCAACAATATCTTTGAATATTCGCTGAAAGAGGCGCGCGGTTTTTCCCAGCAGGTGGTGCTGCGCGGCCAAAAGCCTAATACGCTGTGGGTCAACAAGCGGGTGGTGAAGTGCCCGGAAGAGGTCGCAAACCATCTGTCGGTCCCTCCGGACAGCGAGGTCTTTTTGCTCAAGCGCATTCGCTATGTGGATGACGATGCGGTATCGATTGAAGAGTCCTGGGTGCCGGTTGGCCTCATTCCCGATCCGGATGCGATTGGCATTTCGCTGTATGACTACTTCCGCAGTCAGAATATTTTCCCGCAGCGCACCCGTTCACGGGTTAGCGCCCGCATGCCGGACAGCGAGTTTCAGGCGCACATTAAGATGGACGAAAAAATACCGGTGCTGGTGATCAAGCAGGTCGCGCTTGACCAACAGCACCGGCCGATTGAGTACAGCATCAGCTACTGTCGCAGCGATCTATACGTCTTTGTGTGCGAGGAGTAGCGTCTCGCGAGTCGGGGCGCAGTCCCCGCCGCGGTGGCTGACTACCCAGGACGCCACGGCATTCCCCAGCAGAACGGCGTCTGCCAGCGACCATCCCGCCGCCAGCCCGGCAAGCGTGCCGCCCGCGTGGCTGTCGCCAGCGCCAATGGTGTCCACAACCGTCGCCGGGAACGCCGGAACAACGCCCGCACCGTCGCCGTCATACCACGCGGCACCGTCTTTATCATGACGCACAATCAGCGCGGCGCCGAAGCGCTGCTGCCACTCCGCACCCAGGTTGTCAGCCGCTACGCCCAGTCGTTCGGCTGCGATCTCTGCTTCCTGACGATTAAGCGACACGATCGGCCTGCAGGCCATAATCCGCGCCATCAGCGCGTCGGGAATATCCGCGATGCGGGGGCCGAAATCGATAAAGGCCGTCACGTCCTGTAATCCCTCCAGCCAGCGTGTCAGCAGCTCGCCGCACGGTGAGGCCAGCTGATAGCCGGATAAATAGACCAGGCTGTTCGACGGGATGTTAAGCACATCAAGCCAGCTCTGCTGCCACTGGTTCTCCACGCCGCTAAAGGACATGAAGGTGCGCTCTCCGTCTGGCTCCACCAGCGCCAGGCACCAGCCGTTATCGCCGGTTTCGGCCGCAATGGCGCTGTGCAGATCCTGCTTCGCCATGGCGTTGCGAATAATATCCGCCCAGACGCCGTGACCGACGGGCAGGGCGTTTTGCGACGCAATGCCGAGCCGTTTCAGAGCGATGGCAATGTTTAGCGCGCAGCCGCCAATATTCACGCCCTGCTGTTTGAGTTCGATATCGCACCCGCGCCAGGGCAGGGCGTAGGCGTCGGCGATGACGTCAATCACCGCCGCGCCCAGCACCGTCACCGGCCGCGCGGCGTGCAGGGTGTCGAGACGTTGGGCAAATGAATTCATACGCCCTCCCTTTGCTCCCGGTAGTGCAGCAGTTTCTCGCAATAGTGGCCGAAATCGAGCCGGTTGACGGCGTCGAGCTCGGCTTTGAGCGCCGGGTCAATCGCCTGCACGCCGTGGAGCGCGCCGCAGATGGCCGTCGCCATCGCGCCAATGGTGTCGGTATCGCCGCCCAGGTTGGCGCATAAAATGGCGCAGCGGTTTGGGTCGGTTCCCGCCAGTTCGACCATCGCAATGGCCGCCGGAACGGACTCAATGGTGCTGGTTCCGGCCCCCACGAGCTGGTAAACCTGCTCGCTGGCGGACTCAACCCCGTTGGCTTCCCGCACGGTCTTAAGCGCCAGCTCAATACGTGCCGCCAGCGACGCGCTGAAGGTGGTGGTTTTCGCCTCCTGCGCATAGCGGGCGATACCCGGCAGCGCATCGACGATGTTCTGCCAGCTTTCGCCGTCGATAGCGCGGGAAACCGCCCAGGCAATCACCACCGCGCCGGCAATGGCGAGGTCGGATTTATGGGTCGGGCTGGAGGCCAGCGCCACCTGCTCAACAAAGTGTTCCAGACGCGTGGCCGGGAGCAGGCAGCCCAGCGGGGAGGCGCGCATCGCCGCCCCGTTAGTCACGCCGTTGTTGTCCAGTTCGCTAACCGGCTTGCCGTCGCGAATCGCGTTAAGCGCGATTTTGGAGGTCGGGCCGAGCACGTTCTTATTAAACGCGTCGAAATCGAGCGCCCAGCGCAGAATATGCTTGCCGATAACGTCCGCGTTAATCTCCCCGTCGCACTCGATGAGCGCGTCCGCCAGGCACAGCGCCATTGAGGTATCGTCGGTGAACTCTGCCTGTTTGAAATAGCAGGCCGCATTATTCTCTGCCGGGCCGGGTAAAAAACGGTCGATCCAGCCGAAATGCGCCTTGACGCGCTTTCTCGGCCACAGCTCCGACGGCATACCCATCGCATCCCCTAACGCCTGCCCGTAAAGGGCACCGAGAACACGTTCTTGTTTCATTTAACTTCCCCTTGTGTCAGCGCGGCATCGCCATCAACCACCGCAATTGCAGCGATCTCTTTATCCGATTCGCGGAAAAACAGCATAAACAGCACGGCAATCACGGCAATCATGATTGCACCAAACGTCCACATTCCGGCCCAGTTGAAGGTCAGCCCATTCACCGGCTCTTTGTATGCGAACATTTTTTCCATCATCACGCCGCCCAGGCGGTAACCCAGCAGGCTCCCAAAGCCCTGACAGCACAGCGTAATCAGGCCCTGCGCGGCGGTGCGCATGTGCACCGGCGCTTTTTTGTCCACGTAGATGTACGCGGTGACGTAATAGAAGTCGTAGCTCACGCCGTGCAGCAGAATGCCGAGGAACAGCAGGGCGTAGGTGAAGTACTGTTCCGCTCCGCCGTAAACAAAGAACCCGTAGCGGATGGCGGCGGTAATCAGGCCCAGCAGTAAGACCTTCTTAATACCAAAGCGTTTGGTAAAGAACGGCAGGGCGAGCATAAAGAAGATTTCGGAGAACTGGCCGAGCGTCATCCAGCCGGTGGCGTTTTTCATCCCCACTTCGGTGAGATAGCCGTTGGCGAAGATGTAATAGAAGGCCAGCGGCATGGCGAACAGGAACGAGCAGAAGAAGAACACCAGGAAGTTTCTGTCGCGCAGCAGGATTAACGCGTCCAGCCCGAGCATCACTTTGAAATCCAGCTTGCCGGTACTTTTCGGCGGCGTATTCGGCAGGAACAGGGCAAACACGCCGAGCAGGGCGGAGCTGGCTGCCGTCATCAGCAGCGGGATGTTGGTGTCGGAAATATCGCTGTAGCCCAGCATCTGCGGCAGGAAACCGCACGCCAGCCCGGAGGCGATCCAGCCGATGGTACCCATCACGCGGATGCGCGGGAAATCGGCCTCAACGTCGTCCACGTTGGCAAAGGCGATACTGTTGGTCAGCGCGATGGTCGGCATATAGGTCAGGGAGTAAACCAGCAGCAGCGGGAAGAAGGTGCTGAACTGGGTTTGCTGCGCGGCGAAGTACATCAGAATGGCTCCGGCGAACATCAGCACTGACAGCACTTTCTGCGCGGCGAAGAAGCGGTCAGTCAGCGAGCCGACCAGAATCGGGGAGAGGATCGCGGCAATAGCGGTACAGGCGTAAGACCAGCCGATTTCCCCGGCGGTAAAACCGCTTTTGCTCAGCCACAGCCACAGCGGCACAAACCACGCGCCCCAGATAAACCATTCAACAAACATCATGAATGACAGTTGGACTTTCGTTTTCATTTTTTAATCCTGCATGTCAGAGAGGGTACGCCTTTAACATACCACTCAATAATACCTTTTAAATACCTTTGTGGCGATTGTTTGATCAATGTAACAGTTTTGTTGTACACGAATCGAGCCAGCAGATTGTGCTGAAAAAAAAAGCAAAGAGTGGAAAATCTGTTAAGTCGGTACCAGGCTTAGTCTGCCCATAAAAGATGGGACTGGATAAACACACACCGACACGACGTCGGACTTACGGGAGTATCACATGACTGATATTGCGCAGTTGCTTGGCAAAGACGCCGACAGCCTTTTACAGCATCGTTGTATGACCATTCCAGCCGACCAGCTGTATCTGCCTGGTCATGACTACGTTGACCGCGTGATGATCGATAACAACCGTCCGCCTGCGGTCCTGCGAAATATGCAGACGCTCTACAACACCGGGCGGCTCGGCGGCACCGGGTATCTCTCTATTCTGCCGGTGGACCAGGGCGTAGAGCACTCTGCGGGCGCCTCTTTTGCGGCGAACCCGCTCTATTTCGATCCGAAGAACATTGTTGAGCTGGCGATTGAAGCGGGCTGTAACTGCGTGGCCTCTACCTACGGCGTGCTGGCCACGGTTTCGCGTCGCTATGCCCACCGCATTCCGTTCCTTGTGAAGCTGAACCACAACGAAACCCTTAGCTATCCAACCGAATATGACCAGACCCTCTACGCCAGCGTCGAGCAGGCGTTCAACATGGGCGCGGTGGCGGTAGGGGCGACGATTTACTTCGGCTCCGAACAGTCCCGCCGTCAGATTGAAGAGATCTCCGCGGCGTTTGAGCGCGCGCACGAGCTGGGCATGGTCACCGTACTGTGGGCATATCTGCGCAACAACGCGTTCAAGAAAGACGGCGTGGATTACCACGTGTCGGCCGACCTGACCGGGCAGGCGAACCACCTGGCGGCGACCATCGGCGCGGATATCGTGAAGCAGAAAATGGCCGAGAATAACGGCGGCTATAAAGCGGTGAACTTTGGCTACACCGACGATCGCGTCTACAGCAAGCTGACCAGCGATAACCCGATCGACCTCGTGCGCTACCAGCTGGCGAACTGCTACATGGGCCGCGCGGGGCTGATCAACTCCGGCGGCGCGGCGGGCGGTGATACCGATCTGTCAGACGCGGTGCGTACGGCGGTGATCAACAAACGCGCGGGCGGCATGGGGCTGATCCTTGGCCGCAAGGCGTTTAAGAAATCGATGGCCGACGGCGTGAAGCTGATCAATGCGGTTCAGGACGTCTATCTGGACAGCAAAGTCACGATTGCCTGACGGCTCCATCTCCCTCTCCCCGGTGGGAGAGGGTTGGGTGAGGGCATCATTGCTCACCGTGTGATACATCAGCGCAAAAGCACGCAGTCCGGCGGTAGCCGGCACTGCAGCGCGCCGGGCAGTACCTCAATGCGGAACTGCGTTCCGCTCAGCGGCTCTCCGTCGAGGTTAAAGGTCATCCCGTGCGGCGCATTCACTTCAAACCACGCCGATTTCCCGGCGATGATATTTGGACTCTCTTCCGGCTGCGTCAGCGTAGTAAACAGCGCGGGCAGCAGGCCGTCGCCCGTGAAAATACGCAGCTGGAGCTGACCGTCATTAATCAGCGCCTCCGGGCAGAGCTGCTGTCCGCCGCCCGCCCGACGCCCGTTGCCAATCCCAATCACCAGCGCATCACCCTGCCACTGAAAATCCTCGCCGTGAATTTCGCAGCGGTCAGGCTTGAGGGTGTCCATGCGCATCAGGCCGTGGATCAGGTACGACACGCCGCCCAGCGCCGCCTTCAGCTTTTCCGGCGTTTCGCTGGTGATGCGCGTGCCAAACCCGCCCGTCGCCATATTGATAAAGCAGGTTTTATCATTCACCTGCGCAATATCCACAGCGGTGGCCTTGCCGAGGATCGCCAGCTGGAGCGCTTTCTCCAGCTCCTCCGGGATCCCTGCGCTGGTGGCAAAATCATTGGCGGTGCCGAGCGGTAAAATACCCATCACCGGCCGGTTTGCCGGGGACAGGTCGATAAGCGCTGACGCAATCTCATTGATGGTGCCATCGCCGCCGCCGGAAATGATGGTGCTGACGCCAAGCCCGAGGGCTTCATTGATATAGCGTGCCGCGTCGCCTTTTTCCCACGTCACCCTGACGTGAATGCGCGCGCCATCGTCACGCAAACCCTGAATTGCCTGACGCAACAGATCGTTGCCCGCGCTTTTGCCATTGAGAATCAATAAACTGTCTGGATAGGTTGCCATCCGCGCTGCTCCCTTTTTTAGCGTTAGTAAGAGTGTATAGCAGAGAGGAAAAAAGCGGGTAAGAACAGGATGAAAGGAATAAAATATGCCCGAAAGCGCGTTACACTCCAGCGATGGTAGTAACGTAATCACAGGAAAGTGATGATGAATAAAATTTTGGTAAGCGCGTGCCTTATGGGCTTTAAGGTTCGTTATAACGGAAGTGAAAAAGCGCGAATGAACGAGCTGCTCGCTCGCTGGCAGCAGGAACAACGTCTGGTTATCCACTGCCCTGAACTTGCGGCCGGGATGCCTGTCCCTCGTCCTCCGGCAGAGATTATGTCCGCTGATGGCAAAGACGTAATGCACGGGCAAGCCAGAATTACTGAAAATACAGGGCAGGATGTGACTGAGCAGTATCAGCTTGCAGCCTGGCTCGCGCTACGCGCTGCTCAGGAGTCGGGGTGTAGCGCAGCGCTATTAACCGATGGCAGCCCCACGTGCGGCAGTCAGTTTATTTATGACGGATCTTTTCGCGGGATCCATAAAGCGGGGAGGGGTGTGGCTGCATCGTTGCTCGCAGAGCATGGGATAGCCGTGTTCTCTGAGGGGCAAATCGACGAGCTTATTGCCTGGGTTGAGGAGAGAGAAGGCAAAAAATAAGCCCGCGTAAGGGAGATTACGCAGGCTAAGGAGGTGGTTCCTGGTACAGCTAGCATTTATGGGTTATGTTTTTCAGCGGGGGGATAATACCCGTATTGAACGAAGCGGTATGTGATCCGATTCTAAGAATTATCCCAGCGCGAAAAAATTTCCCTGATTAACTATTTGCCGTGTGGGTTTCGGGTGCTTTCACCGTTGAAGTTACGCATCAGCAGCGCAAACTTCAGCTCCACCTCTTCCGGAACCGGCAGCCATACGGTATGCCCGTCGCCCGGCGCCACGTCAATCGCCTCGCCTTTGCCGTTTTCCAGATGCTCCAGCGTAAAGTTCATGTTGCCCTGCGGGGTCATAAGCTCCAGGCTGTCGCCTTTGGTGAATTTGTTTTTCACCGCGACGGCCGCCAGCGCGCCTTTGCGCTCGCCGGTAAAGTCACCGACAAACTGCTGGCGCTCGGAAACGGAGTAGCCGTGCTCGTAGTTCTGGTAGTCATCGTGAGTATGACGACGCAGGAAGCCCTCGGTATAGCCGCGGTGCGCCAGGCCTTCCAGGGTTTCCAGCAGGCTGGTATCGAACGGTTTACCTGCCGCCGCATCGTCGATGGCTTTGCGGTACACCTGCGCGGTGCGCGCGCAGTAGTAATAGGATTTGGTGCGGCCTTCGATCTTCAGAGAGTGCACGCCCATCTGCGTCAGACGCTCGACGTGGGCGATGGCTCGCAGATCTTTCGAGTTCATGATGTAGGTGCCGTGCTCGTCTTCAAAGGCGGTCATGTACTCGCCCGGACGTTTGGCTTCTTCAATCATAAACACGCTGTCGGTTGGCGCGCCGATGCCCAGCGTCGGCTCAACGTTGGTTACCGGAATAGGCTCGTGCTTGTGCACGATATTACCGACGTCATCCTCTTTGCCCTCCTGGACGTTATATTCCCAGCGGCAGGCGTTGGTGCAGGTGCCCTGGTTCGGGTCGCGCTTGTTGATATAGCCGGAGAGCAGGCAGCGGCCGGAGTAGGCCATGCACAGCGCGCCGTGAACGAAGATTTCGATTTCCATATCCGGCACCTGGGTGCGGATCTCTTCGATCTCTTCCAGAGACAGTTCGCGGGACAGGATGACGCGGGTCAGCCCCATCTGCTTCCAGAACTTCACCGTCGCCCAGTTGACGGCGTTAGCCTGGACGGAGAGGTGAATATCCATCTCCGGGAAGTTCTCCCGAACCAGCATGATTAAACCCGGGTCCGACATGATCAGCGCGTCCGGCCCCATATCCACCACCGGCTTCAGGTCACGGATGAACGTTTTCAGCTTGGCGTTGTGCGGCGCGATGTTCACGACCACGTAGAATTTTTTGCCCAGGGCATGCGCTTCGTTGATGCCGAGCTGCAGGTTCTCGTGGTTGAATTCGTTGTTGCGCACGCGCAGCGAGTAGCGCGGCTGGCCCGCATAAACGGCGTCGGCACCATAGGCGAAAGCGTAACGCATATTTTGCAGCGTTCCCGCCGGGGAAAGGAGTTCCGGTTTAAACATGTTTGTTCTCGTTCTGATGACAGGTCAGATCCGCGTGCACCAGGTGCAGCGGTAAGGGGAGATCCCCCACTTTAAGGGCGGGCATTGTAGCGCTGCGGGGCAGGGAGGTAAAGATTGAATTATTATTTATTTTAGCCGTAAAGTTAATTACGGCTAAATTTGCATTGTTATTTATTTTTTTCTGATGTAATTTTTATTTTGAGTTGCTGCTGTAGGTATTTTAGATGCCATCTCATTTCTCTGGCTTCAAGTTCTGATACTTTATTTCCTTCGATAACACTTAGCACAATTGAATATAGTGTGTAAAGGTCTCTCACTTCTGCATTAATTTGTTCCAGAGGATGTATTTCAAATTCGTAAAGTATCAGGTTAAGATAATCAAGGGTTGAATTCTTGTTTCGATTATGATTGTTTTGTGTTCTGTGAAAAGAGATCATGGAACGAATCATTCTTGCTATATAAATCCAGTCTCTAATAAATGAATTGGTTGCAGTGCTTTCATTATTAAGATAAAGTGGTGGTATTCTTTCGGAAAGAATAATAGCTATATTATCCTCAGAAAATTTCTCTTGGATCTTAGCATTTATTTCCGATTGCTCACTCTCTCGATTATCAATATATCTAAAGTCAACCAATATTTGAGCATCTTTATCAACATTAAAATAGTGATGTAAAAAAGGATGGGTGGTTAATTCTTCCATCATTCTTATACGCTTATGGTAATGGTCACCGTGACGCTTATTTACTATTTCTATGATTATAATTTCTTTTTTGTCTTTGCTAATTGCAACTAAATCAAATAGAAAATTTTTATATGAAGGTGTTCTTGGTAAGTCTTCATAAACAATATACTCTTTTAAAGTATATTCTGTTTTAATTAATTCAACCTGGTAATGGTAATAATCATAGTAGTTTACCATAGCTTGCCTTCATTGCATTTATATTTTTCAAGTTTAATTAAGGTCATATATTCTGCAGGTGAGTTGTTTTCTCTTATTTCTAATATTTTAGCAATTGAGGGAGCTAGGGATAATGGAACGACAAGGGATTTCCCAGGCTCCTTCACGAATCGCTCAGCAATAATGCGCGTTATTTGCCTGTCATTCTCCATGACTACCGGAGCCAGGGCATCAATGGTAAATTTAAGTCCATTGTCTACGTCTGAATAAGAGTTGTTATGTGGGAAATAAAATATTTTAAAAGTTGTCTTATACTTAACCTGCATGCCAGTATATTCTGCGCTTGCAGAATTAAAAACTTTCGATTGCCAGATTGCCTTCAAAGATTTAGGGCCTTTCCTGTTAACCGTGGCTGGTCGGCCAAAGACGATCATTTCCAAAAGATTATCTGCCATGATATTTCCTTAAAGAAAAAATAGAACCAGACTTCTTTTCTGTATTGTTTAAAAATATGTGACTGTACTATACATAGCTGTAAATCATCGTTAATCACATTATCCTGCACGCATCCGCTTCCCAGCGATACCCCACGCCGTACACCGCGCGGATAAACGACTGCTCGGCGTCCAGCGCCTCCAGCTTGCGGCGCAGGTTTTTGATGTGGCTGTCGATGGTGCGGTCGGTCACGACGCGGTAATCGTCATACAGGTGGTTCAGCAGCTGCTCGCGGGAGAACACTTTTCCCGGCTCGTGGGAGAGGGTTTTCAGCAGGCGGAACTCCGCAGGCGTCAGGTCCAGCAGCTTGCTGCGCCAGCTCGCCTGGAAGCGGCTTTCGTCGACAATCAGCGGGCTTTCGGCATCGAGCACCTGAAGCTCGCGCTGCGGCCTGCAGCGGCGCAGAATGGTTTTCACGCGGGCGACCACTTCACGCGGGCTGTAGGGCTTGCAGATGTAATCGTCCGCGCCAATTTCGAGCCCCAGCAGGCGGTCAATCTCTTCAATTTTGGCGGTGACCATGACGATCGGCACGTCGGAGAAGCGACGAATTTCCCGGCACAGGGTCAGTCCGTCAACGCCCGGCAGCATTAAATCCAGCAGGATCAGATCCGGCGGGGTCTGGCGCACGTATGCCAGCACTTTATCGCCGTGGCTGATCAGCGACGGGGCGTAGCTGGCCGCACGTAAATAGTCGATCAGCAGCTGCCCAAGCTTCGGCTCGTCTTCCACAATCAAAATGCGCGGCGTGTTTTCGTCAATCGGTAACTCGGTCATACTTCTCTCGATAAATCCCGTTCCAGAGGTAACTCTACTGTAATGCTAACCCCGCCAAAAGGCGAATGGGCGGCGCGGATCGTGCCATTATGCGCCTCGACGATGTTAACGCAAATCGCCAGCCCCAGTCCGGAACCGCCGCTGGCGCGGTTGCGGGAGCCTTCGGTACGGTAGAAACGTTCAAACAGTTTTTCCAGCTGCGCGTCCTGCACGCCGGGGGCGGAATCCGCGAAGGTAAGGGCAAAGCGCCCGTTTTCCTGCCTGCCGGAGATATGCAGCCCGCCGCCGCTGTCGGTGTAGCGCAGGCTGTTTTCCAGCAGGTTATTGAACAGCTGCATCAGCCGGTCTTTGTCGCCAAACACCACCGCGCTGTCCGGCAGGGAGAGGTCGATTTTCAGGTTGCGGCTGGCAAACCGCTCGCGGAACGCGCCGCTGATCACTTCCAGAATGTTAATCACGTCCACCGGCGCCTTCTGGTAGGCCAGCGCGCCTTCGTCGGACATGGAGAGCTGGTGGAGATCGTCCACCAGCTTGGTGAGCGTGCCCACCTCCGCCTGCAGAGAGGCCACCGATTCAGGCGTAAACTGGCGCACGCCGTCCTGGATGGCCTCCAGCTCGCCGCGCAGCACCGCCAGCGGCGTGCGCAGCTCGTGGGAAATATCGGCCATAAAGTCGCGGCGCATCTGCTGGTTCTTCTCCAGCGTGCTGGCGAGCTGGTTAAAATCCTGCGCCAGCTTGCCCAGTTCGTCCTGGCTGCGGGTATCGACGCGGGTGGTGAAATCCCCGGCGGCCAGCTTGTGCGTGCCTTCCACCAGTCTTTTCACCGGGGCGAGCAGACCGCGCGCCAGCGGGAAGGTGGCGAGCGCGGCGAGCAGGGTGGAGAGGGCGACAATCAGCCAGCTCGTCCGGCGCTGCTGGCGGTCAAAGTTGATGTCGGTGTTGCGCGTCAGGCGCTCCACCGGCGAGGCGATAACCCAGCCGACCGTCGCGTTGTTGACTTTGATCGCCCGACGGGTGCCGTCCGGCGGTATCGGCGCGCGCGGACCCACCAGCGTGCGCATGTCCTGGTCAATCACCCAGAACTGGGTGCGCCAGCCGTGCGGCGGCATGCCCGGCCCCGGGCGATCGTCACCGGTATCGTGCTCCAGCGAGCGCAGGATCTGGAAAATAAAGCGGTCATTATTGCGCAGAAAACGCCAGTTGCCGTGCTGGGCGTACTGTTCACTCAGCGCATCGCTTAAGCCCTGTAAACGCTGTTCATTGCCATGCTTGATGTAATCAATAAAACCGCGCTCAAAGCTGATCCGCACCGCCCAGTGCATGGTGATCAGCAGGACGATACAGGTGGCAAATATCGCCACGAAGAGCTTGCCGGTAATGCCCGGACGCCAGAATTTCATGAGCCACTCCTTTTGCCGCGCCTAATCACGACGTTCTTGCTGGTATCATCCGGCACTCTGGCGAAGATGAAAGCGGGCAGGGCGATGATGACCGCCATGCTTAAATAGGTATACAAAAAGACCTGATGCGCCACCGGCGTGTCGACGCTGAGGTGGTGCTGGCCGTACATGCCGAGCAGTAATCCGGCGATGGTGACCCCGACGCTCATTGAGAGCTGCATGATCATCGACAGCAGGCTGTTGCCGCTGCTCGCCAGATCGTCCGGCAGGTCCTTCAGCGTCAGGGTATTCATCGACGAGAAGCGCATGGAGTTGACGATCCCCTGGCAGAACAGCACCAGCGGCAGAACGTAGTACCAGCCCATCAGCGCCACGGCCATAAACAGCAGGCTGACCAGCGCCAGCCCCAGCGTGGCGGTTACCAGCACGTGACGGTAGCCAAAGCGGTTCACCACCTGCACCACGATGCGCTTCATTCCCATGCTGCCGAGCACCATTGGGATCATCATCAGCCCCGCGTGGAACGGCGAAAATCCCATTCCGATTTGCAGGAAAACGGGCGTCATAAACGGCAGCATGCCGCTGCCGACGCGCCCGGCGAAGCTGCCGAACAGGCCAAGGCGATAGGTAGGGTTTTTAAACAAGCTCAGGCTGAAGAGCGCCTTATCGTTACCTCTGGCATGCCGCAGATACCACAGTATGGCGGTAACGCCGAGCGCGATCAGAAGCCCGAGCGTCAGGGGCGAAATCCCCAGCCCCTTTTGCCCGTCGAGCGCCAGGGTCAGCGTGGCCATGCCCGCCGCCAGCAGGATAAAGCCGAAGAAATCAAAGCGCCGCGTCTGCATTTTGTAGTTCGGCATCAGCGTCAGGGTGGCGATGGCGCCGATGATGCCAACAGGAAGATTGATTAAGAAAATCCAGTGCCAGGAGGCGTACTCCACCAGAATGCCGCCGAGCGCCGGGCCCAGCAGCGGCCCTACCTGGCCGGGCAGGGTCACAAAGGTCATCGCCGCCATGTACTGCTCGCGCGGCACAATTTTCATCACCGTTAGCCGCCCGACGGGGACCATCATTGCCCCGCCGACGCCCTGCAGCACGCGCGCCATCACCAGCTGGTCGAGGGTGCTGGCCTGCGCGCAAAACAGCGAGCCGGTGGTAAACAGCACGATGGCGGTAAAGAAGATATTTCGCACGCCCACTTTGTCCGCAAGCCAGCCGCTGGCGGGCAGCATTACGGCCACCGTCAGCACGTAGGAGACAATCACCATATGCATATGCAGCGGGCTCTCCCCCAGACTTTTCGCCATGGAGGGGAGGGCGGTGTTGACGATGGTCGTATCCAGCGACTGCATAAAGAAGCCGAAAGCGACTATCCATAGCTGCCAGCGAACGTTAGCGGGGAGATCGGTCATTTACTCGGTCACCGTGGTTTTGTTTTTACGCGAGAAGCGCAGCCGCAGGCGGTCGAAGAACAGATAGACCACCGGCGTGGTGTACAGCGTCAGCAGCTGGCTCATGACCAGGCCGCCGACAATGGTGATCCCCAGCGGCTGGCGCAGCTCTGAGCCGTCGCCGCCCGAGATAACCAGCGGCAGCGCGCCAAACAGCGCCGCCAGGGTGGTCATCATGATCGGACGAAAACGCAGCAGGCAGGCCTGGAAGATGGCCTCTTCCGGCGACAGATTGCCGTTGCGCTGGGCGTCCAGGGCAAAATCCACCATCATGATCGCGTTTTTCTTCACAATGCCGATCAACAGCATGATCCCGATGAGCGCGATCAGGCTGAACGGCGCGCCGAACAGCTCCAGCGCCAGCAGCGCCCCCACGCCCGCCGACGGTAGCGTCGAGAGAATGGTCAGCGGGTGAACGTAGCTCTCGTACAGCACGCCCAGCACAATATAAACCGTGGCGATGGCGGCCAGAATCAAAATCACCTGCGAGTTCATCGTCTCCTGGAACACCTGCGCCGTCCCGGCAAAGCTGCCGCGCACGGTGGACGGCACGCCAAGCTGCGTCATCGCGCGGTTGATTGCGTCGCTGGCTTCTGAAAGCGACGAACCGGCGGGCAGGTTAAAGGAGATGGTCGACGCCGCCGAAAGGCCCTGATGGTTCACCGACAGCGGCGCGTTGGCAGGCTGCCAGCTGGCAAAGTAGGAGAGCGGAATCGCCTTGCCGTCGTTGTTAATCACAAACATTTTGTCCAGAGCGCTGATGTCCTGGGTGTAGCGCGGGTCAACCTCCATCACCACCTTGTACTGGTTCATCGGCTGGTAGATGGTGGAGATCTCGCGCTGGCCGAAGGCGTTGTTCAGCAGGCTGTTGGCGGCCTCAACGTTAATGCCCAGCCGCGACATGGTTTCGCGGTCGTAGGTCAGGGCCATCTCGGCGCCGTTGTCCTGCTGATCGGAGTTGACGTCCGCCAGCTGCGGCAGGGCGGCCAGCGCCTTGCGGATCTTCGGCTCCCACTCGCGCAGGGCGGCTAAATCGTCCGAGAGCAACGTGTACTGATAGCTGGCGTTCGCCTGACGGCCGCCGACGCGGATATCCTGAACGGCCATCAAAAACAGGTTTGCCCCCGGCTCTTTGGCGAGCTTCACCCGCAGGCGGTCAATCACCTGCTGGGCGGTTTCGTTGCGCTCGCCGCGCGGTTTCAGGGTAATAAACATCATCCCGCTGTTAACGCGTGACCCGCCGGTAAAGCCGGTGACGTTATCCACGGCTTTGTCTTCACGAATGATCTTCATGAAGTCCTGCAGCTTGCCGCGCATCGCCTGGAACGAAATGCTCTGGTCCGCCTGAATCCCCCCCATCAGCACGCCGGTGTCCTGCTCCGGGAAGAAAGTTTTCGGGATGGTGATGTACATCCAGACGTTGAGCACGATGGTGGCGATAAGCACCAGGCCGACCAGCCGGGTATGGTTCAGCACCCACTTCAGCGATTTGCCGTAGCCTTCCTGCATGGCCATCAGGAAACGGCCAAAGCCTTTACGGCGCGGCTGCGAATGCGGTTTGCTGCGCTTGAGCATCCAGCCGCACATCATCGGCGTCAGCGTTAAGGAGATCGCCAGCGAAATGCCGATGGCGACGGAGAGGGTGACGGCGAACTCGCGCAGCAGCCGGCCCGGCAGCCCGCCCATCAGCAGCAGCGGCAGGAATACCGCCACCAGCGACAGGCTCATGGAGAGCACCGTAAAGCCCACCTCGCGCGTGCCCTGCAGCGCGGCCTGCAGCGGCTTCACGCCCGCTTCCAGGTGGCGGGAAATGTTTTCCAGCACCACGATGGCGTCATCCACCACGAAGCCCGTCGCTATCGTCAGGGCCATCAGCGACAGGTTGTTGAGGCTAAACCCGCACAGGTACATGGCGGCAAAGGTACCGATCAGCGAGACCGGCACGGCCACCGCCGGAATAAGCGTCGCGCGGCCGGATCGCAGGAACAGGAAGACCACCAGGATCACCAGGGCGACAGAGATAATCAGCGTTTGCTCCACCTCTTCAAGCGAGGCGCGAATGGTCGGGGAGCGATCCTGGGCAATTTGCAAATCGATTGCTGCCGGGATGGTCTCCTGCAGGTCCGGAAGACGGGCGCGAATGCTGTTCACCGTCTCAATAATGTTCGCTTCCGGCAGCTTGCGGATCATCAGCAGAATGGCCGGCTTAGCGTTGGTCATCCCGGCGTTGCGCACGTCCTGCACCGAGTCGGTGACGCTGGCAACGTCGCTCAAGCGCACCGCCGCGCCGTTGTTGTAGTGAATAATGAGCGGCTGATATTCCGCGGCGGTTTTCAGCTCGTCGTTGGTGTGGATCTGCCAGCGGTGGCTGCCGTCCTCAATCGCCCCTTGCGGCTTGCGGACGTTGGCCGTGCTGATGGCGGAGCGCACGTCATCCAGCGACACGCCCTGGTTGAACAGCGCCTGCGGGTTTAGGCCTACGCGCACGGCGGGCAGGGAGCTCCCGCCGACGCTCACGTCACCGACGCCGTTAATTTGTGAGATTGTCTGCGCCAGCTGGGTAGACGCAAAGTCGTAAAGCTGCCCCTGCGAGTACGTATCGGAGGTCAGCGTCAGGATCATGATCGGCGCATCGGACGGGTTGGCCTTGCGGTAGGTTGGGCGGCTCGGCATCCCGCTCGGCAGCAGGCTTTGCGCGGCGTTGATGGCCGCCTGCACGTCGCGCGCCGCACCGTTAATATCCCGGTCGAAGCTGAACTCCAGAATGATGCGCGTGCTGCCCAGCGAGCTGCTGGAGGTCATCTCGTTGACCCCCGCAATCCGCCCGAGCGAGCGCTCCAGCGGCGTGGCAACCGACGAGGCCATGGTCTCCGGTGACGCGCCCGGCAGCGAGGCGCTGACCATGATCACCGGAAAATCCACCTGCGGCAGCGGCGCCACCGGCAGCAGCCGGAAGCCCAGCACGCCGCAGAGGGTAATGGCGAGCGAGATTAAAATCGTCGCCACCGGGCGATAAATGAAGAGGGCGAAAAACTTCACTTATGCCTCCTCTTCACGTTTCGGGAAGCGGCTTTTGGTCCACAGCGCCAGGCGGTCAAACAGCAGATAGATAACCGGCGTGGTGAAGAGCGTGAGCACCTGGCTCACCAGCAGACCGCCGACCATGCCGATACCCAGCGGACGGCGCAGCTCCGCGCCGACGCCGGTGCTGAGCATCAGCGGCAGCGCACCCAGCAGGGCGGCCAGCGTGGTCATCAGGATTGGACGAAAACGCAGCAGACATGCCTGGAAGATGGCGTCGCGCGGCGACATGCCCTGCTCGCGCTCGGCGGCCAGGGCGAAGTCGATCATCATGATGGCGTTTTTCTTCACGATCCCGATAAGCAGGATAATGCCGATGATGGCAATGACGTCCAGCTCGCTGCCCGCCAGCATCAGTGCCAGCAGCGCCCCCACGCCCGCCGTCGGCAGGGTAGAGAGGATGGTGATCGGGTGGATAAAGCTTTCGTACAGCACCCCGAGCACGATGTACATCGCCACGACCGCCGCGACGATAAGCCAGATGGTGTTACCCAGCGCGGCCTGAAACGCCAGCGTGCTGCCCTGGAACTGGGTCTGAATATCGGACGGGAAGCTGAGCTCTTTTTCAGCAGCCTGAATGGCCTCCACCGCTTCGCCGAGAGAATAATTGTCCGGCACGTTGAAGGAGATGGTGGTGGACGGGAACTGATCCAGATGGTTAATCGACAGTGGGGTATAGCGTTCTTCCACCGTGGCGATAGCGCTCAGCGGCACAATGCCGCCGTCTTTGCTGGTCAGGCGCACCGAGTCCAGCCCCGCCAGGCCGGGCGTGTTCTCCGTGTTGTGCTCCAGCACCACGCGATACTGGTTGGCCTGGGTGTAGATGGTGGAGATCAGGCGCTGGCCGAAGGCGTTGTACAGGGCGTTGTCCACATCCGACATGGTAATGCCCAGGCGGCTGGCGGTATCGCGGTTGACGTTCACGTATGCCGCCAGCCCTTTATCCTGCCAGTCGCTGCTGACGTCGGCGAGCTGCGGCAGGGTGTTAAGCTTATTCACCAGCTGCGGCACCCAGGTGCTGAGCGCGTCCAGCGAGGTGGCCTGCAGCGTGAACTGGTACTGCGTGCGGCTGACCTGGGTATCAATGGTCAAATCCTGAATCGGCTGCAGGTAAAGCTCAACGCCCGGCACGCGCGCGACGGCGTTTTGCAGACGCTCAATGACGGCGTTGACGCGATCGTCGCGTTCATCCAGCGGCTTGAGGTTGATCTGCAGACGCGCGCTGTTGAGCGACGGGTTGGTGCCGTCGACGCCCACGTACGAGGTCAGGCTCTCGACCGCCGGATCCTTCATGATGATTTCAGACACCTGCTGCTGGCGCTGGGCCATACTGGCGAAGGAGACCGACTGCGGAGCCTGCAGCGTGCCCTGAATAATGCCGTTGTCCTGGATCGGGAAGAAGCCTTTCGGAATGAAAATCCACAGCATCACGCTGAGCGCCAGGGTTCCCAGCGCCACGCCGAGCGTGGCCCACGGATGGTTTAGAACTTTCGCCAGCACGCGGCCGTAGGCGGCAATAATCCGCTCGAACATGCGCTCGGAGGCGCGCGAGAATCGGTTTTGCTTGCGCAGGGACTCGTGGCTCAGCATACGGGCGCACATCATCGGAGTCAGGGTCAGCGACACCACGGCGGAGATCAAAATGGCGACCGCCAGCGTCACGGCAAACTCGCGGAACAGACGCCCGACGATATCGCCCATAAACAGCAGCGGGATCAGCACCGCAATCAGCGAGAAGGTCAGCGAGATAATGGTAAAGCCGATTTCGCCCGCGCCCTTCAGCGCCGCCGCCAGCGGCTTTTCGCCTTTCTCGATATAGCGCGAAATGTTCTCGATAACGACAATGGCGTCATCCACCACGAACCCGGTGGCGATGGTGAGCGCCATCAGCGTCAGGTTGTTAATCGAAAAATCGAGGAACACCATCACCGCAAAGGTCCCGACCAGCGAGAGCGGCACGGCGACGGCGGGAATAATGGTGGCCGGAACGTTACGCAGGAACAGATAGATGATCATGACCACCAGCGCAATCGCCAGCATCAGCTCAAACTGGGTGTCGGTGACCGACGCGCGAATGTTGGTGGTACGGTCGGAAAGCACCTTCACGCTGACCGACTTCGGCAGGCTTTCGATCAGCTGCGGCAGCATGGTGCGGATGCTGTCGGCGGTTTCGATGATGTTAGCGCCCGGCTGGCGCTGCACGTTCATCACGATCGCCTGCTGCCTGTTGGCCCAAGCGCCGAGCCAGCTGTTTTCGGCACCTTGCTCCACGGTCGCCACGTCGCCCAGACGCACCGGAGCGCCGTTCTGGTAAGCAATAATCAGCTGACGGTATTCATCGGCGGACTGCATCTGATCGTTGGCAGAGAGCGTCACGGCGCGGGTGGGGCCGTCCAGCGAGCCTTTTGCCGAGTTAACGTTGGCGCTGCTGATGGCGGTGCGGATGGTTTCGCTGGTCAGCCCCAGCGCGGCAATCGCCTGCGCGTTAAGCTTCACGCGTACGGCGGGGCGCTGGCCGCCCGCCAGGGTGACGAGGCCGACGCCGGAGACCTGAGAAATTTTCTGCGCCA
This sequence comes from Enterobacter sp. A103, assembly GCF_034427535.1. NCBI lineage: Bacteria > Pseudomonadati > Pseudomonadota > Gammaproteobacteria > Enterobacterales > Enterobacteriaceae > Enterobacter > Enterobacter sp. A103. Next base: position 421,926 of record NZ_JAXQPQ010000004.1, read on the forward strand.
CGCGCGTTTCGACCATGTCTTCGACCTGGGTCATCGGCATGGCGGAGGAGGTGACGGCCAGCGTCATGATCGGCGGATCCGCCGGGTTCACCTTGCTGTAGACCGGCGGGTTGGGCAGGTCGGACGGCAGCAGGTTGGTGGCGGCGTTAATCGCGGCCTGCACCTCCTGCTCGGCGACGTCCAGCGACAGCGTCAGCTGGAACTGCAGCGTCACGACGGATGCCCCGCCGGAACTCTGGGAGGACATCTGTTTTAGCCCGGACATCTGGCCGAACTGGCGCTCCAGCGGAGCGGTAATGGCGGACGTCACCACGTCCGGGCTGGCGCCGGGATAGAGTGTGACAACCTGAATCGTTGGGTAATCCACCTCCGGCAGCGCCGACACGGGCAGGAAGCGATAGCCGATAATCCCGGCGAGCAGGATCGCCACCATCAGCAGCGTGGTGGCGACAGGACGGAGGATAAACAGGCGTGACGGCCCGCCTGTAGAGCCTGGAGGCATCACCTGCATCAGGATTTCGCTCCCTGTTTAGCAGGTTCAACCACTTCCACTTTGGCCCCTTCGGTCAGACGGTCAATGCCGTCGGTGACCACGCGGTCGCCTGCGGAAAGGCCGGCGGCGATGACCACCGTCTGGCTGTCCTGGATACCGGTTTTCACCAGGTGCTTGCTGACCTTATTGTCGCTGTTAAGTACCCAGACGAAGTTACCTTCGTTACCCATCTGCAGCGCAGCGGTAGGGATCACCACCGCGTTCTCTTCGGTGGCGACCAGCATGCGCGCGTTGACGAACTGGTTCGGGAAGAGGGCATCGTCCTGATTGTTAAAGCGCGCCTTCAGCTTGATGGTGCCGGTGGTGGTGTCGATCTGGTTATCCAGACTGAGCAGGGAACCTTCGCTCAGCTTCTGCCTGTTGCTGCGGTCCCAGGCTTCCACCACCAGCCCCTTTCCGGATTTTTGCGCCTGCACCACGGTCGCAATTTCGCTTTCCGGCAGGGTAAAGACTAAATCAATCGGGTGAGTCTGGGTGATCACCACGATGCCCGTGGTGTCGCCGCTGGAGATCTGGTTGCCGATATCGACCTGCTTCAGGCCCACGCGCCCGTCAATCGGCGCGGTGATGCGGCTCCAGTCCAGCTGCAGCTGTGCGCTGGCGACGGCGGCCTCGTCGGCTTTGATGGTGCCCTGCGTTTCGCTGACCAGCGACTGCTGGGTGTCCAGCTCCTGACGAGACACGAGGTTGGTTTTCACCAGCTGCTGGTAGCGGGCCAAATCGCGACGAGCGTTGGCGAGCGTGGCTTTGTCCTTCGCGAGCTGCCCCTGCGCCTGGGCGAGGGCGACCTTAAACTGGCTTGGGTCGATTTCCGCCAGCAGATCGCCTGCTTTAACCTGCTGACCTTCCTGGAAGTGAATGGCCATCAGCTGACCGTCGACGCGGCTGCGCACCGTCACGGTGTTGGCGGCGGTAATGGTCCCAAGGCCCGTTAGATAGCGAGGAACGGCTTTATTCACTGCCGTCGCCGCCTGTACCGGCGCCAGCGCGCCGCCGCGCATGCCGTGACGCCCTCCGCCTGCCGGGCGCTGTGCCTGACTATTGGCACCGGCGGGGGCTGCGGTGTTCGCGGATTGACTGTGCCAGTACCAGGCGGCGGCAAGGACCACCACAATGATGCCAGCGGCGATTGCCCAGCGGGATTTGTTACTGCCTTTCATCGTTATACGTTCTCATCCTGAAGACTTCGGGGAATGATACTAGTTTAGTCAGCTAACACAGCGGAAAAATGGAGGAAATATGGAAGACTGTCAGGAATGGTCTGAATGGAGGTAAACGCAAAACGGCAACATCCGTTGCCGTTTTTTGTGTTTTCTCCCTCTCCCTGTGGGAGAGGGCCGGGGTGAGGGCACCAGAACGCACCGCAACAATGCTAGCTAAACATCACCTGCGCCCAGCGCGCCAGCCCGGCGGTGACGGAGCCAAAGTCATCCCCACCGGCAATCGGAATGCCCGGCAGCTGTTCCGCCAGCGCTTTCTTGATCAGCGGCGAACGGGCGCTACCCCCGGTCAGGTAAATCACGTCCGGCTTCTCTTTGCCGTTCTCCAGCGCCAGCTGCACCTGCTCCAGAATACGCTGCAGCGGCTGCGCGAGCGCCGCCTCCAGCCCGTCCTGCGAAATCGCGGTGGTCAGTTCGTCGCAGATAAACGGCAAGGAGACCGCATGCTCAGCGCGGTCGGAAAGGGCAATTTTGCTCTCTTCGGCAGTCCGCACCACGCGATAGCTCAGGCGCTGACGCCACACTTTATACAGCAGGGCGACTTTTTCGGCGTCCTGCGCGTCGCGCACCAGATCGTTAAGGAAGCGGCCGTTCGCGGTGCTGTAAAAATCACTTTGCGCAGGCACATCGTTGATGGCAATCGCGTTCCACCACGGCAGGATCGGCAGGGCGATGCCTTTTTCGGTTTGCCCGCCCATGCCGAGCAGCGGCATCAGGCTTTTGAATGCCAGCGCGATATCGAGATCGTTACCGCCTACGCGGCAGCCGCTGTGCCCCAGCAGGCTATTTTCACGGTCGCGACGGTTATGCCACTGCGGCCCCATCAGCAGCAGCGAGCAGTCCGTTGTGCCCCCGCCGATATCCACGACTAACACGCGCTTCTCTTCCGTCAGCGTGGCTTCAAAATCCAGCCCCGCGGCAACCGGCTCGTACTGAAACACCACGTCGCGGAAGCCTGCCCGGTGCGCCGCGCGTTCAAGGATCCCCTGCGCCTGCTGGTTGGCCTCGTCGCCGCCCAGCCCCTGGAAGTTGATCGGGCGGCCAATGACCGCCTGGGTAATCGCATCGGAGACCTGCGTCTGTGCCTGATTGCGAATATGCAGCATCATCGCGCACACCAGGTCTTCGAACATCGCCACCTGCTGCGGCTTCAGTCCGCTGGCGCCGAGGAAGGATTTTGGCGACTTAACGAAGTAAACCTCTTCAGGATCTTCAATATAGTGCCCGAGCGAAGAGAAGCCGAACTGCACGCTGGAGGGCGTAACGTCGATGTCTTCCTCGCGGTTAAAGCTGACCGCCCGGCGCAGCAGCGCCTGGGTCTCCGCCGCCGTGGCCGGAACCTGATGGTGGCGGAACAGCCATTCGCTTACCGCTTCACGCGTCGGCGCGCAGAGCATTGACGGCAGCAGCGTGCTCTCTTTTTCCATTTTCAGAAGCTGTGGCTGCCCGTCTTGCATAACCGCAACCGAGCAGTTTGCCGTACCGTAGTCGAATCCAATAAACACGATTAATCCCCATGCCAGTGAGAAGGGGCGAGACTTTAACGAAATGTCCGCATGGCGACAACAGGAATATGAAAGCAAGGCGAAACAGGACCTTTCCGTTTATGCTGTGGAGAACCCAAAAGGAGAGACGATGTACACCCTGAACTGGCAACCCCCTTACGACTGGCAGTGGATGTTTGGCTTTCTCGGCGCGCGTGCGGTGACGGGCATTGAAACCGTCACCCACGACTACTACGAGCGCAGTTTTGCCTGCGAAGGGCATCAGGGAATATTTCGCGTAACGCCGGATATCGCCACCCATACGCTGACCGTGACGCTCACTCCGGGGTTAGTTCCGGTTGCGCAGACGTGCCTTGAACGCATCGAGCGCCTGTTCGATCTCGCGTGCAACCCGCAGCACATCGCGGATACGCTGGGGGATCTCGGTGCTGCCCGGCCGGGCTTGCGTTTGCCGGGGGCGATGGACGCGTACGAACAGGGCGTCCGGGCGATCCTCGGGCAGCTGGTGAGCGTGGCGATGGCGGCGAAACTGACGTCGCGCGTGGTGGCGCTGTGCGGTGAGCCGATCGCGGATTGTCCGGGCTATCTCTGTTTCCCCACGCCGGACGCGCTGGCGGCAGCGGACCCGCTGGCGCTGAAAGCGTTGGGCATGCCGGTAAAACGCGCGGAGTCGTTAATTCATCTGGCGCAGTCGGTCATCGACGGGACGTTTCCGCTTTTCCCACCCGAGAATATTGAGGCCGGGATGAAGGCGCTACAGCAGCGGCCGGGAATAGGGCGCTGGACGGCAAACTACCTGGCCCTGCGCGGCTGGCAGGCGAAAGATGTCTTTCTGCCTGATGATTATCTGATTAAGCAACGCTTTGCCGGGATGACGCCCGCGCAGATTCGGCGTTATGCCGAACGCTGGCAGCCGTGGCGCTCTTACGCGCTGCTGCACATCTGGTATACCGACGGCTGGACGCCGTCAGTTGATGGCGAAATAGCTGGTGTTGAGCAGTAGATCCAGCGGCTGCGGCTCGGCGATGGTGTCGCCATAGATGAAATCAATGCCGATGCCGGAGAGCGTATCCATCATGATGGGCTGATTGCACGGACCCGCGATGGTTTTCATCCCCAGACGCTGGGCGTGGCCCTGCACAATGGTCACCATCATCTCGTCCATCAGGTTGCCATACACGTTGCTTACCACCTCCGCGTCCAGCATCAGATAGTCGGCCATATTGGCGGTCAGGTGGGTGAAGACGTTCATGTCGCGGCCCACCTGGCTGAAGATCACGCGGCAGCCCGCCTGGCGAAGCTTTTGCAGACTCCGCTGCAGGTTTTTATCCGGGCTGCACACCACGTCGGCAGAGATGACCAGATGCAGGAGACGGCCCGGCATGGGGCTTTTATCCAGCAGGGCGAGAAGCTCATCGACCAGCGTTACGCTGGCTAAACCGGCCTCAGAAAGCGGCAGCGCCACCCCCATGCCTTTACTGGCGACCTGTGCGGCAGAGGCGCGGAAAAACTCATTAAAAATACGTCTGTCAAGGGCGTGCAAAAGCTCAGGCTCGGCCAGACCCGAGCGGAAGGCATGCTCTTCCTGGACTTCGCCCTGGCTGGTCCACAGGCGTAACGACAGCAGCCAGAAATTACTGCTTTCCGGGATACGCGGGGAAGCGACGCTGCGGGCGATCATCATCAGGTGATTGTCTTTAATCATGTGCCACTGTTCATCAAGCGACATCATGCTGCGCGCGTTGTGATCCCGCTCCTGCTGGGGTTCGTAAACCGTCACCATGCCGCGCCCGCTGTTTTTCGAGGCATAACAGGCTATATCGGCCTGCGACATCACCTCCGACGCCTGATGGTTATTTTCATCAATCAGCGTGATGCCTGCGCTGGCGCCGATCCGGTGCAGGCGGCCTTCCCACATAAAGTGATAGTCATTGATCGTGTGGATCAGGCGCCCGGCGATATAGCGCGCGCTTTCAATATTGCAGTCCGGCAGCAGTAACCCGAACTCATCTCCGCCCAGACGCGCCAGCACGTCGCTGGAGCGGAGCATGGTCAACATCAGGGAGGAGAGTTCCCGCAGCAGGGCATCGCCCGCCGCATGGCCTGCCGTATCGTTGACGGCTTTGAAGCGATCGAGATCGATAAAGACCAGGGCATGACGCTGGCGCGTTTCGCGAACGGTCTGCAGGAGCCGTTTAAGATGATTTTCGAAGCTGACCCGGTTTGCCAGATGGGTCAGGGCATCGTGGGAGGCGCTGTAGCTCAGCTGACGCAGCATTTTGCGCGACTCGGTCACGTCCTGAATCACGATAACCGAGCCAATATTCTGCCCGTCCAGCGTGCTGAGCGGCGTAATGCTGTAGTGAATATCAAAATTCCCGCCGGTCCGGCAGTTCAGCACCACGTCCTGATCGATATCGGAACGGGACATATCGCCGCTGTGAATATTCTCCATCAGCGGCCCTTTTTCACCAAAGGTGATGTGCAACACCTTGAGGATCGGCTGGCCGATAGCCTCAGTCTGCAGCCAGCCGCTCATTTTCTCGGCTACCGGGTTCATGAAGGTGACGTTCATGTTGATATCGGTGCACAGCACCGCTTCACCGATGGAGTCGAGGGTGATGTGCAGACGCTCTTTTTCCTGGAAGAGGGCCTCGTTGAGCTGCTTCACCTCGGTCATGTCCATGTTGATCCCGAGCAGCCGTTCGACTTCACCCTGCTTATTGAGCACCCGGTTCGCCAGGGAGCGAATGTGGCGCACGCCTTCCTTCACGCGGATGCGGAATTCCAGCTTAAACGGCAGACGGGAAATCAGCGAGTCCCGCAGCACCTGCTCAGCGTGGGCACGATCTTCCGGCAGCATCGTGTCATGCCAGAGCTGCCAGGTAGGCTTGATGTGCGGCGGGATTTCATACAGCTCAAACATCCGCTTGTCCCAGCTGATAATGTCTGGCTCCAGATCCCACTCCCAGATGCCGATGCCGCCCGCTTCGTTAGCCAGCGTAATGCGCTCCATCAGGCGTTTGTTGACCCACTCGGTCTGCTTCAGGTCGTTAATGTCTTCAATCTGGGCGATAAAATAGAGCGGCGAGCCGTCGGCATGGCGCACGACGGAGACGGCAAGGAGCGCCCAGACCACTTCCCCGTTGCGGGTGTAATAGCGCTTCTCAAGGGTATAGGTATTGATGTCGCCGTTGACCAGCTGTTCGAGCTGTTCCAGGTCGGTGTGCAGATCTTCCGGCCAGGTGAGCTGCTGGAAGGTCAGCGACTGGAGCTCCGTCTGGCTGTAACCGAGGAAATTGCACAGCGCCTTGTTAGCCTGCAGCCATTTGCCCTCAATGCTGACCAGCGCCATACCGATGGCGGAATACTCCATCGCATTGCGGAAACGCTCCTCGCTTTCGGTGATGTGTTTGCGCTCGGCGCGGAAGGCATACATCACCATGGTCATCACGTTGGCAGGCAGGAGCAGCATCAGGAACGGCAGCCAGGGGGCGTTCAGCATCGCCCCGACGTGCTGGGTTGTCAGCGCCACAGGATTTCGGGCAATCATTAGCGATACAACCATCACGGTGACCAGAAACACCAGGAACGCTTCCATTCGCGGCAAGCGCACGGCGCTCCACATAAGCAAAACGATAACGCAGGTGAAAGGCCACGGCAGCCAGGTGATGGCTGCCCAGCTGAGGGCCAGCGTTACGGCCAGCGTGGTCAGGGTTTCCAGCAGCAGTCTCGGGTTACGGTGGCGCAGCAGATAATGCGGTTTAAACAGCAGCCCCAACGGTACCACCGCCAGCGCGCCAATGGCTTCGGACAGCACCCAGACGAAGAAATTACGCAGGGGTTCAGGGCCGGGAGCCAGCAGGGACACCAGCAAGCCGCCCACCAGCGGCGGGATCACCGCGCTGCCGATGGCCACGCGGATCCAGTCATTCAGATTCTGCAGCGGGTTGTACCATGGGAGCAATTTGCGCAGCAATAGCGCGCCGGTAAAGGCTTCAACCACGTTAATCGAGGTATAGGTGAGGCTTATCGATCCCCACGAAAACAGCATCCAGGTGGCCAGAATATTGCCGAACGAACAGGCCAGGGCTATTCCCGGCCACATTTTTCCTGCATGGCGGTAAAACGCCACCATCATAATGGCGGTGGGGAACCAGAGCGGGGCCAGCAGGGTGCCGAACCGGGTAAGCTCCAGGGAAAATAAGGTAAAGATAAAGGTGACCAGGCCCAGACAGACAAGTCGTATTAAAGGATGTGGGGTGGTAACCAAAACCCGCTGGTATTGTTTATTCATTACCGCTTTATCCAGAGACGCCATGCCGTCAGGGAAGATGTCCGAACGCGTGAATTTAATAATTTGGTTTATGCTAGTACAAACAATTTACAATTCATATGGTGACCGCTCAGAATTTGACACCACAGACTTATTAAATAGAGGCTCCGTGAAAAAAAACGGTTAAACGCTGAAAAAACGCTCATTTAAATTTCACTCAGGGAATAAGGCGTCACTTTTCGGCCAGTCTCGCAGAACCTGTGCTTTCGACTGGTATCACGCCCGCGAAATCCCTATAATTGCCGCGTTTGACGCTCCGGCGTCGTCCTTCCTTAACATCCAGGTTAATCAGGTCGCTAAATTTATGACTGATAAGTCTCATCAATGCGTCATTATAGGCATCGCCGGCGCATCGGCTTCAGGTAAAAGTCTAATTGCCAGTACGCTTTATCGCGAACTGCGTGAACAAGTAGGTGATGAGCATATCGGCGTCATTCCCGAAGACAGCTATTACAAAGATCAATCCCATCTGTCGATGGAAGAGCGCGTCAAAACCAACTATGACCACCCAAATGCAATGGATCACAGCTTGCTGTTCCAGCATTTAGAAGCGCTTAAGAGCGGCCAGGCGATTGAGCTGCCCGTTTACAGTTACGTAGAACACACCCGCACCCGGGAAACCATCCGCATCGAGCCGAAAAAGGTCATTATCCTTGAAGGCATCCTGCTGCTGACCGACGCTCGCCTGCGTGAATCCATGAACTTCTCGATTTTCGTCGATACCCCGCTGGATATCTGCCTGATGCGCCGCATCAAGCGTGACGTGAACGAACGCGGCCGTTCGATGGACTCCGTCATGGCGCAATATCAGAAAACGGTCCGCCCGATGTTCCTGCAGTTTATTGAGCCATCCAAACAATACGCCGATATCATCGTGCCGCGCGGGGGTAAAAACCGCATTGCTATTGATATCTTAAAAGCGAAAATCAGCCAGTTTTTTGAATAACCCGCGTGAATTGTGTACCGTTCAGAGATAACCTGGTTTTACCCTGAGCGCTTACCGCCTCAGGGTACGATGCATGAAAGGAGAAAGTGGCATGCGTCTTTGCGATCGCGATATTGAAGCCTGGCTGGATGAAGGCCGTTTGTCTATTACCCCGCGCCCACCCGTTGAGCGTATCAATGGCGTGACCGTTGATGTCCGCCTGGGGAATAAATTCCGCACCTTTAGTGGCCACACTGCGCCGTTCATTGACCTCAGCGGGCCGAAGGACGAAGTCAGCGCCGCGCTCGATCGCGTGATGAGTGACGAAATCGTAATCGACGAGGGCGAAGCTTTTTATCTGCATCCGGGTGAACTGGCCCTGGCGGTGACGTTTGAATCCGTCACCCTGCCTCCGGACCTGGTTGGCTGGCTTGATGGCCGTTCTTCGCTGGCGCGACTGGGGCTGATGGTTCACGTGACCGCGCACCGTATCGATCCAGGCTGGTCGGGGCGTATCGTGCTGGAATTCTTCAATGCCGGTAAATTGCCGCTGGCGCTGCGTCCGGGCATGATGATCGGCGCGTTAAGCTTTGAACCGCTGTCAGGTCCGGCAGATCGTCCTTATAACCGTCGGCAGGACGCAAAATATCGCGACCAGCAGGGCGCGGTTGCCAGCCGTATTGATAAAGACTGATCGTTAGTCCATTGAGGATGCCATGAGAAGAGTTCTGACGACGCTGATGATTTTGCTGGTGGTGCTGGTGGCTGGCCTTTCGGCGTTGGTTCTGCTGGTTAACCCCAACGATTTCCGCGCTTACATGGTGCGGCAGGTCGAGGCGCGCAGTGGTTATCAACTGAAGCTTGACGGGCCGCTGCGCTGGCACGTCTGGCCGCAGCTCAGCATTCTCTCTGGCCGCATGTCGCTCACGGCACCGGGGGCGTCCCAGCCGCTGGTGTCCGCAGACAACATGCGCCTCGATGTGGCGCTGATCCCGCTCATTTCCCACCAGCTGCAGGTTAAGCAGGTGATGCTGAAAGGCGCGGTGATTCAGCTCACCCCGCAAACCGAAGCCGTGCGTGATGCCAGTGCGCCGGTTGCGCCGCGCGAAAATACTCTGCCCGATGAACCGTCCGATACCGGCTGGTCCTTTGATATCGGCAAGCTGAAAGTTGCCGACAGCGTGTTGGTTTTCCAGCATGAGCACCAGGAGCAGGTGACCATTCGCAACATTAACCTGCAGATGGAACAGGATGCTCACCATCTTGCGTCGCTGGAATTTAGCGGGCGCGTGAACCGCGATCAGCGCGATTTGACCCTGTCGCTGAATGCTAATGTGAACGCCTCGGACTACCCGCATCAGCTCACGGCCGACATCCAGCAGCTGAACTGGCAGCTGACGGGTGCCGATCTCCCCTCCCAGGGAATAACCGGGCAGGGAACGCTGCAGGCCGTGTGGCGCGAAGAGCAAAAGCAGCTCGAGCTGGATAATCTCAACCTGCAGGCAAATGACAGTAGCCTGAAGGGGCAGGCGAGCGTCACGCTCGAAGAGAAGCCGAAGTGGGTGCTGAATCTGCAGTTTGACAAGCTCAATCTGGAAAATCTGTTGCCGCCTCTGCCCGCCAGCGCCACGGACAGCGATGCCACGCAGACGGGGCAAAGCCAGGCACCGGTATCACGTCCGGTAATCTCGTCTAATCTCGATCAGCCTGACTATAACGCCCTGCGCGGGTTTACGGCGGATATTCTGCTGAAAGCCAATAGCCTGCGCTGGCGCGGCATTGATTTTACCGATGTGAGCAGCCAGATGTTTAACCATAACGGTTTGCTGGTGATCTCCGAACTGAGCGGGAAGATGGGCGCAGGAAACCTCTCGCTGCCCGGCACGCTGGACGTCCGTAAAGACGTTGCCAGCGCCGAATTCCAGCCGCGTCTCGACAACGTTGAGATAGGCACCATCCTGAACGCGTTCAACTATCCGATATCCCTGACGGGGCAGTTGACGCTCGCGGGTGACTTCTCAGGCACGAAAATTGATGCCGATGCTTTCCGCCACGAGTGGCAGGGGCAGGCGCATCTTGAACTTAAGAATTCCCGTATGGAAGGGCTTAACTTCCAGCAGCTGGTGCAGCAGGCGGTTGAGCGCAGCAGCGATGTGAAGGCCCAGGATAACTACGACAGCGCCACGCGCCTCGACAGCTTCACCACGGACCTGACGCTGGACAACGGACAACTCACTCTCGACGGGATGCAGGGCGCCTCTTCACTGTTATCAATGACCGGTGAAGGTAAGCTGGATCTGGTGAAAGAGACGGCGGATACGCGCTTTAACGTGCGGGTACTTTCCGGCTGGCAGGGTGAAAGCAAGCTCATCGACTTCCTGAAAGAGACGCCGGTCCCGCTGACCGTATACGGCAAATGGCAGGCCCTGAATTACAGCCTGCAGGTGGATCAGATCCTGCGCAAGCATCTGCAGGATGAAGCGAAACGTCGGCTTAGCGGCTGGGCGGATCGTAATAAAGATTCACAGGACGGTAAGGATGTGAAGAAGTTGCTGGATAAGCTTTGATGTCCGTTGCGCCGGGTGGCGTTGCGGCCTGATGCCCTCACCCCGGCCCTCTCCCACGGGAGAGGGCGCAAACACTAAAAACGGCAACCGGGTTGCCGTTTTGTTTTACCTAAACCTCAAAATCCAGCTCTTCCTCATCCCGCAGCGGAATGAGCTGAACCTTCTGCACGCGATGGTTTTCAATCTGCAGCGTTTTGAGCAGATAGTCGCCCACCTGAACCTCTTCTCCCGGCTGCGGGATACGCTGCAAATACTCCATCAGCAGGCCGGCAATCGTGTGATATTCCCGTTTTTCATCCAGCGGCAGCGGCACGTATTGCACCAGGTCTTCCAGCGGCATGTGGCCGTTAGCCGTCCAAGACCCGTCTGCGTTTTTCTGAATGTCATGGCGGGCGTCAATCTCATCCACCTCGTTAGGCAGATTACCGGCAATGGTTTCCATGACGTCGCTGAGCGTGACCAGCCCTTCCACCGAACCAAACTCATCCACCACAAAGGCAAAGTGCGTGCGCGCGTTACGGAATTGCTCAAGGGCGGAAAGCAGCGGTAGCCCCTCAGGGAAGACCAGCGGCTGGCGCACCAGAACGCGCAGGTTGAGCGCCTCGCCGTGAAGCTGCTGCTGGAGCAGGTCAATAATGTGCACCACGCCCAGCAGCTCCTCTTCCTCTTCACCGCCGGTCACCACCACGCGGGTGTGCTGGTTTTTATCCAGCAGGGCGCGAATGTGCTCTTCCGGTGCCGTCAGGTCGATATGCTCAATGTCGTGCCGCGAGGTCATGATGCTGCTGACCGTCCGCTGATTCAGATTAAGCACCCGCTCGATCATCCGTCGTTCCTGCGGGTCGAAGATCGGCCCGTCGCTGCGATCGGCCAGCATGGCGGAGGATTCTGCATCCAGCTCCGCATCCTCTTTCTTACCGCTTAGCAGGCGCATAACCGTGTCGGCCGTGCGCTGACGCAGGGTCTGATTCGCGGACAGGAAGCGGCGGCGGTTAAATATCGCCAGCTGATTAAGCGCTTCAATCATGACGGAGAAGCCGATGGCGGCGTACAGGTAGCCTTTCGGAATATGGAAGCCAAAACCATCGGCCACCAGGCTAAAGCCAATCATCAGCAGGAAGCTCAGGCAGAGGATCACGATGGTCGGGTGACTGTTCACAAAGCGGGTCAGCGCCTTGCTGGCCATCACCATCAGCGTGATGGCAATGATCACCGCGGCCATCATCACCGCAAGGTGGTCGACCATCCCGACGGCGGTGATCACCGAGTCGAGGGAGAAGACCGCATCCAGCACCACGATTTGCGCCACCACCGGCCAGAATTTCGCTCCGCGGCGCTGGGTTGGACTCTCGCTGTCTTTGCCCTCCAGCCGCTCGTTGAGCTCCACCGTGGCTTTGAACAGCAGGAACAACCCGCCGAAGAGCATGATCAGATCGCGGGCGCTGAAACTCAGGCCGTGAATGGAGAACAGAGGCTGAGTGAGCGTTACCAGCCAGGAGATAGAGGCCAGCAGCAGTAAACGCATCACCATCGCCAGCAGCAGACCCGTCACGCGCGCGCGGTCGCGCTGGGAAGGGGGCAGTTTTTCAGCGAGGATGGCGATAAAGACCAGATTATCAATCCCGAGCACCAGCTCGATGACGACCAGCGTAACCAGCCCGGCCCAGATTGAGGGATCGGCAATCCATTCCATAGTAATAGCAATACCTTCTGTTATATGACGAATGTCACACTTCGATCATGGATAAAGCTGGGGGAAATTGCAATGCCGGGCTGAGATTTCTCTTAATACGACGGGTAAAAAAGAGAGCGTTCTCAATAGGGTGTAAATAAGCGAAATACGTATATTTAATTACAAGGAATGCATTTTAGGATATATCGCAGGTGATGATTTTTACTCTCATTTTGTCAATATAAAGAAATTCCTAAAAGGTCAAAAATTTGCTCTTAATATTAATCTTAAAAACCGATATTAGGACAGTTGTCTCCTTGCCTGCTATTAGGTTAGCTGCAACAATTCTCCCAGCATCAAATGTTAAATCTCGGTGTTGCTATTAATGTTCGGTCTTCAGGGATGGTTATTCATTATCCGTCGGGTTTCTCAAGCGACTGATATATTTCCAGAAGACCTTACTCAAGAGGGTGTCTATCCATAACACATTGTTTAGTCAGTGGATTGGTAACTGAAAGCCAAGGGCGGTAGCGTGCCTGAAAGCGTGTGAATCAGCCTCGATTATTCTGTCAATAGCCAATGGATGAATAAGCTTTTTTTAGGACTGATGCCAGTTATATTTCTATTTGATTAACTGCATGCTGAAACCCAATACGACTCGAGCTTATTTAAATTGCACAGGATAATTACTCTGCCAAAGTGATAAATAATCAATGATGAAATCCAAAATGAAATTGATGCCATTATTGGTGTCTGTGACCTTGATGAGTGGTTGCACGGTCTTTCCCGGCAGCAATATGTCAACAATGGGTAAGGATGTGATCAAGCAACAGGATGCCGATTTTGATCTCGACAAAATGGTGAATGTTTATCCACTTACGCCTCGTCTGGTCGAACAATTACGTCCACGTCCGAATGTTGCCCAGCCGAATATGTCGCTGGACCAGGAAATTGCGTCCTACCAGTACCGCGTGGGGCCGGGTGACGTGATCAACGTGACCGTCTGGGACCACCCTGAACTGACCACGCCAGCGGGCCAGTACCGTAGCTCAAGCGATACCGGTAACTGGGTGCAGTCAGATGGCACCATGTTCTATCCCTACATTGGTAAAGTCCATGTTGCAGGCAAAACGCTTGCCGAGATCCGTAGTGATATTACCGGCCGCTTAGCGCAGTACATCGCCGATCCGCAGGTGGACGTTAATATCGCCGCATTCCGCTCGCAAAAAGCCTATATCTCCGGCCAGGTGAACAAATCCGGCCAGCAGGCCATCACCAACGTTCCTCTGACCGTACTGGATGCAATCAACGCCGCGGGCGGCTTAACCGACGGCGCCGACTGGCGCAACGTGGTGCTCACCCACAACGGGAAGGAGCAGCGCATTTCGCTGCAGGCGCTGATGCAAAACGGCGATCTGACCCAGAACCGCCTGCTCTATCCGGGCGACATCCTCTACGTGCCGCGCAATGACGATCTGAAAGTCTTCGTGATGGGTGAAGTGAAGAAACAGAGCACCCTCAAAATGGACTTCAGCGGTATGACGCTGACCGAAGCGCTGGGCAATGCTGAGGGTATCGATCTGACGACCTCTAACGCGACCGGTATCTTCGTTATCCGTCCGCTGAAAGGTGAGGGCAGTGCGAAAGGCAAGATTGCCAACATCTACCAGCTGGATATGTCCGATGCGACCTCTCTGGTGATGGCAACGGAGTTCCGTCTCCAGCCATACGATGTGGTGTATGTCACTACCGCGCCGGTTGCCCGCTGGAACCGTCTGATCAACCAGTTGCTGCCAACCATCAGTGGCGTTCGCTACATGACGGATACGGCGCGCGACATTCATACCTGGTAATCCGCGATGTTTAACAAAATTCTGGTGGTATGCGTGGGGAACATTTGCCGTTCCCCTACGGCTGAACGGTTGTTGAAACACTACCAGCCCGAACTGACCGTTGATTCGGCAGGGCTGGGTGCACTGGTCGGTAAAGGTGCCGATGAGCGCGCAACGAGCGTGGCGCGGGATCATCACCTCTCTCTCGACGGCCACGTGGCCCGCCAGGTCACTGGCCGCATGTGCCGGGAGTATGACCTGATCCTGACGATGGAAAAACGCCATATTCATGCGCTGTGCGATATCGCTCCGGAGATGCGCGGCAAGGTGATGCTGTTTGGTCACTGGGACAATGAACGTGAAATCCCCGATCCGTATCGCAAAAGCCATGAGGCCTTTGAGGCGGTTTACACCTTACTTGACCAGTCTGCCCAACAGTGGGCGCAGGCACTGAAAGTTCAGCAGGGATAACAATGACAGAAAAAACAAGACCTTCTGCCGCCCCGACTTCGGGCAGTGATGAAATTGATATTGGGCGCCTGGTCGGCACTGTTGTAGAGGCAAAGTGGTGGGTGCTGGGCATTACCGCCGTGTTCGCCGCGGCGGCCGTCGTCTATACGCTGTTCGCCACCCCTATCTACAGCGCCGATGCGCTGGTGCAGATCGAGCAGAATACCGGCAACTCGCTGGTGCAGGACATTGGTTCCGCGCTGGCGAACAAGCCGCCGGCATCCGACGCCGAAATTCAGCTCATCCAGTCACGCCTGGTGCTGGGTAAAACGGTTCACGACCTCGGGCTCGATATCTCCGTCACCAAAAATACCTTCCCAGTCTTTGGTGCCGGCTGGGATCGGCTGATGGGGCGCAACAACGACACGGTGAAAGTCACTGACTTCGTGCTGCCAAAAGGGGCAGGCGATCAGACGTTTACCCTGACGGTGCTAGGCCCGAAACAGTACCAGCTAACCAGCGACGCAGGTTTTAGCGCCCGCGGCGAAGTGGGGCAGATGTTGACCAAAGACGGCGTCAGCATGATGGTCAGCGCCATCAACGCCCAGGAGGGCGGCGAATTCACCGTCACCAAATTCTCCACCCTGGGGATGATCAACAATCTGCAAAACAACCTGACCGTCACCGAAAACGGTAAGGACACCGGCGTGCTGAGCATGACCTTTACTGGTGAAGATAAGGATCAAATCCGCGACATCCTGAACAGCATTACCCGCAACTATCTTGAGCAGAACGTTGAGCGTAAGTCGGCGGAAGCGGCGAAAAGCCTGGCCTTCCTCGCCAAACAGCTCCCGGAAGTGCGCGCCCATCTGGATGATGCCGAGAACAAGCTGAACGCCTATCGTCAGGATAAAGACTCCGTTGACCTGCCGCTGGAGGCGAAATCGGTTCTCGATTCGATGGTCAACATTGATGCGCAGCTCAACGAGCTGACCTTCAAAGAGGCGGAGATTTCCAAGCTTTATACCAAACGTCACCCGGCCTACCGCACGCTGCTGGAGAAACGCCGTACCCTGGAAGAGGAGAAGGCGAAGCTCAATGACCGTGTGACCGCGATGCCGAAAACGCAGCAGGAGATCGTGCGTCTGACCCGCGACGTGGAGTCCGGACAGCAGGTTTACATGCAACTGCTGAACAAGCAGCAGGAGCTGAAAATCACCGAAGCCAGTACCGTCGGTGACGTGCGCATCGTCGACCCGGCCATTACCCAGCCTGGCGTGCTGAAGCCGAAGAAAGCGCTGATTATTCTCGGCAGCATTATTCTCGGCCTGATGCTCTCCATCGTGGGCGTGCTGCTGCGTTCCCTGTTCAACCGCGGTATCGAAAGCCCGCAGGTGCTGGAAGAGAGCGGTATCAACGTCTATGCCAGCATTCCGCTGTCCGAGTGGCAAAAATCCCGTGACAGCGTCAAAACCATCAAGGGCGTCAAGCGTTACAAACAGAGCCAGCTTCTGGCGGTGGGTAACCCGACCGACCTCGCCATCGAAGCGATCCGTAGCCTGCGTACCAGTCTGCACTTCGCCATGATGCAGGCCAAAAACAACGTCCTGATGTTAACCGGCGTGAGTCCGTCAATCGGTAAAACCTTCGTCTGCGCCAACCTGGCGGCGGTGGTCAGCCAGACCAACAAGCGCGTGCTGCTGATCGACTGCGATATGCGTAAGGGCTACACCCACGAGCTGCTGGGCACCAATAACGTGAACGGTCTGTCGGAAATCCTGCTCGGCAAAGGTGAAATCAGCCAGAGCGCGAAACCCACAACGGTGCCGAAATTTGACCTGATCCCGCGCGGTCAGGTGCCGCCTAACCCGTCCGAGCTGCTGATGAGCGAACGCTTTACCGAGCTGGTGGAGTGGGCGAGCAAAAATTACGACCTGGTGCTGATCGATACGCCGCCAATTCTGGCCGTGACCGACGCCGCCGTTGTTGGCCGCCACGCTGGCACCACGCTGATGGTGGCGCGTTACGCGGTCAACACCCTGAAAGAGGTGGAAACCAGCCTGAGCCGCTTCGAGCAGAACGGGATTGAGGTGAAAGGGGTGATCCTGAACTCCATCTTCCGCCGCGCGACCGGGTACCAGGATTACGGCTATTACGAGTACGAATATAAGTCTGACAGTAAATAACAAAACACACCCCACACCCCTCACCCTAACCCTCTCCCCAAAGGGGAGAGGGGACTGTTCGGTGCTGGATGTGGGGGACGAACGTAATGATAACCACTGGCTGCCTTTCACCCTCTCCCCTTTGGGGAGAGGGCCGGGGTGAGGGGAAAAGATGACCACACAACGCCCTTTAGTTTCAATCTATATGCCGACATGGAATCGTCAGCAGCTGGCGATCCGCGCAATCAAATCCGTCCTGCGACAGGATTACGATAACTGGGAGCTGATCATCGTTGATGACTGCTCTTCCTCGTATGAACAGCTGCAAAAGTTTGTGACTGACCTCAACGACCCGCGGGTGGTCTATACGCATAACGCCATTAACTCCGGCGCGTGCGCGGTGCGTAATCAGGCGATTATGCAGGCCAAAGGGCAGTTTCTGACCGGGATCGACGACGATGACGAATGGACGCCGAACCGCCTGTCTATCTTCCTGTCGCATAAAGAACAGCTGGTCACGCACGCTTTCCTGTATGCCAACGACTATGTCTGTCAGGGCGAGGTTTACTCGCAGCCCGCGAGTCTGCCGCTGTACCCGAAATCGCCGTATTCTCGCCGCCTGTTCTACAAGCGCAACATTATTGGTAACCAGGTCTTCACCTGGGCGTGGCGCTTCAAAGAGTGCCTGTTCGATACCGAACTTAAGGCCGCGCAGGATTACGACATCTTCCTGCGCATGGTGGTGGAATACGGCGAGCCGTGGAAGGTGGAAGAGGCCACCCAGATCCTGCACATCAACCACGGGGAGATGCAAATCACCTCCTCGCCGAAAAAGTTCTCCGGCTACTTCCATTTTTACCGCAAGCACAAGGACAAATTTGACCGTGCCAGCCGTAAATATCAGCTCTTTACCCTCTATCAGATCCGCAACAAGCGCATGAACTGGCGCACGCTGCTGACGCTGCTGTCCGTGCGTAACGGCAAGCGCCTGGCTGACGGGCTTCGGGGGAAATAATGTTTCTGGAAGATTGCCGCGCTAACAGCTGGAGCCTGCGTCCGTGCTGCATGGTTCTGGCGTACCGCATCGCGCACTTTTGCTCGGTGTGGCGTAAGAAAAACGTGCTGAACAATATCTGGGCGGCGCCCGTGCTGGTGCTGTACCGCATCATTACCGAATGCTTTTTTGGCTATGAAATTCAGGCCGCTGCCACTATTGGCCGCCGCTTTACCATCCATCACGGCTATGCGGTGGTGATCAACAAGTTTGTGGTCGCCGGGGATGATTTCACCATTCGTCATGCGGTCACCATTGGCAACCGCGGGCCTGACAGCCTGGCCTGCCCGGTCATCGGCAATAACGTCGAGCTGGGCGCGAACGTGGTAATCATCGGTGACATTACGATTGGTAATAACGTCACGATTGGTGCTGGCAGCGTGGTGCTGGACAGCATTCCGGATAACGCGCTGGTGGTGGGAGAAAAAGCCCGCGTGAAGGTGATTAAATGAACATTTTGCAATTTAACGTACGCCTCGCAGAAGGCGGAGCGGCAGGCGTGGCCCTGGATTTGCACCAGCGCGCGCTGCAAAAAGGACTTCAGTCTCGCTTTATTTACGGCTACGGCAAAGGCGGCAAGAAAAGCGTCAGCCACGATAACTTCCCGCAGGTGCACAAGCACACGCCGCGTCTGACCTCGATTGCCAACATTGCGCTGTTCCGTCTGTTTAACCGCGATCTGTTTGGCAATCTGAACAATCTTTACCGCACGGTTACCCGCACCGCGGGCCCGGTTGTGCTGCATTTTCACGTGCTGCACAGCTACTGGCTGAATCTGGAAGAGGTGGTGGCGTTTTGCCAGAAGGTGCAGGCCCACAAGCCGGACACCCGCTTTGTTTGGACGCTGCACGATCACTGGAGCGTGACCGGACGCTGCGCGTTTACCGACGGCTGCGAAGGCTGGAAAGATAACTGCCAGAAGTGCCCGACGTTAAGCAACTACCCGCCGGTGAAGGTGGATCGCGCGCATCAGCTGGTGGCCGGAAAGCGTCAGCTGTTCCGCGACATGCTCTCGCTCGGCTGTACGTTTATCTCCCCGAGCCAGCACGTGGCCGATGCCTTCAACAGCCTGTACGGGGCAGGGCGCTGTCAGATTATCAACAACGGCATCGACGTGGCGACGGAAGCCATTCTTGCCGAGCTGACCCCGGTGGCGGAAACCGCGGGCAAACCGAAAATCGCCATCGTTGCGCATGACCTGCGTTACGACGGTAAAACCAACCAGCAGCTGGTGCGCGACATGATGGCGCTGGGTGACAAGATAGAGCTTCACACCTTCGGCAAGTTTTCACCGTTCGAAGGGGCCAACGTGGTGAACCACGGGTTTGAAACCGACAAGCGCAAGCTGATGAGCGCGCTGAATGAAATGGACGCGCTGGTGTTCAGCTCCCGCGTGGATAACTACCCGCTGATCCTCTGCGAGGCGCTCTCTATCGGCGTGCCGGTGATCGCCACCCACAGCGATGCGGCGCGCGAAGTGCTGGAAAAGTCCGGCGGGAAAACCTTCACGGAGCAGGAGGTCCTGCCGCTGGTACAGCTGCCGAAGGCGCAGATTGCTGAGATCGTTTTTGGCACTGACCTGGAATCGTTCCGCAACCGCAGCCGCAAGGCCTACAGTGGACAACAGATGCTGGAGGAATATGTCTCGTTCTATCAGAATCTGTAGTTATCTGCTGCTGCCGCTGATCTACCTGCTGGTCAACGTCAAAATTGCCCAGCTCGGCGAAAGCTTCCCGATAACCATCGTGACCTTCCTGCCCGTTCTGCTTCTGCTGTATGTCGATAAAATCAACCTCAAGAAGCTGATGATTGCCCTAGGGCTGGGCACGGGCCTGACGCTGTTTAACTACATCTTTGGCCAGTCGCTGGATGCCAGTAAATACGTCACCTCGACCATGCTGTTTGTTTATATTGTCATTATTATCGGTATGGTCTGGAGTATTCGGTTTAAAACTATTTCTCCGCACAATTATCGGAAAATCCTTAGGTTCTTTTATATTGCCGTTGCGTTAATTGTTATGCTTGCCGCGCTGGAAATGGCGCAAATTATTCTCACCGGCGGCAGCAGCCTGATGGAGATAATTTCGAAATATCTCATTTACAGTAACAGCTATGTATTGAACTTCATCAAGTTTGGCGGGAAGCGTACTACAGCCCTCTATTTTGAACCGGCGTTTTTCGCTCTGGCGTTAATCTCAATTTGGCTCAGCATCAAACAGTTTGGTATCAAAACGCCTAAGACCGATGCTATGATTCTTGCAGGAATTGTTCTGTCTGGATCGTTCTCAGGGGTAATGACATTTATCCTGTTTTACCTGCTGGAGTGGGCGTTCCAGTACCTGAACAAAGATGCGATTAAGAAAAAACTGCCGCTGGCGATTATCTCCCTGACGGTATTTATGGTAGGCGTGATATTTGCCTTCCCGTACATCTCAGAACGTCTGGGTGATTTGGGAACGGAAGGGTCTTCGTCCTATTATCGCATCATTGGGCCACTGGTGATGGTGGGTTATTCCTTAACCCATATTGATGGGGTAGTAAGATTCGGCTCACTTTACGAATATGTTGCATCATTCGGAATCTTTAACGGTGCGGATGTCGGTAAAACCATAGACAATGGTCTGTATCTGTTAATTATTTATTTTTCGTGGTTCGCCGTACTGTTGACCCTGTGGTATCTGTTTAAAGTTTTCAAAATGATGATTAACGCGTTTGGTGATAACCAGAACTTTCGCGTTCAGCTTTATCTGTTTACTCCGGTGTCGCTGTTTTTTACCGGGTCAATATTTAGCCCGGAATATGCTTTCTTGATTGTCTGTCCGTTTATTCTGCGCAAGGCGCTTAATATTACGAACGTATGACGAAATGAGGTGATTTATGTTTCTTAGCGTCATTACTGTCGCTTTTCGTAATTACGAAGGGGTGGTAAAAACCTGGCGCTCGCTGCGCAACCTGGCGCGCGATCCAAGCCTCACCTTTGAGTGGATTGTGGTCGACGGCGGCTCGAACGATGGCACGGCGGAGTTTCTGGAAAAACTCAACGGTGAGTTCAACTTACGCTACATCAGCGAGAAAGATAAAGGCATCTACGATGCGATGAATAAAGGCATCAACATGGCGCAAGGCCGTTATGCCATCTTCCTGAACTCGGGCGACATTTTCCATGAAGACGTGGCGCTGTTTGCCCGTCAGCTGGCTCGCCAGAAAGAGGACGCCATGTATATTGGCGATGCGCTGCTCGATTTTGGCGACGGACATAAAGTGTGCCGCAGCGCGAAGCCAGGCTGGTATATCTATCACAGCCTGCCGGCCAGCCATCAGGCAATTTTCTTCCCGGTAAAAGGTCTGAAAAAACAGCCTTACGATTTGCAGTATAAAGTGTCTTCCGATTATGCGCTGGCAGCCAGCCTGTATAAATCAGGTTACCCGTTCCGTCGAATTAAAGGGCTGGTGTCTGAATTCTCCATGGGCGGCGTGTCAACGTCTAATAATCTGGAATTGTGCCAGGATGCCAAAAACGTGCAGCGTAAAATATTACGCGTGCCGGGGTTCTGGGCGGAATTGTCCTATTTATTACGCCTGCGTACCACAGGCAAAACGAAAACCTTATATAACAAAGCCTGAATATAAGGAAACGCAATGCAGGATTTAAAAGATTTCTCCGTGCCGAAAGGTTTTCGGGGCGGGAACGGTATTAAGGTACAGCTGTGGTGGGCCGTTCAGGCAACGTTATTTGCCTGGTCGCCGCAAATAATGTACCGCTGGCGAGCTTTTTTATTGCGCCTGTTTGGCGCAAAAATCGGAAAAAACGTAGTCATCCGACCTTCTGTGAAAATTACCTATCCGTGGAAATTAACGCTGGGGGATTACGCATGGGTTGGGGATGACGCGGTGTTATATACCCTGGGCGAAATTACGATTGGCGCAAATTCGGTGGTTTCACAGAAATGTTATTTGTGCACCGGCAGCCACGATTTTATGAGTCAGCATTTTGATATTACCGCTTCGCCTGTTGTGATTGGCGAAAAATGCTGGCTGGCAACGGATGTTTTTGTTGCACCGGGTGTTTCTGTTGGCGATGGCACGGTAGTCGGTGCCCGCAGCAGCGTTTTTAAATCGCTACCGGCAAATAAAATTTGCCGTGGCAACCCCGCAGTGGTGATACGCGAACGCGTTGAAACTGATTAAATTCATAAGTAGAGGAATATAAACATGTCTAAAGTCGCTCTCATCACCGGCGTTACCGGGCAGGATGGTTCTTACCTGGCAGAGTTCCTGCTGGAAAAAGGGTATGAAGTACACGGTATTAAACGTCGTGCGTCTTCTTTCAACACCGAACGTGTGGATCATATTTATCAGGATCCTCACGCGGCGAACCCGAAATTCCATCTGCACTACGGCGACCTGACCGATACCTCCAACCTGACCCGTATCCTGCAGGAAGTACAGCCGGATGAAGTCTACAACCTGGGCGCGATGAGCCACGTAGCGGTCTCCTTCGAATCCCCGGAATACACTGCCGACGTTGATGCCATGGGTACGCTGCGTCTGCTGGAAGCAATCCGCTTCCTCGGCCTCGAGAAGAAAACTCGCTTCTATCAGGCATCCACCTCTGAGCTGTACGGTCTGGTACAGGAAATCCCACAGAAAGAGACCACGCCGTTCTACCCGCGCTCTCCGTATGCGGTAGCAAAACTGTACGCCTACTGGATCACCGTGAACTACCGTGAATCCTACGGCATGTACGCCTGTAACGGCATCCTGTTCAACCACGAATCTCCGCGTCGCGGCGAAACCTTCGTGACCCGCAAAATCACCCGCGCTATCGCCAACATCGCGCAGGGTCTGGAGTCTTGCCTGCACCTCGGCAACATGGATTCCCTGCGTGACTGGGGCCATGCCAAAGACTACGTGAAAATGCAGTGGATGATGCTGCAGCAGGAACAGCCAGAAGACTTCGTGATTGCGACCGGCGTGCAGTACTCCGTACGTCAGTTCGTTGAAATGGCCGCGGCACAGCTGGGCATCAAGCTGCGCTTCGAAGGTACCGGCGTGGAAGAGAAAGGTATCGTGGTTTCCGTGACCGGCCACGACGCTCCGGGCGTGAAGCCAGGCGACGTGATTGTCCAGGTTGACCCGCGCTACTTCCGTCCTGCTGAAGTGGAAACCCTGCTGGGCGACCCAACCAAAGCGCACGAGAAGCTGGGCTGGAAACCAGAAATCACTCTGCAGGAAATGGTTTCCGAGATGGTAGCCAAAGATCTTGAAGCAGCGAAAAAACACTCCCTGCTCAAGTCTCATGGCTACGAGGTTGCCATCGCGCTGGAGTCCTGAGAATGACAAAACAACGTATTTTTGTCGCCGGTCATCGCGGAATGGTGGGTTCCGCGATTGTTCGCCAGCTGGAGCAGCGCGGTGACGTGGAAGTGGTTGTCCGCACGCGCGACGAGCTGAACCTGCTCGACAGCCGCGCGGTACAGGACTTCTTTGCTAACGAACGCATTGACCAGGTGTATCTGGCGGCGGCGAAGGTGGGCGGCATTGTCGCTAACAACACCTACCCGGCGGATTTCATCTACGAAAACATGATGATCGAGAGCAACATCATTCACGCGGCGCATCTGCACAACGTGAATAAGCTGCTGTTCCTCGGATCGTCCTGTATTTACCCGAAAATGGCGAAACAGCCGATCGCCGAGAGCGAACTGCTGCAGGGCACGCTTGAAGCGACCAACGAGCCGTACGCGATTGCCAAGATTGCCGGGATCAAGCTGTGCGAGTCCTACAACCGTCAGTACAACCGCGACTATCGCTCGGTGATGCCGACCAACCTGTACGGACCGCACGACAACTTCCACCCGAGCAACTCGCACGTGATCCCGGCGCTGCTGCGCCGCTTCCACGAGGCGACCGCCGAGAACGCGCCGGACGTGGTGGTGTGGGGCAGCGGTACGCCGATGCGTGAATTCCTGCACGTGGACGACATGGCTGCCGCCAGCATTCACGTGATGGAACTGGATCGCGAGGTGTGGCAGGAGAACACCGAGCCGATGCTGTCGCACATCAACGTTGGTACCGGCGTGGACTGCACCATTCGCGAGCTGGCGCAAACCATCGCGCAGGTAGTGGGCTACAAAGGCCGCGTGGTGTTTGACGCGACGAAACCGGACGGCACGCCGCGCAAGCTGCTGGACGTGACCCGTCTGCATCAGCTGGGCTGGTATCACGAGGTGTCACTGGAGCAGGGGCTGGCCAGTACCTACCAGTGGTTCCTGGAAAACCAGCACCGCTTCCGGGGGTAACGATGTTTTTAAGTCAGGAAGATTTTGCCACGGTAGTGCGTTCGACTCCGCTCATCTCAATTGATTTGATCGTGGAGAACGAACGCGGCGAGTTCTTGCTGGGGAAACGAACCAACCGTCCTGCACAGGGCTTCTGGTTCGTGCCCGGCGGGCGCGTGCAGAAGGATGAGTGGCTCAGCGATGCGTTTGAGCGTCTCACTCTGGCGGAACTGGGCCTGCAGCTGCCGATGGCAGCGGGCCAGTTTTACGGGGTCTGGCAGCACTTCTATGACGATAACTTTTCAGGCACCGGGTTCACCACGCACTACATCGTGCTGGGGTTCCGCCTGAAGGTGAGTGAGGCAGACCTGCGTCTGCCTGATTCTCAGCATGACGACTACCGCTGGCAGACGCCAGAGGCGCTGCTTGCCAGCGACAATGTGCATGACAACAGTCGTGCCTATTTCCTGGCCGATCGTCAGTCCGGAGTGCCGGGCTTATGAAAATTTTAGTGTACGGAATCAACTACTCGCCGGAGCTAACCGGCATCGGGAAATACACCGGCGAGATGGTCGAGTGGATGGCGAGCCAGGGACATGACGTGCGGGTCATTACCGCGCCGCCGTACTACCCGGAGTGGAAAGTCGGGGAGCGCTACTCAAGCTGGCGCTACCGTCGCGAAGAGGGTGCAGCGACCGTCTGGCGCTGCCCGCTGTATGTGCCTAAGCAGCCCTCAACGCTGAAACGGTTACTTCATCTGGGCAGCTTTGCCCTGAGCAGTTTCTTCCCGCTGATGGCGCAGCGTCGCTGGAAGCCGGATCGCATCATCGGCGTGGTGCCGACGCTGTTTTGCACGCCGGGCATGCGCCTGCTGGGCAAACTCTCCGGCGCGCGCACTCTGCTGCACATACAGGATTACGAAGTTGACGCCATGCTGGGCCTGGGGATGGCAGGCAAAAGTAAAGGCGGCAAGGTCGCGAAGCTCGCCAGCGCGTTTGAGCGCAGCGGCCTGCACAACGTTGATTACGTCTCGACTATCTCGCGCTCGATGATGAACAAGGCGCAGGAAAAGGGCGTTCCGGCAGAGAAGGTGATCTTCTTCCCGAACTGGTCCGAAGTGGCGCGTTTTCGCGATGTAACTGAGCAAGACGCTCAGGCCCTGCGCGCGCAGCTCGGTTTGCCTGAAGATCAAAAAATCATTCTTTACTCAGGCAACATCGGCGAAAAGCAGGGGCTGGAAAGCGTGATTGAAGCGGCCCAGCTGCTGAGTGAACATCCGTGGACGTTTGTGATTGTCGGGCAGGGCGGTGGAAAGGCGCGGCTGGAAAAAATGGCCGGGGAACGTGGCCTGACCAACGTGAAATTTTTCCCGCTTCAGTCTTACGAGGCATTGCCTGCGCTGCTGAAGATGGGCGACTGCCATCTGGTGGTGCAAAAACGCGGCGCCGCGGACGCGGTGCTGCCGTCCAAGCTGACCAACATTCTGGCAGTGGGCGGTAACGCGGTGATCACGGCAGAAGCCGAAACAGAATTAGGCCAGCTGTGCGACAGCTATCCGGGGATTGCCGTGTGCGTGGAGCCGGAATCGGTCCCGGCGCTGGTAACCGGAATTGAGAAGGCACTTGCCATGCCAAAAGTGAACACGGTGGCACGTGAATATGCCGAACGCACGCTCGAGAAAGAGAACGTGCTGAGCNAAGGCACTTGCCATGCCAAAAGTGAACACGGTGGCACGTGAATATGCCGAACGCACGCTCGAGAAAGAGAACGTGCTGAGCCAATTTATTGCAGATATACGGGGATAAATCATGAGTCAAACCACTTTGTATCCGGTTGTGATGGCTGGTGGCTCTGGTAGCCGGTTGTGGCCGCTGTCCCGCGTGCTCTATCCAAAACAGTTCCTCTGCCTGAAAGGGGATCTCACCATGCTGCAGACGACGGTAAACCGTCTGCACGGCGTGGAGTGTGAAAGCCCGGTGGTGATTTGTAACGAACAGCACCGCTTTATTGTTGCCGAGCAGCTGCGCCAGCTGAATAAGCTCACCGAAAACATCATCCTGGAGCCTGCCGGACGCAATACCGCGCCTGCGATCGCCCTGGCGGCGCTGGCGGCAAAACGCAGCAGCCCGGATTGTGACCCGCTGATGCTGGTCCTGGCGGCAGACCACGTTATCCAGCAGGAAGACGCCTTCCGCGACGCGGTGCGTGCGGCGATCCCTTACGCCGAGAGCGGCAAGCTGGTGACCTTCGGCATCGTGCCGGATCTGCCGGAAACCGGCTATGGCTACATCCGTCGCGGCAGCGTGACGCCGGGTGAAGGCGACAGCGTGGCGTTTGACGTGGCGCAGTTTGTTGAAAAACCGAATCTGGAAACCGCGCAGGCGTATGTCGCCAGCGGTGAATATTACTGGAACAGCGGGATGTTCCTGTTCCGTGCCGGACGCTACCTGGAAGAGCTGCGCAAATACCGCCCGGATATTCTGAACGCCTGCGAGAAAGCGATGGCGGTGGTGGACCCGGATCTCGACTTCATCCGCGTGGATGAAGAGGCGTTCCTCGCCTGCCCGGAAGAGTCCATTGACTATGCGGTGATGGAACGTACGGCGGACGCCGTCGTGGTACCTATGGATGCGGGCTGGAGCGATGTCGGCTCCTGGTCCTCCCTGTGGGAGATCAGCGCCCATACCCCGGAGGGTAACGTCCACCACGGCGATGTTATTAGCCACAAAACGGAAAACAGCTACGTCTACGCCGAATCCGGCCTGGTGACCACGGTCGGGGTGAAGGATCTGGTGGTTGTCCAGACCAAGGACGCCGTGCTGATTGCCGACCGTAACGCCGTGCAGGACGTTAAAAAAGTGGTGGAGCAGATCAAGGCCGATGGCCGTCACGAGCACCATATTCACCGCGAAGTCTACCGTCCGTGGGGGAAATATGACTCCATTGACTCCGGTGATCGCTACCAGGTGAAACGCATCACCGTGAAGCCGGGCGAGGGGCTGTCGGTGCAGATGCACCATCACCGCGCCGAGCACTGGGTGGTGGTTGCGGGTACCGCTAAAGTCACCATCGACGGTGAAGTCAAACTGCTGGGTGAAAACGAGTCCATTTATATTCCGCTGGGGGCGACGCACTGCCTGGAGAACCCGGGGAAAATTCCTCTCGACTTAATTGAGGTGCGCTCCGGCTCGTATCTGGAAGAGGACGATATCGTGCGCTTCCAGGACCGCTACGGGCGGGTGTAGCACTCTGCATTATGCCCGGTGGCGCTGCGCTTACCGGGCCTGCGAATGACAAAAAAATCAATTTGGCCATTACGTGGTCAGGGCCGACTGTTGCCTGAAAAAGGGGTCATCATGGAAAAATTAACCTGTTTTAAAGCCTACGATATTCGCGGCAAGCTGGGCGAAGAGCTGAATGAAGACATCGCGTGGCGCATTGGCCGCGCGTACGGCGAATATTTAAAACCGCAGACCATCGTGCTGGGCGGCGAC